>JALWPV010000028.1 GCA_027080775.1 Acidilobaceae archaeon
GCCCTATCGGGCCTGGGGTGGGCGGGCCTCCTCGTGTGGGTTTCCTTGTCCACAGCGGCCCCCCTCGAGCCCCCGAGCTGTGGGGGCCTCACGGCCGAGGTGTCCGGAGTCCTAACCAGGGCGCCGCCGCCCAGGCTCCTCCTCTGGAGGGGTGGAGGCTGGTGGAAGACGGGCCTCGCATGCACGCGTGGCAGGGGCACCATAGCATTGCCTGGAGCCCGGGGGGTGGTCATTGCAGCCTATGGTAGCCACGCAAGGGACGCGGCCATCCTATTGGCTGGAAAGTGGCCCGGAGCGACCTACGTTTTGTGCCTGTACTGCGAGAGGGATCCCTGGCTAGCCGCTGGCCTGGAGCCCATGGTTGCTAGGGGCGAGGGCGGGCTGCCCGCGCTACCCCCCGGGAGAGGGGCCCTATTGGTCCCAGAGGGAGAAGGCCTCGAGCATGCTATCACTAGCGCCAGCCTGCTTGCCCCACAGGCCTCGGAGGGGCTCGTCGTGGTTGACGATGCCAGCGCGGTGCCGGCACCAGTCCTGAGGACCCTCCTGGCGGAGCTTGCCGCCCGCGGGGGGAACATTGTTCTTGTTTACACAAGGCCACCAGAGACCACGACACCTCCAGTGCCTCCTGGGGCGTCGAGCATGGTCCTACTAGCGGGGGAGATCTCGAGGCGCGTGCTGTCAGCACTGCTGCCCGCAGGGTTACTAGATGCCGCTCTAGAGGCGCTGGTTAGGGGCTACGTGCTTATCTACCCCTCCTGTAAAGGGGCCACCGTGGCCCTGAGGCTCTCCGAGGCCTAGTAGTCCCCCGAGCCCCGGGCCAGCCTCGACCAGGTGACCGTCCCCGTCGAGGGGACCGACGGGTATTCACGCTTAAATAACCTAGCCTGAAGCGAAAGCCGTGGGGGATTAGTGGGATGAGCGAGGGGAGACCTGGCGAAGAGCGAGTTGGCCCCCTCCAGCTCCCGGCTATGGTGAAGGTTGACTCGAAGGGTAGAGTCACGATCCCGCAGACGGTGAGGGACGCCCTGGGGATAAGCCCCGGCATGTACCTGGTCCTGATAGCGGATGCGGATAAGAGAGAGATAGTGCTCTCCCCGATAGCGGCGAACGCCAGGAACGTGGTGGAGATAAATGTTGAGATGGAGGACAGACCCGGCGCGCTCGCCGAGGTGGCTAAGACGCTCTCCGACCTCAACGTGGACATCATAGTGTCGAGGTGCGCCTCGATAGCCAGGGGCAAGGCCGGGACCTGCACCATAATAGCGGATACGACGCGCTCCGGCATAGAGCCGGAGGACCTCAAGCAGAAGATCGAGGAGGTGCCAGTCGTGAGGTACGTCAAGGTGAGGCGCTTCTCGGGCCCCGTGGTCTCGCTCTAGCCCCTCAGAGCAGGGGTCTTCCACCCAGCCCCTCTAGGAGACGGTTTTCCCTCACTTAACCCTGCCGGGAGCAGGCTCTAGAGGGACTCCCGTGGCCTGTGGGTCGTTCCTCGTCGGGACCTGCGGCTTCCAAAGGGCGCGGAGCCTTCACTACAAGAGCCTCGACGCCGTTGAGGTCCAGCAGACCTTCTATGATCCCCCACCACCTGAGAGACTCTCCAAGTGGAGGACGGAGGCGCCCGAGGGCTTCGTTTTCACCGTTAAGGCCTGGATGCTGATAACCCACGGCTACAACAAAAGGCTCTGGAGGCGCCTCAAGAGGGAGCTACCCTTCGAGCCTGCTGAGTTCAAGCCGTTCCACACCAACAAGGCAGTCCTCTGGGCGCTGGAGGTGACCCTCGAGGCCGCAAGGGCCCTAGGCGCGAGGGTCCTCGTGTTCCAAAGCCCAGCAAGCTTCGGTGCGACCGAAGAGAATGCACGTCTCGTGGCGTCGTTTTTCAAGGAGGCTGGCCTGGAGAATTGGGAGGTCTACTGGGAGCCCCGCGGTAGCTGGTGGAGCCAGGGCCGGGGCCTGCTCGAGCGTGTAGCCAGCGAGGCCGGGATCGGGATAGCGGGCGACGTCCTGAGGGGCCGCCTACCCCCCAGGGGGCAGGATGCACTATATGCAAGGCTACACGGGCTCGGCGGCAGGGGAGAGGTGAACTACCGCTACAAGTACAGCGATGATGACCTCCAAAGGCTCCTTGATGCAATCAGCCCCTGGGGTGGGGGCTACATAATGTTTAACAATGTGTATGCATTCAACGACGCGAGGAGGTTCCGCGAGATGCTCTGCAACAAGATAGCCAGTAGTCGGGGCCAAGGCGAGCCGGGAAGATAGGAGGGGAACGCTTTTCCCCGCCTGCCCCTGTCCCATAGCGTTGGCCCGACCTATGAGAGGCGGTATCCGCGGCGGGCCACACCCCACAGCTAGGGGCCCGCTGGGTAGCCCGCCGGAGGGATGAGGGACGCCACCCCTCCGGTGGCCCGCCTTTAACTCCCGGGCCCACGCCGATCATTGGGGGACCAGCCCCGTGCCGCCTAGGATAACGCTCGCCTGGAGTAGGTGCCCGATCTGCGGCCGCCACGCGCCTGTGTGGCACTGCAGGGCTGGGGGCAGGGTCGTGGAGGCCTGCATGTTCTGCGCCTATACCCTGGGCCTCTCCTGCGAGGGCCTTAGGGTGCCGAGCCGCCCCTATGGGGTTCGGGGTAGGCCTAGCCTAGAGCCCGATGAGTCCTTGCTCGAGGAGCTAAGCACTGGCAGGACGCGGGCTGGGGGAGCCCAGGCTAAGCGGCGGGTTGCCAGTAGGAGGGGCAGGCGCTCTAGAGGGTCGGGGAGGCGCTAGAGGGTCAGAGGCGCTATGTAGATGTACATGCGCTCCCCGTTGGGGAAGGTGAACTCGAGCTTCAGCGGGTAGTCAGTAGCATACTCGGCCCTTACGATATCGGCTGCTCCTGTGGGCTTGGTGGCCGCCTCCAAGGGAGAGCGGCCGTATGAAGCTGTGCTCGGCTCCGCCACGTCGATGTCTAGGAGGGGGGCGTTGGGCTTCATCTCCCACACGTACTCCTTCTCCTCCTCGCTAGCCTTCACTAGGAGCACTCCCTCCTCCTTGCTCTCGAAGGTGACTGCATCGCTGACCACTTTCACATCCTGTATTATGACCTTGAACACGCTGGCGTCGAGAGAGAACCTCGTAGTACCCTCGAACGTTGGCTCCCTTATCTCGGGCGGCTCAAGGTCTAGTATGGGCACGGTGAAGCGCCTGGTGAGCCCCGTCTTCCTGTCCTTGAGTGTCACGGCTAGGGCGGGCTCGTTTGGGTCGCGCTCGAATATTATCGTATCATTCCTTGTGGCCCTCCTGACAACCTTATTCAACTCGTCAGTCCTCACTATGAACCTGGACTCCTCTTCAACACTAAACTCTCCGAAGCTTATGCTAGGGGCCTTAAGTACTGCCAGCGTCGTCTTGTCGGGGCTCATCTGCCATATCAGCATCTCATCCGCGCCGACCACAAGTGTAGCCTCATCGCTTATCTTCGCGAGCGTCTGAGTGATATACTTGAACTTTGTTGCTGCATCATAGGCCAGCCTGAACAAGCCCCATTCACCGTTTCCTCCTAGCTCCTCCAGCATATTTTAACGAGCCAGACCCCCTAGCCTCTGGGGTCTGGCTATGGAGGGCAAGGTGAAGGTCGAGATAGACCTCGGCAAGTACATCAGCGTCGAGCTCCCAGCTGAGGAGGCTGAGAGGCTCATACGCCACCTGACCGAGAGGCTCGGCTACGAGAGCCAAGATGCGAGTGAGGCCCTCAGATACATTAGGAACTTCGACGCCTTCTACGAGATAGCCAAGAAGAAGTTCAAGGACTACCTCGTCCCGCCCAAGAGTATGAACGACATGATACGTGGCACAGTGCTCGTGGATAGGCTGAAGCTCATCAAGGACGGTGAAAAGCGGGTCGTGGTTACATTCGATAGGAGGGTACCACTCGACGAGGTACTCGCCGCACTCAAGGATCTGGGGTACGAGGCCGAGGTTGTCAGAAGGGAATTATAGGCGGGACCTCGGGTCTGCGCTGCCTAGGAGCGCGCCCCTAGTCCCTAACATCCTCCTGGCCGCTGCCGATTCACTTCTTCCTAGTAGTTTTCCTGCGCCTGCGCTGCGTCGTCTTCCTCTTCCTCTTCTCCTTCTCAGTAGTGTCTATAGCGACTGCCTCCACGGGGGCCTTCACTTTCTCTAAGTAGATAGCCTTTGCCTCACTAGGTCTTAGCCTCCCCTCGGCCAGTGCCTCGAGTATATCGACTGCCTCCGTGAATGCGTCCAGCAGCTCCGGGACGACCGGGTGGTACAGGCCCACCTCGGCCTCGACGCTTTCCTCGGCGGCTCTAGTCTCCTCCTCGGGCTTCTCCGGCTTCGCCAGCTCTACCCCTCCAGGCTCTGCGATGACCTCCTCTTCCTCGGTCTCCTCGGACTCCAGGATCAATGCTGTTCCACCTCCTAGAGGGTGGCCTGAGGGCCCAGGATTTAAAATAGGTATTTCGAGGCGCTCACCCACACGCCTCCCCCTACTTGGGGGTGTGGGGTGCGCCTGGTTGCCTCCGATGCGTGACACGCTCAGCAGGGAGCGCTACGACCAGTTCGCCCTGGAGGAGTGGGTTAAGAGGTACTGGGAGGAGCACTCGATATACAGGCTAGTCAAGGAGAAGAGCCTTAGGAACCCTAGGAAGCTCTACTTCCTCGACGGCCCCCCCTACACGAGTGCCCCAACGATACACGTTGGGACCGCGTGGAACAAGGTGATCAAGGACACGCTACTACGCTACTACAGGATGATGGGCTTCAACGTCTGGGACAAGCCCGGCTTCGACACCCACGGCCTACCCATAGAGGTTAAGATAGAGCAGAAGCTGGGAGTCAAGAATAAGGGAGAGATAGTCGAGAAGGTGGGAGTAGCACGCTTCGTAGAGGAGTGCAAGAGGTTCGCCGAGGAGAACATGAGGGGTCAGACAGAGAAGTTCAAGGAGCTAGGCGTCTTCATGGACTGGGATAACCCTTACGTGACCTTCAGAGACGAGTACATAGAGTCTGGCTGGTGGCTCATAAAGAGGGCATGGGAGAGGGGCCTCCTAGAGCAGGATGTATACGTGGTCCACTGGTGCCCGAGGTGCCAGACCACGCTCGCTGACTATGAGGTATCCGAGTACAGGGTTTTGGAGGATCCCTCGATCTACGTGAAGTTCCCCGTTAAGGGCCGCGAGGGCGAGAGCCTCCTGATATGGACCACCACGCCCTGGACTCTCCCGGCTAACGCGTTCGTGATGGCTCACCCAGACCTGACCTATGTCAGGGTGAGGGTTGGCGGGGAGGTGCTTATACTAGCGAAGGCCAGGCTCGAGGCGGTCATGAGCGAGGCTGGCGTGAGGGACTACGAGGTGCTCGAGGAGTTCCCCGGCCGCGAACTCGAGGGCCTCGAGTACCGGCACCCCCTCGAGGGCCTTGTGGACGCCCAGAGGATCCTGGCCCCCTACCATAGGGTGGTAATGGCACCCGAGGCCGTTACGCCCCACGAGGGCACCGGGCTGGTACACTCAGCCCCCGGCCACGGCGATGTCGACTTCGAGATAGGCAAGAGGCTGGGGGTGCCGATAATATCCCTTGTCGGCGATGACGGCCGCATGCTCCCCGAGGCGGGAAGGTACGCCGGCCTATACTTCAGGGGGGAGGCTAATGAGAGGATTATAGAGGACCTCAGGAGGCTCGGAGCCCTCTTCCACGAGGGAAGGGTGAAGCACAGGTACCCCGTGTGCTGGAGGTGCAAGACCCCCCTACTGCTGAGGGCGACCAAGCAGTGGGTGATAAGGGTCTCCAAGCTCAGGGATGAGCTGATAAAAAGCGCTGAAAGCGTGGAGTGGATACCCCTGTGGGCTAAGGAGAGGTTCATGCACCTGCTCAGGAACATCAGGGACTGGGTCATAAGCAGGCAGCGCTTCTGGGGCGTCCCGCTCCCTATATGGGTCTGCGAGTCCTGCGGCTACAAGGTTGTCGTGGGCAGCGTCGAGGAACTCGAGAAGCTAGGCGGCAAGAGGCCCAAGGAGCTTCACAGGCCCTGGGTCGACGAGGTCACACTCAGGTGCCCCAAGTGCGGGGGCGTCATGAGGAGGGTGCCGGACGTAGCCGACGTGTGGTTCGACAGCGGGATCTCCTTCTACGCGAGCTTGGGTTACCCGAGGAGGAGGGACCTCTGGGAGAGACTCAAGCCAGTAGATTATATAGTAGAGGGACACGACCAGATCAGGGGGTGGTTCTTCAGTCTCCTTAGGAGCGGCGTGATAGGCTTCGGCGAGTCGCCCTACCGGAGGGTCCTCGTTCACGGCTTCGCCCTCGACGAGCAGGGCAGGGAGATGCACAAGAGCCTGGGTAACTACATAGACTTCGACGAGCTGATAAGCAGGATACCCAGGGACGTTGTGAGGCTCTGGACCACAAGCAACACCGTCTGGGAGGACCTCCGCTTCTCCTGGCGCGGCATGGAGATGATGTGGAAGGACTTCACTGTCATCTGGAATGTCTTCTCCTTTGCAAGCATGTACATGGGTCTCGACGGCTTCGACCCCAAGAAACACAGCATAGAGAGCCTCCGGGGCATCCTCAGAGTCGAGGATAGATGGGTAATCTCGAGGGTTAACTCGTTCTTAAGAGAATACCATAAGGCGATGTCAGGCCTCCTAATACACGAGGCAGCCAGGGCACTGAGAAGATTCATCCTGGAGGATGTCAGCCACTGGTACCTCCGTCTCATAAGGCGCAGGGTCTGGACCGACGAGGAGACACCAGACAAGCTAGCGGCCTACACCACGCTCTACTATGTCCTCAGGAGATGGCTCCTGGCGGCGGCGCCCTTCATACCATTCTTCACCGAGTACGTGTATCAAAAGCTCTTCAGGGAAGCCGAGGAGGGCCCGGAGTCCGTCCACCTGCTAGACATGCCGGAGGCTGACTTCAGCTTAATAGATGAGAGCCTAGAGGACGAGATGGAGAGGGTCAAGGCCGTCGTCGAGGCCGC
The DNA here is from genome assembly GCA_027080775.1 of Acidilobaceae archaeon. GTDB lineage: Archaea > Thermoproteota > Thermoprotei_A > Sulfolobales > Acidilobaceae > Calypsonella > Calypsonella navitae. Next base: position 6,984 of record JALWPV010000028.1, read on the forward strand.
GAGGGCCGCAAGGATGAAGGCCGGGCTCAAGCTCCGGAGGCCCGTCTCCCGGGTGATAGTTGTCACCGAGGACGAGAGGACCCGCAAGGCTGTGGAGGACCTATCAGACATAGTCAGGGGCGAGGCTAACGCTAGGGAGGTTGTGGTTGCTGGTAGGGAGTTCCTCGAGGAGGTACGAGTTTACAAGGTCGAGCCGAACTATAGGGAGATAGGGCCTGAGTACAAGAGGGATGCCCCCAAGGTCTACAGGCTCCTCGAGGAGAGGAGCGAGGAGGTCGCTAGGGCCCTCGTGTCGAAGGGCTTCTACGAGGCCGAGTATGAGGGTGTGAAGGTCAGACTAGAGCCGAGACACGTGAGGCTCCACGCCGAGTACCCAGAGTGGCTGAGCGTTGCTGAGGGCGAGGGCTTCACGGTGGCGGTTGACACTAGAGTGGGCCGCGAGGAGTTGCTGGAGGGCCTGGCGAGGGAGGTGGTTAGGAGGATCCAGTTCATGAGGAAGGAGGCTGGCCTGGATGTGACCGACTACATCGAGGCGTGGATCTCGGGGGACAGTGAGATACTAGAGGCCGTGAGGGAGAAGCTCGACTACGTCTCGAGCGAGACGAGGGCCTCCACGATAAGATTCGATAAACCCCCGGCCACCGCCTATACTAGGGAGTGGGAGGTGGACGGGAAACGAGTACTGATAGGGATAAAGAGGGTAGGAGCCACCAGGTCTACATAGTATGGCCCAGCGACCTCCATAGACTCGGCTACTGCCCCCGGCTTCTATTCTTCGAGACCCACCTACCCCGGCGCCGGGGGCTCGGTGAGAGGCTCAGGCTCCTCCTTGGGAGGCTCTACCACGCGGTGCTCTCGCTGCCCCTACGCCTTAGGGGCTTCAGGGTAGAGGAGCCCCTCGAGGTCAGGCTGGGTAATGTGGTGCTTAGGGGGAGGAGCGACGCCCTAGCCCTCCGCGGCGGGGCCGTCCACGTTGTCGAGAGGAAGAGCGGCAGGGCGCCCCGCAGAGTGGCGTGGCCCAGCGACATCCTCCAGGCGGCGGCCTACGGCTTCATGGCGCTGAGGCTCGGCATGGCCTCGGACGCCCTCCTGGACATAAGGTATAGGGACGCCTCCTACACCTACAGGCTCGACAGCGAGACCGTCAGTGCAGTCCTCAGGGCCGTGGATGACGTTGTCGAGATAAAGTACTGGGGCATCGTCGGCTACCCCAGGAGGAGCCGGGGACGATGCTCCCGGTGCCCATACCGGGCTCTCTGCGAGTCCCTTGACAGGGAGCTCGCGCCCCCCGAGGAGGGCGAGGTCTACGAGCCCGGCGAGTGGCTGGCGAGGGAGCGCTTAAGCCCTCCAAGCGCCTCCGGGGCCACCCAGGGAGCCGGTGGAGATGGCGCATACCCATCCGGAGAGGGATCCCATAGAGGCTAAGGTAGCTGAGATATACGGCGATGTGGCCAGGCCCAGGGAGCCCGTTCGGAGCCCCAGCCTGGCCGTGAAGGTCTTAGAGAGGGAGTTCAGGCTCATAGTCGACGAGAGGATAGTGGCCCTCACCTACGCCGCCTTCATGAATGGGAGGCCCGTCCTCTTCGAGGGCCCGCCCGGCACGGGTAAGACTGAGGTGGGCGAGGCCCTCCTCGAGCTCTGGGCTGGGAGGAAGCCCTTCCTACTCCCCTGCAGTGAGAACTACGATGAGTACAAGGTCATAGGAGACTTCCACCCACTGATAGCGATGCGGAAGGGGTTCAACGAGGAGTCCTTCATCCCGCGTCCACTCCTCGCAGCGTTAATCCTCGACGCTGGCGTCCTCGTAGATGAGATTAGGAGGAGCAGCGAGGACTTCCAGAACATGCTACTAGACGTGGTTGATAAGCGCAGGATAATAGTGCCAGAGCTGAAGAGGGTCTTCAGGGCGAGGGGCCCCGGCTTCCAGGTCATATTCACGAGTAACCCCGAGGATATAGCGCAGAACGAGCTGAGCGATGCCTTCCTGAGGAGGGTCGTCAGGATACCCTTCGACTACCCCCCACGGGAGGTTGAGGCTAGAATCATAAGGCTGCGCAGCGACAGCGAGCCCAGGCTGGACTCCAACGTGATGAACCTGATCCTCGGCACACTGGAGAAGCTGAGGAGGTCGGGGCTCTCCCACAAGCCCGGGACCGCGGAGGCTGTAGCCTGGGCCAGGATGGCGCAGGCCCTAGCGAGGCTGAGGGGTAGGAGCGTCGTCTCCCTGGAGGACGCCTATGATGCCGCCATGGGCGTACTCGTGAAGCGCGTTGAGGACGAGGAAATCGTTGACTCCGTGCTGAGGGAGGAGTTCGGCCTTGCCTAGGTACAGCGTTGAAACAGTCATAGACCTGCTGCCGGGGCTGGCGGAGGCCCTCAGGCGCAGGGGGCTGAGAATAGGCACCAGCCAGCTCGTGGAGGCCGCGAGGCTCCTCAAGAGCTACTCCGCCCTGGAGGCCCGCGAGTACCTTGACGAGGAGGAGGTCTCGCTCGTGCTCGGGGCTGCCCTCTCGCTGAGGGGCGGTCACGCTGAGGCCCTCAGGGATGAGTTGAGGGGGCTACTTGTAGCAGCCAGGCTGGATGAGGCGGCCCGGGGGATCCAGGAGGAGATAAATGAGAGGCTCTCCGCGCTGGGCCTCAAACCCGGAGCCAGGGTCGTTAAGAAGAGGATCCTGGGCGGGGGGCCTAGGAGGAGGGAGAGGGTAGCCGCCTACCTCGAGCTGAAGAGGGTCGGGGTAATAAGAGGCCCCAGGGGGAGGGAGAGGGTAGCCGGGGCAGCTGAGATCTCAGTCATATCTAAGAGACTGGCGAGGCTGGGCTACCGGAGCATCGAGGACGCAGCGAGGGAGGCTGGCAGAGCGTGGGGCGAGGACGACATAATGCTCCACGCCGAGGCCAGGCTCGGCGCTGGCCGCGAACTGGGAGACATGGACACCGACAGGCTCCTCAAGCTAGGGGAGGCGGCCCTCAGGAAGGGGGATCGCAGGCTCCTGAGGAGCGTTGCGGAGGAGCTTGGAAGGAGGATCCTGAGGGGCGAGAGGGTAGACTCCGAGAAGAGCCTCGAGATACTGCGGAGAGCTGGTGCCCTCAGCCCTGCCCACGAGCGCGCGCTGCTCCGCAGAGAGCCCGACTTAGTGGCGGCCTCCACCCTCCCGCCGAGGGAGCTGGCATCGCTCGCGGAGAGCCTTGGCGCCGAGAGGGGCGGCCTCCTCGTGTCGAAGGCCCTCAAGAGGCTAGGCATCGGGGCTGCGAGGGAACTCGTAGCCAACCTCGACCCCGCGCTCCTATGGGCAGTTAAGAAGCACCCCCTCCGGGGCCCCGAGGCCTCGCTCGTGGACGCGGCGGCCAAGGCTTCTAGGAGCCTCAGGGAGGCCCTCCTCTACGCTGAGACAGGCGAGCCGGGTAGGGCTGACATGGCTAGGGACCTAGCCTCTAGGAGCCTGGAGGCCCTAGAGGCCCTGGGGGACCCGAGGCTCGGCAGGCTTAGCCGCGGCGAGGTCGAGGCGCTGGCGTCGATGGCCCTGGCTATAGTTGACGCCCTAGAGGCCCGGGGTCCGGAAAGCGTCGAGAGCCTAGTGGCTACCCTCAGGAGGCTGGGGCTGCCGAGGGCCCTCCAGGTCCTGAGGGGCCTCTACTCGAGGGTCACCCCCGAGGCTAGGGGGCTCGTCGCTAGGGCGGCCGCCTCCCTGCTCTACAGGTTCGCTTCACGCGAGGGCCTGAGGCTACTGCCGAGGAGGCTCACAGCCACGCACGGCCCGGGCAGGCTCGAAGTGCGCCACACGATCTACAGGCTCGGCAGGCTCGCCCAGGACCCCCTAGTCTTCAGGAGGAGGCTGAGGAGCCGTAGCATAGGCCTTGCCCTCGACGTGAGCGGGAGCATGATTGAGCATAGCGTGTGGGCCCTGAGCATAGCGGTCCTATTCGCCTCCAACATAGACAGGCTGGTGCTCTTCTCGGCCGAGCCCACAGTCCTCGAGGGGCCCTTCACCCCCATCCAGCTGGCGGAGACCCTCCTATCCGCCAGGTTCGCCGGCTACACCGACATCGCCGGCGCCCTGGAGGCCCTCGGAGGCTCGAGGGGGGCGAGGAGGCTCGTGTTGGTGTCGGATCTCAAGCAAACCCTCGAACCCGGCGACCCCGTGGCTGCGGCTGCGTCCCTGGTTAGGAGGGGCTTCAAGCTCCTCGCAATAACGCCGCCGCTCCACGACGCGGCCACGCGGAGGAGGCTCGAGGAGGTCGGGGTGAGGGTTAGGGTAGCGTATACCCCGAGGGACGCCGCGAGGGAGGTGCTAAGGAGCCTCCTGAGGTGAGGCTCCAACAATAAAAGCCCCTCGGGTGTCGCAGTGCCGGAGTGGGTGGGTGCTGGAGGGTGACGCTTGAAATCCCGCCAGAGTGGCGTAGGTTCCGCTACAGGGGTAGAAGCCTAGAGGAGCTAATGCAGATGTCTATCGAGGACCTAGCGAAGCTCATGCCGGCCAGGCAGAGGAGGAGCCTGCTGAGGGGGTTCACGCCGGCCCAGCGTAAGCTGCTGGCTAAGATCAGGAAGGTTAGGAGGAAGCTGGAGGAGGGCAAGCTGAAGAGGCCACCAGTCATAAGGACCCACGTGAGGGACATGATAGTCCTCCCCGAGATGGTTGGGCTCACGATAGCCGTATACAACGGCAAGGAGTTCGTGCCGGTCAGGATCACGCCTTGGATGATAGGCCACTATCTGGGAGAGTTCAGCCACACGACGAAGATCGTGCAGCACGGAGAGCCGGGCCTGAAGGCCACTAGGAGCAGCCTGCACATAGGCAAGTAGAGGTGAGGCCGCGATGCCCCGCTGGGGTTACTCTGTGAAGTTCAGGGACGAGTCGAACATAGCGAAGGCTATGATGTGGGACGTCCCGGTGCACCCGAAGGTCATGAGGGAGGTGGCCGCCGCCATCAAGGGCATGAGGCTTGCTGAGGCCAAGGCGTTCCTGGAGAGGGTGATCGAGAAGAGGGAGGCGGTACCCTTCAGGAGAGCCCACGGCAAGCAGGCCCATAGGAGGGGCCTCGCCGACAAGTGGGGGTGGCCCATAGGCAGGTACCCCGTCAAGGCGGCCCGCTACATGCTGAAGCTCCTGAACAACGTGGAGGCCAACGCCGAATCCAAAGGCCTCGAGATCGAGAGGCTTAAGATAATACACGTAGCCGCCCACAAGGGCATAACGCTGAAGAGGTGGATGCCCAGGGCCTACGGTAGGGCCTCACCTAAGAACAGGGTGCACAGCCACGTGGAGGTAATAGTTAGGGAGGAGTAGGGGGTGCCTGTGGTTGGGTAGGGTCGAGAGGTTCTTCTTGAACCAGGGCTTCCTCCGCGCCAAGATAGATGAGTACCTCGCCGCTAACTTCTACATGGCTGGGTATAGTAGGGTCGAGATCATACCCATGGCGCTCGGCACGAGGATCCATATATACGCCGAGAGGCCCGCCCTCATCATAGGGCAGAGGGGCGCTACCATTAGGAGGCTCCAGCAGATATTCGAGAAGGTCTTTGGCATCGAGAACCCCCAGATAACCGTATCCCAGCCCGAGAACCCCGAGCTAGACGCTAGGGTCCAGGCCTTCAGGATAGCGAGGAGCATAGAGATGGGCTACCACTTCAGGAGGGTTGCCTTCACCGCCCTCCGCAGGATCATGAACGCCGGCGCCCTGGGAGCCGAGATCAAGATAAGCGGTAAGCTAAGGACGGAGAGGGCCCGCTTCGAGAAGTTCAGGGCAGGTAAGGTCTACAAGGCGGGCGAGAAGGTCGACGAGCTAGTTGACCGCGCCGTGGCTATAGCGAAGCTGCCCAAGGGCATCATAGGGGTCGAGGTCATAATAGCGAGGCCCGGCAAGCCGGGTGATTACATTAGGATAAAGAACCCCGAGGAGGTGGCGGATGAGCTACAGAGGCTACGCGAGGAGCTAGAGGCACGGGCGCCCGAGCGGCCCGAGATCGAGGAGCTAATAGAGGAGGCCGCCGGGGAGGAGGCTCCTGGAGCCGAGGAGGCGACACAGGCGCCTGCCGGGGGTGAAGCTTGATGGGCAAGTACAGGGTCAGAGCCCGTGACATGAGGTCCATGAGCCCCGAGGAGAGGCTCAAGGCGCTCGAGGAGTGGCGGAGGGAGCTGATAACGCTCCGCTACCAGGCCGCTGCTGGTAGCCTCGAGAGCCCCGGGAAGCTCCGCGAGTATAGGAGGAACATAGCGCGTATGCTCACAATAATGAGGGAGGAGGAGCTAGGCCTGCGCCGTGGAAGTGGAGAGTCTTGAGGATCACGCCGCGCAACCTACGCTACCACGATCTCATAGGACTCGAGGTCGAGGTCCTGAGGCACTACGACCCGGGCCTCATTGGCATCAGGGGGAGGGTGGCCTGGGAGACCCGGCGAGCCCTCCTCGTAGAGAGTGGGAGACGAGGCCCACTCCTAATCCTTAAAAGTGGTGCTCTCCTAGCATTCCACCTCCCCGGCGGGAGGAGGGTGGTGGTCCCCGGAGACGATCTCGTGGGGGACCCTATAGAGAGGCTTAAGAGGCTGAGGAGGTGAGTAGCCAGTGCCAGCCCCGAGGGCGTTAAAGAAACTCTCGATCCCGGGGGTGGAGCCCCCGAAGAGGACCTGTGACGACCCCAACTGCCCCTGGCACGGGCACTTGAGGGTCAGGGGAGTGCTGCTCGAGGGTATAGTGGAGAAGCTCAGGGCCAAGGGCACAGCCGTTGTGAGACACGACTACATATACTATGTGAAGAAGTATAAGAGGTACGAGAAGAGGAGCAAGCGCATCAAGGCGCACGTGCCGCCCTGCATCGACGTCAAGGAGGGTGATCTAGTCGTAATAGGGGAGACGAGGCCCCTCGCCAAGACTGTGAAGTTCGTCGTCCTCGGCGTGAAGAAGAGGGCAGGCGGATAAGTGTATTAAGCCCTCCCCTCAGAGCGTGCGTGGGGGATAGAAAGACATGCCAAAAAAGAAGAAGTATGGCGCTGTGATCTCACGCTTCGGGATCAACACGGGCCTACAGGTTGGGAGCTACGTGAACGTGGCTGATAATAGCGGCGCCAGGGAGGTCATGATCATAAACGTGCCCCTATACAAGACTAGGCTCCGCAGGCTCCCCAGGGCTGGAGTGGGGGACCTAGTCGTTGCTACTGTTAAGAAGGGCAGCGTCCAGCTGAGGAGGCAGGTCGTCTACGCCGTCGTGGTGAGGCAGAGGAGACCCTACAGGAGGCCCGACGGGACCTGGGTCGCATTCGAGGATAATGCTGTAGTGTTGGTCAACCAGGATGGGACCCCGAGGGGCACGGAGATAAGGGGCCCCATAGCGAGGGAGGCGGCCGAGCGCTGGCCTAGGATAGCGAAGCTCGCCACAATAATAGTCTAGGAGGGGTGCGCGTCATGGCAAGGCTCACCGGGAGCAGGCAGCCCCGGAAGCAGAGGAGGGCCTACTATAGGGCCCCACTGCATGTAAGGCAGAAGCTCATGAGCGCCACCCTCAGCCCTGAGCTGAGGGAGAAGTTCGGTGTGAGGAGTCTACCAGTCCGTAAGGGCGATAAGGTCAAGGTGATGAGGGGCGACTTCAAGGGCCACGTGGGCAAGGTCGTAAAGGTTGACTTGAAGAGGTACCGCGTCTACATAGATGGCGTCACAATAAAGAGGAGTGATGGCACACCCGTGTTCAGGCCCATACACCCCTCCAACCTAATGATTGTCGAGCTCGACCTAAGCGATCCCTGGAGGAAGAAGATCCTAGAGAGACGCGGGGCGAGGCCGGAGGAGGTTGAAAGGGCAGCTGAAGCCCCTGCCCCCGGCGAGGCCGCCGAGGCCGGGGGGGCTAGCGGTGAGTCCCCTGGGCAGGTTGAGGAGGTGAGCCAGAGTGGCTAGGATGGGCGGCCAGAGGAGGCTCAAGGCCCTAGCAGCCCCGAGGTTCTGGCCCATACTCAGGAAGGAGTATAAGTGGACTGTGAAGCCGAGGCCCGGGCCTCATAGCGCTGAGCTTAGCCTGCCGCTGCTCCTGATCGTCAGGAACGTCCTAGGATACGCTAAGACGGCCAGGGAGGCTAGGAAGCTGATAAGTGAGGGCCACTTCAAGGTCGATGGGAGGGTTAGGAAGGACTATAAGTTCCCGGTAGGCTTGATGGACATCATAGAGGTTGTTGACACGAGTGAGAGATATAGGTTCGTCCCCTATCCCGTCACGTTCTTCAAGTTGCACAGGATCCCGGATGATGAGCCCAACGTTAAGCCTGTTAGAATAAACAATAAGACAACCGTGCGGGGAGGCCATATACAATTGAATCTCCACGATGGCAGGAACATACTGATCAGAGTGAAGGATCCCAGGAAGCCTGTTGAGGACAACTACAAGACCCTGGGCACGCTACTCATAACCGTGCCGGAGCAGGAGATCAAGGATTACATACCCCTGGAGGAGGGCGTCCTAGCAATAACCTTCGCTGGCAGAAACGCTGGCAGGGTCGGCATTGTCAAGGAGATCCAGCACGGCTGGGGCAGGAGGAGGAGCACCGTGACTCTCCAGGATCGCCGCGGGAACCTCTTCCAGACGAGTCTTGACTACATATTAGTGATAGGCAGGGACAGGCCCTTGATAAGCCTTCCGGAGGGTGCGTGGTGATGAGTGCCGTACCCCTACCAGCGGAGACCGTTGAGAGGATCCTCGAGGACTGGAAGGCTCACCCTATGAGGAAGCCGAGGATAGCTAAGGTCACGGTTAACATTAGCATAGGCTACAGCGGTGAGAGGCTGATGAAGGCTGCCCAGCTGCTTGAGGAGCTGACGGGTCAGAAGCCAATGTTCAGGAAGGCCAAGAGGACGATAAGAGCATTCGGCGTCAGGAAGGGGGAGAACATAGCTGTCATGGTGACCCTGAGGGGCGAGAGGGCCCTGGACTTCCTGAAGAGGGCGCTGGAGGCCGTCGGTAGGAGGCTCAAGGTCTCCAGCATAGACGAGCATGGCAACGTTAGCTTCGGCATAGAGGAGCACATACTCATACCCGGCGTACGCTACGATCCCGAGGTGGGTATACTAGGTATGGACGTCGCCATAACCATCGAGCGCCCCGGCTACAGGATAGCCCGGAGGAAGAGGGCTAAGAGGCCCCACATCCCCCTGCGCCACAGGGTGAAGAAGGAGGAGACGATGGTGCTATTAACTCAGCTGCTCGGGGTCGAGTGGGTAGAGAAGTAGGGGGGGTGCTGGTGCATGGGTAAGATAAGGCCTCCCAAGCCCAAGATGATGGGGCGCGGGGCCCAGAAGTGCATGAGGTGCGGTACGCGCGATGCCGTGATACAGAAGTACGGCCTATACCTCTGTAGGCAGTGCTTCAGGGAGGTAGCGGAGCTGCTGGGCTTCAAGAAGTATAGGTGACGGCTGGGGGTGGCGGCCCATGGTGATGCTGGATACCCTAGCTAACGCCCTCGCAACGATATACAACGCTGAGATGAGGGGTAAGAGGGAGGCAATCATAATGCCCGCCAGTAAACTGATAGCATCCGTGCTGAGGGTGCTACAGAGGGAGGGTTACATAGGTAACTTCGAGTACATAGATGACGGCAGGTGGGGCAAGTTCAGAGTCGAACTCCTCGGCAGGATTAACAAGATAGGAGTGATCAAGCCCCGCTTCCCAGTCAGCTACAGGGAGCTGGCACGCATGCCGGAATGGCTGAGGAAATACCTGGCTAGCAGGGATATTGGAGTCCTGATAATCAGTACAAGCAAGGGTGTAATGACCCATAAGGAGGCAATCCAGAACAAGATAGGAGGCGTGCTCCTCGCCTACGTATACTAGCATCCCACATTTCCCGTTAAGAGTTCGAGCCCCCTACATGCCGCCTTACTAGCTCGTATAAGGGCGCCACGCGGTGGCTCCCACGCCTCAAGCCCATCCTGGAGGAGGCTATCAATGCCAGAGTCCACGGGGCCTGTCCCAGGTGCGCCGGGGTAAGTGGCTTCTGCACGTCAACCTTTTCAACCCTAGAGCCACCCGCCGCCTCCTACGGGTGGCCTGGCTCTAGAGTGTAGTCAGGAGAGGGGTGCCCTGAATGGCCAAGGACGTCCACGTGGTCAAGACGGTCGAGATACCGGAGGGGGTAGAGGTCAGGGTAGATGGCGCCAGAGTCACTGTTAGGGGCCCAAAGGGGGAGCTTTCCAGGGACTTCAGCCACGCAAGAGGCGTCATCATGAGGGTTGAGGATGGAAAGTTCATCGTAGAAGCCTACTTCGCGCGCTCCCGTGAGAGGGCGCTCGTAGGCACAATAGCGGCCCACGTGAGGAACATGATCCTGGGGGTAACGAAGGGGTTCCGCTACAAGCTGAAGATCATCTACAGTCACTTCCCGATGAACGTCAAAGTCGAGGGAGATAGGGTCGTTATAAGCAACTTCCTCGGAGAGAGGGCTCCCAGGGTGGCTAGGATCCTGCCCGGGGTCAAGGTCCAGGTTAAGGGGCAGGACGTGATAGTCGAGGGAACCGATATCGAGAGGGTCGCGCAGACCGCTGCGAACATCGAGAGGGCGACTAAGATCAGCGACCTGGATAGGAGGAAGTTCATGGATGGGATATACATCTACGCACGGGAGGTGATCGAGTAATGAGCGAGCGCTCTGGGAGGGAGGAGGTTCTCAGGGCCCTCAGGGAGCGTAGGAGGCTTCAGAGGCGCATGTGGAGGGAGAGGAGGAGTAGGCCGGTGTTTCTCAGGTACCTCTCGTGGAGGTTCTGGAAGTTCGAGAGGAGGGAGTACTGGAGGAAGCCCAAGGGCAACGATAACAAGATGCGCCTTCAACTCAAGGGCTACCCGCCCATAGTTAAGGTCGGCTACCGGACCCCCGCCAGCTTCAGGGGCCTCCACCCAAGCGGCCTGGAGCCTGTGGTCGTGCATTCGGAGAGGGACCTGGAGGGCCTGGAGCCGGGGAGGCATATAGTCTATATAGCCTCGACTGTGGGCCTGCGGAAGCGCTTAGAGCTTATCAGAGCGGCCCGGGAGAGGGGGCTGAGGGTGGCTAACGCGGGGGCTGTGTAGCGATGGACTACAGGCTGCAGAGGAGGCTCGCAGCAGAGCTGCTGGGGGTAGGAGAGAGCAGGATATGGATAAACCCGGATCCCGAGTACGCCGAGGACATAGAGCAGGCCCTGACGAGGAGGGACGTCGAGAACCTCATAAAGAGGGGGCTGATAAGGGTCCTACCAGCCAAGGGCAACGCACACAGGTGGCTGGAGAGGCGCAGGCAGAGGGCTAAGGGCAGGAGGAGGGGGCCAGGTAAGAGGAAGGGCCCCGCCACCGCGAGGAGTGACCCCAAGGAGGAGTGGATGCATAGGATCAGGAGGATACGCCGCTACCTGAGGTGGCTCAGAGACCACGGCGTCATAGACAGGCGGACATACAGGAGGCTCTATAGGCTCGCCAAGGGAGGAGCATTCAGGAGCCTCTCAGCCCTCAGGAAGCACCTCGAGGAGGAGGGGGTAATCAAGCAGGGGTGACGAGCCATGGGCCACGGCCCGAGGTATAGGGTCCCCTGGAGGAGGCGCAGGGAGGGCAAGACCAACTACTACAAGAGGCTCAAGCTCATTAGGAGCGGCAGGCCCCGCCTCGTGGTTAGGAGGACGAATAAGTACATCATAGTCCAGGTGGCCGAGGCCAGGATAGTGGGCGACCATATGATAGCTGTTGCCCACAGCAGGGAGCTAGTCAAGAGGTACGGGTGGCTCGGAGGCACCGCCAACACCAGCGCCGCCTACCTAACCGGGTTCCTAGCAGCCCTGAGGGCGCGGAGGGCTGGCGTGGAGGAGGCAGTGCTAGACATAGGCCTAGCAACCCCCACCCCGGGCAGCAGGGTCTTCGCCGCTCTCAAGGGAGCGCTCGACGCTGGCCTGAGGGTGCCCCACTCACCCGAGATACTGCCAAGCGAGGATAGGATCCGGGGAGTCCACATAGCCGAGTGGGCCTCCAAGCTGGCTGAGAGTGATAGGGAGAGGTATGAGCGCCTATTCAGCAAGTACCTATCGAGGGGCCTGCGCCCAGAGGACCTCCCAGCACACTTCGACGAGGTCCTCTCGAGGATACGCGAGGAGTACTCGGACCTCCTGGCGGAGAAGAGTGAGGCTGTTGGAGGTGGTGAGTAGGGATGGCTAGGGGTAGGAGGAGGTCGTCGGGGCCTCGGCCCGCGGTGAGCCCCCCGGAGGTCCTCGAGGCTTGGGAGCCGAGGACTCGAGTGGGGCGCATGGTTAAGGAGGGCAAGATCACGAGTATAGACGAGATCTTCAAGATGAACATGCCTATACTAGAGCCTGAGATAGTGGACATACTCCTACCCGACCTCAAGCACGAGGTGATCGACGTCAGCATAGTGCAGAAGATGACTGACGCTGGCAGGATAACGAGGTTCAGGGCGGTAGTCGTGGTCGGCAACGGCGACGGCTACGTGGGTCTAGGCAAGGGCAAGGCCAGGCAGTTCAGGTTCGCCATAGAGAAGGCGATAAGGAACGCGAAGCTCAACATAACACCCGTGAGGAGGGGCTGCGGGAGCTGGGAGTGCACCTGCGGGGAGCCCCACAGCGTGCCCTTCACCGTTAGGGGCAAGAGCGGCAGCGTCGAGGTCATACTGAAGCCCGCCCCTAAGGGCACAGGCCTAGTCGCCGGGGACGTAGCGAAGACTGTGCTCAGGATGGCCGGTATAAGGGACGTCTGGAGCTTCACAAAGGGCGAGACGAGGACCAGCTACAACTTCGCCAGGGCAACATACCTAGCGCTGAGGGCGACGTACAAGTTCGTCACACCACTAGACTGGGCCAGGGTGTAGCCCTCCGAGGGGGTGCATGGCGGTGCCACTCTACGCTATAATAAGGATACGCGGCACAGTGGACGTCAGGCCCGACGTCGAGGCCACCCTGAGGATGCTCAGGCTTCATAGGCGCTACACGGCCTCCCTATACCATAGCAGCTTGCCCGGCATCGAGGGCATGCTTAGGAAGGTCGAGAACTGGGCCACGTGGGGTGAGATAGACGTTGACACCCTCACGGAGCTGCTCAGGAGGAGGGGTAGGCTACTCGGCGAGAAGCCCATAAACGACCTGTGGGTGGCCGAGAAACTCAAGATACTGGGTGGAGTCGAAGAACTCGCCAGGAAACTGGTCGAGGGCGAGATACACTATCACAAGCTGGAGAAGTACGGTGTGAAGCCCTTCTTCAGGCTCCACCCCCCGCGCGGGGGGTTTAAGGGCTCAATAAAGAAGCACTACAAAGTAGGCGGGGAGCTGGGATACCGGGGCGAGGCAATAAACGACCTGATTAGGAGGATGCTCTAGCGCCCCGGGGGTGCCTGCAGCATGGTGGTCCGGAGGAGGAGGAAGTCGAGGAAGCTTAGGGGTAGAACCCGGACTATGGGCTGGGGCAGGATAGGCCAGCACAGGAAGAGCGGCAGCAGGGGAGGCTTCGGCGCGGCTGGGATGCATAAGCACAGGTGGACCTGGGTCATAAAGTACGCTCCCACATGGTTCGGGAAGAAGGGCTTTAACCCACCAAGGATAAGGGCTGGCTACAGGCCTGCCACAATAAACCTTGGGGAGCTGCAGGAGCTAGTTGATAAGCTGGTCACCAGGGGAGAGGCGAAGAGGGAAGATGGACTAATAGTTGTGGACCTCCAATCAATGGGCATACACAAGCTGCTCGGCCGGGGAACGGTGAGAACTCCCTTGAAGGTCATAGTCCTCTACGCTAGCGAGCAGGCAATCCAGAAGATACAGGAGGCTGGCGGGACTGTAGTTCTAACAGCCGCTTCCCAGGCGGAGGAGTAAAGTTAGAGGCGCTAACCCCGCCGTCCCCTGCTCCCCTATACAGATACTCTAGGCGCCTTAAGCCCCATTTCATATGACATGCAATCTCTCCTAGCTGGCAGTATGGGGGATCCCTGTAGGGCTCCAGTGTCGATGGTGTGCACAGCTATAGAGAGAGCAGGAGAGGAATAGGAGAAAAAGTTACCTACTATAAGTCTATGATGTAGGAGGGTCTCCCGGGGCTACTTCTTGCAGCGCTCCTCGAGCGGCACGTACTTGAGGCCAGTCGGGCCGACATACTTCTCGGTGGGCCTTATTATCTTGTTGTTCTTTACCTGCTCGATGTAGTGGGATGTCCAGCCGACTATCCTGCCCATAGCGAAGATCGGCGTGTACATTGGTATTGGTATGCCTAGCTGGTAGTAGAGGACGCCGGTGTAGAAGTCTATGTTGGCTGGGAGCTTCTTCTCCCTCCACATCACCTCCTCGGCCTTCTTCAGCACCTTTAGCCAGAACTCGCCGTCGGGCAGCTGCTTTATGAACTTGGCGGCTACGTCGGTCCTGGGGTCGTGTATCTTGTAGACCCTGTGGCCGAAGCCCATTATCTTCTCCTTCCTGGCTAGCTTCTGGAGCAGGTACTCCTCTATGTACTCCTCTAGGGGCTTCCCTGCCTTCTCGGCCTGCTCCTTAGCCTCGAGCAGCATCTGCATGGCCTTCTCGTTGGCGCCGCCGTGTAGCGGGCCCTTCAGGGCTCCGATGCCGCCGGCAATGGCGCTGTACATGTCGCTGAGGGTGCTGGCGATGACCCTCACGGTGAACGTGCTGGCGTTGAAGCCGTGGTCCATGTAGAGGACGAGGCTGGACTCGAAGGCCCTCGCCTCTAGGTCGCTCGGCATCCTGCCTATGATCATCCTGAGGGCGTCCTTGGCGTGGTCTAGGTTGGGGTCGGGCCTAATGAATGTGCCATTGTGGGCTAGGTGCCAGCCAGCCGTGAAGACCACGGGTATGGCGGCTATCAGCCTGAGGGCGTGCTCGTAGAGGAAGTCGTCGTCGAACCTCCACTCGGGGGCGTAGTACTGGCCTAGTAGGGTGACGGCGTAGCTACCGTAGTACATGGGGTGCGTCTTAGCGGCGAGTTTGAGGGCGTCGAACACCTTCTCGGGTACCTGGGCCCTGTAGGTGTCTATCTTCCTCTTAATCTCCCTAAGCTCGTCCTCACAGGGCAGGTGGCCGTAGAGGAAGAGGTGAGCCGCCTCATAGAAGCTGGCATGCTCGCCTATGTCGGCAATCGTGTACCCGCGGTAGATCGTGTGCTGGCCCGTCGGGTCGACACCGCTTATAGTCGTGGTGTCGGGCACAACGTTGTAGAGGCCCTTAGGCACTATAATGTACCTCCCGAGGGGTCCCTCCTCGTACTTACACTCAACCTCTATTCTCTTAGCCATTCCACTCAACCCCCTTGGGGCCGGGGTATAGGAACCTCATATATGGATATATTCCTACGTACCCGTCCTACTTGACAGAGCCTAATGGGCAATTCAAATACGGCGCGGGTGCCAGTACATGGCTCCAACATGCATAGTAGGCGCGGGAGCCATAGGCTCGGCCCTAGCATCCCTAATGGAGGCCAATGGGTGCGATTATAGCCTCTACTCGCGAAGCCCAGGCCCTAGGATAGTCTCGAGCCCCTGGGGCCACTATAAACCGGAGGCCGTGGGCCTCCCATGGCCTCCGGGGCAATGCGAATACGCCATCCTAGCCGTGAAAGCGTATGACACCGCGCACGCCCTCAAGCTAATGCGCACATACAGGGTCGAGGCGTCAGTGCTCGTGGTGGTTCAGAACGGCCTGGGGGGCCTGGAGGAGGCCTCCAAGAGGCATAAGGGGGTAACAGCGGCTGGAGTCGCCGACTTCGGCGTGCTCAGGAGGGGCCCCACAGTACTTGTCACCGGGCTAGGGAGACTAGTGCTAGGCTGCCCCGGCTGGGATTGCACGGGTCTCCTGGATGGCCTCACCCGCTGCCTCCAGGCCGGCGGCGTTGAGGTTATCCTAGTGCCCGACATCGAGCCCTACCGCTGGCTCAAGCTGGCAATCAACGCGGCCATAAACACGGTAACAGCCATACTCGGGGAGAGTAACGGTGTCATACTCCGCAACCCATACGCTCAGAGAGCAGCCGTGGAGATCGCGAGGATCGTGGCAGAGGAGGCCCGTGAGAGGGGAGTACAGCTCGCCGGGGACGCCGTTGAGGAGACCCTGCGCGTGGCGGAGGCTACGGCCTCAAATGTAAGCTCTACTCTACAGGATCTCCTATCGGGTTCGCGGACCGAGGTCGACTACATCCTAGGCCCCCTTGCTGGGCGGGGGGAGCTTAGGCTGCTGTACCTGCTACTCAAGGCGCTGGAGGAGAGCCGCAGAGACCCAGCAGTTCGGGCCAATCAGGGCATAGCGCCGCTGCCCCAGCGAAGGCCAGGCACCCGGGCTTCCCAGCGCCCAGGGTTATGACGGCCCTGATAGCGTCAGAGCATGCTTTCACAAGGTAGAGCCTCTCTCCTCTTAGAGAGTCGCTCGCACCAAACCCATGCGCTGCCGGCTGCGCGTTCTCCTCTATGAGAAGGGCTAGATTATCCTCCCAGGGATGCCCCCAAGGCCCCACTGTCCACGCGATAGCTGCTACCAGGAAGAATCGTGAGACCGTGAGACCGTCAATATGCCACCTGAGCCTGCCGGGAGCCTCTAAGTGCCGGGAGAGCCTGGCCCTCAAGCCTTGCCCCGCCGAGCCTACATAAGCATAGAGGCGGCCGGACTCGAGTTTTACAGCACCTCTCCGTGAGGGTACATAAACGGGGCTCGTGAGGCCTCCAACCAACACGTAAACCCCGGGAGCCTTAGGCACGACATCGTAGGATCCCCGGGAGACCAGTAGAAGCGGAGCCTTCTGCCCCATGCCACCACCCATAACTGGCGCCCCCCGGATTAGATGGCACATGGCACAAGCGTACTTTCGGTTATCCCTTCGAGCAGGAGTATACCATAGCAGGGCGTCTATACCGAGGGACGCGGACTAATATGCCGCACGCCACCGTATCCCCGGCTAAGGGGGCTATCAAGGGGTGGCGGTCTCAGCGGGCGTTGAAGCTCTACTACTCTACCTGCTGGCATGGCTTCTGGCCACAGCCGCCTTTAGGGGTAGGAGGGGCAGGCTCGAGGTCTCGCCTGTAGCGGTGCTTCTCAGGTTTAGAGCTCAGCTGGGGCCGTGGAGAGGCAGGCTTGCCCGGGGAGTCTCGCTGGCAGGGTACGCCTCAGTGGCGCTGGCCTACCTTGTGATGGGGCTCTTCTACTACCTGATGCTAGCCACGTTCTGGGTCAAGTACGTGGCCAGGCCTCCGGGGGCTTCTGGGTTAGGGGTTGTCCCCCTCATACCAGGCGTCACGGTGCCGCTGAGCGTTCTACCTCACGTCCTGATTGCTCTGGGCATAGCCGCCGCCCTCCACGAGCTGGCCCATGCCGTCGCCGCTAGGGCCGAGGGGCTGAGTGTAAAGAATGTTGGTCTAGCACTCTTCATATTCGTTCCCGCCGCATTCGTAGAGCTAGACGAGGAAGAGCTGGCACGGGCTCCCTTGGCCTCGAAGCTTAAGGTTTACTCTGCAGGGGTTACGGCCAACGTGATACTCTACCTGTTATTCCTAGGCCTAGCGGGCGCCCTGCCCTGCACGACGCTCTCCCATGGAGTCTCGGTGATAAGTGTGGCGCCCAACTCGCCGGCGGCAAACGCCACCATCGCTGGGCTACCCGGCCATGGCCTTCAGAAGGGCGACGTAATCATAGGCGTGAACGGCGTTAGGGTGTACTGTATCAAGCAGCTAGCCGCCGCCTTCGAGAGGGCCGGTGTGAAGGAACCGGGGAGGGCGGTGAACCTTACACTCTATATAATCAGGAACGGCAAACCATACACCGTGTATATATACAAGCCCGCTAACCACACGCTGATAGGCATAACGATAATTGACAAATACACCACGGCCGGCCTTCTCGTCTACTCATCCATAATGCTGAACCTAGCTCTAGCACTCATAAACGCGGGCCCCCTATTCATAACAGACGGTGCGAAGATGCTGGACGAGCCCCTCAGCAAGCTTGCAGGCCAGCAGGGTAGGCTCGTATCAGCCGGGATCCAGGCTGCAACGCTACTCCTGATATTCTCCCTGCTAACACTAAAGCCTATACTACCAGGCTAGCACCCCGCCCTACTTAACCCCAATACTCCCGCAGGATCCCGCGGGGCTTGGGCAGAGTGGGTAAGAGTAGGGGAAGGCTGATAGGAGAGGCTCTACTGCTCCTCTTCATAGCTGGCCTGGCCATGGCAGGCTTTCACGCGGCCTACAAGCACTCCCAAGTCGGCCAGGGCTTCACCTGTCAGGGCGGGGGCCACTACAAGATAGGGCCTGGCAGCCTGACCCTAAGCTACTCGTACAGCGACACACTCTGCGGCCTCTATGGTGTTCATTTTAATAGAACGATTTCACTCGGCCCCGGTGAGTCTTGCTTAAGCCCTCCGGGAGAGGTGATGGCCTTCGACGCTCACGGGCATCCCGTGCTACCGGGTGCGAGGAGCGGGTACGCTAGTGTCCCGCTCGGCGTGAGGCCGGCCTACGTGTACGAGAGGCAGGGTGTCTTCGCAGCGTCGGCCTGCATGCCGATACCCGTCCAGGGCAGGGTGGTAGCATATTACGATAAGGAGACTGGCGTCCTCCTTAAGGCTACAGCCTACGTCGAGCTTAACGGGCACAACTACGCTGTTAGAGAGCTAGACCTGAGAGGCTACACGATAAACTCTGGAGGCTCTAGCATAGCCTCCTCGCCCCTGTGGGGCCTCCTCTACGCCGCCACCATCGGGGTCAGCGGCGCGACCATAGCCATTGCTGTGAAGAAGCTGCTCGAGGCGCTCTAGGCTCACATGCCTGGGGCTCTAGAGGCACCTGACAGCGCACTCCTCCAGTCCTGCTTCCCGGTCTCTGGGCTTGTAGGCAGCGATGCCTAGGGGCGAGGCTATAACCCATATGATTGGCCAGAGCCTCATGTTCTCAATGTCCCGGCTGGAGGGCTTCGGCGGCCCAGTGGGGTGGGTGTGGAAGACTCCAACAACATCCACTCCCAGGCTCCAAGCAGCCCTATGGGCGGCCACCACGTCTAGGGGATTGGACTCGAAGGCACCCGGCTCGGCGGCAGCGTTCTCGACGGCGTAGTATGCAGCCACCCTAGAAGCGCCCCGGGCGCTCGTGTAGCCTATCAGGAAGCCCACCCTCTCAGGCAGGCCTAGGCCCGCCAGCAGGAGTAGGAGCCTGCAGAGGGGGCCTAGTTCAACTAAGCATCCACCACTCACCCTCTAGGCACCTCTAGGATCCAAGCCCTGAGGGTTTCCGTGTCGAGGAGCGCCGCGGTGGCCCTGCCCGTGAGCACTCCAGAGGCCTCGCCGGGGTTCAACAGTAGAACGCCCCTGACGTATCTATAGTCTACCTCGTGCGTGTGCCCGTAGAGCACCGCGTCCCAGGAGCCGCCCGTGGCTAGTGCCTCCACGACCCTACGAGTGACCTCCGCCGAGCCCCATCCATGCACGAGGAGGATCCTCCGGCCATCCAGCTCTAGCTCGACAGGCGGGTCACTTATCACAGCCCCCGAGGCCTCTGCCACCTCGCGGAGCCTCATCTTCTCGCCACAGTTATTCCCATAGACAGCCCGGAGCCCCACATCACCCGGCAAAGCACCTGCAATGGCTGCGAGGGTGAATGGTGACACGATATCGCCTAGATGCACTATTAGCCTAGCACCCCTCTCCACGAGCATCTTAGTAGCAGCAACGGCGAGCCGCACATCATCGTGCGTATCGCTCAGCACTCCCACTAGCGTCACTACTAGCCACCTCGAGCACTCGGGTTCGCCCTCCCCGCAGTGGGATATGGGAGATTTAGCTACTACCCTCCAGGGAGAGCCGTCTCGACTGCCTAGAAGGGGTAGAGAAGGGCTAGAGAGTCTACCTGGCTATAGGATGAAAGGGGTTTTGAGCGTTAAAGGGAGGCTTTCTCAGCGAACTCCTTGGCCGCCCTGTCGTACCGCTCTCTGACCTCTCCTAGGGCCTTCTCGTACTCGGCTTTGAGCCTCTCCAGCTTCTCCTCGTAGGCTATGAGTATCTCCCTCCGGATCCTCTCCTCGAGGTCGCTCAGGGGCGGTAGGCCCCTTCGCTCGCTTTCCGCCACTACCCCAGGCACCCCTTTGTGTGGAGGGCCTGCCTAGCTAAAAGTACTCTTCCTGCTCTGATAGCCTCTCAGCTATCACCGACTTGACCTTCCAGAGGACCGCTATCAACGCTATTAGCCCTGTCAGCCCGACGAATAGTGGCGTCATTCTCTTGACTACTGTGAGCGGCGTGGGGTATACTGTCAGTGTGACTGACTTCTGGCGCGGAACCTCTATGTAGATACTGGCAGGCTTATAGGCGCTCTGGGCCACGGAAACCTGGTATATCCCGTAGTAAGCCTTTAGTGTAACTGAACCACTCTTCGACGTTAACCCGCTTGCAACGACTGCGTGGGTCCTAGTGTCTATGAGTTCTACTAGGGCTCCCGCCACGGGCTCCGATCTATCATTGACTACCATGACTGTTATCGTGTACTGCCTAGGCTTCAGCGTTATATTCACCACCTCACCGTTTCTATCAACCTTAAACGTTATCGAGGGGGGTAGTACATAGTAGTCCTGCGAGACCGGCTTGAGCTTGCATGTGTAGACACCGTAGGGGAGCGTCAGGTTCGCCCTCCCGCCCTTCACCGTGACTATCTTTGGATACTCAACAGCAGGCGGCTTCGCCGCGCCCTGCCTTGACAGCTCTAGTTTGTAGGGGAATGGTATGGGCCTCTTAAACAGGTAGTCTTTGAGGAGTATTGTCACGTTATACGACTTATATGGTAGGACGACCTGGGTCTCATATCCCTTGAGTCCGACGGTAACTGTGAACTGTAGTGGTTTAAGCGGGGTCTTGGGAGGCGGTGTTACTATGACCTTATAGCGCCCGACCCTGACTCCGCCGCGGGGGCTTACCGTCCCGTTGATGGATACCATCGGCGGGGGCGAGAGCTGCGGCACCTGGTACACGAGTTTAACGAGGGCGCCATCCACTCTGTTGCCGTCTGGGTCTACTATTGTAAGCTTGAGGGGGGCCAGGATTGGGTCTAAGTTGACTCTGGCCTCCTTGGAGGCCAGCAGGTTTAGTGATATGGTCGAGGGCTTGTAGTACTCAGCGGTCACCTCAACCGTATAGGCCCCCGCTGGAAGGCTGAGCTTCAGCGCGCCGCCCTCGGCCGTGGCTCGCAGCGTGCCAGTCCCATAGGGCCCCCTGTAGACTAGGGAGACATTAGCGCTAACTGGCGTGTGAGTCTGGAAATCGAAGACCCTGAGCACGAGTGTCACCGTGGGTGGCGTGATGTTGAACTCTAGTTTGAGGGGCTTATCTACGGTGAGGTTCCCATCTAGGATCAAGGGCTCCTCCATGCCGGGGCCCCAGGCTAGTATTGTATAATTGCCGTAGCGTAGCCTGAGGACCGCCTCCCCCTTGGCGCTGGTGCGGGCCACTAGCTTCCCTGTCTCGAGTGGGTGCCTGGGTGCAGCTATGATTGTAATATTTGAGGCGCTACCCTTAAGCCATGCGGGCCCCACTACCTTTAAGGCTATACTCACCGTATAATTCACGGCTTGAAGGTCGAAGACTACGCTCTCGTTACCTGCCACGACCAAGGTTGTGGTGGTGTTCACGTAGTGCATCTTAGATATCCTAATTAGGTACTCGCCTGCCGGAAGCTCTATCGCGTAGCCGCTTGACAGCACTAGCCTCCCGGTCAGGGGGAACCCGTTCCAGCTCTCGAAGTATATGGTCACGTTGGCTAGCCTATCGTATGGCGGGGCTAAACCCGGGTCGCGGAAGGATACGTTTATAGTGTAGAGTACGGGTTTGAGCGCTACCTTTAACTGGGACGTCTTAAATACATCAATGTAGCCCTCCGCCTCCTGGTAGCCCTGTCTGGATACGGTATAGGCGTAAACACCAGCTCTTACGGTCAGGGTCACCGAGCCGTCGGGCCCTGTTGACGCCTCGACTGCGGGCGCTTCTACGGCCTTGAGCACGGGATCCTCGGGTTCGAGTGTTACTGATGCGTTAGCCAGGGGCCTCGACGGTATAGCTATGGTTGCATTGGCCGGCTGGTTGTAGACCGCCACCCTCAAGTGAACGAGTACGGGATCCATCTTTATGATCTCGCTTAGGCTACTATTAGGCGTGGCTATGAATGACCCCGTGGCCTCGTAGTAGTGAGGCTCGTAGGCTGCTACCGTGTAGACACCCGCTGGCAACTCGAAGGACCCGGTGCCCCCTGGGAGTAGTAGGCTCACCTTCTTACCGGGGCCTATGCCGCTATATTCTAGTAGGAGCTGGACCCCCGGCACCGGGCGGCCCGTCTGGGCGTCCGAGGCCGTTATGTTAACCCGCGTATAAGCCGGATGCACGGTGTAGGCCAGCGTCAACGGGGAGCCCACGGCCACCTCGAAGGCCTCGGGCCGCGCGTAGGGGTGCTCGACCTGTACCAGGTAGACGCCCCTCCTAAGGCTAAGCGTCACGGAGCCCGAGGCATCCGTGTAGCCCGTGATCGGCTTCAGTGGAAGCGCTGGGCTTAGGATCCTCACGGTGACGAGCGCCCCCTGGAGCGGCCCCTCGGCGAGGTGCCACTTCGGATCCGTTACCACAAACCTCAGCTTTACCGGGTACTTCACTGGGGTCATGTAAAGCTTGAGTGTGTACTCACCCGTGAAGACGGCGTATGAGTCAGGCCCGTATACCTCGTAGCCGGTGGCCTCGGCCACTATCTTGTAGAGCCCGTAGGGTAGCGTCAGGCTGGCTGTCCCATTGCGTGCCTCGACGACGAGGGACCCGCCACCTGCGGTGCTGGTGTATGCCAGCGTGACCGTGGCGTTGCCCACCATGACGCCCGCTGAGTATAGCTCTGAGTCATAGATGGCTATCCTGACATGCGAGTAGAGCGGCCTGAGTACCACACGTAGCTCTCCCAGCGAGGGCGTTATGTTCACGTACTCGATGTAGTCCCCCGTGATCGGGCTGCTCACTTCTAGCTTGTAGAGACCCACCCTGAGTGAGAGCCTGGCCACGCCGTCTTCGCCAGTTAGACCTGTGAATGTCTTGTTGAGTGGCGGGTCGAGTAGGCTAAGGCTCACGCGGGCCCCGGCCAGGGGGCCTGATGCTAGGTTAGTGAGGTTGTCCTGGACCGCTACGCTGACCGGCACCGTGTAGTACTGGGGCTCCAGCTCCACCTCCAAGCTAGTATTGGAGGCCACGTGGACTTGCCCCTTGTACTGGGAGTAGCCTGGAGCCGTGACTGCGACGGTATAGTTGCCCATGGGCACCCCCAGCTCCAGGACGCCCTTGGGGGCTGGTAGCGTGACCTCACCACCGCCCTGCAGCGCTATCGTCACGTTAGCCGGAACACTGTACTCTACGCCCTCCCGGCTCGCCTCTGCGTCGAGTATGGTTATCCTCAGAGGGTATAGGTGTGGGTATAGTGGGAGCGTCTCATTGACTGGGCCCCAGGGTGGGAGGCTGTAGGAGGCGCTCTCGTAGTACTCCTTGGAGACCGTGACTCTATAGTAGACGCCCGACCAGAGGACAGCCTCGACCCGGCCGTTGCTACCAGTTACCGCTTCAATGCTCGAGGCTAGAGGCTCGTATGATAGGTTTCCAGTATAGCCTACCGGCTCGAGCGAGACTCTGGCACCAGCCACGGGGCCTGCCTGGAGGGCGTAGCCGGGCTCGCTGGGCGGCGTGTAGATCACGAGGGAGGCCCGCCTGAACCTCAGCGGCACCGTTATCCTCGCATCGTAGTCGCCGACTTGTATCTTCTCCTCTACCACACCCCAGGACGTCGCGTTGACCCGCATCGTGTACGTGCCCGGCGGCAGGTACAGCGCGGCTCCTCCATTGACTAGCTTAGCAGATGCCACCAGGGTCCCGTCCTCCCGGTACGCCTCCACCGTCGAGTCGGGGCCTGGCGTGTACTCCTCAAGGCTCCCGTTGTAGCCCCTCACAGTGACTGTGACGTTAACCTCAACCCTATGGAGGGGTGGAGTGCTCCAGAGGCCCTCCTCCGCCACTAGCAGCCGAGGCGCGCCTGAGCCCGAGAATGGGGCGACCACGAGGGGCGAGGCGGGGCCAGACCAAGCCCCGCCGACGATGCCGCCGCCGAGGGGTAGCGTGAGGTAGGGGTAACCCGGGGCCCCCCTCCAGAGGGGCCTCCAGCTCGTCTCGTTCACGGCCTGGGCCAGCCCGCTGGCGCTAAGGGCTACGACCACATTCGAATGCGTCGGAAGTATGAAGGATACGGGCTCGTCGCCTGTGGCCTCGATGCTGTGAGCCGCCACGTACTTGCCCTCGGAGTCGAGCCAGACTAGCTCATAGAGGGTTCCAGCGGAGGTCCCTAGGAATATCTTTGAGAGGTCTGGCGTCAGGGCCTCACTCGTTATCGGGGCCTGCACTGCTATGTCCTCCCAGTACCTGCCATTCACGCTTACCGGCTGGAGGTGGGAGTCTAGGTACACCAGGTAGATGCGGCCCTTGTCAGGGTAGAGGAGGGCCGCCACACCCCTGGCGCCAGCCCTCAGCAGCCCCTCGGGGGGCGCCGTACCAGTTAGGTAGAATAGCGTGGCCGCTGGGGCCGCCCCCTTCAGTCCTGGGAGGAGGCGGAAGTCGAGCCTAGCAGGGCTGAAGGAGCCTGGGAGGCCCGTGAGGTTTATGAGCATGTAAGGCTCCAGGTGCCCCCCGCTGAATCCCACTGAGCAGTTGCTTGATGCGCTTAGAACGAGCTCCACGCTCTTCATGTCTCCGAGGCCGAGGCCCACGGGCTTGCTCTCGCCCACGTAGCACTGCGTCAACACGACCTTGCCTGTAGTATTATCTATTAGTCTGTAGATGTAGAGCCCTGCTACCCTATAGTAGCCGGGGTAGAGCCCAGCGAGGAGAGCCGTGTAGTTAGCCTTGACCGGGTACTTCGTGCCGCTTAGATCCTCCAGGATTCCAGTGGGATAGGCTAGGACCCAGAGGCGCAGGGTAGCATTGGCGACCCTGTCCCGGGAGATGGGCTTGTACTTGAAGGTGTATGCGGGCAGCAGGCTAGACCCCTGCTTGTAGTATACGCTCACGTTAAGCCTCGAGAGCAGCGTCGCGTTGAGCACCTTATAGCGCGCGAGGAGAAGAGGAGTGTAACTCCACTCGCCCCACGACTCTAGGAGCTTGATGCCATCGATCTCGAGTACCTTGACCCCGCCAAGCCTCTTGAGGGCCTGCTCGCCTGGCTGGGGGCCTATCTCGAGCCAGTAGGGCTGCCCGACCCTGTATATCCTGAGGTAGCCCTTGGAGGTTAGCACGGCAAGCTCTAGTCCACCGCTGGTGTTTGAGAGCACCATACCCTCGATAGCGTTGTCCTGGCCAGTGTAGTACCTAGCCAGTGGGCCCCCCGCCTCGCTGGAGTATACTAGAACCTCGCCCTCATCAGAGGCTACGGCGGCGTGCGAGCCGTGCCCCGAGGAGTCGAGTGCTATCCTCGTAACGACGCCCTCAACGCTCGACTCCCAGAGCACGCGGGGCCCGTTCAGGCTTACGGCGGCCGCGTAGCCGTTACCACCTATGACTGCTACCCCCGCCTCCCCTTCTAAGGCCGCGGCTGTCAGGCCCCCCGTAAGGTTGGTCTGGAGGACCCGGAGGCCGTAGATCTGCGTTGGCTCATACCAGGCCCCCACAGCCGGGGGAGCGGCCTCCCCCGAGTAGTGCGCTAGCCCAGCTGGAAGCACGGCTACCGCGGCCACTAGGAGGAGAGCCCACACTACCCCCCGAGGCAAACGCTGCACCTGCGCTGAGTCTCCAGGGTAGAGTAGTTTATATGACTCCCCCACCCCCCGCCCTCTCGAGGCGTTGGACGCTCCAGCGACCGGGGCGGGCCTGCATGGTGGACTTCAAGGGCTTCCTGGCCAAGGTGCGGTTCAAGAGGAGGGGCAAGAAGAAGCCCCAGAGGCTCGGGGAGCCCCTAGCGGTGGAGGCTGCCGAGGAGGAGGCCCAGGCTGCCGAGGAGGCAGTAGAGAGGGGGGCGCCCGCCCCGGGCTTCACAGCCCTTACGAGGGCGGGCTTCAAGCCAATAAAGATGTACCCCCTGGAGGAGCCTTGGAGCAGGGCCGTCATCCTCCAGAACCCCGAGACCGGCGAGACCCTCTACTGGGTCGACGAGATAGAACTCAACGAGGCCGAGAAGGATGTTTACAGGAAGATAATGGATATCCTGTACTGGGAGATGGAGCCTCCCAAGGAGGGAGTTGACCCCTACGAGCACTTCAGAGAGGAGGCTCAGAGGGTAATCCAGAGGTACATGCTGAGGTTCGGTGAGACGATCTCACCCCTGATAAGCTGGAAGAAGGTCCAGTACTACGTGATTAGAGACACCGTGGGCTTCGGGAAGCTGGATCCTCTGATGCGGGACGAGTACATAGAGGACATAAGCTGCGACGGCGTCGGGAGGCCTATATACGTGTGGCACAGGGAGTTCGAGAGCATCCCAACCAACATAGTATTCGAGACCGAGGACGAGTTGGACAAGATGGTTGTAAAGCTTGCCCACAAGGCCGGCAAGCACGTGAGCGTCGCATTCCCGATAGTGGACGCCATCCTACCCGGGGGCCACAGGCTGGCCGCCACTTTCAAGCGAGAGGTCAGCATGGGAGGCTCGACCTTCACCATAAGGAAGTTCAGGGAGAAGCCTTTCAGCGTCGTGGACCTCATCAGGGGCGGAACCCTGAGCCCAGAGCTGGCTGCATACTTCTGGCTCGCAATGGAGTTCAAGAACACCGGCCTCATAATGGGGGTGACGGGAGCAGGCAAGAGCGTGGCTGGCACCACCAGGATCCTGGCCGTGGCCCAGGGCAGGCCCGGAGTCTACACCTTCGAGGAACTCTGGGAGGTCTACGCCCACGAAGCCGTCCAGGCGGCCCCGGGATTCGAGGTTGTAGCGAACCCCGACCTGCTGGTGAGGAGCTGCGACCCCGCAACCCTGAGGTGCTCGTGGGTCAGGCCCCGCTACCTGATAAGGCACGTCAACGATAAGAGGATGTACAGGGTCAGGCTGGCGAGCGGCCGCTACCTTGATGTAACCGAGGACCACTCCCTACTCGTATACCGCGGAGGCTCCCTCAGGCCAGCCAGGCCCGGACCCGGCATTATAGGCCGAGCTGCGCCCATACTACTGGGCCTCCCAGTCCCCGCTGGGCTCGACGAGAAGGCCTCGGCGCTCAAGGGCATCCTCGACCGCGCGTCGAGGCACGGCGATAAGCTTGTCTTAGAGGTTAAAAACGAGGATGAGGCCTGGGACCTCATCTACACCCTGAGTGAAGCTGGTATAGCCGCATCACTAGACTATAGTGGCGGCAGCATCAGGGTAGTAGTGCCTGCCTCCGCGCCTGAGAGGCTCTCAATGGAGCCGGGGGCCTTCGATGTTTACGAGGCCGACGGGTGGAGCCTAGCGGCATTCCTAGCTAGTGGAGGCGCCCTCCTCCTGGATAGGATTGTAGCCGTTGAGGAGCTAGACGCGGGTGAACACGAGTACGTATACGACCTTGAGGTTCCCGGGTGGCAGAGCTTCGAGGCGAACAACGTTCTCGTGCATAATACCACACTGCTCAACGTATTAGCCAGCATGCTCAAGCCCACGATTAAGATTGTTACCATAGAGGACACGCCCGAGCTGAAGCTCACGCACGAGAACTGGGTGCAGCTGGTCTCCAGGCCCAGCTACGGGGTTGGACCAGAGAAGATAGGGGAGATCACGCTCTTCGACCTGGTCAAGGTGAGCCTGAGGTACAGGCCCGACGTGATAATAGTCGGCGAGGTGAGGGGCGAGGAGGCCTACGTCCTCTTTCAGGCGATAGCAACTGGCCACGGAGGCCTTACAACGCTCCACGCAGAGCATATAGAGGCCGCGGTCAAGAGGCTCACTAGCCCGCCCATGAACATACCCGAGAGCTACATACCCCTGATGAACTTCGCAGCCGTGATCAAGAGGGTGAGGCTCTACAACCCCGACGGCACCTATAAGATAGCCAGGAGGGTCACGGAGGTCTGGGAGGTCCGCGACTACGGGGACTACCCACTCATAGCGAGGTGGAACCCGGCCACGAGGAAACACGAGGTAAACCTGAGCCAGAGCATGGTGCTGAGGAGCATAGCGGAGGAGGTCGGCACAGACTACGGCTGGGTCGCAGACGAGATCGAGAGGAGGGCAACCGTGCTCAGGTGGCTCGCCGTGGAGGGTATAACCGATTATAGGAGGGTTGCGAGGTACATCAACGAGTACTACGCCTCCCCACTGAAGCTCTACGAGAAGGCCCGGGAGGGCCTCAAGAGCGCCGAGGCCTTCGGGTGACGCCCCCATGGCCCTAGAGGGCCTCCGCAAGAGGCTCCGCGGCCTCTTCAAGAAGAAGGCGGAGGAAGAGGAGGGGGAGCGCCTGCCCACGGAGCCCGAGGTCCGGGTCTATAGGCCCCCCAGGAGGCTCACCCTC
The DNA here is from genome assembly GCA_027080775.1 of Acidilobaceae archaeon. Classification (GTDB taxonomy): domain Archaea; phylum Thermoproteota; class Thermoprotei_A; order Sulfolobales; family Acidilobaceae; genus Calypsonella; species Calypsonella navitae. The sequence continues at coordinate 35,423 of JALWPV010000028.1, forward strand.
CAGGACGTCATAGACGTTGTTGCCCTAACCTACTTCCAGGGCATGGCCAGGAGGCTCGCCCAGGCCTTCGAGCTCGAGAAGTCCATTAAGCAGGCGGGCCTCAGGGTCAGCCCTGAGCTGTATGCAGCGAGGATCCTCCTCTACACATTCTCAACACTATTCCTGGCAGTCTACTTCTCTTCACTCATAGCGCTCACTCACCTCTCAGCGGTAATGAAGGCCTTCTCCATAATGGCCTTAATGATCTCCCCGCTACTAGTCTTCGGCCTAGGCCTCTCCTACCCCTCAAGCAGGGTTGGAGAGAGGAGGAACGGCGTCGAGACCGAGCTGCCATTCTTCACAGCCTACCTGACAACAATGGCCCGGGGAGGCGTGCCGATAGGCAGGATCCTCGAGAGAGTGGCAAACCTCAGGATATTCAAGGCCATACGAGAGGAGGCCAGGATGATAATAAGGGACATCAAGATATTCGGTAAGGATCCCCTAACCGCCATAGAGGAGCACGCCCTCGAACACCCAAGCCCCCGCTATAGGGAGCTCATGCTAGGCTACGTCACCAGCGTGAGGACGGGCGGTGACGTCCTACACTACCTCGAGATAAGGACCCAGGACATATTCTCCTCCAGAATAGCGGAGCTAAAGAGTATAGCGGAGAAGATGAGCATGTTCACAGAGGTCTACGTGACCATGGCCGTTATCCTGACCCTGGTCTTCTACATTTTCTTCACTATATCTGCAATATTCCCCACAGGCGGCATGAGCCTGGCTGGCACCGCCCAGCTAGCCCTATTCTCATTCGTCTTCCTCCCACTCATGACCGTGTTCCTACTCTACGCAATACACCAAGCCCAGCCTAAGACCCCCATATCCATAGTGGCCCCCTACAGGGACACGATATACATCGGGATCCCCCTGGCCCTGCTCACCTTCCCCGTGCTACTCTACGGCACGAGCGGGTACAAGGCACTCTACGGCCAGATAACGACCTCCTCCATAATAGGCCTAGCCACCGCCCTCTCTGGCACGCTGATAGCGCTGCTCATACCCGGGACCTACGACTACCTCAAACACAAGAGAATGACCAGGGGCCTGGGCAGGGCCACCGCGGTCTTCCTCAGGGATCTAGCCGAGGTCAGGAAGACTGGGCTCAGCCCCGAGAAGAGCATTGAGATGCTCGCGGAGAGGGACTACGGCCCCCTAACACCCATAGTGAGGAGGGTGGCTGCTGCGATAAGCATTGGAACCGAGATAGAGGAGGCCCTCCGCAGAGCCCTCAGGGGCTTCAGGGACTGGCTGCTACTGGCGAACATGCGCTTCCTAGCCGATAGCATCCTAGTCGGCGGAGGCACCAGCGAGACCCTAGACGCCCTAGCCAGGTACGCCCACAACCTAGTCGAGATAGACGAGGAGCTGAAGAGGAAGCTCAGGAGCTACATATTCATGCCCTACATGGGGGCCATACTAGTCGTAGTCTCAAGCCTCCTCATACTAGGATTCACCGCAGGCACCCTAACAGCCACCCACGCGGGTGCGGGGGGCCTAATGAGGACCGCCCAGATGGCAGCAGAGATGCCCAAGATAGCCCTACTCCTAACCCTAGGAGGCATCCTAAACTCCTGGCTAATGGGCCTCGTGGCAGGGAAGATCCAGGACTCCTACCTGGCAGGAGGCTTCATGCACGCCATACTCCTAACAGTAATCTCGCTGGCGACGAGTGCAGTAACTCTGCACATGATACACTTGAAGCCACCCACCTAAGACACACATTAAAAACTCTTTTAAAAACTAACGACAAACTCATTAGCACCTGCAAACACATAAAACACCCCCTAAGGGCAAACCCCTAGAGTGAGTACGCCCCACGGGCTGTCCGAGGTGAAGAATAACATGAGGAGCAGGAAGGGCATAAGCCCCGTCATAGCGACCGTGATAATAGTTGCCGTAGCCATTGCGATCTCCATAGCGGTTGCGGGCTGGCTCATGGGCCTCTGGAGGGGCTTCGGCGCCGTGGAGCAGCTAACAGTAATGCCGGACTCCTCCCTAATAGTCTCTAACGGCACGTCCACGCTAGTGCTGCACATAAAGAACACTGGCTCCAAGGCCGCAGTAATAGAGAAAGTCGTGGTATCTGGCCTAGGAACATTCACGTACTCGGGCGGCGATTCCACCACTATAAACCAGGGCGCTGACTCCACACTAACATACACGGCTGCTGTGGCAGCCGTACCCGGCACCCAGTACCTAGTACAGGTCTACACTAGCTCCGGCGCCGTCTACCAGGGCTACGTCGTAGCACAGTCCTCGTAAACATAGAGTTGAATAGAAGCACCTCCTTTACCCACTTATTTAAACGCTTTTTTAGTTTTGGCTTGAATAGTGGTAGGATAGTTATTGCGTACCTATTTTTACTAGTGATTTCAGGATCTATTATTTATCCTCTATTCTTAACCTCAACCCACATGAGGTACTCGGACGAGGAACTATACCTTAGATGCGGCCTAGAGTACATTAAGAGTAGGGAACACTGCCCCCTGATGTGTAACCCTGAGCATACCCCGCTAGCCAAGTTCGTATACGGGATCATGCTGAGATACACGGGCTTGGAGGGTCTCAGGCTATTCCTATTCTCTATATACATATCCCTTATCCTAATAATATTTATTTTATATAAAAATAAAATAATAGGCCTGAAATATGCTTTCGTAAGCGCGCTCTTAGTCGAGCTGAACCCGTTAATATTGTCCCTCTATTCTTCCGCGTTGCTCGACGATGTAATGCTGCTATTTCTCGCCGCATCCTTCGTGCTACTGTCTTTTGGCGAGAACCCTTACCTCGTGGTTGCTGCGTTGTTTTTCGCTCTGTCTGTAATGGCTAAGGAGGCCTCACTCGTGGTTCTAGCCGTCTACGCCCTCTTTGTACTGGTCTTATGGGCTCGCCGGCGTGAAAGCGCACGCGTGCGGAGACACACATATTTTATAGTATATACAGTAATTTTTATTATAATACTTTATACAATATTCTATTCTCCTTGCATTGCAAGCCGCGGGTTCAGTAGTACTATGCACGAGATTCTCAGTGGCTATAGATACGAGCATCACCTCCACGGGTTCCGCCTTGTTATATCCATGATATCGGTTTCTAAGATGCTAACTGGCGTTGAGGTTTGGAAGTATTACAATGTAACATTTAATATAGTGAATAATACGATTACTATCGGTAGCTATAGGTACGCTGGCTACTTGCTTATGTTTACGCCTGCAGAGTATAGTCCCGTCGCCACTGTTTTCCCCATAGCCGTGATATGGCTTCTCTTAGAGAGGCCGGAGAAGAGGCGTGCCCTCATGGAGGACGTGAGTGTCATGTGGGCTACTGGTGGCTTCGTATTGGGGATGCTTGGCCCTATGGCGTGGTACTATGCCCCCTATAATGTGTTCGCGACCATCGCCCTTGCTCGGCATCTGCCTCGGAGGGCTCTTCTCGTGCTTTTAGTTACTGAGGCCGCGTATCTCGTGTGGATCATAGCGTTTAACCATAGACTCTTCTATTCACTTGTTATATAATATTCTATCGTTATGCATGAAAACCTATTATCCCCTTAGGAGAATAGCGTAGGTACTGGATGAAGCCCTTTGAGGGCTGCAAAAAGACGTGCCATAGACCCCGTGGTTAGCCTGATAATAATCATCGCCGCAACCATAGCCGTAGCCCTAGCCTTCGCCTCATGGATGTACGGGTTCTGGGGCGTCCATGCCAGGGTTCACGGGCAGCTCGTCGAGATCTACGATGACACCTACTTTAATAGTAGCAACTCCACGCTCATGATCCATGTCAAGGTGCACATCGACCCTAGCGCTGTCCTCTGGGTCGAGGTTCCGGGTGCGCACATCACCTCGGTAAGCCTTGGCAAGATAGTCTCGGGTAGCCCCCAGGTGGTTGACGGGAAGGTTTATGCGCCTGTTGGGAGCGAGTTCTGGCTTGCCGTTAGGCTTGATAGGAGCTACCCTGCTGGGACCACGGTGTACTTCAGGATTTACACTGAGAAGGGCTATGTGTTCTGGTTCTCCTGTCTCTCGAAGTAGTAGAAAGAAAAGTGTGCACCCAGGGCCTGGTTTATTTACCGTGTTCACTGCAAGTGCTGACGTCGTAGAGCGCCTTAGATCTTTAGGCCGAATGCCTGGCGCACTAGCTGCCTTACTATGGTGAGCCTCTGTATCTCGTTTGTGCCCTCGTATATCGTGGTTATTATTGCGTCTCTTAGGTAGCGCTCCACTCCCATCTCTGTGTCTACTCCGTAGCCGCCGTGTATCTGTATGGCCTGCCTGGCTATCCACTCAGCGGCCTCTGTGGCAAAGGCCTTCGCTAGGCTGGCTGCTATGACGAACTCCGGGCGTTTCTGGTCTGCTAGGCTGGCGGCCCAGTATGTTAGTAGCCTCGCCGCCTCCAGCTTCATGTACATGTCGGCTATCTTCTGTATTATCATCTCGTGGGCTATTAGGGGCTGGCCGAAGGTCTCGCGCTGTAGGGCGTAGTTTAGGGCCTTCTCGAAGGCAGCCTGGGCTATGCCTACCGCCTGGGATGCTATGCCTATCCTGGTGTAGTCGTAGGTCGTTACTACCACCTTGAAGCCCTCGTTCTCCTTGCCCACGACGTTCTCGGCTGGAACCTTCACGTCCTCTAGTATGACCTCGTAGGGCTGCTCCCCCCTCATGCCCATGACCTTGAACTGCTGGCCCACCTTGACGCCGGGCCAGTCCCTCTCGACTACGAATACCGTTATGCCCCACCAGCGCTTCCCGGTCTCCTTGACTGCCTGCTCTAGGGGCACGGTCCTGGCTGAGACGACGAAGTAGTCGGCCTTCTCTGCGCCGCTTATGAAGACCTTCCTAGCGTTTACTATGTAGTGGTCGTTCACCTTCCTGGCCTTTGACTGCATGCCTGCGACATCGCTCCCTGCCGCTGGCTCCGTGTTGGCGTGGGCGCCGAACTTCTCGCCCCTAGCTATGGGTGGGATGTACTTCTTCTTGAGGTAGTCGCTCCCGAATAGTAGTATGGGGACGCCGAATAGGTGGTTTACGCCGAAGGCCACCGCGAGGCTGGGCACTGCCCTGGCTATCTCCTCCATGAGTATTGCCGTCATCAGCTGGCCTCCGCCCTGGCCGCCCAGCTCCTCTGGGAAGCCGACGCCGAAGAGGCCCTGCTCCCTCATGGCGTCGAATATCTCCTTTGGTATCTGGTTCGTCTGCTCGATCTCCTGCCACCTGGGCATGACCGTGTTCTCCACGAACTCCCTGACAGCCTTCCTGAAGAGTTCGTGCTCCTCGTCTATCAGTATCTTGAAGTCCTCCACGCTCTTGAATGGGAAGACCACGGGCTCCACACCCCTAGCCAGTGGAGGCCCCGGGTGGGCTTCGGGTATTAAGCGGGGGAGAGGCTAGTCAATACACGGGAGGGGCGAGGCCTAATAAAACCCATCCAGGCGGGCGCCGGGCGCCCTGCAAGGTTTTATGTAGCCGGAAATGTGTTTGTAGATGTCAACACGCAATGACTCCCCGTAAGACCGTGAAGGGCCCTCACCGATAGCGGGGCCCAGGAGCCTCTCCCCCCGGGTGATATTATGGGATCGCTGGAAGCCCTGCTCCCGCAGAGCCTTCTCGAAGGCCTAGAGGGCGCCGCTAGACGGCGGGGGCTGAGCCTGGTGGAGTACCTAGCTAGCCTAGCCTCCGAGGACCTGGAGCCCCAGGAGAGGGCCCGCTTCTATGCTAGGGTTGCCCTCGAGCTTCTGGGCCGCGCCAGGGAGGAGGTTGACGCGGGGAGGCCCTGCGTGGCAGCCGAGATGGTGTGGGCTGCCGCTTCTCTAGCCGTGAGGGCTTATGCGGAGGTCTTCGATGGCAGGGGGCTCGGTAGTAGAGCCGAGCTGGATAGATATGCCGTGGAGCTTGCCGGAAGCCTTGGGGAGTAGGTTCGCGAGGCCTGGATGTCCGTGTCCAGTATGCCGACGTACTTCTATGAGGGGTGGTGTGCCGGGGAGAGGGTTGAGCAGGCGTGCAGGTACGCTCGAAGGCTCGTAGAGGAGCTAGCAGGCCACGTGCTAGGTGGGGATCCTGCGGGAGCCGGGGAGCGCGTTGAGGGACGCCAGGAGAGAAATATCCAATAAAGAATAAATTAATGGATTACGTTAGTAGAGGGTTGAGGTGCCTCAAGAGGCATTTACTCTTCGACGGGGACTAGCTCGTATGTGAGGTAGCCCTCCGGCTCCCTCTTGACTACCTCTAGCCTGACCTTCATGCCGACCTTGAGCTTCTTCGGGTCGGTCTCCCTGACCCAGGCTAGTATCTGGACGCCATTCGTGAGCCTGGCTATGCCTACGGTGTAGTCCGGGTAGTGGCCGAAGCTATAGGGCTTCGTGTTTATTATTGTGTAGGTGAGTAGCTCGCCCTCCTTGGGTAGCTCGACCCACTCCACCTCGCTGTCGGGGGCGTCGGGGCAGTCGACCTGCGGTGGGAAGTATATCTTGCCGGTCTTCTTGCACTTTGTCGCCAGTACCTTGCCTTCGCTGAGGGCCTCGAAGAACTTCCTGGTCTTCTCTATGCTGATTAGGAACTTTAGCTTGAGTTCGCGCTGGTCGTACCACATGGCGACGCCCGTCTTCTGGTCCATCACTAGGGGTATGCCTACGCTCTGCTTCATGGTCTTAGTGAACTCCTCGAGCTGCTTGAAGAACATGTCCGCCTGCTCCCTCTGGGTACTCATAACACATCACCCCCTAGGCCTCACGGGGCTTATCTAGACTGTAAATTGTGACGTAGGCGTAGTGGCCCGTGCCACCTATGTTGTGTGCCAGGGCTACACCGTTCTTGATTGGTGCCTGCCTGCCCTTCTCTACCCTGCCGAGGAGCTGGCGCGATAGGTCTACGGCCATACTAATGCCCGTGGCTCCCAGCGGGTGGCCCTTGGCCTTGAGGCCGCCGCTTAGGTTCACCGGTATTAGACCGCCTATGTAGGTCTGCTCCTCCCTGATCAGCTTGTATCCCTCGCCGGGCTTAGCGAAGCCCAGGTCCTCGTAGGCCATTATCTCGGCTATTGTGAAGCAGTCGTGTACCTCGGCAACGTCTATGTACTTGACGGGGTTCTCTGGGTCTATCCCCGCCTTCTTATAGGCCATCGCAGCAGCCTTCCTAGCCGCCTCTAGGTGGGTGAAGTCGGTCCTCCTCGAGAGGTTACTCGTGCCGCTGGCGGTGCCTATGGCCTTTATCCAGACCGGGCTATCCGTGACCTTCTTCGCCACCTCCTCGCTCGCCAGTATGACTGCGGCCGAGCCATCAGTTATGGGGCTGCAGTCGAAGAGTTTGAGTGGCCACGCGATGTAGCGGGACTGCATACAGTGCTCCACGGTTATCTTCCTCGGGAACTGGGCCTTGGGGTTGAGGCTCGCGTAGTAGTGGTTCTTGACTGCAACCTTGCAGAGGTCCTCCTCGGTGGCGCCATACTTAGCCATGTAGGCCGTGGCGTAGAGCGCGTAGTAGCCGGGGAATGTCAAGCCGAAGTTCTGGAACTCCCAGAAGTAGTTGCCAGCCCTCCCTATGAACTCGACGACGGTTGGCGTGGGACTCTCATTCATCTTCTCGACACCGAGTACCAGGACTATGTCGGCCTCCCCGCTCTTGATCGCATCATAGCCAGCCTTTATGGCAGCGCTACCGCTGGAGCAGGCGGCCTCAACCCTCATCGTGCCCACTCCAGTCAGGCCGGCGTATTCTAGGGCCACCACTGCCGGTAGGGGCTCGCTGCTCCAGCCGCCCACGTTCGAGACGAAGGCGAAGTCTATCTCACCCGGCTCAATGCCCGCCTCGTCTATGGCCTGCCTTATGGACTCATAGGCTAGCTCGGCTATGTTTACGTCGTTCCTGACTCCGAACTTGCTATGGCCAGTACCTATTATGGCTACCCTCCTAGCCAAGGATTTCAGCCCCTAGCCGGCAGGAGGTGTGGGTGCCCTCCGGGTGTTAAGCGTCAATGGCTTCTTAGAAGGCGCCCCCCATGTACCCCCTTTTTATACCCGTGAAGGGGCCTCCGACTATAAAAACCTGGATTCCCCGCCAGCCACTAATAACGAGTGGGCCAGGGATATCACTCCATCGCCGCTATAGGCGTTGTGTGGCTGGAGGTGCATGCGATGTCGGCCTTCGAGGAAATGAAGGCTAAGTTCGAGGAGATATTCAAGAAGGCCTCTGAGGCGCTCCCCGAGATAAAGGGTTGGAATAAGGTCTACCAGATAGTGTTGGAGGACGACGGCAAGTTCTACGTCGCCATAAAGAATGGCGAGCTGGAGGTCGCGGAGGGCGAGCACCCCTCGCCCATAGCGACGCTGCAGACCAACACCGAGACAATGAAGAAGATACTAAACGGCGAGCTAGACGCTATGAAGGCGTTCATGCTGAGGCAGCTCAAGATCACGGGCAACGTGCTTGACACGATGAACTTGAAGAGGCTGATAGACGCCGGGCTAGGCAAGGCCTAGCCTCGATAGCCCACAGCCATCTATCCTGGCTAGTATCGAGCCCGCATCCACCCTTTTTACCAGGGCCCACTCGGCATCCAACGCCTCCAGGATCCCGCGGCCCTCTAGGGCCACGAGCACGAGATGAGCTGGCCTCCCCTCCTCTATTAGTCGGGGCTCCAGGCCGGCGGCCCGATACCCACCCACGAATAAGGCCTCGAGCACGGGGCGCGCCGCGACCCGCGGGCCCCCGCGGAGCCTAGCTATGTAGGCTAGCGTCGATGCCTCGGCCCAGATGTCGGGCGTGAACCAGCCAGCGTTGTCAGTGCCTATCCCCGTGGTTACACCCGCCTCCCAGGCCTGGGGCACCGGTGGCAGGCCCGTTGAGTGCCAGAGGTTGCTGCGCGGGCACAGCACTAGCGGGGTCCCCCGCTCGGCTAGAAGAGCCAGGTCCTCCTCGCTGAGGTGTACCCCGTGGACGAGTGCGTCGAAGCCAGCCTCCAGCGCTAGCTCTAGGTCTCCCCGGGCCCTGGCCTCCCTGGTCTCGGCTACATGCGCCATCGAGGGCTTCATCGTGGCCGCTATCGCCCTCAGCTCCTCGGGGCTGTAGTCCAGGGGGCTGCTGAGCCCTGCTCCCTGGCAGCCCTCTGGCCAGCCGGGCCCGGGGCGGCCGAGCACGAGGACCTCGAGGCCCGGGGGCAGGGTTGACGCCGCCCTCTCGGCTAGCCTGCAGCCCTCGCCACCGCCCTCTCGGAAGTCCACTAGGAGGCCGGTCCCAAGCCTCCATGCCCACCTATAGAGGGCCCTAATCGCCCTGACCAGGGCCTCAGTGGGGGTGGCGGCTAGGAGCCTATGCTTGGCTCCAGCCGGGGGTGCTACGGCTTCCTCCAGGGGGAGGTCTACTGCGTACTCTGGGAACGCGAAGTCCGCGCTGTGGATGTGGGCGTTAGCGGGCTGTGGGAGGGCGCCGAGTGTGACGCCGCCAAGCCTGTCGGGGGGGCACGTGGCCTGCGACTCTATAGACTCTATCACGCCGTCCCTGATCCAGATGCAGGCCCCGCGCTTAACCTCCAACTCGGGGCCCACGAGGGCCAGGGCGGCCATGACAGCCCTAGTGCAAGGCGCCTCACGCCACCCTTACGGGTAGAGAGCGTGTGGCCTCTTTTTAGCCTCCGGGTATGGCGGGGTGCCGGTGGGGGCGCGTAGTGTCTACGTCGATGTACGAGAGCACTGCTAAGAGGCTGCTGACCAGCCAGGCCTACATGATAGCCTACTCGGTACTACTCGCACTGCTGGGTAAGGCCCGCTACGCGCTACTACTAGTATTCCTCTTCTGGATACTCATGTTCGTGGTCCAGAGCAGGCTAGGTAAGGGCCCCCTCGGCCATGGCAGGGTCAGACCCGAGGATGTGCTAGAGGGAAGGAAGCTCTACGAGGAGAAAAATGTCCGGGAGATCCAGATGCGCGACGAGATGCTGCTGAAAGAGATACAAGAGCAGAGCAAGATAAGCATGTACCTCTCCCTCGCAATGCTGGTGGGCCTAGTATACTTCATGGTTGCATGGAAGCAGGTGCCAGCCATAGACCACTATATCGCTGGGTATATAGGCGAGGGCAGGCTATCCCTATTCCTCGCATACCTCGCGTACTTCGAGGGCTACTTCGTGATCTACCAGGGTCTAACATCCTATGCCCTCAGGAAGGTCAAGATCATCACCACAATAAACACTCCCCTCTCCTATGTCGTCACGGATAAGGGCATAGTGACGAAGGGGATCTTCGGCAGGACAGCCATAAAGTTCCCCCTGCCTCCAGACGTGCAGGTCAGGGTTGACGAGAAGAGGAGTTTCGTCGAACTCGTTAAGAGGGGCAAGAGGACGGTTCTCAAGATAAGGTTCTACGCCCGGAACGCGAGGAGGCTCGGCGATATTATCCGGAGGAAGGGACTGGCGAGGGCTGAGGAGGGCCCTGAGGCCAGGGCCTCCTAGAGTGTGGTCCTGTCGAGGTTTAACTGTTCCTCTACGCCCCGTATCCTGACGTTACTCTCCTCCGCGGCCTCGCTCATGAGCCTCCTGATCTTCTCAATCATGTCTAGGAGCCTCTTCCTATCGGTGGCCTGGGCGTAGATGCGGAGCTTGGTCTCGGTGCCACTGGGCCTGACTAGGATCCAGGAGCGATCCTTAAACTCGGCTCTAACCCCGTCTATCTCCAGAACCCTAACGGGCTCTCCATCGAGGCCCGAGGCTATCCTCTCCTTGAGGATGGCGTATAGCGTCTCCTTGTCCGAGTCGCTGGCCAGCCTCACACTCATCCTTATCGATGGGTAGAAGGGGAGCTGCTCTATGAGCCTGTCGAGGGGCATCCCCTCCATCATCGATATCCTAACCAGGAGCGCCGCCTGGTAGACGCCGTCAACCCACGGACCCCAGGAGGGGTCTATGAGCTTCCAGGGCTCTGCTGCCATCAGCGCCCCGGGGGACTCCCTGAGTTTCTCATGGGTCTTCCCCAGCTTCGCTCTAACTATCCTCCCCCCATACTTCTCCGCGACCTCCTCGACCTCAAGGCCAACATCTACCGAGACTATTATCGTCCCACGCCTCTCCCTGAGCTTCTCCATGGCGAAGAGCGCTATTAGTAAGTCCTGCTTCACGAAGCCGCGGGCGGGTAGGACTAGGGCTAGCCTGTCGGCGTCCCCGTCATGTGCTAGTAGCGCCTCCACAGCGAGGGATGGGAGGGACTCCGTGTACCTCCTCAGCACGTCCGGCCGGGGCTCCGGCATACGGCCTGGGAAGAAACCGTCGGCGTGGCAGTTGATACTCACGACCCTGGCGCCGATCTCGCGGAGGACCCTCGGCGTCACGTGGCTCGCGGCGCCGTTAGCGCAGTCTATAGCAACGGTGGGCTTGTAGCGGGGGAGGGGCACGCTAGCCCTGTCAACTAGGTCCCTGATGTATTCCTCGACAACCTCGCTTCCCTGGACTAGCCTGCCAACCCTGTCCCAGGGGGCATGTAGGCTGGCCTGGTCCTCCCCGAGTATGAGGTCCTCCAGCTCCTCCTCCATGGATCTCGTATACTCCATACCATCCTGGTCGAATACCTTCATACCATTATCGGTGGGCGGGTTATGGCTAGCCGTGATGACTATACCGGCCCTGCTACGAGTATGCGGAACCGAGTACGCTAGGACTGGGGTCGGAACTATGCCGAGGTATATAGCGTCCAGGCCTCCAGCCATGAGGCCCGCTGCCGCGAGCTGGGCCAGCAGCGGGCTGGTAGTCCTCACATCGTGGCCTACCGTGGCCGAGCCCCACTGGCCCACATACGCTGCTACAGCCAGTCCCACTCTGTAAGCGAGCTCCGGGGTGACCTTCTCTAGGTATGGCCCCCTGATGCCCGCGGTGCCGAAAAGCCTCGTCATGAGCCCCTCTCCCTCGGCACCGATAGTATCCCCCTAGGCGGGCCCACATATACGGCTGCCGACCTGCGCCCGGGCCGGCCCACGACCTTTATGTAGACGAGTACATCGGGACTCCCGAGGTTGACGGGCCTCTCAACACCCTCGGCTATATATCTCGCGGCATCGACCCTATGCATAAGGCGGCCATCCTCATCTACGAGATATCCATCAACTCTGACGGCGAAGGACCCGGGCGGTGCTTTTGATAGGAGCCTATGAACGCTCTCCCTCACCGCGCTAACCCTCGGTGGTACCACGTCGAGTACAGGTATGGCCCTCAGAATCGGCGTCCAGTCGGGGAGCTTCCTCCTCAAGAGCTCCACAGCCTCGAGGGGGCGGGGAACCCAGAGGAGGAGGACGTTGTGGTAGCCTCCGACGTACTCCACAAATCCGAGTATGTCTCTCAACTGCTCTAGTGCGTCCCTCCTCTCGTAGTAGCCCGGTATATGCGTCACGATTAGCGAGAATCTCCTCACCACCAGCGCGCACCGTGCCCCAGGCCTGCGAGGCCGGAGTATTAAGTGGGTAGCTGCATTTAATCAACGGTAATGCATTATAATTTATATATACGTTCTCACTAGGGGAGATTTTAAAGGGTCTAAGCTTATAAACCCCTAATCCTTCACTGATAAACACGGTGCAATCCGTATGTCCAAGCACGGCTCCTCCGGTAGTAACGGGAGGGGCTCACAGGACGCCATGCTCAGGAAGGTCCAGAGGCTCGGGGCCTCCTCGCTCATTGTAACACTCCCCCGTAGCTGGGCTCGCAGGCACAACCTAAAGGTCGGCGACTACATTTACATCTATGATGAGGGAGACAAGCTAATCATGAGTCCCTCCTCTAATGGGAAGGAGGTATCCCTAAGCCTAGACTTGAGGCATACTAGTAACCTGAAACACCTTGGGAAGACATGCATTTGCAGCTACATATTCGGGTTCGACTCCATTAAACTCCTGACACCCCGTTCAGTGAAGCTTGTTAATGAGAAACTCAACGTTGTAAAGTCGTTCCTACCCGAGGAGGTCTCTATAGACTCAAAGGTCCAGGCCGTCGATGTGAGGTTCACGGGAGACGGCGACTTCTTCGAGGCCCTGCGTGAGTATACCCGGAGGACATCAGCATTCATACGGAAGGTACACGAGATACTCGACGAGGGATGCAACAGGAGGAAGGCCGTAGAGGACGAGTACAGCGAGGTGCGTAGGCTCAGCTATAAGATCCTACGCCTCGCCAATAAGAGGGTCTACATAGACAGCAAGGAGGATAGGCTTGGCAAGATCCTTTTAAACATAGCTAACTTAACAAGCCTCGCTGCAACGACAATATATACGTTGGCCCTCGACGCAGCCTCACTCTATGACATGTTGAGTAGCGACGAGAAGGAGAGGCTCAAACTTCTCTTGGAACTGCTCGAGATAACCATGGCCACCATAGGCTCCGCGGTGAATCCTCCGAGCTCCAAGAAGGCAGAGGACATCTACTGGAAGATCAAGAGCGTCTTGGATGTAAGGGATAATGTGAGGGAGCTCGTGCACGAGGTGAGCCCGGCGTTCCTCTACATGCTGGGGAGGGTCGTGGATATAGCCCATATCGTGGAGTACATAACGGCCTCGATAATATGCTATACAATAATGAGTAGGGCGGTGCAAGAGGAGTAGCGGGGCCTATGAGGAGGAACCCCAGAACACTTAGAGCCTGGTAAAGGGCGATGATGCCGCCCCGCATCTCCGAGGCACCGGGGAGGTGCGGTAGTTGAGGTTATGCATACACGAGCTGGACAGGTACCTCGAAAAGAGCCCCCGGCGCTCGGGGGTGGCTGTCCTTGCAGGGCCCCTCCTCGCGTATCCCGAGGTTGTGGCTCTAGACATAGCGAAGAGGTGCCTCCTATCCGAGCCGGACCTGCGGCTCCTCTACGTGATGATCCTAGACGACCCAGCCTACATCTACGACGTGGCTAGAGGTATGGGCTTGGACTTGGCCTTCCAGGAGAGGGCTGGTAGGGCTCAAGTAGTATCCTCCAGCAGCCTAGAGGAGGCGCTCGGCGCTAGCCTGAGCGCGGGAGATAGGACCCTCATTATAGTGGATGCCACGAGCGGCCTCGGCGGCGACTTCAGAATCGAGGGACTAGCCGAGGTGTTCGCCTCCGCGCGTCAGAGGAAGGACTTCCTGCTACTCCTAGTAGTTAACCCCCAGACAGTGCCCGAACATATTATCTCCGTCATGGCTGAGATGGCCGACCTCTACATGAGGCTGCACTCGGAGGAGACCACGATGGGTCTCGAGAGGAGCCTAAGCGTCCTCTACTATAAGGGCGGGCTTATACCCTTCCTTAAGCTGCATTATAGCATAGGGCCTGAAGGCGTGAGTTACTCGCTGAGGCTTGAGGTGTAGAGCTATGGCGGTGCTCCTATACCACGAGGATTTCAAGCTGCATGACCCTAGCCCCTATGAGCACCCCGAGAACCCCCGGAGACTGAATCTCATGCTCTCCGGGTTGAGAGATTACGGGATACTCGAGCGCTTCACTATTCCCGAGCTCCCCCTGGGAGATGTAGAGGATTACAGGCTAGTTCATAGCGAGGAGTACCTCCGCCGCGTAGCGAGCAGGGGGGTGAACGGCGTGGAGTGGCTCGACCCGGATACCTACATATCACCGGGGACCCATAAGGCGCTGAAGCGCCTAGCTGGCGCAGCCCGGCTGGCGGTTGATTCCCTAGTTGACGGCGAGGATTTACTCCTACTCCTCCCGAGGCCCCCAGGCCACCATGCCGGGAGGAACGGAGCCGCCATGGGCGCGCCTACACTGGGCTTCTGCATTCTCAACACGTCAGCCCTCATAGCTAGGAAGCTCTCATCCCACGGTAGAGTAACCATCCTAGATTTCGACCTGCACCACGGCAACGGCACGCAGGAAATAGTATACGACGACCCGGGGATACAACACGTCGACATACACCAGGACCCGAGGACGATATACCCCGGCACAGGCTACCCCTGGCAGACCGGAGGGCCAGGGGCGGAGGGCACCAAGGCCAACATCATCTTGCCACCGGGCTCGAGGGACGACGTGTTCTTGGAGGCCGCTCGACTGGCCGTGGATCTCATACGCGGCTTCGACCCAGACTACATAGTAGTGGATGCCGGCTTCGACGGGTACCGGGGTGATAACTACATGTCATCAGTCAGCCTGGCCAGCCCCTCTTATCACGAGCTGGGGGCCATGCTTAGGAGACTTGGGAGGCCTATCGTGGTGGTTGTCGAGGGCGGCTACGGTAGCGGGCTCCTAGAGGGCCTTCCTGCTTTCACCGCGGGCCTACTGGGCCTCGGGGATCCCGTCGGCCGGGATGCTGGTAGGAGCACAAGGGATGTGAGGGAAAGGTTCGAGGCAAGCGCCAAGGAGCTGCTCGAGGGCCTCGGGCTCAGGCGTTAGGTCTCAGCCACGCTGAGCC
The DNA here is from genome assembly GCA_027080775.1 of Acidilobaceae archaeon. GTDB lineage: Archaea > Thermoproteota > Thermoprotei_A > Sulfolobales > Acidilobaceae > Calypsonella > Calypsonella navitae. The sequence goes on from JALWPV010000028.1 coordinate 50,827, forward strand.
TCGCCCTGGATAGTAGCACGTATGGGGCCAGGGTTGGGTGGCTGACCTCCCACCACTGTATCGGCCACCTCTCCGCGCTTAGATCTTCGATCGCCTTCATTAGCCTGGGCATCCTGTCGGCTATCCTAATCCTACCCAGGCAGGCCCTCGGCTCGCCATTCTTGACTAGGAAGACGGCGTCCCTTGAGACGGTCGAGAACTCTCCCTCCAAGTAGTTCTGGAACCTAGTGTACCAGTTATTCGTTATATAAACTCCATCCCAGAGCGAGTCTAGCATGTCATCTGGTTTTAGGGTGCCTGGTGCTATGTGTATGTTGAAGGCAGTCGGCAGGATCCACCCGGCGTTGCCGGTAGTCGAGGCGCCCATAAGCCTGGCGGTCTTAGTGTTGTGTAGGAACCCCTTGAATACCCCCTTCTCAATTATGGCTTTATCCTTGGTAGCTACTCCCTCGTCGTCAAAGCCTCTGAAGAACGGTAGGCCGGTGTCGCGGGGCCTATCCTCTACAGTGAGGACTCCAGAGGCGACGGGGTCACCGGGTTTGGCATCGCGGAGGAAGCTCATGCCGAATATGACGGAGCCCGCCGAGGCGGAGGAGACAAGTTCCTCAGCGAGGTTCCCGACAACCATCGGGCCGAGGAGAACCCTATACTCTCCAGGCTCTATCGTAGCCTTGGGTAGCCTGCTGCACTCCTCGGCCAGCTGCACGGCCTGGCCGAGAGCCCTCTTCGCTGTGTTCACGTCGTAGACCGTGGAGGTCCAGCTCCACTGCCCGCTGGCCCCGCCGCGGAAGACCCTCATGTAGCCGTTGAAGCGCGTCGCCTCGTATGCCAGCTCCGCGCCAGCCGTGGTGGCTAGCGCCGTTGCTGTGTACTCTAGGAGTACCATGCCAGCGGCGTCGCCTAGCTGGGAGAGCTCTAGGTCCTCGACAACGAAGGAGGCGTCACCCCTCAGGGCGGCGTCTCTGATCCTCTCGTCCACTCTGCTCAGCGGGGACCCACTGGGCTCGGGCAGCGGCGCGTAGAGTGGAGACTCCTCGAGTGCCCTGAGGTTCCTTGATGCATCGAGTATGCCCCTCCAGGGTTCCGGTGACTCGCTGGAGTAGACCGCCATTCGCTTATCCTTGGCAACGTAGGCGCTCGTGGACCTCGTCAGCCAGGACTGGGTGACGCTGGCCTCGCCACGGGCCATCTTGAGCATCAGGCTGGCCTTGGAGACCGCTAGAACCGCGGCCTCGTAGCCCGCTTCCGAGAGCTTCTCGAGGGTCTCGGAGGCCCTCTTCGACGCCTCGTCTAGTAGGGTCACCTGACCATCACCCCCCTAAGCCTCATGTATGGCCCGCCCATCCACACGGGCACCCCCTGAGGGGGCTCTCCCTTACCGCAGGTCCCAGCGTAGAACTCGAGGTCCCTGGAGACGGCGTCAACACTCGTGAAGAGCCCCCGAGTCGTTCCCTCGAGGACTGCTCCCCTTACGGGACGTTCTATCCTGCCATTCCTTATCAGGTAAGCCTCGAGGGCGCCGTATCTCTGGCCCCACCTGACGTCGTCTATGTTCCACTCCATATACTTCTTAATGAAGATGCCGAGCCTTACATCCTCCAGGAGCTCGTCGAGGCTGTAGTCGCCAGGTGCTATGTAGGTATTCGACATCCTAACAATTGGCTCGCTGCGGTAGTCCATCGCCCTAGCCGCCCCGTTGCTCTCGACACCGTAGACCGCGGCTGTCTCGCGGTTGTGGAGCATCTCGTATAGTTCGCCCTGCTTGTAGAGGATCCTAGGCCTAGCCGCTACCCCCTCATCGTCGTACAGGTAGAATCCATAGCTACCAGGTATCGTGGGGTCATCGATGACCGTGACGTGTCTCGAGCCGATTATCCTCCCCTTGTAGTAGGTCCTGAAGCTCAGCCCCGCCTGCGCCGCCTCCCTCCCGAGGATCCTGTCGGCCTCGCTCGGGTGACCGGAGGCCTCGTGGGCCATAATGCCGGATATCTCTGGTGAGACAACTACGTCCATCACACCCTTAGGACTGGCCTCGGCCTTCACTAGGTTTACGTATAGGCTCTCCACGTCAGACTCCATGCTCCCCCTGAGGTCCATGTCATCGATGACTTCTAGGCCTCCACTTGCTCCTATCATGAACCACCTGTTCGCCCTGCCCTTGTCGGAGGAGGCAGCTATATTGTAGAACACCGAGACCCGGGGAATTCTGGATCTCACGAATGCCCCGTCGCTGGTCACGAGGAGCTTCTCCTCGACAGACTCCCTGTACACTATCGTCACACTGTTAACCTTGAAGCTATCCCTCCCCAAAGGGAGGCTACCATAGATGTCGCGTAGGAGCCTAATCTTATCCTCCACCGCCAGCTCAGCGGGATCCCTGCGCGGCTTGACCTCGTAGCTTGCTCTGCCAAGCCTTGCAGGAGCCATCTCTATCGGCTTCTTCACGAGGCTGGCCGAGACCCTGGCTGCTGTCACGGCCCTGAGTGCCTCCTCCCTTAAGTCCTCCTGCACCGTTTCCCCTAGTGTTTGGCTTGAGAAGCCCAGACCACCCTCGACTACTGCCCTAAAAGCGACGCCCCACCTCTCGTCCGAGCCTATGCTCACGACCGCCCCATTCATCAATACTATGCTGGTCGAGGAGAGCGTGTGCACCCTGGCCTCAGCGTAACGGGCTCCAGCGCCAACCATTGCTCCAACCGCTCTCTCTAGCACGGATTCGTCGAAATCCCAGGCTCCCAAGAGGCTACTCACCCGGGGATCCGGTTGTGAATGCAACTGTCGCCAAGCTAAATATGGAAAGTTCGTTGCCAGATCAGAACCAGCCTTCTGGGGACTGGGGAGGGAACCGGGTCATCGGGAATTCAAACCTCCATGCCCCAGAGGCGGTGACGGTCACTCAAGGGGAATGCTCCTCACCAGCTCGCAGGCCTCAGTTGACCGTCGTCCGCTCATCCCATGGTGACCTACCGTCTAGAACCAGGATATATCTCTATTTCTTCGGGAATGGGATTTTAATCTGGTTCTAATGCCGTAGCGAGGATGATGCACAGATTAAGGGGGCTCGTGTGGCCTGGAGCCTGCTTGCCTGCGAGAAGCCGAGGGGCTCCTAGCATCCTAGGCCTGTTGCCTCCGATACGTAGTCCTCTAGGGCAGCGCGGTCGGCCTCGGTTACTCTTAGCCACTCCCTCCTCTCGGCGGCTTCTACCTTCCTGCCCTCACTTCTGGCTGCCATTCACTCCTCACCTCCATATACTACTACTGGCGTCGTATGGTTATAAGTAGTTGCCCCTAGGCTTTTCGACTATAGACTTATTTTAATAAATAGGTTATATTAAAATAATTGAATTAAATAGTATTTATGGTATTACAGCCTAATATAGTGGGACATGGCTTCACTCATACCGGTAGGGTGCTCCCCCTTTGGAGAAGAGCATCATAGGCAGGGGAATCTACCGATGGTCATGTCCAAACTGTGGCGGGCCCACTAGCGAGGCCAGGCTACTTGCGGGACTCCCATGCGAGAGGTGTCTCAGGCGCCCCCCTAAGGAGCACTCTATCGAGGCTATCCGGGACGCCCTCAAGAGGGAGGGAACCCTCACCGAGAGGTATGAGAGGCTCTACCGCCTTGAAAGGGAGTCGAAGGAGCTGATGGACTTCTTCGAGAAGGCAGTAGGCTCCCAGCCGTGGGGCGCTCAGAGGACATGGGCTCGGAGACTCGTAAGGGGAGATAGCTTCTCGATCATTGCCCCTACCGGCGTTGGCAAGACCACATTCGGCCTTGCCGCGGCGCTCTTCTATGCCTGCAAGCACAGGGCCAAGAGCTACATAGTAGTGCCGACGACGACGCTCGTAGCCCAAGCTAAAGAGAAGCTTGACTCTATGACAGCGAAGGTCTCGTGTCAGCCTAACATTGCCGCGATACATGCCAAGATGCCTAGAAGGCTCAGGCGTGAGGCAGAGTATCTAGTTGAGACTGGAGACTTTGATATCCTGATAACGACCGCCGCGTACATGAGGAAGAACCTGGATATAGTCTCGAGATATAGATATAGGCTTGTATTCGTTGACGATGTCGACGCCGTATTGCGCAGCGCTAGAAGCGTCGATGCTGTGCTGAAGGTTGTCGGCTTCAGCGACGAGGACATAGAGGCCGGGCTTAAAGCGTTGGCCCTTCAAAGGAGGCTGGCCTCCCTAGCAAACAGGTACAGGGCCCTCCTCGAGAGTGGCAGGCACGAGCGCCTAGAGGAGCTTAGGAGACAGTATCTAGAACTAGAGAAGGAGTGGAGCAGGATCAGGGACGAGCTGCTTAAGATCAGGGGTAAGGCGGCCTCTCTGATAGTGAGCAGCGCCACTGGAAGGCCTCGTGGGAGGAGGGTCCACCTATTCAGGGTGCTCCTAGGTTTCGAGGCTGGGGGGCGGGGCGATATAGGCCTGCGCAACGTTATAGACTCGTATACCAACGAGGTTGAAGATGTATACTCTGAGGCAGTGAATATCGCTAGGAAGCTCGGCGATGGCACCCTAGTCTACGTGCCCGTGGACGCTGGTATAGAGGCGGCTGAGAGGCTCGCCTCCATGCTGAGGGACGCTGGCCTCAGAGCCGAGGCCTATCACTCCAAGAAGCCGCTCTCCATAATAGAGGAGTTCGCCCGCGGAGAGCTGGAGGTGCTGGTGGGCGTTGCCAACTACTATGGCACCCTCGTCAGGGGCCTCGACCTACCGGAAAGGGTCAAGTACGCTGTATTCGCTGGCGTGCCGAGGCACAAGTTTAGCGCTGACGGGGGGGAGCCACATCCCACCAGGATGCTGAGGCTCCTAGCCCTACTCGCCGAGAGCAAGATAGAGGAGGTAGCCTCAGAGGCCCGGCGCCATATGGCCGCTCTGAGGAGGCTCGTTAGGAATCTGAGCCCCGCCGCTCTCCAGGCCATAGCGGAGAGGGTCTCGCGGGGGGACGTCTCGAGGCAGGACGCCACGTGGACGGTTATGGAGGCATACACCTTCCTCAGAAACGCCCTCCAGGACCCCGAGGTGTGGGAGGAGTTCAAGCGTAGAAGCGACGTGGCCGTGGTGGCGGAGGAGGGGAGGCTCTACCTGCTGGTACCTGACGCGGCGACGTACCTCCAGGCGAGCGGCAGGACCAGCAGGCTCTATGCCGGCGGCATAACGAAGGGCCTAAGCATAGTCGTCGTTGATGATTCGAGGCTGATCAACGGTCTCATCAGGAGGACCCGCTGGATGGCTGATGTCAACTGGGTCCCCCTGAAAGAGCTTGACCTAGAGGCCGTAAAGAGGGAGATCGAGGAGAACAGGCGCGGCGTCTCCTCCGTGCTACGCGGCGAGGTTAAGAATGTAGATCTAGTCCGCACGGCGCTCCTCATAGTCGAGTCTCCTAACAAGGCTAGGACTATCGCGGGCTTCTTCGGCCAGCCCAGCGTGAGGATCCTGGAGGGCGGCACGAGGGTCTACGAGGTTGCTACGGGTAACTTCATCTTAATGATAGCCGCGAGCGGGGGCCACGTCTATGACCTCGTAGACTCCATCGGGGAGGGCGACCTACCGCCGGGGCTCCCGCGTGGCATAGACATCTTCGGCGTCTACAAGACTGACTCATCCTTCACGCCAGTCTACACCAGCCTGAAGAGGTGCCTAGACTGCGGCTACCAGTTCGTCGAGGAGACCGATAGGTGCCCGAGGTGCGGCAGCACCCGCATCAAGGACTCCCGCAGGACCGTGGAGGACCTAGCGAGGCTTGCATGGGAGGTTGACATGGTTCTCATAGGAACTGACCCGGATACTGAGGGCGAGAAGATAGGCTGGGACACCTCGCTCCTACTCCGGCCATACTCCAGGGCGATAGCAAGGCTCGAGTTCCACGAGGTCACGAGGCCGGCGATACTGAGGGCGCTCCGGGAGCTTAGGGACTTCGATCAGAGGCTGGTTGACGCGCAGATAGTCAGGAGGGTGGAGGACCGTTGGATAGGCTACACGCTAAGCCCCCTGCTCTGGTGCGACTTCTGGCCGAGGTACTACTGTACCGAGAAGCTGGCAGGCCTAACCAAGGGTAGGAGTGGTAGGTGGCTCGCCAGGGAGCTTGAGAGGTGCCGGAGCATGCGCTACAACTACGCCCTTAGCGCTGGCCGGGTCCAGACCCCAACCCTCGGCTGGGTCGTGGCGAGGACTGAGGAGGCGAAGAAGCGCATCCTAAGCGTTACCTTAAGGATAGACGGGGTTGCACTAAGCTTCAGGGAGGATGAGGCCCCGGAGGCCAGGGCTGTCGCGGAGGCGGCCAAGGGGGCCGAGAGGAGGGTTACACTCGAAATCATTGAGGCCGAGAGGAGGAAGGAGGCACTGCCTCCCCCGCCGCCATACACTACAGACGCCATGCTAGCCGACGCCAGCAGGTTCCTCGGGCTAGGAGCACCTGAGACCATGGCCCTAGCCCAGAACCTCTTCGAGTGGGGACTCATAACCTACCATAGAACCGACTCGACTAGAGTCAGCGACCGCGGCATAGAGGTGGCTAGAGAGTGGATATCCAGCGCCTTCCCGGATATAGCTAGAGACATCCTGAGGCCCCGGAAGTGGGGGGAGGGCGGCGCCCACGAGGCCATAAGGCCGACGCGCCCCATAGACGCGGAGACGCTCGAGAGGCTCATAGAGGAGGGAATAATAGAGGTGGCTGGCACTCTTACGAGGAGGCACTTAAGGCTATACGATATGATATTCAGGAGATTCATGGCTAGCCAGATGCGCGAGGCATCGATTACGAGGGCCAGGTACATCCTGAGGATCCCTGAAGCAGGCGTGGAACTGGCCGTGGAGCGTCTAGTGGGCATCGGCTCTGCCGGGGAGCCGAGGCCTAGGCCAAATGACGTGGAGGCTGGCTTCCTCCTAGTATGGCATCCCTTCTTCAAGGTCCAAAAGCCCCTGCCCGCAGGCAGAATCGAGGCTCTAGTAGAGGTTAGAAGGGTCAGAAAGACCATGCCCTACAGTCAGGGCGAACTCATAGAGGAGATGAAGCGGAGGGGCATTGGGAGACCGAGCACCTACGCCAAGATAGTGGACACCCTGCTGCGGAGGGGCTACGTTGCTAGGGTGGCCTCCACGCGGCTAATTGCTACACCTCGCGGCAGCGCGGTCTACGAGTACCTAACCAACCACCTGGCAGGGGCTGGTAGCGAGTACGGCGCGCTGGCTGATGCCCTCCGCAGGGTCCCCACTCTTGTATCGGAGGAGAGGACGCGCACCCTTGAGGAGTACATGGATAAGATCGAGAGGGGGGAGGCCTCGAGGCCCGAGGTCTTAGCCCACCTCTACGAGGAGATATGGCCGATAGCCTCAGCCATAACGGGGGTGGCTAGGGTCGAGGACGGCTTCACCCGCCAGCTCAGGAGGTGCGTGGAGGGTAGACGCATAGCCCTAGAGGGTGCTAACGATGGCTCGAGGTAATGTTAGGATAGGCGTCCTCCACCTGCGTCTAAGGCTCGGCTCGAAGCGAGTCAACCTCAGGAGGCTTCAATCCAGCGTGGAAGCCCTAATGAGGAGACACCGAGAGGGCGTTGACGTGCTAGTACTACCCCAACACCCCCTAACGGGGCCCATCATCGGCTACTACCACCCGGAGAGAGTTCAGTCACACCTAAGGAGCGCGGCCGAACGCTTCCAATCGACTTGGGGTGGAGTAGGCTTCACGATAAGCACGCTTTCCAAGATAGCCGCTGACTATGGAGTAGCTATCATAGGGGGCCCCATAGTTGAGAGGGCTGGCCCGCGTCTATACCTCTCCACCATATACATAGACTCCAGCGGCGAGGTGGGCGGCCGCTACAGGAAGATAACCCTCAGCAGGGAGGAGAAGATGCATGCCCTAGGCCACGGGCGCGAGGTTGCAGTATTCGACGTCGGCGGAAGGCTGCGTATAGGCGTCTTCGCCGACTTAGACCTGCTCAACCCCGAGATCTTCAGGGGCTTACAGCTTTCCGGGGCAAACCTGCTTGTGGGCTCGCTTTTGCCCCAGAGGGGAGGACCCCTACCGGTAGAGGAAGCCGAGGAGGGCTACTTGAAGCCCAGGAGAGAGGCCATACGTGCTCTCGTCTTCTCGAGGGCACTGGAGACGGGGCTTCCCCTGATATTGGTCGGCGGTATAGTCGAGAGCGCTAATGGTGCGTTCATAGAGGCCTGCTCGGAGACCCTTGTAGTAGACCCCGAGGCTGGCGTGCTAGAACCGTATACGAGGACTATAGATGACCCTGATAGCCACATAATCATCGAGGTGAACCCAGGCGAGAGCAAGCCGAGAATATGCGATAACTCCTGCGTAACGGCACTTAAGGCCCTCTGTAGGCTCAGGAGGAGCCCTCAGGACAGCGAGCGCTCCAGCCGGGAGGAGACAGCACGCTCGATGGTTGGGAGGAAAGGGTAAGGAGAGAGCGAAAGAGATATGGCTAGAGGCTCAGGATGCCTCCTAGACTCTAGGCCACGGGGCCTATTACCTCCTTGCCTACTAGCTTGTTGACCTCCTCTACCTGGCGATCCACCATCTCCTGGATCTTCTGTATCTCCTCTTCGGTCAGGTGCCTGAATCTCCCCTGAAGCTTTAGGTACTCCTTAACAGGCTTCCTCCTCTTCACCGGGAACGTGACCCTGAACTCTCCGTGGTCTATCTCGTATAGTATCCACACACCCGTTTCAACGGCGAGCCTTGCAACCGTGATACCCATGTCATCCTTTATCCTCCAACCAGGCACGCATGGTATTAGCACGTGTACGAATGTCGGGCCTTCGTCGGTTAGCTCGAAGGCTTTCTTGAACTTGTTAGCCATATCGACGGGGTACGCTGGGTTCGCTGTGGCCACGTAGGGTACCCTGTGGGCGGCTACTATGGCGTCAATATCCTTCTTGGGCCTCCACTCTCCACGCCACTTCTTACCGGCTGGCGTGGTCGTGGTCCAGGCTCCCCAGGGAGTGGCGCCACTCCTCTGGATGCCAGTGTTCATGTATGCCTCGTTATCATAGAGGACATACATAACCTTGTGGCCTCTCTCGAGCATGCCGCTGAGGGCCTGGAGGCCTATGTCAACTGTGCCACCGTCACCGCCTATGGCGACTACCTTGATGTCCCTGTCGAGCCTACCTTTGGCCTTGAGCACCTTGAGCGCGGCCTCAACACCCGAGGCTGCCGCGCCAGCGTTCTCAAAGGCCAGGTGTAACCATGGGTGCCTCCATGCGGTATATGGGTAGGGCGTTGACGCAACCTCGAGGCACCCAGTAGCGTTAACGATTATGGCGTTTGGCCCTATCACCTTGGTGAGCATCCTCATAGTGGTGCCTACAGGGCAGCCAGCGCAGAGCCTGTGACCGCTCACGAACCACTCTTCACGGGGGATCTGGAAGAGGCTCTTGTACCTCTCCCCCCGGGCGGGGGGCTTGAGCGAGGCAGCCATTACTTCCTCACCCCATAGAATATGGTCTCTGGCTTCCTGACGGTTCTCGCCTCCCAGGCTAGTTTTGCAAGCTTCAGGAAGTCATCGTCTACCATTCTCCTCTGCCCTATACCGGCCACCACGCTAACGAGGTTCACTCCCAGGCCATGCTTGAGTATGAGTCCAGAGAACTCATTAGCCAGAGGCCCCTGGTACGGCGCGCCATAGCTTATAGCCCTGTCTATGACCAGCACGGAGTCAACATTGCTTAGGGCATCAACTATTAGATCCTCCGGGAAGGGCCTGTAGAGCCTTAGCCTGAGCAGCCCTACCTTAAGGCCCTCCTCCCAGGCCCTCGGAAGCACGGCCTTGAGCGTCGCAGCATAGCTCGACGCGGCCACGATAAGGGACTTAGCGCCCTCGCACATGTAGCACTCTACGAGGCCGTACTTACGCCCGAATCTCTTGCCGAACTCCTCGTCCGCTTCCCTAGCCTTATCGAGGGCGCGGCGCATAGCCTCCACTATCTGGTACTTAATCTCGTAGTACCAGTCTGGATCCGCCAGCGCCCCTAGGGTCACGGGCTTCTCGGGGTCTAGCTTGTAGGGGAAGGGCCTCTTGGGGGCATAGGCTAGGACCGAATCCCTGTCCTCCGTCACAACGGGCTCCATCGTGTGACTCATCACGTAGCCGTCATAGGCCACCATAACTGGTAGCAGTACATCACTGTCCTCAGCTATCCTATAACCCTGTATTACTGTATCATACGCCTCCTGAGCGCTGGAGACGAAGAATATTATCCAGCCACTGTCCCTAGCATTCATCACGTCGCTGTGATCATTCCATATACTTATCGGGGCTGAGAGGGCCCTCATGGCCACGCTCATTACTATGGGCGTCCTCAGCCCGCTTGCTATGTGGAGTATCTCGTGCATCAACTCTAGCCCCTGGCTAGCAGTCGCCGTGAACGCCCGGGCGCCGGTTAGCGCGGCGGCCACGGTGGCTGAGAGGGCGCTGTGCTCACTCTCAACGTGAACCATCTCGGCCTCAAGCTCCCCATCAGCTATGAACTCGGCTATCTTCTCGACCACAGTGGTCTGAGGGGTTATCGGGTAAGCTGCCACCACATCCACGTCCAGGTCCTTGACAGCATGTGCTATGGCACTGTTGGTCGAGAGGGGCCTGGGCTTCTTCCTCTCCACGTGGAGCCTCTCCTCCGCGGCTACCGCCATCACTCCTCACCCCCAATAGGCTCGGGGACCATTTCTATGGCGTTAACCGGGCACTCGCGGGCACAGACGCCGCAGCCCTTGCAGTAGTCGTAGTTGACCTTGTATGTTATCTTGTACCTCCTACCCTTACTCGTGACATACTCCTCGTCGAGTTCTAGGATCGCCGCGTCTGGACAGTAGACCCAGCAGAGGCGGCACCTAACGCACTTGTCCTGGTTTATGACTGGCCTTAGGACACGCCAGCTCCCCGTCTTGTATTTGAGGCTGCTCCCGGGTTCCGGTATCGCGCCTCCCGGGGGTATCTCGTAGTAAGCGGGTAGCGAGCCTTCACTACTCAAGCCTAACCCCCTCACCTACACGCTCACGCGGTCTGTGGGGGTAGTATAGTCTCTATATGAGTTGACTCGTACGCCCTCCTTACCGCCTCCACGTTGGCCTCTCCCAGGCGACCCTTGAACCTCTCCCTGACGAGCTTCAGAGTAGTCTCAAGGCCCACTATGCCGGTGGCCCTTATGAGCGCCCCTAGTATGGCGGTGTTAACTATTGGTACTCCCAGGGTCTCCATCGCTATCTCCACGGCATCGACGACCGCCACTCTAGCCTCCCTGTCGAGTCCCACAACCTTGGCTACCTCCCCGGGGCTGAGGCGCGTGTTAACTATTAGCGCGCCGCCCTCCCTGAGGCCCTCTATGGTCTCCCTCGTCAGCAGTGATGGGTCCAAGACTACTACTATGTGGGGGTTAGTTATCGGGGTCCTAGGCACGAGAGGCGTATCAGATATCCTTGTATAGGCCCTCACGGGGGCTCCACGACGCTCAGCGCCGAACTCGGGGAATGCTAGGGCGTAGCGCCCCTCTAGTATTGCCGCAGCAGCTACTATCTCGCTCGCGGTTACAGCGCCCTGCCCGCCCCTGCCGTGCCACCGGATATCTATCCTCAAAGCGGGCACCCCTCAAGTGCTCCATACTAGCATTAACTCCCCCTCTCAATAAATGCTTGTCACACCAGCGAAGTCCTGCGCACTAGTTTGGAGGGCCTGGTTGGCGTCGTGCATAAACTCTTAAGATTGATGCCCAGTAGGGCTGGCTCGGGGTGCTTCTCTTGCCGGGCGAGGTAGAACCTGTGGTCACGATTAGGGTTAGCAGCCTATCCGACCTAGCCAGACTCGCATCCACCATGGCTTCCCGCTTAATAGTAATGCCTGTGTATCGCTTCAAGAGGGATGGGAAGGTATACTACATGCTCCAGGCCTCGTTCAAGGACTACTACAAGCTCTACGGTCTCCCAATAGTCTATTATTACTCTAGGAGCGAGGACGATGACGTTAAAGACGAGGATGCAAAATACATACTCGTGAAGGCCGACATGACAGGGGAGACCGTTGAGGTAGCCGCATACGCTAAGACTGGCTTCGTGGTCATACCAATCGTCAACCTAGCCGAGAAGCCTCCCCACCTACCCGACGAGCTATGAGTCACTCTCGGGCATCAGCTCTCGGCAGGGACTGCCTCTGCCTGCCCTCCAGTCCCCACCACCTCTTGAGTGACTATGGCGTCGTCCTCCTTGCTGTGCGCCTCAACGGCGTTTAGCCCCTTTTCAATTATTAAGCTTAAATCACTAAACCCAATATTTAGGAGCCTCTCGCCGAGCACACTTATCCTGTATATCCTGTGGCTGCCTTTGGAGTATACAACGTCAACTAAGCCTAGCTCCTCCATGAACTTAAACGCTGATAGAACCAGATACCTGGGCATACCTGTTACAGCCACCATATCACCAGGGCTGGCCATCCCAACACTCCTTAGAGCCTTCAGTAGCTCCAAGATCAAGCCTCCCGCACCCCGCTGTTGTTTTAGGTGCGCTACCTACATATAATCCATGCATCGCGTAGTACGACTAGGGTAACACCGCCAGATCTCATGGATAGCGATATCTGCGTGGTGTCACTCGATGCGCGGTAGACGGGGGGGATTCATCAGAGTAAGGGCGCGGTGCATCGCCATAGACGCTAGCGGCAGACTCCTAGTACAGATCACGCCCGACGGCCACGCGGAGATCCCGGGAGGCAGACTCGAGTACGAGGAGAGCATACCATTCTGCCTTGTAAGGGAGATGGCCGAGGAGGCTGGAGTCACGGCTGAGCCCCGAGAGCTTATCTATGTCGTAGAGTTCAGGGGGGTTAGGAAGGGCAGGAGGAGACACGAGATCCTATTCTATTTCAAGTGTAACATACGCGGCGAGCCCCACCAGAAGGAGAGAGGCCTTAGATTCGAGTGGCTCAGACCCGAAGACCTCTCCAGAGAGGCGTTCTGGCCTCCCCAGCTTCTAGAATACCTGCAGAGCGACGCACCCTACTTCCCCTTCGTGAGGTACTTAAGTATTGTAGATGATAGGGTCGAGTACATCCTATCTAGGAGGGCCTCCCCCACAGAGGCCAGGGAAGCCCAACACCTCCCTTAAGAGATCCCGCCTCTCAAGCCTATCAATATCGTATGCCGCGGCCAGCCCACCACCTTTCACTTTTACCTGCGCCTCGCCGGCAAGGATAGCCGATATAGTGGATGCTATACCGGATGACAGGGATAAGCAGTCACTATAACATCCTAGAATGGCTATAAGCCCCGAAGGCCCCTCCTCCAGGCTCCCTACGAGGGGCGACTTGTCTGGTGCCAGGATGGTCTCCCTAACCCTGAGACCCTGGATTAGGTGAAGATCGCCCCTCTCTATCGAGTCTCCCAGGGCCCCGGCTATGCTTCCAAGCAGCCCGACCGCCCCACTAGCGCTACCGGCGGCCTCTAAGCATATGGTGAAGCGCCCGTCAAGCCATAAACCGCTAAGGGAATCAGATACCACTAGAGAGGCGCCCAGCGGGGTGAAGCCATCTATGCACCCGGTTCTAGTTCTAGGGAGATGCTTGGGGACATGATCCCGTAGCATGGACATCCATATGTAGCCTTCATCCACTATCACGTAGTCAAAGTTATAGGAGGTACCACCTACATCTATACCTACGACTTTCCCCTCCTTAGTGGCAATTCCTATGCGTGGGCTGTAGAGGCTCTCCACTCTCTTCAAGCTCTTTAGTAGAGCAACCGTGAGCTTGGGGGCTGAGGCGATGTACGCCTCACCCTCTATATAGGCTAACGTACTCATCTTAATGGGGAACGACGAGCCTGTGCTTCCCTCGACGACGCGCAAGCCTACCTTCCTGGGCTCCCAGATCGTTTTTTCGACGCGCTTCACCGTGTACGCCATACTTGCATCGCTGACGAGGTAGTGGATCCTCGTCTTCTTGAAGAGCTGAGCCTTACCAACAAGCTTCCTCATGTGCGAGTAGGTACCATTAGCCACTTCTAGGTTACGCTTGTCAGTATAGAGCCTGTGCAGCACAACGTACCCACTTCCCAGCGAGTACAGAGCTACCGCTATGCTAGTCTTCTTCAGCGTCTTCGAGAGGATCTGGGCTATAACGGCTGCATGAGGCCCTCCTCCAATTATTGCTACCCGAACCAAGGACTCACACCTCCCCGGCGATAAGCATTGCCTCGTCAAGCCTGAGTGGGGCTGCGGCTCCAGCAGGGACTATTGTCTCCAGTGGTAGGAGTGCTGGCGAGACGCCAAGTATCATACTGGAGAACTGTATTATTGCTGGCAAGGCCTCCCTGCCCGAGTCGAGCCCCTTAAGCGCACCGGTCGCCTCTATTGCAGCTCTTACGTCCCTAAACCTCCTCAGGTAATGCTCTAATGCTGCGAGCTCCACTCCGGCGCAGGCGTCAACGAATTCAGCGCGAGCCACCCCCGGGGAGACAAGCATCTCGGGCTCCGCCGGCGGGCTGGCCTGGGGCCCCTGCCTCTGCTCCACCAAGAGATCCGCGGCCTGGGGATCCTTCATAAGGTCTATTAGCGCCGCCTTCAAGTCCGACTCGTCCGCCAGGCCGAGGTAGACGGCCGCCCCGAGGCCAGCCAGCGCGCCTCCGTGATAGGAGGCGTACTCGCTCACCTCACCCGCAGCCAGCCCAGCAACAAAGACTCCCTCGCCGCAGGAGTGGTTCTCTGCGAAGCGTGGGACAATGGCTTTTATCGTCTCCGAGTAGGTGAAGCCCCTGCATAGGGGGGCTAGTGTAACTATGTCGGGGTAAGGGCCTATAGTGGACACTATAGCGTCCGCGACTATGCTTTCATACTCGCGGAAATCAACGATTAAGCCCTCGGGGCCCGGCTTCACGCTGGTCACGCGGTCTACCACTAGCTCCACGCCGTACCTGGAGGCGTAGTCGAGGTATCTCAGGCCCTTGGCTAGGCCGTCCTTCGCTATTAAAACCACTCTGTCAGCATACTTGGATGCCAACTGCCCGGCGACCCGTAGGGCCCAGTCGTTCCAGCCTACTACAGCGACGCTCTTGAAGTGTATGTTATACGAAGACGTCAGCCTTAGCATGTAGTCCGACGACACTATGCCCGGGAGCCAGTTACCCGGGAACACCGGCCTCGCGTCAACGCCGCCCGATGCCATGACGAGCGCCTTGGCCTCGAGCGCTAGGTAGCCCTCGGGAGTCCTCACGAGCAGTGACCCGTCGGGTAGCCTCAGTATGTACTCGGAGCTAGCCATGACCCTCACGCCGCCATCGGAGATTAGCCTCGAGTGAAGCCCCGAGGCCAGCTCGGCGGAGGATTTTGAGGGGTCGACCTCGCTCGGGCTCCATAGGCCTCCTGTATACCCACCTATGCTATCCGAGAAATCTATGACTCCAACCCTAGCCCCCGCCTTGGCCGCCGCTAGCGCCGCCGAGAGTCCGCTGACCCCCGAGCCTACTACTACGACGTCGAACCTGACCTTAGGCAGCGATGACGGCGCCAGTGGGGACCGGCCTGGAGCCACCGAACCCTCTACAACAGGCCCCCCGGGAGACGTGGGAGGCTCAGGGCCCCTCGGCCTAGAGAGCCTTAATACGGTAGCGGGGGGCGCCTGGCCGAAGATGTCTACAATCACACCGTCCCCCACGATAAGGCGAGAGCAATCCCAGGGCTTGTAGGCATAAGGCCAGGCGGGGGGCGCCTGTCTGAGAGAGTACCTAAAGGCCAACTCGCTTACTATGCCAACGTCAAGCGGTTTCCCTGGCTGCACTCGCAGCTCCTCTTTATCGTATAATACTCTACAGCCAGCGCCTGGAGGAGCATCCATTTCGAGGCGCACCATTATGCTAGGCGCTCTCAGCGATGGAGCAGAGAGGTAAGCCTTTATAAACTTTAGACGCAATCACGAAGACTGGTAGCACAAAACCTGGGGGTGACAAGTCATGACGGTAGCCCAGAGAAGGAGGGGCCTCTCCCCCATAGTCTCTGTAATACTGCTAATACTCGTAGCCGTCGGCGCGACAATAATACTTTACACCTGGCTAAGCAGTGCTGCATCAAACAACCCCACGCACACGGGCGAGCTGTATGAAAGAGTGGTCATTAATGCCGTACAATACAATAACACAGCAAACACGGCCACGATTTACGTGACAAACCTGGGTAAGGTAAGCGTGAAGATCGCATCCGCTTACATACTTGATGCAGTAAATGGTCAGGCTGTGTGTAGCAACACAAGCGCCAACGTGCCAATCGGCGTAGGTAAGACGGGTAATGTAACTATAACATCATGCTCCCTAGGTAAGGGAGTCTACATAGCTAAGATAGTAACGAGCGATGGTGTATCAGCAACATATACATTCACAAGATAATAAAATAATATTCTTATATATCTTTTTTAAAGATATTAAAGATATTAGTGAAGTGTGGACTCCCAATGCTTTTAGGGCAGAAGCCCCTCTGTAAGAAATAGAGGAATGTGACATCGGAGAAGCTGCTGTAGTACTATAGTACTATAAAGGTTGGTGTTAAGCCTTGCTGGAGTACAATCAAAGTCCAAACAGAGTGAACGTCCCAGCGAGGGCGAGTCCATCTTCTATAGTAGACTTCTACAGGATTCACGAATTCAGTTCCGCACTCATATACTACGAGCGCGACCTGACTCTTACTTATCGTGTCCTAGAGCCAACTCTCGATGCTGTCGAGACCGAGGTCCTACTAGAGCTTCGTCGTATCCTCCTAAGCGAATCGCATTGGCATAGACTCCCCGAGCCCCTGCGCTTCATAGATGCTGTGAAGGCTGTCTACGAGGCTCTTAGGGACCTCTTTAGAGGGCCCTTAAGGCATCTGCTGTCTAAACTTCGTGAGAACCTGGACGCTAGAGGTGGAGCGCTGGCCTATTCGGTTTTGAAGCTCTCCTACTATATTGCCCGCGACGTCTTCGGCTACGGTCCCCTTGACCCCCTGATTCGGGATCCCTATGTAGAGGATATTAGTGGTGAGGGTGATAGTAGGGTTTACGTGTACCATAGGGTTCACGGGTGGCTTAGGACTAGCGTATATCTATCGAGGGAGGAGGCTGATAGGCTGGCTAAGCTCTTGGTGCTCCGGGCTAGGAGGAATATTAGTGTGGCGCACCCGATTAGTGAGGGCAGCCTTATACCAGAGGGTTACAGGGTACACGTGGCTTTGGGTGTCGTTACGAGGCGTGGGAGCACCTTTACTATTAGGAAGTATGCTGAGGAGCCCTTCACGCTCCCGAGGCTTGTGGCGCTTCACTCGATAGACCCGAGGATAGCCGGGTACCTATGGCTTGCGGTGGATAACATAGTTAGCATGCTTATAGGCGGGCCTATGGGATCGGGTAAGACGACACTGCTGAACACGGTGGCGATGCTCCTCAAGCCTGAGTATAAGATTGTGACCCTGGAGGATACGCCCGAGTTGTTCCTGCCACACGAGAACTGGGTGCCGCTCGTCACTAGGCCCAGCTATGAGCCCGGTGTAGAGGACATAGGCCTATACGACCTTCTTAGGAGTAGCCTACGCCAGAGGCCCGAGTATCTTATCATAGGTGAGATAAGGGGAGAGGAGGCTTACACCTTCTTCCAGGCCATAGCCGTGGGCCACGGCGGCCTTGCAACGATACACGGGGAGAGCGTGGAGCACGTCGTGAACAGGCTTCGCTCCCCACCCATGAATGTCCCGGTGAACATGATACCCCTGGTTAGGGTCTACATACTGACTAGGAATTACCCCACCAGCGAGGGCCTCGCAAGGAGGGTAACTGAGGTAAGGGAGGCTGAGGGCGTCGACGCCGCCACCGGGAGGATCCTGCTTAACACCCTCGCTTCATACGATCCCGGGAGTGATAGGTGGGAGGTGGCGCCTAAGAGCGTGGTGCTCGACATGCTGGCTGAGAGGCTGGGCCTTTCTATACTCGAGCTTAGGGAGGAGTGGGAGAGGAGGGCAACCATAATGAAGTATCTAGCCGAGAAGAGGCTCTACGACGCCGCCACCGTGGTATCCTATGTTAAGAGGTACGCTGTCGACCCTGACCCCGTATACGGGGAGGCTGAGGCCTATGTCGGGAGGGTCACAATCGAGTAGGGTCAAGGTGTACCCACTCCTAGGCCTATACAGGATAGCGGAGAGACTGGGCCTAGCTGGCCCAGCGGATAAGCTGGCCTCCAAGCTCGACGTGTACATACGCGGCTCCGGCCTCAGGGTCTCGCCGAGGGGCTATGCCGCCCTGGTATTCCTCTCGAGTATCTCGAGCTTGGCGCTCGCACCCATCCTATTGGTCTTGACTCGTAATCCGCTCCTCTCATTGGGCGCCTCCCTGGTAATATCTGCGGTAGCTTATGTTCTGGGCTACTCATACCCCATGGTGAGATATAGGAATAGGGGTGAGATGCTCGAGATAAAGGTGATAAAGCTCGAGATGTACATGCTCTCCGCCTTCCTCTCGACGCCTAGCTATAGGGATGCGCTCTACAAGCTCTACGAGCGCCGTGACCTAGTAGGCTTCGAGGTCGAACTCGAGGAGGCTGCTAGGTACATGGCCCTCCAGAGGGGGGACGCTGCGGAAGCACTCGCCAGGGCAGCCTCCATAACGCCCTCGAGGACCACGCGGGCCCTTCTCGAGAGCCTCAGGGGCCTCCTCCAAGCTGGCTTCGGCCTCGTTGAGTACCTACGCTGGGCCCTCGCGAGCCACTACAGCCAGGTCGAGGCTAGGTATAGAGCAGCGTTGGACAGTCTCTCGATGCTCATGGAGATATATATGGCCCTGGCAGTCTTGGCCCCGGTCCTCACAATCATAGGTATAATAGCGCTCTATGGAATAGGGACCTCGATAGTCAAGCCCACGATAAACCCCCAGCTTATAATAGGAGCCGTGGCCTTCGTCGTCAGCCCCGCCGTGGCCTTGTGGGTCCTCATAACTGCTGACAGCATAATCTCGAGGCTAAGGCCCTGAGGGGCCGGCGATGCCCCTGGAGCAGCGGGGTGCGAGGCTGGAGCCGAGACCGGTAAGATATATAGTATATGGAGCTATAGCGGCCGCCGCGTCAACGGGGCTCCTCGTGGCCTTGATAGGCCCCCGCAGGCTAGCCGCCGAGGCGAGCATCAGTGTAGCCATAGCGCCTCCCCCCACGCCCCGACTACCCGCGGGGTTCCACGTCATACTAGTGATAGCTGTGGCTATAGGATCGTTCCTAGCGGCCTTGGGGCTATACTCTAGGCGCGTGGCAAACCTCTACAGGGCCCTCGACGAGTACGCCGTAACAATGGTCATGGAATTCCTCGCCCTACTCAGGAGCGGCTACTCCGTCACAGAGGCTATCTCCGTCATGGCCGAGAGGGACTACGGCCCGCTGAATGGCTTCGTGAGGAGGCTCGACACACTAATGAGGAGGAACTACACATTCGAGGAGGCATTCGATGAAAGCGTTAAGGACCTCCCGAGGCACACACGGGTATTCCTAGTCACCATCAGGGACGCATATGACGCCGGGGGAAGGGCGATAGAGTTCGCCGGGAGCCTATCCTCGGTTATGGCCAGCATTAACGCCCTCGAGGATCTCAGGAGGAGCAGCCTCAAGGGCTACACCTACATAATAGCAGTCTCGATAACAATGCTGGCCATCGTAGGCCTGGCCACCCTTTACCTCCTGGGAGCGCTCAGCCACGCCGCCGGTAGCCTCGTTAGACCTGTCTTTAGCCGCGATGAGGTTGCAGCCATGCTCTTCTATATCTCCCTGTGGGTGAGCATATTCTCCGGTCTCGTAGCGGGTAAGCTCATCACAGGCACGGTGAAAGCAGGCTTCTGGCACGCCTTCCTATACTACCTTGCCACTATAGCGCCGCTGCTAGGAGGGTGGTACCACCTCATATCCACCGCTAGTTGAGATGTAGGTGAAACGAACGTATATCTCGACATTTTACGCCGCGGAGAGGAGCTTGACCGCTAGATCGGCTATGGCTTCAACCTCCGATACCACGTCGGCCCCACTCATTGGGGCTACTAAAATCACGCCGATTCCGTGTCTCTCAAGTATGGAGGGCGATATGCCGCTTGGCGTGCCAACCACGATCTTCCTACCAAGGGCTTTGGACTGGGCGCTCATACTCGCTATGACACCATGGGAGCGTATCGCTTCTACCAGCTCTCCAGCCTCGTCATCCGCAATTACTATGAACATGAATCTTCCATATCTCCTTATGGCGTCTAGCACGAACCAGTTGAGGGTAGAGGAGATGAAGGAGTCGAGGCTGTCATACCTCCGGAGGGTGTCGAGGAACACCGCGGCTGCGCGCCTACCAGTTCGCCCGCTTGCCGCCTCCAGGAGTATCTTTGGTGTCGAAGCCTGTAGGCCTAAGGCGCTGGCGGCGGCTAGGCCTCTGGCGCTTAGCTCCCCTGGTACTTGTATGTTTTGCACGCCGCGCCTGCGGAGGGCGTCCTCGAATAGCGCAACCTCTACTGCAGCGTTTAGCCAGAGGGCCTCTCCGAGTGCTGTGGGCTCCGCTGTCATTACGCCCTTGTATACGCCCTCGTGGTATGGGAACTCGTGGCCACAGGATGCACACTCCAGCAGAACCTCGGGCCTCCTAACTAGGGCGCCACAGTCCTCGCAGACGTAGACCTCACCGACTACCTCGTAGTCAACGCCCTCCTCCCTCAGCGGAGTCCCGCACCTAGGGCATACGAGGCCCTGGCCCGTGGCTGCCTCCTCGAACTCATCCTCCCTGCCCACATAGCCGCAGAGCCTATGGTGTATGATCCTTGTCTTACGGAGACGCCTGGAGCCACACCTCGAACAGACCAGGTGCACGATCAGCCTCTGAGAGCCGCATTTAGGGCAGGTCATGAACCTACTCTTGATTGCAGCTTTGGCTATGCCGAGGCTGTGCATAAATGCTAGCAACCTCTGGGCGTCATCGAAGTCTACCCCGTCTAGTCCTACGTATGAGAGGGAGAGTGTCACCCTGTTTATGGTGTAGGATAGCTCCCCTCGGCGCATTAGCCGGTAGAATGCCTTAAGCCTATCAGCTAACGCTATACTCGCGGGATCCCTATACTCTACGTTGGCCCTCCTCAGGAGCCTGCTGTACTCCCCCGCCGCGGGGCCTGCAAGCCTACCCTCAATTATCGCTCTTGCTATGTCAACGAGCTGTCTTATGTCGAGGCCAGCCTCCCCGAGCATTTAACCACCTCTACTCGATGGGGGCCTGGCGGCACTCCTCTGTGTCGTATCCAAGCCTCGCTAGAGCGGCCTCGCATATTTTAGGCAGCGCCTCCTCTACAGGCTCGCTGATCCTTATGTCGGCCAGGTCATCCATCATGGTGTCGCCTAGGTTCACGATGATAAGCACCCCTCCCCGCCTCTTCACTATCCAGGGTATCTCGTTTGCAGGCCTGACAACGAGACTGGAGCCAGCTACGAGTACGAGGTCGCTCTTGGAGGCGAGTGTGAGGGCCTCCATTAGGGGCTTCTCGGGTAGGGGTTCGCCGAAGAATGTGACGTCAGGCTTGAGGAGGCCCCCGCAGACGGGGCACCTGGGTACCTTGCCCTCGTGGAGCTGGCGTAGAGCCTCCTCAAGGGGGTAGCGGCGCCCGCATGAGAGGCAGACCACTCTGCTGGGGTTGCCGTGTAGTTCTATTACGTTCTTGCTCCCGGCGCGCTGGTGGAGGCCGTCAACGTTCTGGGTTATGACAGCCCTCACCAGCCCCCTCCTCTCCAGAGCGGCAATAGCGTAATGTGCAGCATTAGGTCTGGCATTAGCGCTGGCCTTGTATAGCTCCTCGAAAACACGCCATGCGGGGAGGGGGTCGGCTAGGAAGTAGTTTATATCGAACAGTTCGGGGTCGACGCGCTTCCAGAGGCCCTGGGGACCCCTGAAGTCTGGTATACCGCTTGCCGTGCTCACGCCAGCCCCCGTGAAGACTATGGCGTGCCTAGCGTTGAGCAGCGCCTCAGCTGCCCTCTCGTAGAGGCTTCCCAGCCGCATCGCACTCCGAATATAGTCTCCGGAGGATATTATCCCTCTCGGATTCAGGGGCTGGAGGACGGATAAACCATGACTAAGCGTAGCGGCGTGCCGGTTAAGCTGTGGCTAGACGAGGAGACGCTGGCCCTCCTACGAAGCTACTGCAGGAGGAGGGGGGTGGAGCTACTTCCCGAGTGCATAGCCTCTATCCTTAGGGAATGCGTGGAGGGCCAGGCCGCGGCGGCCAGCCCCGACATGGATAGGGTTGTCAGGCGCATCGAGAGGGTTGTACAGGATCTACTAAACCCCTTCACGGGGAAAATCGATGAGATAAACAGGAGGCTATCAGAGCTAGTTGAAGCACTCGAGGCCTCCGCCTACAGGGAAGAGGAGAGGGAGAGCATCCCGGCACCACAGGCTCCTAAGGCCAGGGGTCCCGTCGAACGGTCGAGGAGAGGCTCGGCCATCGAGCGGTTAAAGGCTGAGGGAGTAGTATTTGAGGACGATGTCAGATGGATGCGGGCACCGGAGCGGTTCTTCCAGAAGCTTGAGCGGGAGGGCGCCGTAGTCCTCGACGTTCAGGGGGAGAAGGTTGCTGTTGACCCAGACTTCTGGAGGGAATTCCTAGAGTTTGTGGAGGCCCTTCAGGTGAGCGACCTAACCGAGGCATCCGACATCGTTGAGGAGAAACTCGGCCCACAGGCTTCAAAACTATTCCGCAAGCTCGCGCGGGCAGGCCTCCTACACTACAACGAGGAGACTGGATCGTGGGAGGCAAGCGAGAGCCTCGAGGCCTAATTAAACATTAAACCCAAGTCTACAGCTTAAGCGGCCCCTAGCGCCGCTGGGCCGGGTAGCGGTGATGCGCTTGATGATATACGTCAGGAACACGTTGGGCAGGAGGCTGGAGGTGTTCGAGCCATTCGATCCGCCACTGGTTAGGATGTATACCTGCGGGCCCACGGTATATGATAGCACCCACATAGGCCACGCGAGGATGTTCACTGCGTTCGACGCCATAAAGAGGTACTTAAGGCTCAGGGGATACCATGTCGTACACGTTCAGAACATAACTGATATAGACGATAAGATAATAGACAGGGCCTCGAGGGAGGGGCGCGACTGGAGGGAGATAGCTGACTTCTATACGAGGGAGTACCTGGAGGTCCTCTCGGGCCTCGGCATAGAGGTCGACTATCACCCCCGCGTAACCGAGCATATAGGTGAGATAATCGAGTTCATCGAGAAGCTCGTGGAGAGGGGCTACGCATACGTAGCACCCAGCGGCAGCGTGTACTACGACGTAGACACGTACCCCTTTTACGGGGAGCTGAGCGGGCGCCTCGAGAGAGAGCAGTGGGGTCAGGAGGAGCAGTTCGCTAGTGAGAAGAGGCACCCGTATGACTTCGCGCTCTGGAAGGCATCTAAGCCTGGGGAACCCTGGTGGGAGAGCCCCTGGGGCAGGGGGAGGCCTGGCTGGCACATAGAGTGCAGCGTGATGAGTACGCGCTTCCTAGGCCCTAAGATAGACATCCACGGCGGGGGCACGGACCTCATATTCCCCCATCACGAGAACGAGAAGGCCCAGAGCGAGGCCGCCCTAGGCCTTAGGCCCTGGGTGAAGTATTGGCTGCACGTGGGCTACCTAACCGTTGGAGGCGAGAAGATGAGTAAGAGCCTGGGCAACATAATACTAGTAAAAGAGGCGGCTAAACGCTGGGGCTACAGGGCCCTCAGGCTCTGGCTCCTAAGCGCCCACTACCGGAGTCAGATAAACTTCAGCGAGGAGGCGCTCGACACCGCTAGGAGGCTCTATGAGAGACTCTCAAAGACCGCACAGGCATTGAGGAGGCATCTATCCTCCCTAGGCCCGGCGCACAGCGCGAGCAAGCGTGACCTGGAGATAATAGCGAGGATCCACTCCGAACTGGCGGGCTTCCACTCCGAGATGAGTATGGACTTCAACACTGCAGGCGCGCTACGCCACCTCCTGAACTTGTCCTCGATAATAAACGAGGATGTACTGTCCAGCGACAACAGCGCCGTAGCCTTGGAGGCCTTTAAGGCCCTAAGCGAGTTCGACTCGGTCTTCGGCCTGGTGGAGGAGGAGCTGAGGGAGGCTAGGTGGGAGGAGGCAGTACCTGTCGATGCACTAGTGGATTTGATAATAGAGGTTAGGAGTGAGCTCAGGAAGAGGAGGCTATACGAGTTAAGTGACCGCATAAGAGAGAGGCTGCTACGGCTCGGTATAAAGGTTCTCGATTACAGGGATCATAGCGAGTGGTACGTTTCTAGAGAGTGAGTTAGGCCTCGAAGAGGGGCTCGCTGGGTCTGGCGAGCAGGCCTGACGCTAGCGTTGCGAGGACTGCTGAGAGCATTATTGCGCCGGCCACCCGTGGCTGCAGGAATCCGCCCTTGAGGCCCACATATGCTATAAGTGTTGACACCGTGAGCCTAGCACCAAAGGATGTAACTAATTCGCGCGGCGCCTGCCTGAGGAGGCTCTTGAAGGCAGCCCATGTTGCCAGGATCTTCAATGGATAGGTTAGGGCCAGGAATGCTAGGGCCAGTAGGAGGGCCTCACCCGGGCTGGCTATCGAGGCGTTTATCCCCGCCGTCACGAAGAACACGGGCGCAAGGAACCCCGTGATAAGGGCTTCGATCTTATCCCTTACTGGAGGTTCACGCGCAAACTCCTGCAGGGCTAGACCCAGTATGAAGCTCGCTAGGACAGCGTGGATCCCCACAGCCTCTGAGACTAGTGTAGCGGCTAGTAGCAACGCGATAATTATCCTGACCTCGGCCTCGTAACCAAGCGCTGGGAGCCCCCTGAGGAGCCATGCCAGTATGAATGGCACGACGACCAGCCCCACTATGTAGAGGACTAGGCCGAGCGACGTCTCCACGAGAAGCAAGGCGAAGACAACTATGCTAGCGACATCCGCTACCATGGCCGAGGAGAGGGCGGCCTGCCCTAGATGGCTCCTCTCGACGCCCATGGCCTTTATTATGGCGTAGACCACCGCCACGCTAGTAGTGGAGAGCGCCACGCCCACGAGCAGCGCTACCCTAGCAGTATAGCCCATCGCTGCGAACACTAGGGACGAAGCGAGTAATGGGGCCGCGAACCCCGCTAGCCCTATCGCTATACTCTCCTTCAGGTTATCCTTGACGAAGGGTACATCAACTTCTAGCCCTGCTAGGAACATTACGGCCGAGCCGCCCATAAGCGCTAGAGGCTCTAGGGACCCAGTAGCCTTCACGCCCAGCCATCCCGCGATCATGCCGAACAATACTTCTATTACTGGCGACGCTACATTGAGTGCCTCAGCGAATAGGAGGGCGTCAACTATTATCGCGGATGCCACGGCCAGCGAGTATAGGTTCTTTGAGTGGGCGCTCTCGAACCTCAGGGAGGCCGCTGCCCATGCAATAGCGATAAGGAGGCCAGCGGCGATCAAGGCGGATCTAACGCGCTTGTCCACCCCAGCGGAACCCCACGCCCAACCCTGTTAGTCTAGTTAAGAAGCATTAGGCGAGCCGGTATGCATGAGGCGAGGATCTATGACCCTGAGAGAGGGCGATCCAGCACCGGATTTCGAGGCGGTGTCCTACACTGGTGATAGGGTAAGGCTCTCTGATTATAGGGGCCAGGTAGTGGTGTTGTACTTCTATCCCAGGGCGATGACTCCGGGGTGCACGCGGGAGGCACTGCGGTTCAACGAGCTACTCGAGGAGTTCAGGAGGCTCGGGGCAGTAGTTATAGGCGTTTCCACCGACAGCCCTGAGAGGCTCAAGCGCTTTGCCGAGAAGCACTCCCTCTCATTCACGCTGCTAAGCGATCCCGAGGGCAGGATCGCCTCGCTCTACGGCGTCCTCAAGCGCTCGGGAAAGACGAGGAGACCCAGCGCTGAGAGAGTCACATTCATAATAGACTGGAGGGGCATCGTATCCAAGGTGCTCCGCAACGTGAGGCCCGCCGAGAAGCACGCCGATCTCGCACTCGAGCACGTGAAGGCCCTGGGCTCCCAGGCCTAATCGCCTGTGCCCCTCTATACCGGGCAGACCCTAGGGTTCCAGGGCTCGGCCCCATCCAGGCTGTCGAGGGGCAGCATGTCTAGGTTAACCCTGAGACCGCCATAAGCGGCAATGAGCCTGAAGCCTGCTCTCAGGAAGAGGTCTACCTCACCCTCCGTGGAATCGATATATACAATCCGCGCTCCCTGATCCACGAGCCTTGAGACAGCATATGCGAGTATTCCAAGGCCAACCTCTACCTCCTTCTTGGCCCGTTTCGATACTACAAGCGAGTTTACCCTTCCGACGATAGAGCCTGTAAGGCTTTCATGCGTGTAGGCTTCAACGAAGCCTATGGGCTCGCCGCTGCTAGATATAGCTAAAGCAGTGAATGCACCCCTTCTACTTAGGAAGCGCTCGTAGTACTCCCTTAGCTCCTGGACGTCCAAGTAGCTGGCTAGGCGGGACCGGGCGCTCTCGCTCAGGAGGGCGGCTATAGCTTGCAGGTCCCAGTCGTCCCTATGAGGGAAGGCACCCCTGACGACCAGCCCGCCCGAGGGTTTCCCCTTCGGTTCCGAGCCAGCGGGCTCCATCGATAGCACGTAGCCCCAGGTCAGTATGGGATGCCCGCCCCCTAAGAGTTCGACGAGGAGACGTGGAAGCGGCCCTGCCCCTAGCGTCGAGTAGACTACGACACTGCCCCGAACGCCCTGCCATGATACTAGGGAATGCCTAGCCCAGGAGAGTAGGGCCTCGGAGACCCTCACCGCTACCGCGGGGGGCAGGGATGGCTTGACAACCAGGACTACCCCAGCCTCGAAGGGTTCAAGGCCCCCGCCACTCCAAGCCCAGGAGTAGGACCACACCCTACCATTCTCGCTTACCACGGCCGAGAACAGGCGGGGGTCATAGTGGGGTGGCGCGAACCACTCCAGCACGGTAGCTGGAGAGACAGGCTCGTAGAAGGGGGCGACGGGCAGGCTTAGGTAGTACTCGTTCACAAGCTCTGCAATCTCATCATGCATTCCACTCCCATCAAAGCATAGAATCAGGGAGGCCAACTCACTGGCACCGGCACCGATGCCATATCATAGATAGAGATAGAGAGGGTTATTAAAGGGTTTAGCGGTGATTACCGGAATATACAAAAAACCTTTGGCAATCAGTCCTCGATAAGCGAATTCTGCATGGCGGGCCCGCCGGGATTTGAACCCGGGACCACCGGCTTAGAAGGCCGGCGCTCTCTCAGGGCCCCCGCGCAGGGGCTGTCCTGGCTGAGCTACGGGCCCTGCCAGGGCGTTTCTACTGGGGCTTGGGGGTTAATGTTTTAGCTCTGGGAGCCGTCCTTCATTGGCGTTAGTCTCTTGCAGTTCTCGCAGGGTGTCCTGTGCAATGTTATCTGGTCTATCCGGGGCTCTCGCGTGTCTATGAAGAGTAGCTTGTTGTAGAGAGGCTCCCCCGCGCCGGTTAGGAGCTTGAGTACCTCGGATACCTCGTGGGAGGCTACTATAGCTGCTGTCGTCACTATTGCTGGGGGTCTCCTAGGGGGTGCCGGGCCGGGGGCTATGCAGTGTAGGCATATCGATTTGCCGGGCTCTACTGTGGTTACCTGACCGTAGAAACCGTCTATGGCGCCGTGCACTAGGGGGATCCCGGCCTCCCAGGCAGCGTCTGCTAGGGCTAGCCTGGAGGCCCAGTTGTCGAGTGCGTCTACAACAACGTCTGCGCCTCTTATTAACGTCCCGGCGTTGTCGGTGGTTATCCTCGTGTGGTGAGTGCTCACGGCTAGGTCTGGCCTTAGCTCCCTCAGCCTCCTCGCGGCTGCGTAGACTTTGGGGAGGCCTAGGTCGGCCTGGGAGTAGAGTACCTGCCTGTTGAGGTTGCTCTCGCTCACAGTGTCGTGGTCTACTAGTACGAGCGAGCCTACGCCTAGGGCCGCTAGTTCGAGGGCCACGAAGGACCCGAGGCCCCCCAGGCCGGCTACGACCACCTTCGACCCTGCTAGCCGCTCCTGGGCCCTAGGGCCTAGAAGGGGTAGCTGCCTGCTATACCTTCTCAGGGGATCCACAGTAAGCCACCACCCCCCGCGCCGTGGCTGCTAGGGCCTCGATTAGGCCTAGAGTCACCGGGTGGAGCCCCCCGGTGACCCGGTACTCGAGCAGCTCGTCCCTCAGGTCCCTCTTGAGGGCTCCAGCCAGCTCGATCATCTCTCTGGCAAGGGGCTCTAGCCACGCGCAGGCTCCGGGTAGGTCCTCCAGGCTCCCCAGCATCTCCTCCAATAGCCTCCGGGCTACGTAGCAGGCGACCACGAAGAACCTCTTCGCAACGCTAGCCTCCCCCCTAGAGGCCCTCTCGTATTTGGCCTCGAAGGCCCGGCTAGCCCCTAGGACCTCCTCTACCTCCCGCGGGCCGTTACGAACCGAGCGCCACACGAGGTCGTAGTACTGCTCGGCTAAACTCCCCATATGGACCCCCTAATAGTCGTGTATACAATCTAATTACTTAACCCGGCCTCTCCCCGCCTAGCATGGAGCGGGGTGCTTGGAGTGGCGGAGAGGGATCCCCTCAACCTTAAGAGCATCCTCGAGGAGGTCGAGACCCCGCTGGGGAAGGCCAGCCTATACAGGATAGATAAGATAGAGGAGATAGGGCTGGGCGACTACTGGAAGCTACCCTACTCCGTAAGGATACTCCTCGAGAACGTGATAAGGAACTTCGACGGCTACATAGTTACCGAGGACGAGGTGAAGGCTGTAGCCCAGTGGGCCCAGAACGCCGGTAGGAGGGAGATGCCACTCTTCCCAGCTAGGGTCATAATGCAGGACTTCACCGGTGTCCCCGCGGTTGTAGACCTAGCTGCAATGAGGGACGCCATGAAGGAGCTCGGCGGCGACCCCAAGAAGGTGAACCCCATAATACCCGTCGACCTAATAATAGACCACAGCGTCCAGGTCGACTACTATGGCACAGCCTACGCCCTCAAGAAGAACATGGAGCGCGAGTACGAGAGGAACTGGGAGCGCTACACGCTCCTGAAGTGGGCCCAGAGGGCTTTCTCGAACTTCAGGATAGTGCCCCCTGGTAGGGGCATAATACACCAGGTCAACATAGAATACCTAGCCAAGGTCGTGATGTACAGGAATCACGGCGGCAAGCCCATGGCGTTCCCCGACAGCGTGCTAGGCACGGACAGCCACACAACCATGGTTAATGGTGTGAGCGTCCTCGGCTGGGGCGTCGGCGGCATAGAGGCGGAGGCCGTCATACTCGGCCAGCCCTACTACATGCTGATACCAGAGGTAGTGGGGGTGAAGCTCGTAGGCGAGCTGCCCGAGGGAGCCACGCCCACCGACCTGGTGCTCTATGTGACTGAGAAGCTGAGGAAGAAGGGCGTCGTAGCTAAGTTCGTCGAGTACTTCGGCCCCGCCGTGAAGAAGCTCTCGGTGCCCGACAGGGCCACGCTGGCCAACATGGCCCCCGAGTACGGCGCCACCATGGGCTTCTTCCCTATAGATGAGGCCACCATCAAGTTCCTAGAGCTCACCGGCAGGGATCCCAGGCACGTGAAGCTAGTGGAGCAGTACGCCAAGCTTGTTGGACTATGGTACTCGGAGGACGCTCCCACCCCACAGTACACTGACGTGGTAGAGATAGACCTGAACGATGTAGAGCCATCCATAAGCGGGCCGAGCCACCCCGAGGACAGGATACCGCTCAGAGAGGCGAAGAAGAGGGTAGGAGAACTCATAGAGGATTACCTGAAGAAGAAGGGAAGGAAGAGGGTCACCGTCGAGGTCGAAGTCGCCGGCGAGAAGGGGGAGGTAGGCGATGGCAGTGTAGTGCTGGCCGCCATAACTAGCTGCACTAACACAAGCAACCCAACAGTCATGATAGCCGCTGGCCTCCTAGCCAAGAAGGCTGTCGAGAGGGGCCTCAAGCCGAAGCCTTGGGTAAAGACAAGCAACGCCCCCGGGAGCAGGGTCGTGCCGGAGTACTGGGAGAAACTTGGCCTCATGCCATTCCTAGAGGCACTTAGGTACCACATAACGGGCTTCGGGTGCACGGTCTGCATAGGCAACAGCGGGCCCCTCCCGCAGCCCGTGGAGGAGGCCATCAAGAAGTATGACCTCTACGCCGTGACTGTCCTTAGCGGTAATAGGAACTTCAGCGGCAGGATCCACCCGCTCGCCCAGGGCAACTTCTTGGCCAGCCCGCCGCTCGTAGTGGCGTACGCCCTCGCAGGGAGGATAGACATAGACTTCTACAATGAGCCCATAGGCTATGACCCTAACGGGGAGCCCGTCTACCTCAAGGACATATGGCCCACCTCCGAGGAGATAAAGAAGGCCATTGAGGAGGCCCTGGACCCTGAGCTGTTCAAGAAGAAGTACGGCAACATATTCGAGGGAGACGAGTACTGGAACAAGCTGCCAGTCATAGAGAGCGACACGTACCCCTGGGACCCCAAGAGCACCTACATCAGGAAGCCACCCTTCTTTGAGGGCATGGGCCTAGAGCCGGAGCCTCTCAAGGACATCAAGGGCGCTAGGGTGCTCGTCATGGCACCCGACAGGATAAGCACCGACCACATAAGCCCCGCTGGGAGGATAAGCCCCGATAGCCTAGCTGGCAGGTACCTCATAGAGCAGGGCGTCAGCCCGAAGGACCTCAACACCTGCGGTAGCAGGAGGGGCAACCACGAGGTGCTGATGAGGTGTACCTTCGACAACCCCAAGTTCAGGAACCTACTAGTGCCCGACAGACAGGGAGCATGGACAATATACTGGCCGACAGGCGAGGTCATGCACATCTTCGAGGCGGCAATGAAATACAAGGAGCAGGGTATACCACTAATCATCATTGGAGGGAAGAACTACGGCGTCGGCAGCAGCAGGGACTGGGCCGCTAAGGGACCGTACCTCCTAGGAGTGAAGGCCGTTATAGCCGAGAGCTTCGAGCGCATACACAGGAGCAACCTAGTCGGCATGGGGATACTACCGCTGGAGTTCATGCCAGGCGAGAACGCCAAGACCCTGGGCCTCGATGGGAGCGAGGTCTACGACATCCTAGGCATAGAGGAGGGCCTCTACCCCGGCAAGATACTGACTGTCAGGGCCAGGAAGAGTGACGGCAGAGTCATAGAGTTCAAGGTGAAGGCACGCCTAGACACTCCAATAGAGGTCGAGTACTACAGGCACGGAGGCATACTACGCTACGTCCTAAGGAAGCTCCTCAAGGGTGAGCTAAGGCACCCCGGCGCCTAGCCGCATTCCCCGGCGAACCCCTCTCCTTTTTCTAGTACGAGCCTAGCAACCCTAACCCTATAGCCCAGCCTCCCGGGGAGATCCTCTCCAGATTCAAGTAATGCCAAGGGCACTGTGTAGGCCTTAACCCTCCTCCGGGCCACCTTCGCCACCACGAGCGTTGAGCCTATCCTAGCGGCGAACCAGCTCCCCCACCTAATCACGCATAGACTCCAACCCTCGGGGGAATCGCGGGTTCTCCGGAGCGCGTAGAGACCTGTGGCCGCCAGCCTCCGCGAGCATCCGAGAAGGTCGGCTACCTCCCTGGGCTTGGAGGCGCCGCGCATTAGAGCCGCAGCAAAGGGTAGGAGCCAGGGCCTCCTGAGTAGGAACTCGCGTATCGCCACCCCCTTTACCTCCCCCAGCACAGTATCCCCTAGGGCGGCGGGTGGTGACGCCTCGCTGGGTTGGCTGATTAGGTGATGTATTCACGGACCAGCGGAGCCCGCCGCCTCGCAGCTTGCACCCTTCCTCAGCGCGGAGGCGCTCGGCCTAGATTCTAGGTGCGCTCACTGGCGGCTGGGTGCACTAGCACCGGTATCCGCGAGGAGTTAAGGATCCTGTCGAGCGTTGACCCTAGGAAGAGCGATTTTATCCCCTCATGGAGTCTCCTCTCTGCGAAGATTAGGCTGGCCCCGGCGGCCTCTGCATACGATACTATGGCCTCGTGCGGCCTACCCGTTGTCACCACCTTCTCGACATCGACGCCCCTATAGGAGAGCTTTCTCGCAACCTCATCGACGAACTCCCCCGAATCCCTCTCCCTAACGTGAATTAAGACTATCTTCGACTTGGTCTTACTTGCCAGTTTTGTGACGTAGTCTAGAGCTTCCTCGCTGTAGGTACCTGTGATAGCATACGCTATCGTGCTAAAGAGTCCTCCCTCAGGAACAATTATAGCGGCTTTATCGTCCTGCTTGTATGCCCTGAGGAATAACACGGGGACCGGGCTCAGCTTCACTAGTAGCCTACTGGTGCTGCCGATGCTGAAGAGCCTCCTGAGCCCCCAGCCGCGGCTGGCAACCACGACTTCAGAAGCCCTTACCTCGGAGGCTATCTCCGCTATAGCCGCAGCTGGATCGGAGACAGGTATCTCATCGTAGATCGCCGCCCTGGCACCTAGCTTCTCAGCCATGGACTTGTAGGACTCCAGTTTCCTACGGGCCTCCAGCTCTAACTCGGATACTATCAGGCTTACATTGTAGCCAGCGCTCACGTGCTCGATGATGCTATCCTCTATAACGTGGACGAGCACTAGCTCCGCGGAGTATTGCTTGGATATAGAAACAGCTATCTGCAGTAGGGGCTCGGATACGGGCGAGAAGTCTAGGGGCACGAGCAGCCTCACGAGAGGATCCAACCCTCCATCCCTCGCCTCATGCATGGCCAGTGGGGGGTGCTAAGTTCTTTAAGCCGGGGAGGCGGGTCTAGAAGTGGACTACGAAGAGGAGTATGTAGAAGAGTATGAGCATTCCTAGACCGAAGGGGACTCCTAGGCGCGCCCACTCCTTCATGTTTATCTTTAGTCTACCCGCCATCACGATGTTGGGTATGTTACCAGGTACGAGCATCCCGCCCGATATGAGTAGGCTCAAGAGAGCGCTTCTCTGCTGGAAGACGGTGAGCCCCTTGTATATCTCCGCCGCCGTTAGTGTGGCGTTGTCTACTACCGCACTTATGGTGTTTAACCAGTAGAGCATGTGGGGGCCCATCTTAGAGAAGTACCAGACGGCGAGGGGTGTCAGGCTGCCTCCAAGGAGTTCAAGTGCAGCCACGAATATGTAAACTCTTATGGTCCTGTTTATGACCCCTCGAAGGGTCTCCGCGTACTCTATGCGCCTCTCGCCCTTCTGGAGCTGGGAGGCATACCTCCTCATAGCCAGAGCGTTAGCTATTGACGCTATTGCGATGCCTGTGAAAACGTCCCTGCCAAGCAGGTCTATGAGGTAGGTGAAGCCAACGCCCAGCTTCGAGACGGCGATCGTCGAGAGGGGCTCACCCACAGGTGTTAAGGCCGCCCCGAGGCCCACTGAGAAGGCCGAGTATACCGCGAACTTCACCTTGCCATCCTTGCTTATGGGGAGGCCAGCCACTATCTCGGCTAATATGACGGCTGTCACGATGACGCTTATTATGCTAGCAATGCTACCTAAGAGGAACGTCATCACGAAGGCGAAGAGTGGAAGGCCTAGTCTGTCGATGAGCGAGAATATCGCCCTATATATCTGCCTGTTATAATAGAGAAAGATTAATCCTGCCAGGAAGACTACCTCTGTTATACCTATGGGCTTCCCGGAAAGGATGACTGGAGTCTTCACGGCGGAGTAGCCTAGCTCCTTTATTATCTCCCAGTCGAATACCTTGTAGGCCCAATTCACGGCCACACCTATTATACCCATCAAGAGGAAGAATGGCTCGAGATTCTCCTCTATCTTCCTCGATAGGAATGGAGCTACCAGTACTACTACTAGGATAGCGCCTAGTATAGCCGTTAAAGCATGGTCGGGCTGCTGGGGGAGTTGCCT
The DNA here is from genome assembly GCA_027080775.1 of Acidilobaceae archaeon. Taxonomy (GTDB): domain Archaea; phylum Thermoproteota; class Thermoprotei_A; order Sulfolobales; family Acidilobaceae; genus Calypsonella; species Calypsonella navitae. The sequence goes on from JALWPV010000028.1 coordinate 84,669, forward strand.
CAGCAGTATCTCGAATATATCCGCCAAAGCGCCCTCCCCGGGAGAGGCCGGGCCCGAGGCATAGAATAATGGCCCCTGTTTAAGAAGGGTGAAAAGGGAGGGCGTATGAAGCGGAGGAGAGTCTATGTCATTGTAAGGCGTATGCGCTCCAACAGGTACTCGATCGCCGCGCTGATAGCCGCTATAGATATATGGTACGGCCGGGCAGGCTCCGAGCCGCCACCGATAGTCTTCGCTGATTCCACTGGAGAGGTAGTGGGCCTCATTAGTAAATCGCTTGAGAAAGGCTTCCAACCTGTCGTGCTATACTCCATGATGACCACCAGTCTAGTCGAAAACCTTAGTACTATTCGCAGGGAGATAGGCCTTGCGCGGTCCAAGGGGGCCATCACTATCCTGGGGGGCCCCCATGCTACGGGCGATCCCCTGGGATCCCTGAGGCTTGGCTTCGACTACATCATAATTGGCGAGGGAGAGGAGGTGCTGCCCCCCCTGCTGACCTCAATCGAGGAAGGATTGGATGAAGCCAGGATTAGGGGCGTCGCCTTCCTCGATAATGACAGGGCCTGCTATACGGGCAGAGCACCCCAGGTTAACCTCGATGATTACCCTAACTTCCCCTACTGGCGCGGCATCTACGCCCCCATAGAACTCACGAGGGGATGCGTGCATGCCTGCCTCTTCTGCCAAGTTTCATTTACGCAGGGGGCCACGCCCAGGCATAGGAGCCTAGAGAGCACTCTACACTTGGCCGAAGAGTTCCTGAGGACTGGCAGGAGGGATCTCAGGTTCATAACGCCCAACACCTTCTCATACCTTGGCGACGGCTGGAACATTAACCTAGAAGGCCTATGCAGCCTAGTCGAGGGCCTCACAAGACTTACTAAGAGGTATGGGGGGAGGTTTTTCCTGGGATCCTTCCCGAGCGAGGTGCGCCCCGAGCACGCCGCCATCGAGGAGGCTGTGAGATGCATTGCGGGTCGAGTAGCTAACAGGAGGGTCATAGTGGGCGCTCAGAGTGGGAGTAATAGGCTGCTGAGGATAATGCATAGGGGGCATACTGTGGAAGACGTTGTGGCTGCCGTTGAAACACTGAACGCCTACGGTTTCACGGCTGACGTTGATGTAATAATAGGTTTCCCCGGGGAGACCAGGGAGGACCTCGAGGCGACAGTTAAGCTCTCAGAGCTACTCACGACCAGGTATAAGGCTAGGATACACGCTCACTACTACCTACCGCTTCCAGGTACGCCCCTATCAGGCGTGGAGCCTGAGAGGCCCCCTAGGGATGTCCTTAGGAGGCTCTATAGGCTCTTGGGAAGGGGCCTCCTGTACGGGGACTGGTTGAATCAGTACAAGCTCTCCTGGACTATGGTTGAGCTGTACCAGAAAGGCATTATTGTAGGGTTGAAGGGCTATGCCTCAATGAAAAAGTGTGGAGGCGCCCCTATTAGGCCTTGCCCATCCTCTCCTTTAGCTTCTTGATTAGCACTGGAAGGAACTGGTAGAGGTCAGCTACGACACCGTAGTCGGCGTGCTTGAATATCTGAGCGCTCTTATCCTTGTTTATGGCTACTATGATCTTAGAGTCTGTTATACCGGCTATGTGCTGTGGCGCTCCGCTGATGCCTATGGCTATGTAGAGTTTGGGTGCTACCTTCTTACCGCTTAGTCCAACCCAGTGATCCTCGCTTAGCCACTTGAGGTCGGCAGCTATGGGCCTCGAGCATCCTATCTGGGCTCCTAGTAGCTCGGCCAGCTCGAATGCGAGCTTCAGGTCCTCCTTCTTCTTGAAGCCACGGCCAACACTCACTATTATCTCGGCTTCCTCGAGGTTCACGCCGCCCTTGACCTTCTCCTGCCTCCCAACAACCTTCACGGTGGGCTCTGCTTCGACTTTGAGTTCCTCCACGCTTCCCCCGCCTTTCTTCTCGGCTGGCTTGGTCTTCCGGGGAGCTAGTAGTACTATAGCGGGGAGCGGAGCCTTCTCAGTGGCTATCGCCCTGGCGCTTAGGGCGCCTCTCTTGTATCTCACGTAGTCTTCCCCAACTTCGACGTCGTAGGCCTCGGTTGTCATGGGTAGATCATAGAGGCCGGCGAGTCTCGACATTATGTCTCTGTTATTCTTCGTTGATACACCGGCCACTATCGAGGGCTTCTCGTCGTCATAGAGCTTCTTGAGGGCAGCAAACACTACATCCATAACGTCGCTGTCGAGCTTGTAGACCTTGACGCCGTACTCGGCTATAGCATCAGCCTGAGCAGCGGCCTTGCCATACGCTAGCACGACGGCGTCGCCAGCTGAGGAGAAAGCGCCTAGAGCCTCGCCTGCATCCCTCTCCGAGGAGGCCACTACCAAGACCTTAACCATGCCCACCACCCCCCTAGAGCTGGAGGACGCCCTCCTTCACTAGGTAGTCTATGAGCTTATCGGCAATCTCTTCTAGAGTGTCGCCCTCTATTATTATCTGCTTCCTCTTAACGGCGACTACCCTGAGCTCCTCGATTACTCTCTTAGGCTTTACTAAGCCCTCCACGTCGGCCGCCTTAAGGGTCTTTTGAGGCTTCTTCGACGCCCTCCTAATCTGTAGTAGCGTGGGCGGGCGCGGCTGGTTTATCTCCCTGGTCACGCTTACTACCGCGGGTAGGGGTGCTTCAACTGTTTCTAGGTAGTCCTCCAGATCCCTCTCAGCCACTATCTTGCCATCCTTGACTTCTATCTTCCTGGCAAAGCTCACGTAGGGGAGCCCTAGCTTAGCGGCCACCCTCCCAGCGATCTGGCCTGTGAAGCCGTCTATGGTGGCCTCACCAGCTAGTATGAGGTCCGGGTTCAGCCCCTCCTTCTTGATAATGCCTACTATAGCGCTGGCCGTGGTTACCGGGTCTCCCGGCACTATCTCGTCATCCGCTAGTATGTAGGCCTCGTCAACACCCTTCGCCAGGGCCTCCTGCACGGCCATCTTTAGGTCCTTGCTCCTCTTGGCTACAGGGCCCCATGTTAGTATGGTTATGCTATAGACCTTCCCTCCTAGTGCGCTCTTCAACCTGTTGGCCTCCTCTACAGCGTTCCTGTCGATATCGCTAATCTTAAGCGACATGGCGTCGATATCCACGGTGCCATCAGGCCTCGACCTTATTGTCTCGGGGTTCAGCGCTGCCTTTACTAGCACCACTATGTCTCCCATCACGGGGCACCGCGGAGAGGAGGGGTGGACCCCCTTTTTAGCGGCGGACCGTGAAATGCTAGTTGGTGCTGACAGCTCCTTTTTAAAACCTCCACCTCCTAGAAGTAGCTCCTCATGACATGAACGTACTTTAGACCGTTAACTTCTAGGACGGAGCGGGGATCGACAACGCCAAGCTCTATGCCCAGCTGGACAGCCCTACAGCCAGCTAGTATAACATAGTCATGACTTGCTATAATTTTAATCGCCTCTGCCTCATCGACAAGCCTTCCTTCATAGAAGGAGCGTGGCAACGATATAGTTATTCCAGACTCAGGATCCCTCTCCACCCTCCCTAGGACATCCTCGTCGACGAGAGAAACTATCCTGTAGGCACCAGCATCTACTATCTTTAGGTAGTATCTATTACTCCCCGAGCATGACCCAGCGCTTTCTCCTGGCATCATAGTATACTTGACCCCCCTCGCGTAGGGCCTGGAATAATCTCCCGTATTCCCCCAGGGCTTTAGCTGCCTCCGCAGCATCAGCCGTGCGCAGGGAAGCCAATAGGGCCTTAAACTCTTGCAGTGAGTCCCTCGTCATTACTGCGAAGTCGCCTCCAGCATCGATAACAACTAGACCCTCAGCCGCCGCTTCCGCCCTGAGCCTGTGAGGGCTCATACCCAGGCGGGCGCGGGCCTCGCTGGCCATCACGAACCTTAGCTCCCTCAGCACACGCCTGAGCCTCTGGACTTGGCCGCGCCTAGACTCTCTGGAAGGCACTACCTGGGCACGCCGGAGAGCCCGCATCTCACCTAGTATGGCGTCGATACGGCGCATACACTCGGAGCGAAGATCCTCTATCTCGCGCTTCAACTCCTCCAGGCCAGCCTTTAGCTCCTCGAGCTCGCGCCTAGTATCGGCCGAGCCGCATCGATCGGTGCCTCCGCGCCTTCCCCCTGCTAGGAACTCGTCTATGCGCCTACCCAATCATCCCTCTCCAGGCTATGGTAGATCCGGAGGGAGGAGAAAAGGGATTAAGGGGGCCTCAAGGGAGTTGGCGATCTTACGCCTGCACCACCCTATCGGTGAATACCTTGAATGGGTCCACGAGGGGCTTGCCCTCATAGTGGACTGGCCTAGTGGCTGGTGGATGCTCCAGGTAGCCTGGCATTATCTTCTCTATCCTTGCGTCGAAGGGCTCCTTTGTTAGGTCTCTGTAGATTACGCCTAGGGGTATGCGGTCTCCCCACTCCATCGCCTTAGCTATCGCCCTGGCGGTCTTCTCGCCCCTCTCCTCGGGGCTCTTGATCGTCGCGTCATAGTCTGGTTCCTGCTCGTCGATATAGTATATCCTCTGCTCGTACCACTGCTGCGTCATAACATTATTGTACGTTGGACACGGCTGCAGTACATCGATGAATGCAGCGCCGCGGTGCTTTATCGCCTCCTTCATTATTTCCTTAAGCTTGTCCACGTGGTAGGCGTAGGCCCTAGCCACGAAGGTATAGCCCGACGCTATGGCCAGTAGTAGGGGGTTCAGGGCGTCCTGTATATTGGGGGCTCTCAGGGCCTTCGTCTGAACCCATGCTGGCAGGGTGGGCCCTGCCTGCCCCTTGGTTAGACCGTAGACAGCGTTGTCGTGCATTACCACCGTGAGGTCAACGTTCCTCCTGCCAAGGGCCACGAAGTGGGCCGCCCCTATGCCTAGTAGGTCGCCGTCACCACTCATCACGAGCACCGTTAGGTGGGGGTTAGCCAACTTGATACCGGTAGCCACAGGTATGGGTCTGCCGTGTATGGTGTGGACGCCGGTTACGTTAATGTAGTAGGGTATCCTGCTGCTGCAGCCTATCCCTGAGACCACTACAGTCTTTGCTGGGTCGAGGTCTAGCTCCGCGAACGCCTTGAACGCGGCTGTGAGTATCCCATAGTTCCCACAGCCGGGGCACCACTGGACCCAGGCGGGGCTCCTGTACTCGAGCCAGCTACGCGCCATCCGACACCACCACCCTCTCAACATTATTCTCTAGGATCTCCTTCACGGCCCTCACTATCTCCTGCTCCTGGAGGGCCCTACCAGTAAACTTCTGGATAACGTGGGGAGCCTTGTGGCCCGTGAACATTCTTATGGCAAGGCTGGTCTGGGCCAGCATGTTATAGTCGACCACGGCGATCCTCGAGGCGGACTTAAACACTTCGTCGATAGTCTTTACCGGGAATGGAATGAATGTCTTTATATGCACGTACCTCACCTTGATGCCCTCGCCCTCCAGCTTCTCCATAGCGTCTAGCACAGGGCCCTTCACGGTGCCCCAGCTTATGATAGTGATATCAGAGTTGGAGGACCCATATACCTTGACCCTCTCATCCTCGGGGATACCCTTCTCTATAGCCTCAAGCTTCCTCAGCCTCTTCTCGACCATGGCGTTCCTAACCTCGGGATCCTCTATGGCATAGCCGTACTCGGTGTGCTCGAGGCTCGAGTTGAGCTGCTTCGCGAAGCCCACTGGCACCCTCGGGCTTATTCCGTCCTCCGTGAGTTTGTACCTTAGGTACTCGCCGTCACTCCACTCGTAGGAGAACTTACCCCTATCAATCGTTATCGAGTCAAGATCGAACTTGTCGAGACTCTTAGTTGAGGCGGCGAGCGTCTTGTCTACTAGGTGTACAACCGGTATCTGGAACTTCTCCGCCCAGTTGAGAGCCTTTATGGCATCGTAGAACGCCTCCTCATGGTCCCCACTAGCCACCACGATCTTCACGGCATCGCCGTGGCCAGCGAACATGGCGTGGAGAAGGTCCTGCTGACCCGTCCTCGTAGCCATCCCCGTGCTCGGCCCTGCACGCTGCCATATAGTTATGACCACGGGGGCCTCCATTATGTAGGCCATGCTTATGGCCTCATTCATGAGTGAGAAGCCTGGCCCACTAGTGGTGGTTGCTGACCTCGCGCCAGCGAGCGCGGCACCTATCGCCATGTTTATGGCGGAGATCTCATCCTCGGTCTGTATTACGGCTACACCTAGCTTCTCCAAACCAACCTTCTCTGCCAGCTCCTCCCTGACCTCTACCAGCCTGTGACCCTCCATGTATAGCGCCTCGTCGGCGGCGGGCGTTATCGGGTAGTATGTCTGCACCGTTAACCCACCCACGACCTTACCCATAGCCACCACATCGTTACCGCTGGCCACCATTCTAACCTTGCCCTTGTGGGGGCCATCAGGCAGATTGCCGAGGCCGTACGCCTCCTTCACGTAGTCATAGGCTATGTCTGCCGCTATCTTGTTAGGCTCTATGACCCTGGTCTTACCCGCGAAGTAAGCCTCGATGGCGCGGTGCACGTACTCCTTCTCCACGCCCAGGAAGGCCAAAGCGGCGGAGAGACCCACGACGTTGGCAGCCCTGGCGACCGAGACGACCGGTCTCCCACTCTTCTCGGCAACCTCCTTTATAGCGGACTTGAGGTCTATACCTAGGAGCTTGGCCCCACGGGATTCAAGATACTTAATAGCATCCGCAACCGTGTCTCCGAGGCCGTGCTGCGAGAGCTTGGCCTTCACGCGCTCCTTGAGGGGCCCCGGCATCGGGGCTATCCTGTCCACCCGAGTCTTCAGGGTGCTGGTGTCGTAGACGAAGATCCCACCCTCTCTGACGTCGTCCATGTGGGTGAAGACGCTCTCTGCATCCAATGCTACGACGGCATCAACAGGTAGGCGGGGGCTGCGGGCGACGGTGTCGCGTATCCTTATGTTGAAGTAGCTGTGCGCCCCTATAATATTGCTGTGGTACTCGCGCACGCCGAAGATGTCGTATCCCTTCATCACCAGCGCCCTGACCCCTATCTGCCCCGCCGACTCTATGCCGCCGCCCTGCGGGCCTCCTATCAGCAGGGCTAGGTCTACCAACTCCAACCTCCCCTTCCAACCTCTATTCTGAGGCGCCTACGATTTCCTCCCTAACATCTGGGTCCACATAGGCTGACTCATACAGCGCCTCTCCCCTCCTTAAATATTCTCGGGCCTCCTCCCACGAGACTCTCCTCCTACAAGAGTTACACCAGTAGAAACGGCCCTCCTTTATCTTCAGAGGCTCCCACCTATCACAGGTGTCATCCTCACTGGTTATCCTGCCCCAGAGGGTACAGTAGCCCACAATAGGGTAGTGGAAGTGAGGCCTCCACCATCTACACGTTGCACACTTCCTCCTGCGCTCCGCACCTTCCGGCACTCTCCAAGCACCCCCGCGGAAGCCTTGATCCCAGCGCCGAGATAAAACAGGGTTGACAGCGGCCCCCTCTGAGAGGCAGCTTTGGTGGGCTAGGGTATATTCCTCGTCATCGCCCCTAGGGCTCTCCGGTGGTCGGCTCCTCATGGCCGAGAGACGCTCGGGGCACCGGGCTCTACGAGCATACCGACCATGGGTGAAATTAACCGTTATACCTCGCAGGGAGGAGCATGGGGGCTCCGTGAGCTTGGAGGGCAGGATCCTAGAGGCGCTGTCGAGGGTCATAGCAAGGCTCGACGCCCTTGAGAGGAGGATCGATGATCTGGAGAGGGATTTAGAGGCGTTTGCCTCCACAGTATACGCGCAATGCGCCTCTGAGTATTTGGGCTCGAAGCTAACGCGGGCTGGGCTGCCCTCAGGCGTTGATGCCATCGCGAGGACGGAGAAGGCCTTCTATATCATTAAGTTCAAGATAAGAGCGTCCCGCAGCGACGCGGAGAAACTCGAGAGAATAGCGCCCCACGTGGCAGCTTTAATGGGCCTTGCAGAGGAGGGCTTAGAGTATGTACCGTTAATCGTAACGAGCCGCTTCGAGGGCGAGCCCCCGTCAAGCGTTAGGGTAATAGTATGCTGAGCACATAGCCTCCAACGCCGCCAGGCGGGAAGACTTAAATGGGCCAGCCGAGGTGCACTCCTCCACAGGGAGGCCTGGGCCCGTAGCTCAGCCAGGATAGAGCGCCGGCCTCCTAAGCCGGTGGTCGGGGGTTCAAATCCCCCCGGGCCCGCCACACCAAGGCTTCCCGGGCTCCTAGAGCACTATTGGATCATCGGGGACTCATGCCTCCGGTTTGGAGAGTGTTTTAAGCGCGTTGCACCACACAATAGCTGGTGGCCTCCCATGGCCTTCGAGGAGAAGGCGCCCAGCTATGACGAGTGGTTCCTGAAGAATAGGAACGTACTCTACTCCGAGGTGCGCCTCATCAAATATTTTCTGGAGAAGTACTGGGTCGGCAGATCGCTCAGCGTTGGTTGTGGTAGCGCGCTCTTCGAGAGCATACTCAGAGACGAGTATGGGATCAGGGTAACCCACTGCCTGGAACCTGCTGAGGGCATGGCGAGGATAGCTGAGAGTAGGGGCTTTAAGGTCGATAGGGGGCGCGCCGAGGAGCTGCCTTACCCGGACGGGTACTTCGATACTGTTATACATAACGGTATAATACATTATGTCGAGGACCCGCTTAAGGCTATGAGGGAGGCCTTTAGAGTCCTGAGGAGTGGAGGCCAGATTATAGTGGCGTGGGTTGCAGGCGAGGGCTCTTATGGCATCCTATACCAGCTCGCGGGCACCCTAGGCAGCTGGGAGCCCCTGCGTAGAATAGCGCCTGAGCACCCCTACCCTATAGAGTTCATACGTGAGGCCAAGAGGTGGCCGACGGCGGATGAGGTTAAGGAGCTTGTGGAGTCAGTAGGCTTCACCAGGGTCGAGTTCGCCCAGACGTTGACCATGCATCCAAGGTACTCTAATAACTATGTAGAGGATCCTATTGAAGGCTTCGATAGGGGAGACTATGTAGCGCTGCGGGCCGTGAAGCCTTAAGGCCCAGCCTCTTTTAGGAACTCGGTGAGTATATCCACGCACTCTTTTGCCTTAGCTTTAAGTGCTTCCCAATCTGCCTCTACTATCTTCCTAGGCCTGCCTGGCCTCTTGCGTAGCCCCCTCTCCTTCTCTGATCTGACTACGCCTAGAGCCTCTAGCTCATTCACCATGCGGGATATGGTCGGGTAGCTCACCTTGAGTACGTCAACCAGATCCCTTACAGCCACCTTCTTCTCATCGCTCTTCGCGAGCGCGGCGAGCATCTTACCAACGAGTTCGGGGTCTCCGACACCCAAGCATCTCGCTAGGTAGATGTACTTCACTTCCTCGCTTATACCCCCTCACCCCGGATTGATTGCCGGAAAACAAGCCTTTTTAATATGCAATAAGGTATAGTAAATATAATCTCGCCCGTAATTTTTAAACTATTACATCGCCTCAAGTGCCGGGTTACATCGTCATCGCCGTGATGCCCTCTCTAATTATGGATACGGCGAAGCCGGCCATTATCAAGCTCATGAATTTGTCCACGAGCGAAATACCATACTCGCCTAGGAATTTGATTAGACGCGAGCTATAATAGAATATCGGGTAGGCTATGCCTATGTTTACCACAGCGCTAAGGAGCGCGGTCGTGTAGCCATAGGAGTATTTTATGTATAGTAGCGTTGAGATGCTGCCAGGCCCGGCTAGGAGTGGAACCGCGAGTGGAACTATCGCCCCCCCTCCGCCCTCCCTTGCCGAGCCCCCGATGTGTATGTCGAAGAGGCTCGCCACAGCATATATCATGAGTATAATACCAGCGGCTACCCTGAAGTCGCTGAAGCTAACATTTAATATCTCGAATAGGTAATCCCCTATAACGGCGAACGCTACAAGCATTGCGAGCGCTGATAACAGGACTGTGTTGAGGAACTCAACCCTCTTCTCCTCCGCGATCTTCGACGCCTCAACAGCGTAGAAGGGGGATACCGTGACTGGGTCGAGCACGACGAATAGCATCAGTATCGACTTCAATAATACCCAAGCATTCACCACGACCCCAGCGCATTTGAGGCGCATCCAAGCTCATTTTTAGCTTTCTCCTGCATGCTAGGAGTACAGCCCCTCCTACCCGCTTCTATGCTTCGCCTTGAGATACTCCTCCGGTGGCACATAGAATAATAGCTTAGCCTTATGATAGTCCCTGATGACTGTGCGCGCAGCCTCCTCTATCAGGGGCTCGCCTGTGCTTCTGTAGAACCAACCGCGGCGTCTAGCTATCTCCTCGAGTATCTCCACCGGATCCCTCGAAGCGATCCCATAGGCGTCTAGCACGCTGCGTGGGTTATACTTAAGCGCCCTTTCGAGGAGAGCGAGTGCCGGGGGGACAGGGTCCGCTAGTTCCTCGGGAGAACGCCCTCTTATCACCGACTCTAACCATCCACCCTCCACTGGTATGACGCCTGGCGTATCTATGAGATAGAAGCCAGGCTCCACCTTGTATAGCTGCACGTGCCTAGTATATCCCGGGCTGCCTGGCACAGGGCTCGTCGAGGCTCCGTGGCGGCCCCTGAGGGCGTTTATTATTGAAGACTTCCCCGTCTTAGGGTAGCCGACAATAGCCACGGTGAAGGGCTTCTCCCCAGCGGCTCTCTTGATTGCTGCTCTCAATATCCTGGTGCCTAACCTAGCGCGGGCTGAGGTATACACGACTGCATAGCCCAGCGATTCATATATGCTCTGCCACTTCTCAGCAACCCTCCTCGGCACTAGATCGGACTTGTTCAACACAAGCATCATCTTCTTCCCGAAGGCCCTAACCATGGACTCAAGCCTCCTGCTATGAGTTGACATCGGATCCCTTATGTCGAGTACCTCCACTACTACATCGGCATGCTTTATTGTCCTCGCGAGTAGCCTCCAGCTGGCCAGCTCCACTAGCTTCCCCCCAGCACGCACTCTAGGCGCACTTAGAGCCGATAAGCAAATTGAAGCGGGGCCCTCGTTTAGAAGGTGCTAGACGCTGGAAAAAGACTTGCTTTACACCTATTTAGGGGTTTAAGAGTGGTTACTCCTCGATCTTCTCGTAGTGTATTATGCTGACCGGGCAGCTCTCAGCCGCTGAGGCCACGCAGTCCTCTAGGTCCTCCGGCACTATGCCAACAGACTTGGACTCGCTGTGCTCGACTCTGTACTGCTCTACGATCTGACTCTTTCCGTCCTCATCGTTCATCTCGAATACGTCGGGGCATAGGCTTACACACACCATGTCCGCTATGCACTGGTCGCGGTCGATCCAGACCTTTATCTTGGCCATCCCTCACACCCCCTATGGGCGCCGTGTCGGGGAGGAGTAATCGGTGTTTTAAACGCTATTCTCAATACTATAATGTACAGCAACCTCTAGAGCATTTCTCTCTCCTCGCCGCCCACCGACAGCACTCACTAAAACACTAAAGCTTAGGAGTGAGCTGTTCGAGCTAATATTTCCCGGCGACTACTGTATCGCTTGGGGGGTGTAGCTCTTTTGCGTGGCGTATACTTGGAGGAGGAGATAAATGGTTTCATCTTCAGGGAGTACTCCGACCTCGGCAGGCCGAGGGTCCTTGTCCTGGGCCTGCCGGATGTCGGGCTCGTGGGCTCTATAGCGGCTATGCATATCATACGTAGCCTTGACTTGAAGGATAGTGTGGGCGTGGAGAGCTACGCCTTCCTGCCCCCAGTGGTTGTCATAACGCGGGGAGAACCCAAGCATCCCATGAGAATATACTCTAATGGCGAGATTGCAGCCCTTGTGACAGATGTGCCGGTGAGCCCTGCTGGGATCCCAGCGCTCTCATCTGCTATAGTAGAATACGCCAGGAGGAAGGGTGTTGAGCTCCTAGTAAGCATTACAGGCCTCGGCTCGCCAGCCCGCCTGAAGGGCGGTGAGCCCAAGGCTTACTGGATAGCGTCTACTGAGAGGGCAGAGAGGAAGGCCCAATCCCTCGGGCTCGAGAGGTTCTCGGATGGAATAATGGTTGGCCCCTACTCGATAGTGCTCAAGGAGGCCGCGCGCAAGAGGGTGGACAATATAGTAATCCTCGTCGAGTCCTACGTTGACTTCCCCGATCCCGAAGCCGCCGCTGAGGCCGTTAAAGCGGTATCGAAACTCACAGGCGTAAACATAGACGTTGGCAAACTCCTCAAAGAGGCTGAAACCCTAAAACTGAGGCTACAGGAGCTAATGAAGGGGACAAAGGAGACCCTGAGCAAGATGGGTAAAGGCTATGAATACTCGTCCACACTAATCTACAGCTGAGGACCGGTGGGAGGCATGAGCTACCCCGACGATGTCGCCAGAATAATCAGATACTTCAGAAGAAGAATGGAGGAAATAGAGTCCCTAGCAATGTCCGCCATATCAGACCTACTGGAGTACCCCTCCCCTGGAGACCTCGCCACGAAGGCCCGTATGCTGCGCGATGGGGCCATAGAGCCGCTGGTCTCGGTATTCGATGAGGGCGAGTACCTGCTTATAGCAGTGAATTTACCCGGCGCTGCGCGTGACTCCATAGAGGTGAGACTATACACCGATAGGGTGGAGATACGAGCTATACTACAGGAGGAGACCGTGCGCAGAGCCCTCGGCTCGCTCTACTGGTCGAGGGGGCTTAGGGAGTATAGAGGATCATTCAAGCTCCCAGCCCCTATAGATCCTAGTACAGCCGAGAAGGAGGTGCGTGGTGATATACTACTAATCCGCGCCCGGAAACTAATCCAGTCCTAGAGAAGGAAAAACGGGACGCTGCCACTTGCTTCTCTACCGATGCCTCAGCTGTTCTGGCTGCCTTCCTCTTCCAGCACGCTCTCGGCCAGGATCTCCGCTATATCCTTGACCTCAAGGTTGAAATCGTCTGCCTCCGCCCTAAACATTGTGTTACACATGGGGCAGGCCACAGCCACGGTCTTGGCGCCGGTCTCCGAGGCCTCTTGTGTCCTTATCCTGGAGAGTCTCTCTCCACGCTTTATCTCGAAGAACAGGTGGCCTCCCCCGCCACCGCAGCAGAAGCTATTCTCCCTGTTCCTAGGCATCTCCACTAGCTTCACGCCGGGCACGCTCTTGATGACCTCTCTAGGCTCCTCGAATATGCCGTTCCACCTGCCGAGATAGCAGGGGTCATGGTAAGTGGCTACTAGGTCGACCCTCTTCCTGGGCTTCAGCTTGCCCTCCCTGACCAGACGGGCTAGGACCTGGCTGTGATGCTCGACCTCTAGTTTCTCCAGGAAGTCTGCTAGCTGCTTGGTCTCCTCATTCGATCTCAGATAGTTTATGTACTTCTTGTAGTCGTGCTTAAACACGGTATAACCATGCGGGCAGTTGACGAGCAGTTTCTTAAACTTGTATTGGGAGAGCATCTCGAGGTTCTGCTTCATTATCTCCACGAAAAGCGTCTCCTCCCCTATCCTCCTTGCAGGCTCTCCACAGCAGCTCTCCTCGAGTAGGACCCCAACCTTGATGCCGGCCTTCTTCAGGAGGGCTATGACACTCTCCGCCACAGGCCTTATCCTCGGGTCGTAGCTTGTCACGCATCCTATCCAATACAGGTAGTCGTACTCCTCGTCCTCCCTGGCTATTATATCCTCACCGAACTTCTCTGCCAGGGACTGTATCCACTCCTCCCTATCGGCGGGATTGAAGCCGAAGGGATTGCCCTGCTGCATTATGTTATAGAGCGCGTTCTGGGCGTCCTCGGGAACCTCTTCGCTACCCATGGAGATTAGGCCGCGGCGTATATCTATTATCGTCTCGACTTGGTTGTTGAGTACGGGGCACTGGTACACGCAGGCACCACAGGTCACGCAGCTGAAGACCTCCTCGGGGTCTATGCGGAGTTCTCCCATCTCCTCACTCGTAACGTCGACATCCCATTTGCCCTCATACATTGCATCCCTTAGTTTCACCATTATATTGCGTGGACTCAGGATCTTGCCGCTAGCCACTGCTGGGCACGCATTGGTGCATCTCATACATGACGTGCAGGCCTCAAAGTCCATCCTCTGCTTCCAAGTCGTGTCTATGAGCTTCACGACTCCTATGGGCTTCTCCTCTTCTATTCTCTTGTCTATGTCCTCCACAGCCTTATAGGCCGCCCTAACATCAGGCTCGAGCCTCGCTAGGCTCACGTTCAGGCTCGCCGTTACTATGTGCCAGAGGTTAGTGTATGGGATCACCGCGAGCATGAACTGCGCTAGGAAGAAGTGGAACAGCCAGAGGGGCCTGTATATGCTTGCAAGGGTGCTGATACCATGATGTATAGCCCACTTGAAGACCAGGTATCCCACAGGATCCCAGAGGGGGCTCTCATAGGGCGCTCTGTAAGGTGTCGCTGCTGAGGCTATGCCATCCAGGAAGAACCCAGTAACTACTATGGTTATTAGGCCGGCGTGAACAGCATAGTATACCCTGTCCTGCGGCAGGTTAGGCGTTAACCTAAGCGCCCTCCTTATTATTGCTACTATGCAGCCCGTAAGTACTGAGATGCCAGCTACATTATTGAGTAGCTTATAGGCCTCAAACACTCCGCCCACAAGGTATCTGTGACCTGTTAGAGGTAGCAGCACGTCTGACTCGAGTGCCCGGAGAATACTTGCTATGAAGAGCCATGTTATCCCGCCGTAGATTAGCAGGTGCATTGTCCCCGGGAACTTGTGGCGTATGACTTTCCATTGGAGCAACGCGTACTTCGTGAAGTACTTTAGCCTCGTCCCTAGGGGTCTATACTGGATCCTCTGGTTCCCCCTCGTCCACCGCGAGTACGCCTCGTAGAGCGCGTAGAGTAGTGCAGCCACAACTATCGTTGCAGTCACATAGACCACAGGCCTCAGTTGTTCTACGAAGAGCCAGTGCTCTATGCATGGCGGTGTGGTGCATGGAGCCGACGTTATATTCACACTTACCCCCCGCGGCTGGGCCTTGGTGTGGCACTCAATAAAAGGTAGCGCCGGAAAGCCCTTGACGAAGCGCCTATACCACTATTTAAGTTCTAACATTTAACTCTATTATTAATTGATAATGGCTACATTCTGGTGGTTACCCCTTTAAGGTATTCCCAGGGTAAAACCAGTCTAGGGGCACAAATGGCTTCCTATGATAAGAGAAGGAGGCGCGGCCCGGCAAGAAACACTAATGGCAAGAGAGATCTTACATACTGGCTGAGGCGCACACCAAAGCATCCCCACAACGCGGCTAAGAGAGGACTACACAATAGAGAAGAGCCCAAAGCAGGCACCCGGGATTCGCGGGCATACACAAGCCTCGCGAGGGGCATCGAGCCTTCGAGTACCCCCGGGTATCAAAGTGGGCCCAGGAATAACTCAGACGCCAGCACCCTCGAGGCGGAAACACTCGGAAGCCCCGAGACATCAGGCATCGGGAACGCCCCGGTGGAGCTCGGTAACTCCCCGAGCGAGGTAAAGGTGCTGGAGAGACTTAGGAGTCCCTATGTAGAGATGGTAGAGGGCTACCTTCTCGATGTTAAGTATGACGGCGCGCTAGGCAAAGCTGTAGCACTCGTCCTAGACCGCCAGAGCGGCAGGATCGTGCGCTGGGTTGACAGGACTGGCCACAAGCCCTACTTCCTCGTCAACGTACCACCGGAGGAGGCGGGAGCCCCCGCTAGGGGTGTCTCAAGGCATGAAGCCTTCGAGCGGTTTGACGTTGTTGTTAAGCTCGATCCTATCACGAGGAAGAAGGTTGCAATGACCAAGGTGGTAGTGAACAATCCACTAGCAGTAAGGAGCCTCAGGGAGCGGTTCAAGGGGCCCGGAGAGGGGGCTTGGGAGGCCGACATAAGATACCACCACAACTATGTATACGATAACAAGTTGATACCGGGGATGCCCTACCGCGTCTCCACTAAATGGGAGAGCCTGGGCTGGGATCTGGAGAGTGTCGACAAGGAGAAGCTATCGCTTGTAATAGGCTCCGACGCTGACGAGGAGAGGTATAAGAATGCCGCCGTGTGGCTCCCCATATTCGAGGTGCCCCCTCCCGAACCCTGTATAGCAAGTCTTGATATAGAGGTCTTCACACCCTCCAAGGGCAGGGTGCCTGACCCAAACCAAGCCATGTATCCGATAATAAGCGTGGCAGTCTCTAGGAGTAATGGTACTAGCAAGGTATTCCTCCTAGCAGGCAGCTGGGAGCGCTTCGAGGAACTACCAGATGATGTAGAAGTTGAACTATACGATGACGAGGCGGCCCTAGTGCTGGAGTCCCTAATGTATGCTGCAGAATGCCCGGTACTAGTGACGTTCAACGGCGATTCATTCGACCTGCCCTATATACACAATAGGCTGCTAATGCTGGGCGTGCCCAGGGATTTCATACCAGTCATCATTGGGAGCGACTACTCGAGTGTGGAGTGGGGTGTCCACGTAGACCTCTACAGACTATTCGACATCAGGGCACTCCAAGCCTATGCCTTTGGCAACGCCTATAGAGAGAAAACCCTGGACGAGGTGGCTAGAGCCCTATTGAATATAGGCAAGATAGAGCTTCCAGATACAGTATCCAATATACCACTCGATCTACTAGCACGCTACAACGCTAGAGACGCTAACATAACCCTGAGGCTGGTCACTGACAAGGGCAGGCTGGTGTGGAACCTTATAGTGCTACTCATGCGTATTTCGAAGCTCGGCATAGAGGACGTAACTAGAACCCAGGTCTCAGGCTGGATTAAGAGCCTCATGTACTGGGAGCACAGGCGCAGAGGCTACCTCATACCCCGCAAGGCCGATATAGAGAAGATAGGGAGCAAGCTGACGACTAGGGCCATCATAAAGGACAAGAAGTACAAGGGCGCCCTAGTCCTAGAGCCGCCCGTAGGCGTCTTCTTCAACATAGTGGTTCTCGACTTCGCAAGCCTATACCCATCGATAATAAAGAATTGGAACCTCAGCTATGAGACTGTCGATAACAACAGCTGCCCAGGCGGCGGACTCGAGAAGCTGCCAGGCGTGGACCACTATGTGTGCAAGTCCATTAGGGGTATAACCAGCGAGATCGTAGGCTTGCTGAGGGACTTTAGAGTAAAAATCTACAAGAGGAAAGCCAAGGATCCCAGTCTCCCGCCCGCGGAGCGCGAGTGGTTCAACGTCGTACAGGCCTCAATGAAGGTTATCATAAACGCGAGCTATGGAGTCTTTGGGAACGAGCAGTTCAACTTCTTCTCCCTAGCGTTGGCGGAGAGCGTAACTGGCATAGGCAGAACCATACTGCTGGACTCACTAAGGAAGGCCGAGGAGCTGCGCCTCCACATACTCTATGGTGATACAGACTCCCTATTCGTCTGGGCCCCTCGGCAGGAGGCCCTTGAGGAGCTAGTATCATACGTCAACAGGAAGTACGGGCTCGACCTAGAGGTGGACAAGGTATTCAAGGTAGCCGTCTTTAGCGGGCTAAAGAAGAATTACATCGGAGTAACGGATTCCGGGGACGTCATAATTAAGGGTATGATGGGCAAGAAGCGTAACATGCCAATATTCATACGGCAAGCTTTCGCTGACGCCGTAAAGATGCTTCAGGCCCTCTCCGAGCCAGAGCATGTTTTCGAGGTGATAGATGGTGTTAGAGACTTCATAAAGGAGATATATGCTAGACTGAGGAACTGGGAGTACACTCTCGACGACCTAGCATTCCACGTCTCCCTAACAAAGGATTTGAGGGAGTACAAGAAGAACACGCCCCAGCACGTTAAGGCTGCCCTCCAACTCGAGAGATACGGTGTTAAAGTGGGGAGGGGCGACATAATAGCGTTCGTTAAAGTCCGAGGTGGCCTAGGAGTTAAACCCGTCCAGCTAGCGGCTATGAGGGAGATAGACACGTCGAAGTACCTCGAGCACCTTAGGAGCGCGTTCGAGCAGATGCTAACAGCCTTCGGCATCTCCTGGGACGATATAACAGGCCTGAAGAGCCTAGAGGCCATACTGGGCCGCCGATGAGCGGCGACTTCGGGCCTTAGGCCGTGGAGGGCCTATGTGGAGCCGTGTGAGGTGCTAGGCGGCCCGCGGTGATACCAGCGTCCTACACGGTTGCAGGCTCCTTCACCCAGGGAATCCCAGACACAGGCGGGGATGGGTTAGTGGAGAACCCGCGTGCCTGCGAGAGGATATCCTATATTGTGGAGGCTCAGATACACGCCATACAGGCCCAGATAGAGAGCATAGACCTAAGGCTCGCTTCACTGGGCGATAGCGACGAGGATAGGATAGAGGGGGCGCTGCTTAGGGCCGCTAGGAGGCTGCTCCTAAGGGACCTCCGCGAGCTCGTCGGGTTCAGTGACGCTAGCTGCTCAGCCGCGCCCGCTGCTACAGTGAGTGGAGCAGTAGTCGAGGCCTAGCCTGAAGGCCTTCAGGTTCTCCTCCCTCCTCCTCAGCGTGCCTATAACCCTTTCTAGCTCTTCGACGCCCACGAAGCCCTCTAGTATCCCGCTGCCCGCGAGGGCGCCTAGCATAACCATGTTTGAGAAGAGGAGACCCCCGACTTTTGATGCGAGTTCCCTGGCAGGGACAACCACTACTTTAGCGTCCCCCGCGGCCCTCCTCATGGCTGAGACCAGCTCCTCCCTGGAGGGAACGCGCACGCCGGGAACCGCGGGTCTCAGTATAGTGTCAGCGGCCAGCAGGAGGCCCCCACTACGCAGGTGGCTAACCCTACGCGCCGCCTCTATGAGTTCCAATCCGATCAGCACGTCAGCATCGCCGGGAGCTATAAGTGGGGCATGCACGTCGCCGAGGCGTATGTGGACCTCGACGCTCCCACCCCTCTGACTCAACCCATGCGTCTCCGCTACGAGGGCCTTTGTCCCGCTAGCCACAGCGGCCCTAGCCAGGGTGGAGGCAAGCGTGATTATGCCCTGGCCACCTACACCCGCTGCCAGTATGCTCAGCCTACCCACCGCGGCCACCCCCTTAGAACCACAGTTTCTCCCATTCAGGGCTGCCCTCGCGCACCTTCACTATAGCGTTGAAGGGACACACCTGGGCGCATACCCCGCAGCCCGTGCATAGGTCAGGGTCTATCCACGCCTTCCCATCGCTCTTGACCATTATCGCCGGGCACGTGAATGCATTGTAGCATATCCCGCATGCGGTGCATTTGTCTTCTACCACGGCGTAGAGCGGCGTCTCCACCCCGCGGCGGCGGGCGATTCTGTCTATGTAAAGCGAGCAGGCCCTCCTGGCTACCGCCACAGCGGGCTTTTTGTTATCCACAACATACTTTAGGGCGTCCCTCAGCGCGTTGAAGGCCTCCTTCAGGTTGTAGGGGTCGAACACCACAACCTTCTCCACCCCTAACCCGCGTGCAACGTCTTCGATCGGTATCCACCTGGCCTTCTCGCCCATAGCCGTTATTCCCGTTGAGGGGTTCGGCTGCTCGCCGGTCATGGCAGTCACCCTGTTATCCATGACTAACACCAGGAGTGGATTGCCATTGTAGACGGCGTTGGCTAGGGCTGGCAAGCCCGCGTGATAGAATGTTGAATCACCAATAATCGCTATCGCAACCTGACCCTCCGCCACTCGAGCAAGGCCGTTAGCCGCCCCTATGCTGCCCCCCATCTCTAGTATCAGGTCCTGCTCCTGGAAGGGCGGTAGGACGCCTAGGCTATAGCATCCTATATCACCGCTATACACGGCCTTTAGGCTAAGCGAGTTTACTGCCTTCCGCAAGGCGAAGTATGTCGCCCGATGCGGGCATCCCGGGCACATTGCTGGAGGCCTCTCAGGCAACTCCAAATCAACAGTGTTGCCTGCCCTCCAGGGCGTCTCAAGCGGGTTCTTCCCCATGAATTCCAGTATGGCCCTCGCCGCCCTATCGAGCGTCATCTCGCCCTCATAGCCCACGTAGTCTTTCCCGTGTACCTCCACGTCTAAGCCCTCGCTGGCTACGAGGTCCTTGAGCTGCATCTCCACTACGGGCTCTAATTCCTCCACTACAAGGACCCTCTCCGCACCTGCAATAGCTTCCCTCACGAGCCTCGCTGGCAGAGGCACGGGTGTGCCGACCTTAGCCACTGCCACATCTAAGCCCAGTCTGTCAACGGCCTCTCTCACATAGGCATAAGAGATCCCAGAGGCCACGATGACGACCCTCGAGGATCCCTCTACCCTGTTAAAGGGGAGATCGTTAACAGCCTCCTTGACCCGCATCCACCTCTCTATGATGGCCTTCCTACGCTCTCTCGCGTGGGCTGGTATCAGAGTGAACCTCTTAGGATCCTTCTTGAAGTATCCCTTGGGGGCTCTAGGCCTTAGCTGGCCCAGCTTCACGGGGCCCCGTGTGTGGGACACCCTCGTTGTTGGAGTCATGAGGATGGGCGTCCCTAGCTTCTCACTAAAGTCTAGGGCGGTAGCAGCCATTTCTTTAGCTTCCGCGGGCGAGTGTGGCTCGAAAACAGGTACGTAGGCCATCATGCCGTAGAACCGGTTGTCCTGCTCGTTCTGGCTACTCCACATGCTAGGATCCTCAGCGCTTACAATAAGGAGGCCTGATCTGACACCAACGTATGATATACTCATGAAGGCGTCAGCTGCAACATTAAGGCCGACGTGCTTCATAGCCGCTAGCGCTCTCACGCCACTAGCGCTAGCGGCAAAAGCGGCCTCGAGCGCCACCTTCTCGTTCGTGCTCCACTCAACGTATATACCAAGCTTCTTGGCTACTGACGCGAGCGTCTCAACTATCTCGGTGGAGGGAGTCCCCGGGTAGGCGGATGCGAAACCTAGGCCAGCCTCGAGCGCGCCGCGGGCTATAGCCTCGTTGCCCAGGAGGAGCACCTCGGCTCCCGGGGGTCCTAGGACTTCCGGGGAAGGCAAGGCTGCTCCCACTGGACGCCTTGGGGCAGGCTAGTATAAGATTCTGAGTCCAAAAGCCTCCCCGGAGAGGTTTCTCAACGATTCGCTATTCCTCCTACGGCTACACAATAGAAATATTTATATATCTCCCTGCCACGCTTGTAACTGGAGTAGAGGAGGTGAGACCTATTATGGTACAGCGCGCTGAAGCACTCAGAAGCGGTGGAGAGAAGAGAACAAACACTGAAGCCGCTGATAGAGGGAAGCTACTCGAGAAACTTAGGAGGATAGCTCTCCGCGAGCTAGAGAAGAGAAGCACTACCCTAGTAGACGAGCCATGGATAAGCGTTACCACAGCGCTCAGCGATAAGGACATCGAGGAGATGGTACTAATGATACTAAGGGAGGCTCGGTGCCCCCTAACATGGAGGGAGATGAAATACATATTCGCCGGCGTCGTTGGTGAGGATAGGCTACGCAAGATACTGATAAACCTGAAGGCTAGAGGAGTAATAGCCGAGCTAACTAAGATAAGATTCGCGCTACCCGAATACGTGCCTGTAGAGGAGATACACAAGGTAAAGAACCCTGGGGTCTTGGGGAAGATATACGAGAGGCTTAGAGAGAAGAGGATACCACCAAATTAGCCCCCACACCTCTACCCTCCTCTGGGGAACTCCTTGACTGGGAGGCTGAAAGCCAAGGTTAAGATAATGGGTGTTCTAGCCTTCGTCGAAACCGAACTCGGCGAGCGAGCTGTAGTCCCCGTGAGCAGTCTTTGCTCGATGCTCCGCAGGTTCCGCCTCAAGGTCGCAGAGGGAGATAGGGTTGAGTGCCCTGAGACAATAGAGATAGGTGAGAGCGATGTCGTCACTGTCGACGCTAGCGGAGAGAGTGAGGAGTGAGCTTCGTGCGAAGGGTCTGAGAGTGGGACTCCCCCGAGGGTCTGGAGCCTGCGTGGAGTTACCCGTGGATTACGGGGACAGCGTAGTCTATGTCTACATGTACCCGGGTCGTTTCAGTGAGGCTCTGGTGGCTAAGATAACGCCTACGAGATGTGGGTGCCAGCGAGCGCTGCTGTGCCCCTACGGGCTCTACGCTCTTGCCGAGCCTGAAGCACTTAGCGAGGCAATCCAAGCAAAGCTGTATAGGGCATCTATTATAGCTAGGATGATCAAGGAGGAGGGCATAAACCTATAGCTCCACCTTGCCCCAAGATTTATTAGCCCACCCAAGCATTCAACTTCCAACTGGCGGGGTAAAGCAGCGGGGTAGGGTAGCCAGGTAGCCCGCGGGGCTCATAAGAGCCCCCAGGCACTAGAGGCCTGGGGGTCTGGGAGACCCCGAGGTCGGTGGTTCAAATCCACCCCCCGCTACCACGCCCGCCCCGAGGGCGTGGGGCGGCCCCGCCGCCACCTCCTAGCCTCCCTCTAAGAGGCCTTAGGAGCCATGGAGGCGCTAACCCTATGGCCAGGGTAGTAGTTGAGCCCGAAGGCAGGGTTATCGAGGTTAGGGAGCCCCTAAGGGTGAGTGAGCTCCTAGCCTCGCTCGGGCTTAACTCTGAGGAGGCCGTTGTACTCATTAATGGAACCCCGGTGCCAGAGCAGGCTGTTATAGAGGGTGAAGACGAGGTGAGGGTTCTGAGGGTGCGATCGAGTGGCTAGGATACCGCCTTGCAGCGTGTGCGGCAAGCCCGCTGTGGCTTATGTGAGGCCCCTCCGCAAATTCCTGTGTAGGGAGCACTTCATCGAGTACTTTAACAGGAGGGTTGCGAGGATACTAGAGAGGGCTCGAGTAGGCCCGGGCGACAGGATCCTGGTGGCCCTATCTGGAGGCAAGGATAGTGCGGCCCTACTTAACGCCTTGGCCGACCTGAGGAGATCGTTTGGCTATGAACTCATAGCTGTCCACATTGATTTGGGCATCAGAGGCTTCTCCGAGGAGAGTCGTAGGGCCGTGGAGGCGGAGTCCGCTAGGCTTGGTGTTCCCCTGCTGGTGGTTGATTTGAGGGAGGCTATAGGGGTCTCGATCCCAGAGCTGGCTAGGATGTCGAGGAGGCCTACATGCAGCGTTTGTGGCCTCGTGAAGAGGTACGTTCTGAACGCGGCAGCGGTGGAGTCCCGGGCTAGGTACATAGCGATGGGCCACAACGGTGACGACATTATCGCATATGCGATCAAGTCGTTCCTGGGCCAGGATCTTGAGTCACTCCGCAAGCTGGGGCCTTACAGCGACTCTATGGAAGGCTTAGCTGTAGGGAGGCTTAGGCCCCTATACATGATCACCGAGAAGGAGTCCCTGGTATACGCGCTACTCAAGAGGGCCCACATTAACAGGGCCACATGCCCCCATCTCGACCCCAACCAGCTGGAGGTAGTAATAAAGCACCTAATGAACGAGTTCGAGACGCGCAGGCCGGGGGTCAAGATACAGCTACTGGGGAACCTCGCGAGGAGGTACCGCGACTACCCAGAGCCCAGGGAGGCGGTGGCCGCCTGCCCCTCCTGCGGGCTCATAAGCTCAGGGGGGGAGTGCTCGTTCTGCAGGCTAACCAGGAAGGCCCTGGGAGAGCCCATGGGGCGTAGGGTCAGGCTCTATATCCGGGGCAAACTCGAGGAGCTAGGCCTCGGGGGCGCTAGCGGTTGAGGCCTGCAGATGCCGCAACACTCGCCGGCGGGGCCCTAGCAGGGGCATCGATGCCGCTCGCAGTGGCGGGCCATTATTCCATTGCCGTCAGGCTCCTAATGCTAGCCTACCTATGCGACGTCCTCGACGGCTGGCTCGCCAGACGCTACGGCGGATCCACCAGCGAGGGCCTAATGCTGGATAGGGCCCTCGACAGGGTGTCGCAAGTCCTCGCCCCCCTGACGCTTTATACAGCCTGGGTCTCCGCGAGGCTGACGCCACTCGAGTCCGTGCTGCTGGCCTTGTATGCCGGGGGCATAGTGGCGGTGGCCTTCTGGAGACTCGTCCACAGGATAGTCTGGCGCCTAACACACTTCGCTGGGCTCCCACTGTTCGTTCACGCTGGCGTCATGCTGTCAAGCTACATAGCAGACTCTCCAGTAAACCCGCTTATACTGCTCGCGCTCCTAGCAGCCTCAGCGGCTCCCATACCCTACGTTAGAAGGCTGTCTAAGTCATCATCCACGCCCAGCCCCGGGGTGGCCCCACGGGCAGCTGCAGTGCTAGTGTTGGCCCTGCTCCCGTATAGGAACCCGGTAGTAATACTCCTAGGCAAGTTGGTACTGATATCACTCCTACTTTACGCCGCAGTAGGCGCGCTCCCCCCACTACTAGGTGTAACGCCCGGGCCGCGGAGCGGGGAGAGTGGGCGCTCCACCTCCCATCAGCTAGGGTGACCTGGCCAGTAGCGGGCGCAGTTTCTCGGGGACTAGGTCTAGCATATCGAGGTATATCATGGTTGATATAAGGGGTACCCCACTGCTACTCCACCCCCTAGCTGCATAATACTCGCTCTTCATGACATTGAGTTCCTCTGGCCTCACCAAGCTGCCCCTGCTCGGCCCGGAGGATATGGGCTCCACCATTAGGCGTACTGGTAGTGTGTCGTCCCTAGCCGGGTCCAAGCCCATCCAGATGTTAGCGATCCTCTCGAGATTCACCGCGCGCTCACCCGCCCTCAGGAGATCGCCTGGAGTCTCCTTGAGTCCTGTGACTGCTTCCACTAGCGGCGAGACGTTCTCTGGATTCAGCGTGTACCTGGAGAACTTACAGATACCGGTGGCGTCATAGAATCCCATGAGGTCCTCAGCCTGCTTGACTAGGACCCCCTTACCACGCACCGCCAGCCTATCAACGCCCTCGTACACCCAGAGCTTGCCGGGCAGTTCTATGGCGTAGGCTCCACTTGTCAAGTGATCCCCACCTCTACTCGAGACAGCGAAGCCCAGGGCCATCCCCTTCAAGCCCCTGGCATCATATGCTGGGAGCTCCATGCCTTTCACGTTGATTGAGAGCTCCGCTCCGGCGCCCAGCCTCTCAGCGGCCCTCCTAGACCCGTCGGCTAGGAGGCTGCCGAGGCGCCCCCTCCTATACGCCATGTCCCTTATGAGCCCGGCTATCGACTCGACGTCGCCCCAGCTGGGGGCGCCCTCGAGTAGGCCCTCCTCGCCAGCGTGTATGGCCCAGGCTATGGTGGCGCCTAGGCTTATAGTGTCGAACCCCAGCTCATCCGCGAGGCTGTTGAGATAGGCTATATCGTCTATCCTGCAGATGCCGAGGTCCGAGCCTAGAGCGTAGACGGTCTCATACTCAGGCCCGTCGACCCTGGCGCCCCTAGCCTCGAGCACCTGGCTGCAGGGCCTAGCACAGCCCACGCAGGGGTTCCTCGATACCCTCTTCTCTGGGGCGAACCGGGATAGCTCCCTGTGTGCCCTCTCGGAATCCCGGCACCAGGAGAGGTCGCTCCTCTTCCAGTTGAGACCCGGGAATACCCCGTACTTCTTATTCGTGTAGTCGAGAATTATCGGCGTGCCATACTCGACTAGAGCCTTGCTGGCCTGGTTCTCCGACGTGATCCTATTCAGGGCCACAGCCAGCCTCCTGGCCTCGGGGGGATCCAGGGGCCTGGGGTCCCGGTAGCCCCTAACTAGGATCGCCTTGAGCCTCTTCGCCCCCATGACCGCGCCCAGGCCCGTCCTGCCAGCCTGCCTCCCGCCAACGTCTATCATGGATATAGCTGAGAGGTTCTCCCCCGCTGGTCCTATTATTGCGTCCGCGTAGCCCTTGAAGTCCCTGGAGAGGGCGGCCCTGGCCTCCCCCACAGTCTTACCCCAGAGCCCTCTGGCCTGCTCCACGCGGGCGCCAGTCTCATCTAACACTAGCACTCCCGGCTCCTCCAGGGCGCCCCTGATAACGAGGAAGTCGTATCCCAGCCTCCGCACCTCCAAGCCGAGGCGCCCGCCAGCCATGCTACGGCCTAGGAGCCCTGTGAGGGGGCTCCTAGCTACAAACGCCGTCTTGCTGGCCGTGCTCAACCCCGAGCCCACAAGGGCTCCCGGGGCTATCACCAGGGGGTTCTCGGGCGCCAGCGGCTTGGGCGGCTCGCTGAGGCTGGCAGCCAGGGAGAGCCACAGGTAGACCGCTAGGCTCCTACCGCCTAGGAGCCTTTGGTACACATTGCCAGGGACCTCAAGGATTTCCACGCCGACACCATCAGCCCCATGGAGATCCAGGATCAGGCCCTTATACGAGAACCAGCCCGGCCCCACAACCAGCCCCCCGCGGACTTCGGGATGGCGTCATAACAATTTAGCCTTGGCTTGAAGGGCTAGTGTTAGCAGGCTATGCCCGAGGATCCTGGGTGTGGTGGGCCCGCGGGGATTTGAACCCCGGACCTCCGCCGTGTAAGGGCGGCGTCCTAACCAGGCTAGACGACGGGCCCCCGGCTCGGGGGTGAATGCACCTGGCAGTTTATAGGCCCTACGTCTAGCAGGCTAGTTGCTTCTCCTTGCTGCACCTAGCCAGGTTCCCGGCCGCCTTACGTAGTGGGGCCTCGACTGCCTTTAGGGCGTACATCATTGTATAGTATTCCCTCATTATTCCATCCACGCTGGAGAGGTCGATCTCTATTTTGGCCTTCGAGTCCCCGGACGGCAGCTCTACGACTGCCCTACCCCTCTCTATCACTAAGCCCGCGTTCTTGGTCGAGATTCTTAGTGTGGAGTCGAGGGCCACGGCGGAGAACGCGGAGGAGTGGTACTTCCATATGGCGTTTGGGGCAACCACTATTGAGGCGCAACCAGTACTACAAGGCTTATCCTCGGAGGGCCTACAGCCCCGGGACCTCTCCGCTACACATGATGCCCTCGCGATGAGGCTGTCAAAAGACTCGACCAGCGCTACTATCCTGGATATGAGCCCTACGGCCCTGGCGGCGGCTAGCCCTGTCTTCGGCATCCTCTCTATGAGGGCTTCGTAATAGGATACCACCTGCTCGCCCGGCACTCCATCGCACCCTGCGGGTGAGCCTGTGGAGGGGAATTCTTATGCTACGCGCCGCCTGGCCTAGGCGGGCCCCCAGCGGCGCTTGGCCGTGGAATTATCCTGAGTGCTAGCGAGGCCGCCGCCTCCATGCCTCTGGGGCTCCTGAGCATCCGCTTGAGCACCTCCTTGTCCCCACCTACACGCGTCACGTAGCACTCCCGGCAGACACGTATGCCAGGCTCCACCTCGATGCTACACTCCCGGCAGACCAGTCTCCCGCATATGCTGCAGGTCGTTAGGGCAAGCCTCTCCCTGCATATACTGCATAGGGAGGCCGAGCATATGCTGCAGAGTCCTGTCTCCTCGTCGTAGTGTCTGTCGCATACCAGCCTTCCACAGAGTCTGCACCTATGAGTAGCTGGCGCCCCGCATATCTCGCAGGCTCTGGCTCCAGAGGTGCTCAGCCCAGCACTACCCCCAGCGTGTCCCTTATGACTCCCCTCCTTACTAGGGTCTCATACGTACGCCATATTCTCTTGTCAGTCACTAGCCCCGTATAGAAGCCCTTGGACTCTAGTATTTCTCTCACTAGGTTCGGAAACTCCCCTGGATCGATGCCTGAGGCCATGGCGGCTGCCTCCCTCACGGCCTCCGCGACATCGCGGGTCGAGGGGTACCGCCTCCTCTTCCTCCGGCTCCCTCTGAGTTCCTCCTCCAGCTCCTTCTCGGCCTCCCTGAGCTCCTCTAGTACATCCTCCGGTATCTCGTCAAACTCTCCATTACGCATTTTTTGTTCCACCGCCTACTACGTGAAGGCGTCATAACTGCAAGCTAATAAGGCCTTACCGGCTAGTCTAGCCCATGGAACCGCCTCTGGGGCGGGTGGTCATGATTTTGAGGCCCCGCAACGAGACAGTAACCGTTAGAGTCGACGGTAGTAGGATAACGATCGCCGGAAGGACCTACCGGGGGGCCCACATAGTTCTGATAGGGGTGTCCACACTCCGCATGGCCGTGGAGCCCGAGCGCGTCGCGATAAGCGCTAACTTCGACGAGCTGCCCGAGATCGAAGACGTGAGCCCTGACGTGCTCAGAGTAAGGGCTCCAAGGGCCTCCCTAGAACTCGACCTGGACGGCTCCACTATAATGGAGGTTAGCGAGGATAAGGGAAGCATTAGCATAAGGGCCCGCAACCTCACCCTCAAATTCGACACTAACCCGCACTCAGGCAGAGTTACCGTGAAGGTGCCCAGAATAGAGTCATTAACTGTAAACAAGCTTGTGATAACTAGTAACACGAGGGCGTCCGTGAACGCTATAATAGAGCCATTCATAACCGGCGTTGTATCCCTCGACGCTTCGGGGGGCGCGAGGATATACACCTCGAAGCGCGACGGGGCCCTTAGGATAGAGGCCTAAGCTACCCTGATAAGCTCTCCATCAACATTTCAATTTTCGAGGCACAACCGCCCGATATGCCAGCGTCGTCAGCACCGGTGGAGGCTCCGCATCGAGGCCTGTAGGGCCCCTAGGGGACGTGCAAAACTCTTCATCCGAGGGTGCTCGGAGAGGTCCCCAGTAATATCTTCACCGCCTACGGGGCTCGTGACTAGCTTCCGGCGCTCTCCTCATAGCACCGGGGATCCTCCTTGGCTCGAGGGCTTATTGCTTTCCCCTCCCCGGTGGGAGGGTAGCGCCTTATCAAGTCTGAATGCCTCTGGCATTAACTCTCCGAGCCGCCACATCCTCGCCTGCTTGGTCGGGAGCGAGACGCTGTAGATCCGAGTGTCCGGCTTGGCGAACTCTGATAGCACCTGGAGGCAGGCCCCGCAGGGGGGTATTGGCATCCTACTCGTGGAGACTATGAGCACTTCTACTATCTCACGCTCACCATTGGTTACAGCGTTGAATACTGCTACCCTCTCCGCGCACACCGTGAGGCCGTAGCTACTATTCTCGACGTTAACCCCCCGGTATATCCTCCCACTCGCCCCGCGTACAGCCGCCGCCACCCTCAGACCCGAGTAGGGGGCGTAGGCGTTGCCGATAACCTCCACAGCCTCCCTTAGGAGGTCGCCAGGCACATCCACACTA
This sequence comes from Acidilobaceae archaeon, assembly GCA_027080775.1. Classification (GTDB taxonomy): domain Archaea; phylum Thermoproteota; class Thermoprotei_A; order Sulfolobales; family Acidilobaceae; genus Calypsonella; species Calypsonella navitae. The sequence continues at coordinate 113,526 of JALWPV010000028.1, forward strand.
GTCACCCACTAACACTGGAGAACGGGGGTTAGTGCTTATCAGCTCGGGAGGCCAGGCGGTGAGTGTGGGAGAGCGGGGATCTAGTAATGCCGAAGAGCACTGCCAGCCTATTAAAGGCGCGCCGCTTTCTAGAGGAGCTTCAAGCACCATTCGTTGGCAGGGAGGAAGAGGCGCTCGTGATAGCATTAGCCCTAATATCCGGGGAGCACGCGGTACTCATCGGTGAGCCTGGGACTGCTAAGAGCGCTCTCGTCCGGAGAGCGGCCCAGCTAGTACAGGCCCGGTTCTTCAAGTACCTCCTAACAAAGTTCACCGAGCCAAGCGAACTCTTCGGCCCTTTGGATATAGCGGCGCTCAAGGAGGGCGTCTATAGGAGGGTCACTAGGGGGAAGCTCCCGGAGGCCGAGCTGGCATTCCTGGACGAGATATTCAACGCTAACAGCGCCGTGCTCAACGCCCTACTTAGCATACTACAGGAGAGGGTCCTATATGATGGATACACGGAGATCCGGGTCCCACTCTGGTCTCTAATAGGCGCCACTAACAGGGTGCCCGACGAGGCCGAACTGGAGGCGCTATACGATAGACTATTGTTCAGGCACTATGTGCGGCCTGTGAGGGAAGAGCTATGGGGTGAGCTTCTCGACGCTGCCTGGAACCTGGAGCGATACGGTAACGACCAGGTGGAGCCAGTAATGACTATGGATGATATAAAAGAGTATAACAAGCTCATATACACGGTTAACCTCTCGGGGATAAAGAGCCAGTTACTGAGGCTCTTCATGATATTCAAGGAGAGGAGGATACACCTAAGCGACCGAAGGAAGGGTAAGGCCCTGAAGGCTATAGCTGCTCATGCACTCCTTAATGGTAGGCTGCATGCTACCGAGGATGACCTAGTCGTGCTTAAATATATAGCTCCCCGTGACCTCGACGATTTCGATAAGGTCGAGACCATACTCTTAGAAGAGGTGAAGACCAAGGATAGGGTCCTACGCGAGATCAGGGAGATTGAAGCGAACATAAGGAGCATAGAGAGGCTCGTCGAGCAGGCGGGGGAGTTCGATCCGAGACTCATAGAGTATAGCAAGTCACTTAGGATAGCTAGGAATAGGGTCGAGAACCTGGTACGCAATATAGAGGATGACGAGGTAGAGCGAGAGGCCAGCAACCTAATAGATCTCATCGAGAGGATACTAGACATGATTAGCTACAAACTCAATCTCTAACTCTAGACCTCCCCCGGGGGACAACCCTGCATGGGAAAGAAGGAGGGACCTAAGAGATACAGCATCATAGCTGGTGTAGGTGAAATCGACGGTATCCGAGCCTATAAGGGCTCGAAGATCCTCTCAATAGCCGAGAGCATCGGCGGTAAGAGGTTGGATCAGAGCCTCTTCGACGTCCCACTAGCTGTGGATATATTCTACTCCTTCTTCCTCCCGGTACCTGCCATCGACTACAGCCTTGTAGAGGGGAATAATGATGAAGCCCTACTATTCAGGGTGTCAACATTGAGCGCGCTACTATCAAGCAGAAGGTTCCATAGGCTCAAGTCCCTTACAACGGCAGACTCAACCACGAGTGTTGTGGCGTCCGCTTCGTTCATAGAGAGGCTTGCGAGGCTAATGGAGCACGCGAGGGCTGGCAGCGGGCGCGGGAAGTCCAGGGAGGATAGCGGCGAGAGTTCCACGTCGAGTATAGTGGAGAGGGCCCTAGAGCAGGCGGAGCATGACGCCAGAGTCGCTAAGAGCATCAAGAGCCTGATAGCGAGGACTGGCGCCGGTAACACCTCCATGCTATCGTACGGCGATAACCCCGAGGAGATACTTAGGCTGGCCAGGAACACTAATGTTGAGAGGATACTAAGGATAGTGATGGGCGTCAAGTTCTCACTCACCAGCAAGTCGAAGCTCATGAAGAGACATAGCCGCGGATGGCTCGGGGGTATAGAGTATGGTAGCGACTTAGAGCGGCTTCACTATAGCCAGCTGGCACTGCCCGAGGAACTCTTCCTAGCCAAGCTGGCGGACTCCAAGTTGCTATTATATGAGAAAGCATTGCCGGCCGCTAAGGGCCCAATCTATGTGCTACTCGATAAGAGCGGTAGCATGATAGGCGAGAAGATAGACTGGGCCAGGGCCGTCGCGGTCGCTCTTCTTCAGAGAAGCGCCATGGAGAACAGACCCTTCTACGCGAGGTTCTTCGATAGCACTGTCTACCCCCTGATGAAGGTGTCCAAATCCACTCATCCCTCAGAGGTCTTAGATGTATTGAAATACCTGGCCACGGTTAGGGCGGGAGGCGGCACCAACATAACGGGAGCGCTCCTAGCCGCCATAGATGACGTGGTCAGCGCCTCCCAAAGGGAGGCCGTCAGCGACATAGTAATAATCACCGATGGCGAGGACCGCATAGATGTTGAGCAGGTGATGCGTAGCATGTCCAAGGCGAGGCTCAACATTATAAGTGTTATGATCCAGGGCCACAACAATTACCTCAAGAGACTTAGCACGCGATACATGACCGTTAGAAAGCTAGGCTCCGAGTCGATCCTCGAGATTGTAGACTTCGAATAGTAGGCCCCGAGGCGTGGTTCCGGGCCTATGGCGGCTCTATACCGTACACCTTCACCACGTTATCCACGTTAATCCTATACAGGTACTCCTCCGACGCTAGACCCTTACTGGCCAGCCTCTGCTGGGTGGAGGCCATTTCCCACGGGTAAACGACTGCTCCGGGCCTCGCGGGGTCATCTATGTAGTCACTCTCAACTATGTAAACAGGATCCAGCCTAGTGAACGCGTACTCGAGGATCCTGGCCAGCCCGGGTATCGTTGAGGAGTAGCCCAACTCATATGCTCGGGCTGCCATTACGGGCTTTACGTGGTGGAAGAATATCCTGCTACGCATCTCCCCCCCAACGCCTACCCTATCAACGGCCATGCTTGTGAGGTCGACAGTGTCCGTCCCAGCGTTCTCTAGGTGCATGTGTACTACGCAGCCGTTGTCCCTAGCATGCTCCAAGGCCCTCTCGAGTATGAGGTTAGCTATCACGACCCTCTCCGGCATGGTCTTATAGTGCTGCCTCCCCACCTCACCTATCCCATCCAAGACTCCCTCCGAGCAGAGCTTGGCCACATAGTCTACAACGCGGAGCCCTAGCTTGAGTACCTCCACGGGCTTCATGTGGTACCTATCGATTAGGTGGTCAACATCCGCTGGGTGGAAGCCGGCTATACATGCAACCTTGAGCCCCTCATCCTCTGCCGCCTTACACTCTCTGATATGGATGTCTATCAACTCTACGTATGAGTCGTACCCGCGGAATTCCAGGGCATAGTGCCACGGCGAGAGCGCGACTAGCGCTTGGAACCAGCCCCCGGCCTCCTTGAATCTACGCGCTATCCTAGCGGCTCCCACGCCCCTCACGGGATTAGTGTGACCATGACCATCAGCTATTGGAGCCCTGGACAAGCTTCGTCTCCCCCAAGCGCATGCAGTGGAAGGCTTTCCGGGGCCCACGCGGCCGCGGGACTCTAAATACCTCCCACAAGCCGGGTATGGCTGGTGCACGGGTTGAGTGGCGAGGTCGAACCCGCTGCCCAGAAAGAGTTCAATGCTAGCGCTAGAGTCGGGAAGGTGATGAAAAACATAGCCATGATAAGCCTTAAGCCGGAGGACCTCTCAAGCCCAGTAGCCTTTCAGATGGCCATGAGTAGGATATACGAGAGCATAATGAAGATCTTCGAGGAGGGAGGCCCCAAGCAGACCTACATCGCCGAGGTGCGCTTCACGGATGACATGGGTAACCCCGTGGTTCTAGCCGTGGACCTCGGGGAGACGCCTCCACCCCTCTCTAGGGAGAAGGTCAAGGCGAGGGTTATAGTGGAGATATACGATGAGCCCGTTGAGGAGTAGGGCCCGAGCCTAGTGGTTGCTATCGGCGCCTTCGCCTGGCCTGCCTTCTAGGGGCCTCCTCTGCTTCGACGGCGTAGACACCGACCCCCACGAGGCTTCTGAATACCTCATCGAGGAACTTTATGTGCACACCTCTCTGGCCGAGCATGGGGCCTATGGCGTCCCTCGACACTAGGATCCTCAGCTGTGGACCCGCGAAGTCAACGTCTATGACGTGCTTGTGGACCCAGGAGACCGGGTGGACGGCCCTTATGACCTCGCGGAAGTCTAGTGTGTGCTGGATCGCCCTAAGCCTTAACCCTGTATCCTCCTCGATCGCAGCTATTCTCTCGCCCCCCGAGCCTATGAGCCTGCCCAGATGGCCCTCCTTGACGACTATTAGGGCGTCCGGGGTGTGCTCGCTCTCTATGCCCCACCTCCTCTTCGCCTCCTGGAGGTCCACCACTGTTATTACATCCGCGTCTGGAGCGTGGAGCCTGGCTGAGTCGATAACCGCCCTCTCGGTATCGTTGAGCCTCCTCTTCCTCATCTGAAGCTCCAGGAGGAACTTGATGCCCCTCTTGGCCCCGGGCCTTACTATGTCCTTCACTCCCAGGTCCACCACCACCGCCGACTCCTCGCCCGCCAGTATCTCCCTGGCCATGCTGGCGCCATCGCGCCCGACCTCCTCCGTCCTCTGGAAGACCGGGTCGCCAGCTATGATCAGCCTACTATCCCTGCCGAGCCTCGTGATTACCTCAACTATAGTCTCCGGCGGGACGCTCTGCGCGTCGTCGAGGATTATAACAGATTCATCAAAAGTCCTGCCTCTAAGGAAATGTGGGTCAGCGAGCACGAGCCTCCCCTCACCCATGAGGGCGTCGAGCAGCCTCGGGTCGGCATAGCCGCCGAGTATGTCTCTGAGGTACTCCGACGCCAGCCGGGTGTACTCGCCGCTGCTGCCTATGAGGGTAAGCTCCTTGCCTGATACGACGTCGACGATGGGCCTGGATACTATGACGCGCTTGTACTCGCCCCTAGCGAGGGCCGAGAGGGCGTAGGCTGTTGCGAAGAGGCTCTTACCTGTGCCTGTGGGACCAAAGACGCCCACGAGGTCCCTGCCGCTCCGGAGGGCCTCCTTGAGCCTTTGCTGCCCCTCGCTCTGGGGCTCCAGCCTATCGAAGATATCCCTAACCTGTTCCAGTCCTACCCCCTGCGCCCCCGCCATTGCGCACACCAACGGCGTAGGCGGTGAATCCGGGGCTATTAGGGGCTATCCTCGAAGCCCCCTCAGGCGAGGGGCTTCCCCCTAGGCGTAGACTCGGGGATCCTGGCCGCCTTGGCTAGGTACCGTAGCACCCTCAGGGCTCCCCTGCGCGATAGGAACCTGTTACCGCTACCACAGTAGGGGGAATACACGCACCGGGGGCAGCCATCCTCGCAGGTGCACCCAGCGAGTATCTGCTCCGCCATCGCGTGTATCCTCTCGAGCCTCTCATACACCAGCCTCGAGGCCCCGTGGCCCCCAGGGGCCGAGTCGTATACTACGACGTGGCCGCTGGGGTAGCTCACTCCTCCCAGGTCGGTGTCGGAGGCCCCCACGACAGGCCTTGCAGCCGAGATTATGACGTGCTCCAGGGCATGGTACGCGCTTATGGCATCAGTGAAGCTCTCGAAGCCCGGGTCGGGGTACCGCATCATCACGCCTAGGGTTCTGTAGCGCCAGGTTATGGGCTCCTTGTATGCGACCTCGTTGATCGTCGCCCCACTGTATTCCTCCCTCACAGTGTACCCGCTAACACTGACCTGGAGCACCAGCTCCCCATAGACGACCTTCATGGGGCCCACATACCTAGACTCTATTGGCGCTATAGAGACAACGTCCACGGTGTAGAGGGGCTTCGTGTAGAAGCCCACGTCGCCCCCGAGGGGCCTGACGTCGGCCCTCAACCCGTTTAGGTCCAGTCTCACGGACACCATCGCCCTACCGGCGTGGTAGTAGATGGCGCCTGGGTAGAGGTCGTAGAGGGCCTGTGGGAGCTCCCTGTAGCCTATCAGCGCGTCCCTACCCCTCCTCGAGGCATCGTATATCCTGACCAGAGGGCCGCTGCTGCGGAGGCTCGAGTTCTCCACAACTCCCCGAGCCCTCCTCCAGTCCGGGTAGAAGCGCGTGCCCCCAACGGGCTTCGCGGCGCCGTCTCTAGCGAGTTCCTCGAGAGCCCTCGCCAGGGGGGCTGGCACGTCGGCCGCGTCGACTAGTCCCTCCTGCAATAGCAGTGCGGCCGCGTGGACCCTGGCGACGTCCACGTTGGCGGGCTCTATGTATGTGGGGTCCGGCTCCTGCCTGAAGTACTCCAGCGGCCTCGCGAGGAAGTACGCCTCTATGGGGTCGTCCCCCAGCACGGTCGCCACAAGGCCCGTGCGCCCCCTCCTGCCAGCTCTGCCAGCCCTCTGTATGTAGCTCGAGTAGCTCCTGGGAAGCCTGGCCATAACCACCGCATCTAGGTCCCCTATGTCTATGCCCAACTCTAGGGTTGACGTTGCAGCCACAGCCCTAGCCGAGCCCTCGCGCAGGGCCTCTTCCACCCTCCTCCTCTCCTCGGCCCTAAGCCCGGCCCTATGGACAAGCATCGTAACGCCGAAGCTGCGTCTCGCTATCCTGGCGAGGAGCTCGGCTGTCTGCTGCGAGTCAGCGAAGCCTATCACCTTAAGGCCCTGCCTCACGAGCTCGGCGACTATTGCCGCTGCCAGTGTCCACCTGCTAGCCCGGCCCTGCTCCACGAAGACGTGGATCGCTCTCCCCCTACGCCTGCGGGGCCCCTTGACCACCTCCACGTCAACACCGAAGAGTGTGCGGCCTAGCTCCCCGGGGTTGCCGATAGTGGCGCCGGAGCCTATGTAGAGTATCCTCCTACCCCCAGCTAGCCTGCGGAGCCTGTAGATGACCCACTTGACATGGGCACCGAACACTCCCCCGAAGGCGTGTAGCTCGTCCAGGACCACTACCCTAACCCTAGACACGAGGCCCCTGAACCTATCGGAGAACGCCATTCCATAGTGCAGCATGTCGGGGTTTGATACCAGCACGTGTGGGGGGTCTAGGTATATCTCCTGCCTCCTACCCGGCGGCGTATCGCCGTCGAGGACGTCTACCCTATACCCTAGACCGCCCTCGAATAGCGCCTTGAACCTGTATAGCTGATCCCTAGCGAGTGCCTTGGTTGGATAGAGGATCAGGGCATAGGGCCTAGGAGGGTTGGGGCCAGAGCGCACTAAAGCCTCGGCTATGGGTATGGCGAATGCCTCAGTCTTGCCCGTGCCAGTGGCGGAGGCGATGACCAGGCTCTTCCTGGCCCTGAAGGCTTCTAGCGCCTCGAATTGGTGCTTGTATAGCCTCGTGACCCCTAGATCCTCTAGGGCCCTTCTCACCGCTGCCGGTAGCCCGGATTCCTCGAGGACGGGGCCGGAGGGCGGGTCCCCCGACTCCTCTAGGTGGCTATAGGCGACCCTGCCCCCGAGCCTGCCTATAGTATCGGCTACTGCCTGGAGGATCCTGCTCGGCTCCAACTACCTTCCCCAGTTGTATCTCCTGATATACTTGTCGAGGCCAAGGGCTGCAGCGGCCCTCTCAACCGCCCACGAGTACGAGGGGTCCCCCCTGGAGAGTCTAACCTTCAACCGCCTATAGACAGCCCTGAGAACCTCCCTGCCCTCGCTGTCCACAACACTGAAGGCCCCGGAAACCCTCCCAGAGGGCCCCCTGACAAGCCTTACCACCACGAGCACGTCACCGGGGCCTAAGTCAACGTCAACCGCGCCAGCGTACCCCCTGCTATAGGTTTTAGCTGCTACCGATTGACGCGTCGGCCTCGAGTAGACCTCCACGCGACCCGAGGCTCTAACCACGACCACTATCCTCGTCGCCGCATGCTTGCCGGTCCTGCTGACGCTCCTCTCCACAGCAACCTCCAGGGTCCTCCACCCCCCGCCAGCCGCGGGAGGGTGGAACTGATTAATCCAGAGCCCCCAGGGGCTCGGGGGCCTTGTTTGGGGCGCGAGGCCGACGTCGCAGTAGTAGGCCTGGGACCCGCCGGGGCAACGCTAGCCTTCGAGGCGGCCAGAAGGGGGTTAGAGGTCTCGGGCTTCGATGTGTCGAGGCGCTACACGAAGGCGTGTGGCAACGCCACGCCAGCAGAGGGCGAGGCAGCCCTATATGCCGAGTACTTCGACGCTGTTAAGTGTGAGGTTAACAACTTCTCCATACTAGTCGAGGGCAGGGAGGCGGCGGGGCTCTCGAGTAGGAGGCCCCTGTGGGTTATAATGGATAAGGAGAGTGTTGTTGCAGGCCTACGCGAGGCGGCGGAGGCCGAGGGCGCTGTCCTAGCGTATTCCCCCTCCGAGGCTCCCGGCGGGCGGGTGGTGATAGATGCTAGGGGGCCCTACGCTGCTGGCGACTATATACTACTCTATAGGATCATCGCTAAGGCACCCGGCTGGGAGGGTGGCACCGCCCTCATAGACTTCAGGGTGTCAGAGGGCGGCCTCTACTGGGTCTTCCCGGACTCCCACGGAGTAGTAAACGCTGGCGCAGGATTCATCAGACCCCACAGGCCCGTGGAGTTGAGGGACGCCATAAAGGCCTACCTGGAGAGGCTCCTAGGGCCCTACGAGGTCCTCGACGAGAGGGCCGCCCCCCTGGCGGTGCTCCGCCCTCCCCGTCTCTACGGCAAGCAGAGGATCTACATAGGCGAGGCAGCGGGCCTCGTGAACGCCCTCTCGGGTGAGGGTATAAGGCAGGCCGTGGCAAGCGCCCTCAGGCTAGCCGAGGCCCTCCACTCCTGTGACGTGCACCCCGAGTGCTCGAAGAAGAGGTACCGAACCTATACTAGGAGCCTGGAGATGGAGGCCTCACTCTCCAAGTTCCTCCTCAGAGCCGTCCTGCGCGCGGGTAAGAGGAGGTCGAGCGAGGCCCTGGAGGCCCTCAGCACTGGTTTCTGGAGGGACTTCCTCAGGGGCCGCCTCGCGAGGGCCCTACTCAGGGTCCCTCTGGCCCCTAGAGCCCTCCTAAGGGCTTCCCTAATGCTCGCCTCGGCCGCTATATCTCGAGGATCTTCTCTACCTTAGCTATCACGGCCTCTAGGGAGTGCGCCCTCCCCTGACGACATATCTGGTACTCGATTACACCATCCGCCACGCGTATACGGACGTTGACGCCTGGCTCCTCTAGGGTAATGTAGCCCTCCTCGCTCTTCTCAACCTTGTACCCCCTTACCTTGAGGCTCCTATAGATGTAGTCGAGGTCGAGCGCCTCCTTCTTGAGCCTCTCCGCGGGATTACGCTTTATCTCTTCCGCGGCGCTCTTCGCCCTCTCAGCCACGAGCGGACAGGAGTCCTCGTATTCTCTGGCCAGCTCCTCGAGGATCTCGGTTAGGACCCACTCGAGCTGGTGCGCTCTCAGCAGCTCTACGAGATCCTGGAAGTCCGAGGAGTCCAGGTACTCGACGAGTCTCGATGGGTCGCCCCCGAATACACTGAACTTGAACTTATCCTCAGCTCGGCCCAGGGCCTTCCTTATGTCACTAATGACCGGTAATGGTATCTTAGCCGTGTTCCTAGCTATAACCCTGTTAGCGATGTGCCTGAGGAAGTCTTTACTAGCCCTACACTCCCTAGCAGCGCTCATCCCCTGCATCCCTGGTTAGCCACGCTATGGGGCTTGAAATCCTCTTCCTCTAATGGCTGGCGCTGATACGCAATACAGTTAAAGCGGGACTGCGCGTATGGCGTCTTCCTCCACGCTTACAATCTTCACCTTAAGGTTTATGCCCGGCTCCACATCGTCTACAAGCACTTTGAAGCCCCTATAGTAGCCGATGCCTCTCCCATCCTCGTCGAGAGAGACTATCCTGACACTTACAACGTCGCCGGGGCTCGGGGGCTTGCCTGCCCTGGGATCTGGCGCGCCGTGCCTAGCGGCTGAGGGGTAAACACTCAGCCTCTGAATGTTGGAGGAGTAGATGTCCCTCCTGACCCTCTTCCTCCTGCGACCCATTAATCTCTGGCCTCGAATGCGCCGGGTGCGGGGGGAGGTTTTATTTGTCCCGGGCTAGCACGTTGGGGTGGGATGAAGAGCTGGAAGGACTGAAGAGGTGAGGAGGCTGAGCTACGCGGACCGTCTCCTCCCCCCGGTACTCATACTGGCCGGGCTCTTGGTTGCACTCGCCTGCGGCGCTTGGATCTACCACGACGCCCGCTTCTACTCCTCCGCTCTAGGCGGCCGGTACGTGAGCGATGAGATCTACTATGTCGACGTTGCTAGGCGGCTGCTCATAAACGTTTTCCACGTGAGGGGCGTGCACTGGTATAACTGGAGCGGTAAGACTAACCCGGACTATTACAACCCCGAGCACCCTCCCCTGGGGAAGTACATCATCGGGCTCTCGATGCTTCTCTGCGGCGATAGACCCGCGTGCTGGAGGATGCCTGGTGTCTTGGAGGCCTCGCTCGTCCCCATAGTGTTGTATCTAGGCTACGCCCTCAGGCGGCGATCGGCTTGGAGCGTGATCGCCGGCTTGGCGGCGGCTCTAGCGGCGGCCTCCGCCGTGTCGCTTAGATACGAGGCGGCTGTTGCAATGCTCGATATACACCAAGCCTTCTTCGAGTCGCTGGCCATAGCGGCTCTAGCCCTCGAGAGCCCCCTAGCCGCATCCATTCTAGTAGGGCTAGCGGCCTCCGTGAAGTATAGCGGCCTATTCATGGTGCCAGCACTATGGGTCTACCCCCTGGCTAAGGGTAGCCCGAGGCGGGAGCGCGTGAAAGTCTTCATAGAGTCCATACTGGCCCCGGTACTGGTGATACTCGCAGTCAACGCCCCGATAATAGCGCATTTCGGGTTCAAGTGGTTCTGGGAGAACTCCGTGGTAGGGGCCCTCTCCTGGCACACGGAGAGCAGGCCCCCGGGCCCACCTGTCTCCTCGCCCGGAGGATGGCTGGTGAACGCTAACCCCTTCTACTTCGACTATAACACCATGATAGGAGGCGTGGCCAACACTCTGCTACAGGTCTCAGCGCTCCTAATAGGGGGGGTAGCGCTGGTCTACGCCTTCGCATACAACTCCTGGCCGGCCTCGGGGGCCGCCTCCCTATACTCGATCCTAGCTATGTACCTCCTCCTCTCGCATCTCTACATATTCCACATACCACACCTAAAGGGCAACCAGACCCTCTACAGCTTCTACCTCGTGCAGCTGACCCCTGCGAGCGCGGCTGTTATGGGGGACCTCGTGGCTCTAATGGGGGGCGACTCTTGAGGCTGAGGCTAGCCGTGCTGCAGCCTGGAGGCACGGGCTTGGGGGTAACCCGGGAGTTGGCCCGGGGAGTGGAGGCTGACCTGCTCCTTTTACCCGAGAACTGGCTGGCCCCGAGACCCATACCCCTCAGCGAGTACCTGGAGGCGTCGACCGCCCTGGCTTCCATGGTCGGCGCCCCCGTCCTGGCTGGAAGCCAGTATGTGATTGCCGAGGGTGAGGCCCAGAGCCTGGGTGTCATAGCGTTCCCCGATGGATCTTATGAGATAGTGTGCGGCAAGGCATTCCCCTCGGCCAGCATAGGCGAGAGGGGCCGGATCTCCCCCACCCCGCTTGGGAGGCCCTTCGAGGTATCGGGAATAGCGTTCGCCTGCATCGTCTGCGTTGACATATACTACCCTGAGATCTCGAGGTACATGGCCCTGAGAGGAGCAGAAGTCATAGTGAACCCGGCTAGCATACCGTGGAACCGCGTGTGGAGCTGGAGGGCAGTGCTATCCGCCAGGGCGGCGGAGAACATTATCTACACGATAGGCGTTAATAAGACGGGCACCGCGTACCCCGATGGGAGGGTGACGGGCGGGCACAGCGCCGTATACGCCCCAGACGGTGAACCACTAGCATCACTGGGTCCGCACCCCGGCGTCCTCCACGCAACAATAGACACCGGTGCTAGGCGGGTCGTCCTGGAGAGGAGGCGCTTCCTAGATGACGCCCGCGCCCTGGAGGCTAGGGGCCTCTACAACTGGGGCGCCCTGCATAACCGCACGATTTAACCCCGGAGACCCCGCCCTCGGAGGCGGTGGATAGAGTGGCCCTCCCAGTTAAGATCCTCTACGTGGTCCTAGACGGGGCCGCGGATGGCTCGGCGCCTAGGAGGTCCCTCGACATAGCGTCCACCCCGAACCTCGACGTGCTCGCGGGGAGGGCTAGGTGCTACTCTCTATACACCATAGCCAGGGGGGTGGCGCCGGAGAGCGACTCAGCCGTCATGAGCCTCCTAGGCTATGACCCACACAGATACTACACGGGCAGGGGGCCCCTGGAGGCCCTCGGAGCGGGCGTAGAGTTCCACGATGGACAGGTAGCGTTTAGGGCCAACTTCGCCACCGTGGACCCGAAGACTATGAAGATAATCGATAGGAGAGCCGGCAGGAGCCTCACTAGCAGGGAAGCCAGGATCCTAGCTGAAGCGCTTGACGGAATGATGCTGGCTGGCGGCGAGGCGAGGGCGCGCTTCAAGGCCACCGTAGGACATAGAGCCGTGCTAGTGCTGGAGCATAGATCCTCCAGGCTGAGCGCCGCCGTCTCGAATAGCGACCCGGCATACGAGAGGAAGGGCTACATATCAGTAGCGCGGAGAGAGTACGAGCCTTTCATAGCCGAGGTGCGCCCCCTCGAGGATACCCCCGAGGCCAGGCTGACTGCGGAGCTGGCGAACGAGTTCACACGGAGGGCAATAGAGGTACTTGATTCGCACCCTGTAAACGAGGATCGCCGGCGCCGCGGCCTGCTGCCAGCGAACGCTGTGCTACTGCGCGACGCAGGGGACCGCCTGCCGCCCGCCGAGCCCTTCAGAGAGAAGTATGGCTTCTCCATGGCTAGCATTGTAGAGATGCCAGTAGAGAGGGGGGTAGCTAGGGCACTCTCCATAGTCGACTTCCAGGTTGAGGTCGAGGGCCGCCAGCGCCGGGAGATATTGGAGGAGGAGGCGGCCAGGGCGCTGGAGATACTATACAAACACGGCTTCGATGGAGTCTACGTTCACCTGAAGGGGCCCGACGAGCCTGGCCATGACGGGGATCTCGAAGCCAAAGTCTCAGCCATAGAGGACATAGACAAATACTTCTTCTCGAGGATCCTCGATGGACTAGACGAGGAGTCCACACTAGTTATAGTAACGTCGGACCACGCCACCCCGTGGCACCTAAAGGCGCATAGCGGGGACCCAGTGCCCCTGATGCTCTCACACCCCAGGATAGGAAGGGGGCCAGGAGCCTTCGGCGAGACCCCCTGCCTCGGCCACTCCCTTGAGACAATAGAGGGAGCCTACAACGTCATACCACTAGCACTATCGACGATAAAGGAGCTTACTGGTGGTCGGTAGCGCCGGACGCCAAAAGCCACATGGGCCACGCGGCCTTCGGCGCCGGTCCACCGACCTCATCCGCACGGATAACCCCTCCTACCCACCTTTATCCTCAGCGCCACGTAGCGTCTTCCTAGAGTAATACTGGCCCGGCCCCACGCTAGGGAGCCTGGCGCTGAGCCCCCTTGTGGGGGCCGCCTTGGATTACCAGTACCGCGTCTCCTCCGTCTGGACCACCGGGTTCATGCTGCTGCTCCAGAGCATAGTGGGCCTGCTTGCAGCATCCTTAATCCTAGCAGTGTGGGACTCACACGCCATAGAGGCGGCCTCACTGCTTGATGCGGCCTTATCGATCCTCCTCCTCTATGGGGTCCTCAGGAGGCGTGGCCTCGGCGGCCCCTCCCTCTGGCCCTCGCTACCCGGGGTCCTCCCTGTGGTGGCTATCTACTACTATTACGGGGCTCACACGCTGGCCTGGGAGTACGTCATGGTCGCTGCCGCGCTCTCCAGGCTATACTTCGCGGCCACAGCCCTCTCCATGATCTCGCGGTACTGGCGGGGGGTGAGCCTCGGTAGCGACTCCACCCTGATACAACTCGCCGTGTTGGCGTCCCTAGTCATACTCTCGGGGGCTGTACTCGTGTACGTCGTCGAGTCGAGGGACCCCGCCAGCCCGATCAAGACGTTCGGCGACGCCCTATGGTGGGCCCTGGCTACCGCCACCACCGTGGGATACGGCGATGTAGTGCCAGTAACACTGGCGGGCAGGATAATAGCGTCTCTACTAATGATATTCGGGATAGGCAGCCTCGGTGTGTTCATATCCGATATGGCCGCGAGGATAGTGAAGTTAGCATTACTAGGCATAGAGGGGGGCTCCACGCTGGACCGCGAGAAGGCCATTATCCTGCGGAAGCTCTCACGCCTTGAGGATCTCAGCGATGCCGAGCTGGAACTTGTCATAAGCAAGCTGAGGCTAATCCATGCGATAACCAGGGGATCAGACGACCCCGCCCTTGTCCAGATTCTGGATGACGATGCCGCCGCGGAGGCCCTCGCCTAGGGAGGCGAAGCCAACAGTCTTATACTCCCAGGCGCTCCTAGTATTCAAGGTGCGGGGTGGCCAAGTATGCCCACGGCTATAGTCATGATAAACGTTGATATCGGTAAGGAGAATGAGGTGGCTGAGAAACTCCTCGAGTTACCCCTAGTCAAGGACATATACGTGGTCTACGGCATCCACGACATCGTAGCTATAGTCGAGGCCTCCTCGATGGACGAGCTTCGTTCAACGATAACCGATAAGATAAGGAAGCTCGATGGAGTCAAGTCTACGATGACCTCGATAGTAGTCATGCATAAGAGGAGGGAGTAAGGGGGAGGTGCCAGGGCTCCTCCTGTCGGTCTCGTTCGACGATATAGACTCGAGGTTTTGGGGGTGCACAACACACCTCGCCGGCCTCTTTCTAGTGGAAGCTTCACACCTGCCCCGCGTTAGGCTAGCAGATTACCCCCTACTCGTGAGACTGAACCCTGCAATACCCTGGAAGACACGCGGCAACGCGGCGGTGGTCGCGAGGCTCTGGGTGGACGGGGAAGACGCTGCCTGGGACACCTGCGGGCTCGCAGAGTCGCTTGCATGGGAATACACGGCCCCCCGAGTGGGGGAGCCGGAGAAGCAGCCCGGGGTGGCCTGCGTCTTAGGCAGGCCCTGGGAGAGCCGGGTCGCTAGGGCCCTCTACTCCAGGGCACTCACCGACGTAGTCACAGTAGACGAGGCCCTACGTGTTGCCTGGAGAATCGGCGCCAGGGTGGCCGGTGGGCGTGGCCGGATAGGCGCGGTCTCAGCGCTGGCAGCCCTAGCCCCCGGGGATCCCTATACATACGAGCTCACGGCCTACCGCCACCCCAGCATGTGGGGCGAGAGGAGGTGCGTGGACCACGAGGCCGCCGCTAAGGTTGAGGCGGCGGTACCACCGTGTGTTTTCAACAACTATGACCCCCAGAGGGGCAGGCTCACAGCTGCACCCGGGGGACCCGACCCCGTGCTCGCAGGCTTCAGGGGCACCTGCCCCGAGTGGCTGGGAGCATACTCTACGGTCCTCTGCGAGGAGCCACACTTCTGGGTGCTATACCGCAGTAACCAGCACACCGACGCCCACGCCCGCCCCCTGGGGCCTCCTAGGCCATACAAGA
Organism: Acidilobaceae archaeon; assembly: GCA_027080775.1. Taxonomy (GTDB): domain Archaea; phylum Thermoproteota; class Thermoprotei_A; order Sulfolobales; family Acidilobaceae; genus Calypsonella; species Calypsonella navitae. The sequence goes on from JALWPV010000028.1 coordinate 129,018, forward strand.
CTGGCGTAGCGAAGGCTGTAGTCGAGTCCGACCCGCGGGTCGCCGCTGGGGGCCACGTCTTTGTTAGGGCTAGGCTGGAGGGGGGCGCCAGCGTTGAGCTAGCCTTCTACAAGGAAACCGGCCCCCTCAACAGGGCTGCGAGACTCCTCAGGGCCGGCGACTCCATTACCGTACTAGCCAATGTTCGTCCATACTCGCCTCACGGTATCCCACTGCTAACAGTCGAGAAGATGCTCGTGCAACGCGTTGCAGCCTCCAGGATCAGGGCCTCGCCGCGCTGCCCTAGATGTGGTCATAGAATGAAGAGAACCGGCAGAGGGGGCCACTACAAGTGCCCGAGATGCGGCTACAAGGCCCCCTTGAGCCCCCTAGTGATCCCCGAGCCCCGCCTCATGGGCCCCGGGGTCTACACACCCGGTGAGGGGAGGCTCAGGCACCTAACGGCCCCGCCCTGGCTGTCAATACCCATCTTAGAGAGCCTCGAGGGGCCGGAGTGGGGCATGGCCACATCCACATCTGCTAACCCCCCGGTACAACACCCCCCTGCTTCCACTGGAGCCCACTAGGGCTCTGGAGGGAGCGCCGGACCCCCTAGGTTCTAGTGGAAGCCTCATCGGCCCAGCTAAGCGCTGGAGGATACATGATTGCCTGCAAGGCCTGTTTCCGGTATGGTGCCGGTGCGTACTTAGGAATTATACCACTTCCTCGGCGGGTTTTGGCTAATGTAGTCCAGCTGGCCATAGCTATGGAAGCATGCTTTGCATCTGAGCTCAAGAGCCTAGAAGTGTCTCCAGTGGAAGCAGGGGGGTGCCCCCTGTCTCCTTCTAGTGTCCGGGTGGACGCCAAGGGGACCCCTTCGTTTCCACTGGAGCCCACTTACTGGTCCGGGAGGGGCTTGCGCCCACTCGTGTTACATGTTTTGTTCTAGTAAGTAGTGTATGTGGGAAGACTTGTAAACTCCCCTCTCTAGTAGATTAATTTGGCTGGGGGTTCACAAGTCTTGTTAGTTGAGCTTAGGTTTCACGGCAGGGGTGGGCAGGGCGCTGTCACTGCCGCTAACATACTTGCCTCAGCCGCTGTTCTGGAGGGGTTGTATGCGCAGGCGTTCCCATACTTCGGGGCTGAGAGGCGTGGAGCGCCTGTCGAGGCTTATGCTAGGATTAGTGATAGGCCCATCGAGCGTCACAGCCAGGTGAGGGAGCCGGATGTGGTTGTTGTGCTCGACCCCGAGATTCCGAAGATTGTTGATGTCGCGCGGGGCTTGAAACCGGGGGGTAAAATAGTGTTTAACTCGCCGAGCGCCCCCCTGAATAGCGAGGAGCTAGCAGCGCGCTCCTGGTGTGTCAATGCTACTAGGATAGCGAGGGAGCTAGGCCTAGTGGTTAGTGGGTGGCCAGTTGTCAACACGGCTATGCTGGGGGCCCTGGTTAAGGCTACGGGCATACTATCCCTCGACTCGGTGGTGAAGGCTATCAAGGACTACTTCAAGGGCAAGGGCAGGCTAGGCGAGCTCAACGCCGAGGCAGCCGTGGAGGCATACAAGCAGGCGGCGCCCTGCCCCCACTAGGATCCCCTCGTAGTTGCTTGCGTGTGGGTGTCGCGTCATGAGTGTAGGGAAGAGTGCCAGGGGCCCCATCGTGGAGGCCCCCGTGGGATTCTTCGCCGCTCCCGTCTCGCATCCAGCGCCGGGGGCGGCGGGTAAGACTGGGACGTGGCGTGACTACAGGCCCGTTATTAACGAGGAGAAGTGCGTGAAGTGCCTCCTCTGCTGGCTCTACTGCCCCGAGGACACCATCCTTAGGAGGGAGGACGACATGGTCTACGTTGATTACGAGTACTGTAAGGGCTGCGGCATATGCGCTAGCGTATGCCCTGTTAACGCTATAGAGATGGTGCCTGAGAGGGGTGGGCTAGAGTGACGGTGATGACCCTTACTGGTAACTACGCAGTTGCATACGCCGTTAAACTTGCGCGTGTCCAGGTAATCTCTGCTTACCCGATAACGCCTCAGACTACTATTGTTGAGAAGCTGTCGGAGATGGTTGATACCGGGGAGTTAAAGGCGAAGATGGTTAGGGTGGAGAGCGAGCACGCAGCGCTCGCCACGGTATTCGGGGCCGCCAGCGCTGGAGCGAGGGCCTTCACGGCAACGGCGAGCCATGGCCTCCTCTACATGCATGAGGTAGTCTGGTGGGCCGCGGCCTCTAGGATCCCATTAGTGATGGCGGTGGTCGCGAGGGCGATCGGGCCGCCCTGGAACATACACGTTGACCACCAGGACATTTTCGATCAGAGGGATACGGGCTGGATAATCAGTGTGGCCCAGGAGAACCAGGAGGTGCTGGACCTCACCCTTCAAGCGTTCAGGATAAGCGAGGATCCCAGGGTCTACCTACCAATGATGGTAGGCCTAGACGGCTTCATACTCTCTCACACGATGGCGCCAGTAGACGTGCCGGACCAGGAGGAGGTAGACGACTGGCTGCCGCCTAGGCGCCAGCCCTACTACATAGCCCCCGAGACCGGCGTCGTGATGGGGAACATAGTGCCCGACGATGACTACTACATGCTGAGGTATTCCATGCAGAAGGCTATGGAGCAGGCTAAGAAGGTGATAGAGGAGGTCGACCGGGAGTATGGCAAGAGATTCGGTAGGAGCTACGGGGGCCTCGTCGAGTGCACACTCTGTGATGATGCAGACTACTACATAGTGATAACGGGTAGCTGGGCGGGTGAGGCAAAGGAGGCTGCGAGGAAGCTCCGCGAGGAGGGCTACCGCGTTGGGGTGGCGAGAATACGCTTCATAAGGCCGTGGCCCGGGGAGATGGTGAGGGAACTCGCCGCTAGGGCTAAGGGTCTGGTAGTGTTCGATAGGGCGATATCCTTCGGGAGCAAGGGCCCGCTCTTCTTGGACGTGGCAGCCACGGCCTATGGGTTGACTAGCATGCGGGGCGTCATAGGAGGCCTCGGAGGCTCCGATGTGACGGCCGATGATATAGCTGGTGTTGTGAGGGACTTCGTGGGTGAGGTCGAGGAGAAGGGGAGCGTCTATGAGCCGCTCTACTGGCTCTTCCCCGCTAAGTATCGTGGGAAGTTCGAGGCTAAGGAGGTGGTGGCCTGATGGTTGTTAGGATCCAGGATCTACCCAGGAGAAGGTATGGGATGCCCGGTAACGCCGCGTGCCCCGGATGCCCCGAGGCAATGGGGCTTAGGTACATCAAGATGGCTCTAGGGGACAATGTGGTACTAGTGATACCAGCTGGCTGTAGCAGCGTCATCCAGGGCATATGGCCGAAGTCCGGCATAAACTTCCCTATACTCAACATAGTATTCGCATCGGCCGCCTCAGCAGCAGCCGGCATGAAGGCTGCCTTCGAGATGATGGGTAGGGATGACGTGCATGTCGTCGTGTGGGCCGGCGATGGAGGCACGGCTGATATAGGGTTCCAGAGTATGAGCGGCGCCGCGGAGAGGAATGACGACATAATATATATTGTAGCCGATAACGAGGCCTATATGAACACCGGGATCCAGAGGAGCGGCCTAACACCATACGGGGCCTGGACCACCACGACCCCGCTAGGCAAGAAGGAGCACAAGAAGAACCTACCCTTCATAATGATAGCCCACGACGTGCCCTACGTGGCTACCGCCAGTGTGGGCTACCCGCACGACTTCATAGAGAAGCTGAGGAAGGCCGCGAAGATAAGGGGCTTCAGGTACATACACCTCCACGCACCCGACCCAGTTGGCTGGAGGTTCGACCCGAGCCTGACGCCGAAGGTGGCGCAGCTCGCAGTGAAGACAGGCATGTGGCCCCTCTTCGAGTACGATAGAGGAGTCTTCAGGCTGAGCCCGTTCAGCAAGCCATACAAGGACCCCTCGAAGAGGACCCCGATAATAGAGTACCTCAAGCTCCAGGGCAGGTTCCGCCATATAATAGACAAGCCGGAGGAGATAAAGAAGCTAGAAGAGTACGTGGACAGGCTATGGTACTGGATAGACGCCCTCGAGAAAGCATTCAACCCTTCCGAGAAGGCTAGGGAGCTACTCTCGCGGCACGCGTGACGCCAACGCCTCGCCTCTCCCTCCAAGACTAACCTCCTGCCTGCACCCCCATTATTCTGGTAGTTCGGCTAGGGCCCCGCGACTCCTGCGGGTGTGGCGCCGTGGCCTGTAATGGTAAGGTGGAGGCTGCAAGGGGTTTAGTTAACGAGTTCTCCGATCATATCAGGGAGGCTAGGATCGTGGGGGTCGGTACTGGGTCTACGACTGCTTTAGCCCTGAGGGAGGCGGCTAGGCAGGGCCTCCTCGATGGTAAGGTGCTGGTGGCCTCCAGTATCTCCACAGCGTTGATGCTTGCGGATCTCGGCTTCAAGCCAGTAATGCCGCATGTGGTCTCAGGCATAGACTTCTACTTCGACGGTGCAGACGAGGTTGTGATCGACGGCCTCCACCTCCTCAAGGGTAGGGGGGGCGCCCTCCTTGGGGAGAAGATACTAGCCCACTCATCCACTATGAGGGTATACGTCGTGGATGACTCGAAGCTAGTTCCCAAGCTCGGGTCGAGGAGAGCCCTCCCACTCGAGGTCACCCCATGGGCGCTAGCGCATGTGTTATCAGAGCTCAGAAGGCTAGGCTACAGCGCAGCCCCCAGGGTCTCAGGCGGGAAGGATAGCCCTGTTACTAGCGACTGGGGCGGGATAGTAGTTGACGTGGAGACGGGGCCCATGGAGGATCCCGCGGCGCTGGATTGTAGGCTCAAGTCGATACCGGGTGTAGTCGAGACCGGGATCTTCGTCGGGCTAGCTGATGCAGTCGTAGTAGGTAGCGCCAACTGTGGATACAGGGTCGTGTGGAGGGATAAGGGTGATCGGCGGCAATAGTCAGGACGTGCCCCCCGACATTGATGACATCCTATCGTCGGAGTCACCCAGTTCTGAGACCGTTAGAAGGGCTAGAGCCCTAGTGGCTCTGAGGAGGCTCGTGCGGATATGGAGCGATCCACCTATATACGTATCCATGAGTGAGCACGGCGACCACGTTGTAGTGAACGGCGTCTTCTGTAGCTGCGAGGCCTTCGAGCGCTCACTCCGCAGGGGCGGCGGGGGATGCTACCACGTCTGGGCAGCTAGACTCTACGGCAGCGAGGCTCCCAGGGTTAATCTCTCACCCGAACAGGCGTGGTCCGTTATATACGAGGTTGCAACAACAGGCTTCTCACTTACCTTAAGGAGAATACTCTTTGGTGGCGGGCGGGGCTAGTGTATAGCGTGCGCTAGGGCGATGATCACTGCGTATATTATGGATATTATGACTATGGTCATGGGGCTTACTCTAACCTTCTCCTCGTATTCGTCGTAGAATGATATAAGCCCAGCGGCCGTCATAGGGCCGCTCTGCCTCTTACTGCGCTTCCTGGAGGGCACCTCGCATCCCCTCACGGGTAGTTGCTCTAAGGCTTAAAGCGGCTTCCCCTCGGGGCGACTCCCTTAAGCCCTTCGCTGCTCACGGCCTCCACGGTGGTGGTCGGCATGGGGCTTGACGTCGAGTGTATGCAGGAGGCTATGAGGAGAGCTTACTATGCCCGCGACTCACAGCGGGGCCTCTACGCCACCTTCGCTTGGTTTGTAGAGGAGGTTGGCGAGCTTGCCGAGGCGCTCTTGGGCAAGAGGGGTGACGAGGGTGTTGAGGAGGAGATAGCCGATGTTATGGCTTGGCTCCTTAGTATAGCTAATCTCGTCGGAGTTGATGTTGGTAAGGCTTTCGCTAGGAAGTATGGTGGCGACCTGGATGCGGTGGGGTGCCTAGCAGGACTTGAAGGTGTCCACCACTTCGGGCAGGGATGAGGGATCCTCCTCTACTAGAGTCCCGGTCACAAGAATGTCGGCGCCCGCCCTGCCCAGGGCGCAGGCGGCCTCAGGGTTCTTCACACCGCCTCCAACCGCCACCATGGTATCGAGGCCTGCACGGTCTATCAGGGAGCGCGCCAGCGAGACCGCCTCGGGAGGCACAGGTCTAGGGGCCCCGCTGCCAGCCTCGAGGTATACTATCCTCGCACCCATCATAGCCCCAGCTAGGGCGTATGCCGCCGCTATGTCGGGCCTCTCGTACGGCACAGGCCTGGCGGCTCCAACATAGCCAGCGGCGCCGCCGTGCCCAACTATTATGTATGCAGTGGGGATTGGCTCGAGACCCATCCTTAGAACAAGCGGCGCCCCTTGTAGCTGGGCACCGCTTAGGTAGTAGGGATCAATGCTGTTAAGCAGGTACATGAAGAGTACGGCGTCCGCCTCCGCTGTGAGACCGTTTACATTTGATGGAAACAGGATCACCGGGAGGCTCGAGGCCTCCTTAGAGGCGCGCACGACCTCGGAGAGCCTGGGTTCTAGGACGCCTAGGCTCCCACCCACTAGTATGGCATCGCTGCCGGCATCGGCCGCACTTTTGGCTATGGTGGCTGCTTCCGGCGGTGTAGTCTTATCGGGGTCTATGAGTGTGAAGTGCAGTCTAGTCCTCTTCCTTTTCTCCAGTAGAGCTTTCAGCACCCTCCCCATCGCCATCCCCGGCCTCCTCAGCCAAGGCCTCGGCTAGAGCCTCAGCAAGCTCGTCACCAGCTTCCCCGGCCTCCTCGCCCTCCACCTGTGCCTCCCCAAGTTTGCCCTCGTAGGCCATATCTACTACCTTGTTGTAGACGTCTATCCTCTCGTACAGCTCGGGTACCTCCAATTCGAGATACAAGCCGCAGCTGCCACACTTAACTATGGCCTTCTTAAAGCCCGGTTTGTCCTTCAGCTTCTCGAAGTCGATGGTAAGGGTGGGCTGCCCACAGATCGGGCACTCAAAGTAGCGTATCGAGGTCAGCTTCCTAGTCCTACGCACTCTCTTAATCTTCTTCCTTCTCCTCCTACCCAAATCCTGCACCAGCGGGACGCGTGTAGGATGGGAAGTTTTATCGCATTTGCCCCTATAGGGGGGTAGCCTCGAACTTGGGGAGGTTAACCCTAATAATCGACTGACCAGTGGAGTAGAGGCCTTGGCGGTGGCTCGTGGAGTTCAAGGTTAGGGATCTCAGCCTGGCGCCCCAGGGGCGCCTGCAGATTGAGTGGGCCGAAGCCCACATGCCTGTTGTCGTGGAGCTCCGCAGGAGGTACAGGGAGTCGAAGCCGCTAGCGGGTCTGAGGGTGTCTCTCTGCCTCCACGTCACTAAGGAGACGGCGGTCCTCGCTAGAACCCTCAAGGAGTGGGGGGGCGAGGTCTATCTAGTCCCTAGCAACCCCCTCTCCACACAGGATGATGTGGCGGCCGCGCTTGCCGAGGAGGGGATTCATGTCTACGCGTGGAGGGGGATGAACCCCGAGGAGTACGAGTGGGCGCTATCTATAGCCGCATCCGTTGAGCCGAGTCTTGTAGTAGATGATGGAGGAGACTTACATGTATACATGCACGAGAAGGCCCCGGATAAGGCTAGAAACGTCATTGGGGGCACAGAGGAGACCACCACCGGTGTGATCCGAGAGAAGGCGTTAGAGCGCGAGGGGAGGCTCATGTACCCTATAATAGCGGTCAATAACGCGTTGACCAAGTACCTATTCGACAACAGGTATGGGACGGGTCAGAGCACGATAGACGGCATACTGAGGGCCACCAACATCCTGCTAGCCGGTAAGATAGCGGTGGTAGCCGGCTACGGATGGGTCGGCAGGGGGATAGCGAGCAGGCTCAGAGGAATGGGGGCCCGGGTTATCGTGACAGAGGTGGATCCCATAAGAGCACTCGAAGCAGTTATGGACGGCTTCTATGTTATGCCTATGGCCGAGGCCGCGAAGGTAGGCGACATATTCGTCACCGCCACGGGAGACCGCGACGTAATAAGACGCGAGCACATAGAGCTAATGAAGGATGGCGCCATACTAGCTAATGCGGGGCACTTTAATGTGGAGGTCAGCGTCTCTGACCTCGAGGAAATGAGTGTATCGAAGAGAAGGGTGAGGCCCAACCTCGAGGAGTACAAGCTCCCAGATGGCAGGCGGATATACCTCCTAGCCGAGGGGAGGCTAGTTAATCTAGTCGCGGCAGAGGGCCATCCAAGCGAAGTCATGGATATGAGCTTCGCTAACCAGGCACTCTCACTACTATACCTACTCGAGAACAAGGATAAACTAGAGAAGAGAGTCTATGATGTACCGAGAGAGCAGGACGAGGAGGTTGCGAGGCTCAAGCTGCAGACGATGGGTATAGAGATAGACAGGCTGACACCAGAACAGGAGAAGTACCTAAGGAGCTGGAAGATCTAGGGGGGAGAGCGCTAAAGGAATAAACCCCCCAACAATAAGCAGGCATGCTGGGGGCCCGTAGCTCAGCCCGGTAGAGCGCCCGGCTCATAACCGGGTGGTCGGGGGTTCAAATCCCCCCGGGCCCACCAATCGATAGCGTCACCTACCCAGGTTCTACTTCCACTACTGCTTGAAGGCATCAGTGTAGGCTCTAGTCTAGGTGAGACATCATTAAAAGGTGGAGACCGAGGGGCACGCTTAATATTTAAGAGAATCGTTAATCGAGGGAGAGGGGGTAGGATTTTAGGAGCCCTCCTGGCTTGGTCTAGCTCCCCCTTGGGCAGGTAGTCTCTCCATTCTTGCCAGGGCGACTTCGGCGTGCCTCGCCATCTCTCTTAGTATGTCTCTCTTGGAGATCACGCCTATGGCCCGGCCGTTCTCGTCAACTACCGGAACGCCGTCCACATTGTATTTCTTCATGAGTTCTATGGCCTTGAGCACGTCGTCGTCAGGCTTTACTGTCTCGGGGACGGGTGTGGTCACGTGTATCGCCAGGAGTGGCGCGACCTTTATGTATCTGGCTATTCTCCTGCCGGCTCTGACTAGCCTCCTAACCCATACTAGCCTCCTGCTCTTCCTAGCTGTGAGGGCGTCCTCATAGGCCATGAAGGGTAGGCGGTTGGCGGATACTACTCCATGGATCCTGGCTCCATCATAGACTGTGAGGGCGTCTAGGTTGAAGGTCTGCATCCTCCGTATTACATGAGCTAGGCTGTGGTGCGGGTGGACTACGCCGACGCGCCTCGGCATCATAAGGTTGGCAACCTGTAGCCTGCCAATCTGCGTGCGGGCATAGGCGCTGACTAGGTCGTCCTTCGTTATGAACCCCGTCACGTTGCCCTCATCATCAACTACTATGGCTACGTCGCTCTTAGCGCGGACCATCTCGAGTGCGGCCTTCTCCAGGGGCTCGTCCTCGTGGACTCGCGGGATATCCTTGTTTATTATGAAGTCTATGAAGAACTTATCGTAGATTCTCCTCCTCCATATGGGGCCCTTTATCGCTATAGCTTTCAGCATGTCCCATTTGGAGACGGCTCCCACTATACGGCCAGACTCATCGATGACTAGCAGGTAATCCGTCTTCCTACGCAGCATCTCCCTCCTAGCGTGCTCGACTGTATCGTTTATTGTTATAGACGGCATCGACAGCCTAGCTATGTCGCGGGCCCTTAGGCCGACAACCTTATAGGCCTCGGGCGCCTCAGCCTTCTCGACTTGCTGTAGAACCTGGGACTCGGATATGTATTGTATCCTCTCCTCCGCTGTGAGGGGCTTCGGGGTCGGCACAGGTTTGACGGCGACTCTGCCTGGTTTCCTGCCCTCGAGATAGGCTCTCACTATGTCCGCCTGCGTCACGATACCAACTATTCTGCCCTGGTCGTCAACAACCGGCAGCATTGTGAAGTCGTTCTCAGCCATAACGCGCGCTACGTCCTCTACCCTGCTGTCGAGCCCAGCTACGACGACTCCACGGGTCATAATCCTCGATACCTTAGCTGGAGTAACTATCTTGCCAGCCTCTATCTCGCGGTGAAACCTCCACCTGCCTTTACGGATGAGGTCGAATGGTGTTATGATGCCTATGGGCCTGGGATCCTCCTTGCTCCTAACCACTATGAGGCCGGGCATCGCTCGGAGCACGAGTTTACTCCATACCTTGTTAATTCTGGTGTCAGGTGTCACTATGTACTCGTCGAGGTCCTCGGTTGTCACTATCTCCGAGATAGTCTCTGATCTAGGCAGGTAGCCCTGGCCTATGAGGTACCTGATCATATCTGCCATCGTCACTACCCCTACTAGTTTGCCGCTATCATCCACGACAGGGGCGCCCCAGACGCGGTGCTCAACCATCACCTTGTATGCCTTGGAGAGGTCGTCGTCCGGTCTTAGGATGGGGTAGTCCCTAGCGACGTCTATAGCTCTAAGCCTGCTCTTAGCGCTAGTTGGTATTATCGCCTCCAGCCTTGTAAGGAAGCCGAGAAGCCTCTCATCAACATCACTCTTAATGATTGGTATCACGCGTTCCTCCGTGGATCTGAATGCCGCCCTGGCGCTAAGTAGGGGTGTGTTAGGGTACGCCACCGCCTTTGGCTTGCGCATTATATCCCCTACTCTGGCCATTAACCGGCACCTAGAGAGTGTCACCTTGCACAGGTTTAAAAGAACCAGAGCGGGCGCGCCTGCCCACCAGGAGGCGGTTTGGGGCTCTGCCTTGCTCTCCGCGGCCCAATCCTTTATAGGGTCCCCATGCACCCTAGATGCCCTGGATGACTGTGAAAAGACGGGGGCCCTCCACTGAAGAATTTGCGCTAACGCAGAGGGGTGTAACAACGATGCCGAGGTCGGCGGTGCTATGCCCAAACTGTAAGGTACCCATGGTATATGTGCAGGAGGTAGAACGGGTAGGTAATGAAAGGAGAATAGTAAGGTACTATAAGTGTCCAGCGTGTGGGGCTAAAATTATGGATGAGGTGTTAAAGGTTATCAGGATTAACGGTTCGGTAAAGCTAATCGCAGAACAAGCGACAGCTGGATTCGTCGAGGGGAATAGGCGCTCGGCATCGAGGCATTCAGGCCATCCGAAACGATCTGCGAGGCGTCCTAGGTGATCGTCAGCCTAAATCCTTGTTCAAGGGTTTTTAATATACCTTCCAGCATTGTTGTGTTTCAGTGGTGGTCTGGCCGTGAGTTCGGGTCAAACGTCTAAGGAGGCTGTCTTCACAGATAAGGCTCCAAGGCCTGTAGGCCCATATAGCCAGGCTATAAGGGTTGGGGACTTCCTCTTCGTCTCAGGCCAGATACCTATTGACCCGTCAAGTGGAGAGCTGGTAAAGGGCGACTTTAGGGAGGCCGTTAAGCGTGTAATGGAGAATATAAAGGCCATAGTCGAGGCGGCGGGGGCAAGCATCAATGACGTGGTTAAGGTAACGGTTTACATCCGTGACATATCCAGATTCCACGAGTTTAACGAGGTGTACTCGGAGTACTTCAAGGGCGTGCCTCCAGCACGTGTGGTAGTCGAGGTATCGAACCTGCCATTAAACGCTGATGTCGAGGTTGAGGCTATAGCTTACGTTAGAGGGAGACAGCGCTAGGGGGAGGGGGGAAGCGCGAGGCTGGCATGCCTGCTCACGAGCACCCTTAGAAGGCCAGCCTCCCAATCAGCTATCAGCTTGACGTAGCCTTCGTCAAGAGTAACATCGACCTCTAAGGGCCTACCCAGCTCGCGCCATGCCTCTCTCCACCCCCCGAGCCTCTCCCAAGCCTCAACAGCTATTCTGTAAGCTAGGTGCCAATCGAGGCCCCCCAGACGAGTGTGGTCGAGTAACTCGCCACTCTCTATATCGATGAGTAGTATAGCATAATCGCCTAAAGGCATGGATGAGGCTTCACGCAACTCTAGAGCCTCGCTCATACTCCTCACCATAGCATCTATGGTAGCGGATCTCTCATTCAGCGTTAGGATAAGTATCACCCAGGTATTCGATGCTATATTCAACCAAGACTACATGAAGGTCGGGAGAACCCTTCAGCCCGCCTCAGACGCAAGAGAGAAAATCCTACTCCCTGAACTCCTGCAGGGTAGGGCTCCGGATGAGTTGAAGCTTCTCGAGTGGGTAAAACGCTTGATGAGGGATTTTAGGTCTCTACCAAGGTACTCGAGGGACGTTAGATCGATTGCTAGAAGGATGTTTGTCACGAATGCGTTCGACAGCCTCCTAGCGTCACTTGGGGTTAGTGTTGGCGGCTACGCCTCCACGGCAGACCCCAAGCTCCTTGGCCTAAGCATCGTGGGCGGGGGCCTGGCGATGGGGCTCTTCAGCGGCGTCATAGGGGTCTACCTGTCGGAGAGGGCAGAGCGGCTAAGGGAGCTGAGAGAGATTGAGCGTAGCATGGCTAGGAGCCTAGAGGGTACGGTCTACGCTGAAATGGCGAGGCTGATCCCGGTCTATGTGGCCCTCTGGAGCGGCCTCGGCGCGGTTGCATTCCCGATACTGGTAGCCCTGCCATACTTCGCCTCAGCCGCGGGTCTAGCGGGGATAAGGACAGCGTACTATATGAGCTTATCGACGGGGACGGCGCTCTCGGCGCTCCTAGGCTACTACCTAGCCATTGTGAGTGGAGAGAGCAAGCTGGTATCAACACTTAGGCTACTAGCCCTAGCTATAGGGGGGGTCATCGCAGTCTATCTAATGAAGCTGTTAGTAGGCGGAGCCCCCTAGAATAACGGGGAACATAGTAGGGGAGGAGGGCCTCCAGGCCTGCTTCTCTCGCGCCATAAATAGGGCTGGACACGAACACAAGCCTATGGAATCCCACGGACGCTGGGCGCTTGGGCAGCTGGGCGCCCAGCGCCGCTTGCCTATTCCAGCGACCTATCAGCTGCACCCATCACTACTCTCTCCGGCGAGAGCCTGCTAACGATGTAATTGAAGGCCTTCTCTGGGTCAGTGTGGCTTCCGCAAGAGTAGACATCAACCGTGGCGAAGTCGTACTCGGGCCACGTGTGAATTGTTATGTGGCTCTCGAGCACTATAGCGACGACGCTCACGCCATCACCTATCTTCCAAGCCTTAACGTCGAGGAGCGTCATATTACCTATCTCAGCAGCCTTGACCACGATATCCCTGAGTTCGTCGGGGTCGGTGAGGGCCTTCCTGTTCCTACAGCCGTAGAGATTCCCGTAGTAATGGCGCCCGACAACCTTGTAGCCCTGCTCTATCCTCTGCATCACCGCTCACCCCCCCTATTTAACCCCCGCACCCCCCAGGTGGGGGTAGGGTATGCTTTAAAGCATTACCCCCCTCTCCCGCTCCGGGTATGGCGATGCTCCGGAGGGGGATAGGCCCCATCACGGGGATCCATGGAACCTCCATCGAGTCAGTCGTGCTAGTTGATTCAGTTGATGTATTTGAGAGTGTTAAGAGAGCGGTAGATGGGGGGCTACAGGAGTTCTATGGGGACTCCGGTTTCAGGGTTGTCACAGGCGGGAGGAAACTTGGGAGGCTAGCTATAGCGTTTGCTCCTCCCTATCCCCCAGCACTCTATGATGCCGTGCAGGAGCTGGTAGTCTACGGTGCAAGGAGGATAGTAGCTATCACCAGAGGCTTCAGTTTGAGGCGTAATATACCAGCCGCATCCCTGATCCTCGCGCAGGCAGCCATGGGGTCTGATAGTGTCTCGTCCACCCTGCTACCGCGAGGCATGCCCCTACTTGCCTCCAGGAGCCTCTATGCAAGGCTTAGCGAGGAGGTGATCAGGAGGGGCCAGGGGGGCTTCGAGGGATATTATAGAGGGAAGATAGTGCTTACAGTCGATAATGTTAGGATGCTGGCCGAGCATAGGAGGGAGTTCCTCGACGAGATATCCAGGTATAAGGATATAATAGCAGCCGATACCGTGACAGCCCCCCTCTACGCTCTCCAATACATATATCCTAGCCTCGAGGCATCAACTCTCATCTACGTTGAGGGGGACTTAGACTACGCTTCAAAAGTGGTGGAAGAGGATATAGAGCACTACCAGACCACGTTGCATAGGATAAACAGGTCCCTATCCCTTCTAACACTCGAGATGATTGATATACTAGCAGGCCCCCAGGAGGTGTAGAGCTTTGCGGGGCAAGCGACAGGCCAGCCAGCGCAGCGGAAGCGTTGATGTGCACTCCATAATTGACAGGATCAATGTCCGACTCGAGATGATAGAGAAGCTCATAGCCCGGGAGGCCTCTAAGGGTTGCGATTGCATTAGTAGCGGGTGGCTCTACGCTATATTAGAGAATATAGAGGACATACATGACTCCCTATCGAGCCTCAAGTACGAGATTGAGTCCCGCTGCTAGCCTCATCCACTCTCCTGACTATTAGCACAGGACCCTCCTTTCCCACAACAACTACCCTCTCGCCACGCTTAATGGGGCCCGAGGCGCTCCTGGCCTTCCAGTATTCGCCCTCAACGAATACGAAGCCCTCCCTCTCGGAGTCGAGGTCGTCGAGGGCCTCGCCTACTGCGCCGACGATGCTCCACACAACAGGGCTCTTCTTGCGGACCTTTATTATCTTGTAGACTGCGAAGGCAGTGAATGCTCCTAGCACACCGCCTATCGAGTAGAGTGCCAGTAGGATCTGCCGCGCATAGAGTGGACTAACAGTGAAGCCCCTAGCCCCCACGGGCAGCAGGGCTATGCCTATCAGGAGCATCACTATACCGGTGCCGCCTATTATCCCGAATCCCGGGGTGTGGATCTCAATGAAGAGTAGAGTTGCCCCTAGTATTATTAGTAGTAGGGCCGTGTAGTTGGGGTTGAAGCCGCTCCCCGCTAGGCCTAGTATTAGAAGTAGGGCGCCCAGCGATGCCATCGCTGGGTGGCCAGCGGCCAGTGTGAACAGCACAATAAGAGTGCCAAGCGTTAGGAGTAGCCCCGAGAGTATGGGGTCGGAGAGCGCGTGTAGTACATAGACCCGAAGCCCCGGCGAGTAGTACTCAACGCTCCCGTCAAGTACAAGCTTCACGTTGCCGCTACTTATTCCGACAACACTTCCGTTGAGCTTCGCTATCAGGTCGGGCAGGTTATCAGCTATTAAGTCTATGACGTGGTATCTAAGGGCCTCCTGAGGCCCCAGGTTATCGTTGTCTAACACGAATCTATGGAGCTCAGTTATATTCCTGCCCTTGCTGGCTGCGTGCACGTCCAGGAACTTGAGTATGGGGTTGATGATCTTGCTCTCGTTGACGGGTTGATACTGGCCAGTAGTGGGATTATATAGTACGGGTTGCATGCTGCCTATCTGGGTTCCTGGGGCCATTGCCGCCACGTGGGTGCACACGAGTATGAGTGTGCCAGCGCTTAGGGCCCATCCATTCTCGACGAAGCCTATGACCGGTACCTTAGAGTTGTCTATAGCGTAGACGATGTTGAGTGCGTTGTCGAGATAGCCTCCCGGCGTGTCAAGTATTATTACTAGGGGTACATTCTCGCGCTCCGCCTCGGCTATAGCCGACTTGACGTAGTCCTCTATGGCTGAGTCTATCACGCCGGTTACCTTTATGTACATCACCGCGGGGCCGACTACCCTAGAGTAACTCGCATTCTTACCCAGATAGCCTAGCCTATGGCTGATGGTGGCCTCCTCAAGGGAAACCCTAGTAGCTGTAGTAGTATGTGTGTTAGTGTGAAGCGCGAGACCCGTTACTATAGCTAGTGTAAGTAATGACGTGTATAATACCGCGGCTGCTACACTTGCACGGATAGGGTGAGTGGCCGATCGAGTAACGGTGAGCCTCAAGGTCGCCTCCAGCCTCCGAAGCCCGACCCGCTCTTCTCCTAGGCATGAGAGGCTATACGCCTAACTATCAGCCGGGCCTAGTAGGGCTTCTCCTCGCCCTCCTCGAGCCCTCCTATGCTTGCTCCGCCCCTGCTTAGTGCACGCGTGAGGCCAGCCACCTCCCCGGTCACGGCGAGCCTCGAGGAGGCAGAGAGTACTCCCTGCTCGGTCACCACTATCAGGTTCTTCTCCTTGGCCACCTCCACTAGCGTCTGAAGCTCTCTAAGTCTCAGGGCTGCGGGATGCTTCTCATAGAACTCTGCTGCCTCGGCCATTATCTTGGCGGCCTGCCTCTCGCCCTCGGCCTCTATAATCCTTGCCCTCCTCCATCTCTCGGCCTCCGCCTGCTTGGCCATTGCTCTCAGCATAGTGTCTGGTAGCCTGACCTCCTTGAGTGTGACGGCCGTGACCTTTATCCCCCAGGGGTCGGTGAGTTTATCCAGGATCTCTTGGAGGCGCTTGTTTATCTCTTCCCTCTTGGTTAGGAGGTCATCTAGTTCTATCTGGCCGATTACATCCCTGAGCGTCGTCTGAGCTAGGAGGACCACACCATAGTGGTAGTTCTCAATCCTAGTGACGGCCTTAACGGGGTCGAAGACTTTATAGTATACAACAGCGTCGACGCCAACTGTTACGTTGTCCTTAGTTATTATGCGCTGCTCGGGGACATCCGCTGTAACTATTCTGAGGTCTATCTTAACGAAGTTGTCGACGAATGGTATGATGAAGAAGAGGCCTGGTCCCTTAGCACCCAGTAGTCTGCCCAGCCTGAATATGACTGCCCTCTCATACTCCTTCACAATCTTTATACTCATGGCTAGGAGTATGGCGACTATGAATAGTATGAAGAGGCTCTCCACGAGCGTGGCCTCGCTCATAGGCAAGCGGTTTCACACTCCCCAACGGTGGGAAGGGGAGCCGAGGATAATAGCCTTCCCCCAAGCCATAGCTGGCCGAGGCGTGGTCCTCGGTGCCAGCCTGGAGCCCGAAGAGGAAGGGCGTCAGGGCTGAGGCTGAGCTAGCGCGCCTCCTCTGGGAGCGAGGCTATGCAGTCGTGAGGGGCCCCTCTAGTGGTGGCGGTGTCAGGAGGCGCTTCCAGCCCGACTTAGTGGCTGCGAGGAGGGGTGTCATACTGGTTATCGAGGTCAAAACGGCTAGAGAGGCTGATGCTCCGGTATATCTCGATGCTCACAAGGTTATAGCAATGGAGGAGTTCGCTAGGAGAGCCGGTGGGAGGGCCTTCGTGGCGGTCAGGCTTAGGGGCGGGGAGTGGCGCTTCCACCCGCTGGAGAGCCTCCAGTTAACGCGGGGGGGTAACTTCAAGGTGCCGCGAGCATCATCAGGTCTTCGTCTGAGGGAGCTAGACGAGATTGTTAGAGGGGGCCCCCGGATAACGGATTACATGTAGGCCTGCCGCGGCTACATTGGTATGAACCTGATGTCGAAGCCATGCTTCTCCGCGAGCCTCTTGATGCGCCTGAGCCTCCTGGCGGTCAGCCTCGGGCTGTTCCGGGGGATCCTCACTATGAGCACGCCATCCTCGACCTCCACGGCAGCGTCGGGTAACAGCTTCCTAACGGCCGCCTCCAGCTTGGCCGCTGGTGATGGGGCCTTGCCCTTCACTGGCACGACCATGGTCTGCTCTCCGAACGTATAGATCTCATACTCCAGCTCTCCCGTTAGGAAGTCTCTGACCTCGACGACGGGCCTCGATAGCTCGGCCTCCCGCAGCCCTGTCGGCAGCTTAACCGTTATGGAGAGGTCGTAGACCTTCCTGACCTCGCCCTCCTCGATGAATATCACCGTATCGATTATGCTGGGAATCATGCCCAGCTCCACGCGCCTTATGAACCTCTGAATAGCGTCTATAGGAGTTGTGGCGTGGACCACGCCTATCATGCCTATACCGGCTAGCCTCAGGTCAACGTAAAGCTTGAAGTCCTCGTCGCTCCTCAACTCATCGAAGACGGTATAGTCGGGCCTGCTAAGTAGTAGTATATCGTGTAACTCGCCGAGGTCAGCGTAGTTCTTCGAGTATTGGGTGACCTCGGGTGGGAGGCGCATGTCCCTGGGAGACTCTATGGTCTTGACGACGCGGCCCATCCTGGAATAGAACTCTGCCAGGGCCTGGGCGAACGTCGTCTTCCCCATGCCGGGGGCCCCAGCTATAAGGATGCCCTCTGCCCTCTCGAGGAGCCTCTTCATGAGCTTCTCAGGAAGCCTATAGTCCTCTAGGCTGAGCTTTACTATGGGCCTCACAGCCGTTATTTCCCATCCGTCGCTGAGTGGGGGCCTAGTGATTACGATGCGGTAGTCGCCCAGTTGGACTATCGTGGAGCCTGACCTGTCTATCTCTATGAAGCCGTTCTCCATCATGGAGGCATGCTCTATGATCTCCCTGGCAATGTCCTCAACCTCGGCCCGGCTGAGGGGCTTATCCGAGAGGGCTACAAAGCTCCACCTGCCCGGTTTACCGACCTTAGCGATGGGGGGCGCCCCCTCCTTGAGGTGTATGCTCATAGTGTTCGAGTCGAAGAACCTCTCGATCCTGAGTCTCCCGCGCTCGCGTGTACCACTATAGACGACGGGCACGCCCAGGGCCTGGGACGCCTGAACCTGCACGGGGTCGCTCGATACGAGGGCAGCGCCGTTCTTCCAGGCGTAATCACGTGTGATAATCTTGACCGACTCTAGGGTGTAGTCGAGGCACTTCCTATCATTGTAATCAACTATTATCACGTCTACACCGGGGGGTGTATCTGAGAGTATCTTCCTGAGCTCTTCGAGGCCTGTGAAGCCCGTAGAGCGGCCCGCCCTGGCCTCCCTGTAGAAGAACTCCACGATGGGTTTGAGTATGAGTATGCGCCCCCTGATCTCGCCCTGCTCCATGAGCCTCCTGGCGCTGCCATCGAGGATGGCGTCAACATCTATAACGTATACCCCCTCTGCGTCCGACTCACTCAAATCCAGCCTCCCATCGAGGGTGTCCCAGCCAGGCCGTTTAAGTTTCGCCTAGCGCGGAAAGCGTGCATGGGTGGACGCCTTTGTATGACGTGCTGGTAACCGGCTCGGTAGTCTACACGGGCTCGGAGGTTATCAGGGATGGGTATGTCTACATTAAGGCGGGCAGAATCCGCGACGTCGGCAAGCAGCCGGTACCCGAGGATTATACGTTTGCGACACTCGTCCTAGGGGGGCCGCATAGGATCGTAGTACCCGGGCTAGCCGTCGTAGCCGATGCGGCGGCCTACCCGATAAGGTACTCGAGGCCCTCGGTTCGGGAGAGGATTAGATACTACAAGAACACTCCCAGGAGGCTCCGTGTCTACTCAGCCCTGCTAGGCGTCTACGAGCTACACATGAGGGGGGCCACGACAGTGTTTATCGAGGAGGTGGAGCCAGATGTGGTAGTAGACGTGGCCTCCATGGCTGGCGGCCGTTACGGCGTCGCTTTTCCCGCATGCGTAGAGGAGAGGAAGGCTCCATTGCCTACCGTAAGGATCTCGGGGGAGGACTGTGTAGGCGAGGCCTCTCTGGGGGCGGGAGAGGTGCCATACCTTGCCGGCCTTGGAGTGTATGACTTAGCCAGAGTAGGAGATCGCATCTGGGAGGCTAACTTCAGGCTCAGGGAGATCTCTGGGACCTCCACAGGTCGGATAGAGGTGGGTGAAGTGGCTGAGGTAGCCGTCTTCGATTCCAGGATGCCACCCATAGCCCTGCTGGATCTCTATCCGCAGAGAGCTCCCCTAGCCCCTCTGATGGGGGCTAGGGTTGAGAGCCTCATAGTTGGCGACGAGGTATTAGTTGATGGAGGCCAACACCTAAACATCGGCTTCAAGCACGTCTCCGAGGCGCGCGAGTTAGCGGAGAAGTACATTGTGGGGAGGGGTCAGTGATCGAGGGCATCCCCATCCGCGTCGGACGCGTCATCCCACATCATACCCTAACTCCCTTAGGGCTTCCTCTAAGCTTTTATCTCGCAGTCTAGTAGATGAGACCTCGACCCTGTCGGGGTCGAAGGACAGCTTGTTATACTCCCGCTTGAAGATCACGGGATCTCCTCGGGGAGTCGGTGCCGGGGCACCTCTGCACACCTCAATTTGGGAGGCGCTCTTCTCGTAGAGACCTATTCGCCTGGTTAGGGCTACCGTCTCATCCTTATCGAAGCACGCTAGAGGCCTAAGGACAGGCATCCCTACACCCTCTGATATGAGGCGCATGTTTCTCAGAGTCTGGCTCGCCACCTGGCCTATATTCTCGCCTGTTGCTATAGCTTCAAAACCCTCACGCAGCGCGAGGAGGGCCGCGTGCTCCATCATGGCCCTCCTAATGGCTAGCACTCTATACTCGGGCCTCACGAGGCTCCGCGCCCTCGACGCTACGGGGGTGAAGTCAGCGAGGTAGAACGCCGGGTTGTGGCCGAAGCCCCACTCCCTCGCCAGCGTGATGGCTACGTCGAGGGCGGTCAGGAGCGCCCTTCTCACGCCGAGGTCATAGTAGATAAGCGATAGTGTCGAGCCCCTCCTCATCAGGAGCCAGGCAGCAGCGGTCGAGTCGAAGCCCCCACTGAATAGCAGGAGGACAGGGCCCTCGCTACCCACAGGTAAGCCCCCGGGGCCCTCTATCACCTCATCGTAGAAGTAGGCCCTCCACCCTCTAACCTCCACATAGGCAGTGTACTCGGGCTCCTCGAGGTTTACGCCTCTCGCCCCCGCCTCGAGGAGGCGGGCGCCCACCACTCTCTCGATATCCTTGCTCGTGAAGGGGTGTGAGCCCACCCTGCGGGCGCGGACCCTGAAGATTCTCCCCCTAACCCTCTCACCGAAGAACTCGACGGCTTTCTCAGAGAGATCCTCCAGGCTATCGAACTCCACTTCTAGGGCTGGACTAGTGCTCTTCACGCCGAATACCCTCGAGGAGGCGAGCGCCGCGGCTCTGGGATCAGGTCTGGGGTTTCTGAGGATTAGCCTGCCATCAACCATCTCTACGGCGCCGCCAGCCTTCAGGCTAGCTAGGGCATCCTCTATGTTGCGCTTCAGCAGTGACTCCATGCGCGCCCTTGTGCTGGGGCCCTTAACGGCTATCTCGGAGTAGCGTATGAGCACGACCCACTCCAACAGGCTCCTCACCGGCTTCTCAGCTGCGTCGCCCTCTAATAGAGGATGACTCGCTGCAACGCCGTATCGGGGAGCTGATGGCGGCTAGGGTGCTCGAGGTCGCATGGAGGGGTGGGTATCTGAGGCTGGAGGGCGGTGATGACCTAGTAATTACTGCGTCCAACTCTAGGATAACACTAGCGCAGAGGGAAATAGTAATTGAGGGCCTCTTCATGGGCCTGAGGGAGTACCCCCTCGATAGAAGGGGTCAGAGGAAGGTAGTCTACATAGACTTCGCCTTCCCCCTAAAGGGGTTGAGCGGCCAGCCCTCACTACTAATTATGGACTCTGGGGACTACTCCGTAGGCAGGTTCGGGGTGTCGTACACAGTAATAGATGGCGTGGAATACTACGTGACTGTGTACACTCCCCCCGAGTTCCTATACGAGAATGCAGTGCTCTCAAGTGAGCGGTTAGCAATCTTCATGTTAGGGAGGCGCCAGGTGTACCTATCTGATGAGGGTAAGATTAAGAGGATACTACTCGTCTAGAGGCCTGCTGGATGGTGTCAGTTATGATAAGTGTTGGGGTAGACTATGAGAGGGCTAGGTCATTCGGCCGCATTCTCAGGGACGTCGTAGCTAGAATGAAGGTTGATCCATTCACGGATCAGCGCTTCTATCCACCCGAGTCGGCGGATAGGGAGACAATAACTATGTACTTCCTAGTAATGGTTGCTATGGATCATAGGCTCAGCAGGCCCGGCAGACCATATGAAGGCGTCGTAGATGGCGAGGTATACCACGGAGCCGATCTCCTCTACAGGCTGGGTAGGAGAATGTTGGATGAGGATCCGAGCTTCTTCACGGCAGAGAGGCTATCTAGGATATCGGAAGCTGATGTGAGGAAGTGGCTGTCCGCGAGGGATCCCAGAGGCCGCACTGTGGAGCCCCCCGACCCGGCCCTGCGAGCTACGCTTCTGAGGGATCTGGGCCTCAAGCTCTCAGCGCTATTCGATGGGAGCGCCTATAGGGTAGTACTTGCTGGCCGCGGGTACCTCAAGCGGGGAGCCGGGGGTTTCATCAATGAATTGAAGATATTCAAAGCCTATCAGGATCCCGTAGAGAAGAAGGCCTACCTCCTGGCTAAGTTCCTCGAGAGAAGGGGCGTGTTACGCATCGCGGATCCACATAACAAGGAGGTGCCGGTTGATAATCACCTGGCTAGGATAGCCGTCCGCCTGGGCATAGTTCGTGTCGACCGTGATACGCTAGAGGCCATCGCACTGGGGAGGCCCTTCACCTGGGAAGAGGATGCTCTCCTCAGAATGGCTGCCCGCCTAGCATACAAGGAGGCCGCGCGCGAGGCTGGCGTGGACCCCTTCGTAATGGACGACTTCCTATGGATGTTCGGCCGTAAGTGCTGCACGAGGGAGGACCCGGTCTGCCGCAGTGGATGCCACGGGGCTTGCGAGGATCTCGGCGCATGCAGCAGAGGCTCCTGCGCCTTCGAGGAGGTTTGCCTTGCCAGGAGAGACCCCCTCTATATGGTACCGGAGCACAACTACGTAGACACGTGGTACTACTAGTAAGCGGAGTGCTAATAACGTGGTTTCCGTGCCACTCTGACGCTAGAGAGGAGAAGCCTTGGTCGAGGGAAGGCTTGCCAGCTACTCCCGGGGATCAGGAGAGGATGGAGCGATTCTCTACTCGACGGCAGTCGATCGTGCAGTGATAGGATCCAGTGCCTCGAAAAGGCTGGCCTTAGGCATGGTGACACCCTACTATGGCGAGGAGCTAAAGGCTGTAAAGGTGCTAGTCGACATAGGCCTCATAGTGCCGAGAGACGTGATTATCCCATTCAGGATAGTGATAGGTATAGACGGGGTAACAATAACAAGAGAGTTCAAGCCGCAATACTTCGTAGGGATGGAAGAAGGCGTCTATGGAAAGGTGATATACGACGCGACGGCACTCCTAGCATCCAGGATAGTGGCGAGAGACCTCCACAGGCTCTCGATAGTATACACAGCGGCTAGGCCAGTCATATTCGAGGATGCAGGCTTGGCCGTGGTGTATAGTGGGGTAAGGGGTGGATGGTACTCCTACAACATACTAGGAGGAGCGCTCGCGATAGAGCCTGGCGACATAGTGCAGCTAGATGTCGACCTGCCCGAATCCAGGAGCGAGATCAAGAACCTCATAGTCAAGATGCACGTGCCCTCCCGCAATGCCTCAATAAGGGTGGAGGCTGGCTCGTCAACGTTTGACGCCGGGGGCACGCTTGGCCCGACAGTAATAGAGGCCCCCATACGCTACCGCGGCTCGAAGGCGAGGATATACTTCTATTACGACAAGCCCCAGGAGAGCTTCTACCCAAAGAGGGCGATCATCTCGTCGATAGCGCTCCTAGAGACCGTCACCCCCACAGCCAAGCTAGAAGTGGAGAGCCTGAGCACTGAGGCCCAAGGGGGCTCCGTGAGGGTCATTGCGAAGATAACGAATAGCGGTGATGCCCCGGCTAGGGACGTCAAGCTTCTAGCATTCGCTCAGGGCGCTACTATCGCTAAGATTAACCTCGGCGTCATAGCGCCCGGCGACACCGCGCAAGCCGAGGTGAGTATTCCGAGACCGCGGAGAGGTGGAGGCCGTGAGGTGATACTAAGGCTTCTCTGGAAGAGTTATGGTAAATCGGGATATGTGGATAGAATAGTGAAAATATAGGTTCCTCGAGGTTAGAGTGGAAGTCTCCCCCGCTTAGCTCTTAGCTTCCTCAGCGGCGCGCTGAGGCTGTAGGAGTAGTCCCCCTTCTCTAATAGGCCAAGGGAGACGAGATGCTCTATAACGCCTGCGGGATCCATAACGCCCTTCCTCTTGAGCTCCCTCTCCGCTCTTATCGTGCCAACCGACACGTTATCAGCGAAGTACTTGAATACAAGCAGCTCCTCGCCCCGGAGTCTTCTAGCCACGTCGAGGAGTCTGCTGGCCTCCGAGTACCAGTCCTCCCTAGCACCCAAGCGAGCCCCGCCTCGAGGGGGCCCCTCTAAGAGCTATTGAGCCTCGCGCCCCAGCGCCTCCGAGGGTTGAGGCTGCTCCGTAGGATAGCCGGTGAGGTGCTAGGCCCTGTAAAGGCTCGCCACGTCTGGGGGCGCATCGACGTAGTTGGGGATATTGCGCTCATAAAGAGCCCCTCAATAGCCTGGGGAAGCGACCCCCTGAGCATCGAGGACTACAAGAGGCTGGCACGCGCCCTGCTAGAGAGGATACCCTACATCAGGAGCGTCTGGCTCCTAAGGAGCCCCGTGAGCGGCGAGAAGCTGCTGAGGGAAGCCCTTCACCTGGCAGGCGAGGCTAGGAGTGTCACAATCTATAAGGAGCATGGCTGCGAGTTCGAAGTGGATATATTAAAGGTCTTCGTTACCCCGCGCCTCAACTATGAGCATAGGAGGATAGCCGAGCTAGTTAGCGATGGAGAGGTAGTAGTTAATATGTTCGCAGGAGCGGGGCTCTTCTCGGTCATCATAGCATGCCGCAGGAGGGCAACAGTCTATAGTATAGACATAAGCCCAGATGCCTACGAGCTTATGATGAGAAGCGTGGAGCTGAACAGGAACAGGCTCAAAGGCAGGGTGATCCCCATACTCGGGGACGCCGCCAGGGTCGTCGAGTCAAGGCTAAGAGGCATAGCGAATAGGGTACTAATGCCCTATCCAAGACTGGCCCTGGAATACCTACCCTATGCCCTGGAAGCCCTCCAAGGCTCTGGAGTTATCCACGTATACATCCACGTACCAGCTAAGAGGAGGTCCGAGGCCAGAAGAGCGGCTTCCACGGTAGTTTCGAGGAGACTCGAGGAGCTTGGGAGGAGCTTCAGCATCAAGGGTGGCCGCGTAGTCAGGCCAGTAGGCCCAACCCTCTACCAGGTGGTGGTTGATGCCGAAGTCGGCGGGTGAGTGGGTCCTCGAGGAGAGGCTGGTGGCTTACCTTGACCCAGGATCGGAGTGGATCCTCCTAAGGCTCAACGAGCCACCTGGTATAGAGACCACCAGCAGCTGCATGGGGAGGATAGCACTCATCGAGGGCGAGTGGCCCTGGGAGCGGAGAGCTACCAGCCGCATAGTGTATAAGACGCACACCGTGATAGCGCCGGAGAGACTCGCGCTCGAGGTGGTTAAGTACTATCGCGACCTCTGGTTGAAGGTAACGGGGCCTATATTCCACGCAAGGGTATCGACTCTGGAGTGTGCGCGCTGGCTACTAGATAAGGCCCGTACGTCGGGGTTTAAGCATAGCGGCATAATATCGCCAGCCACCGATAGAGGATGCTGTGTCGTCGAGGTCGCCGCGCCTACAGGGTTCGCCGCGCCTATCAAGCTCTCGTGGACCTTCCTTGTGACTAGGGAGGGCCTCGTAGCACTGGCCTCTAGGGCCAACTACGCCCTAGCCGAGGGTCGGAGACGCCTCGCACTCCTTGCCCTCGGCATCTCTAACTCGTGGATGGAGTCCCCCTGCGCAGCGCCCCTTTACCCTTAAGCCTCCTAAAGTATTCCCTAGTAGGGCTGGAGGCCCTGCACTCATCGCTCCCTGGACATAGGCCTCTTCTTCTCGCCGCTTGGCAGGTGTACACAGTAAAACCAAGCTTAGACGCCTCGGCAGCTAGCCTCGCCAGGCCTCTAACCCTCCAATCGGAGGCCTCGAGACCGAGGGCCTCCGCCATCTCCGAGGCCGTGAGTCTAAGGGCCGAGGCAAATGTGGCCGTTAGGTATACTGCATCGTCTGATGCATCCCCCCTGGCTATGGCCTTGAAGGACTCCTTAATGCAGGGCGGTAGGGCCCCAGGATCCCAACGTAGCCCCCTCCGCCTCCTGAGACCTTTCTCGAATGAGTCGCGTGCTGCTTCGAGTAGCTCGGGAGGGAGATCAGCCGGGTCTACTTCTCCAGCCCTGGCTAGTATGAGCTTCCTGAAGCGCTCTCTCAAGAGTAGGAGGAGCCTCTCCCTGTCAAGGTAGACTAGACCGTCTCGGAGGAACTGGTTGACGAGTTTTAACCTGGGATCCCTAGCCCCGCTTGTAGATTTGAGGTATGCCGGTAGAGGTACGGCGTAGCGTAGGATCCTCGTCTTAACCCTTGACTTCCTGCTGATGCTCCACGCCAGGCTGAGGGAGGCACTTCTTAGCTCCAGGCCCGAGGCCCTTGTTATAGCAACCAGGGATTCCTCATCCTCTAGATGCAGCCTCCTATACGAGGAGTCCGCGTAGCACTCAACCAGCGCTTCGAGGGCCGAGGGGCCTATGGCCTTAGAGAGTGCTAGGGCTAGGTAGAAGGATAGGACCGACTCCACAGTGTCCCTGGATTGCCTGGCGGAGCCGCTTCCGGAGGCGCAGGACTCCAGGGAGGCCAGGGCGGCCTCCCTGATCGCTGGGTCGGAGGCTATGGTGGAGAGCGTGGGGCGGAAGCCGAGTTCCCTGGCAGCGAAGTCGTCTAGTGGCACTAGGAACGGGTAGTCCTGTAGCCTCAACGTCTCCCCGTTAGTGCCGCTTCACGGTCCACCCTTAAATCCCGGTTCGCTCAGTAGGAGCCGTGGTGTGGTGTTAGTCTTGAGGTTGTCTAGGAGAATAGCTGAGTGGGTCGCCTCTGTTGACTACTCCAAGCTGCCGCCTGAGGTCGTGGAGGAGGCTAAGAAGAGGGTTGTGGACAGCTTCGGCGTTGCGCTGGGGGCATTTAACGAGGAGCCCGTTAGAATAGCCAGGTGGATAGCCTCCTCGGGCGCTGGCGGGAGGCTCTCAGCCACGATATGGGGCACGCCTCATAGGGGACCCGCTGACCACGTAGACTTCGCTAACGGCTGCGCCACCAGGTACTTCGACTTCAACGACACCTACCTATCTAAGGAGGCCCTCCACCCTAGCGACACGATACCCGCAGTATTCGCCGCGGCCGAGATAGCGAGGGCGGATGGCAGGAAGGTCATAGAGGGGATAGTCGTAGCCTACGAAGTCGCCGCCAGGCTCGCTGACGCCTATAGCATTAGGGGTAGGGGATGGGACCACGTAGTCTACATAGCAATAGCGTCGGCTGCGGCCGCCGCGAAGGTCCTGGACCTTGACGTTGACTGGATAGAGCACGCGATAAACCACGCCGTCAACAATAACTGGTCCCTCAGGCAGACGAGGGCCGGAGAGCTTAGCATGTGGAAGGGATGCGCCGCTGCCAACGCCTCCAGGAACGGGCTCTTCGCGGCCCTCCTAGCCTGGAGGGGCATGACGGGGCCAGCGCCCGTGTTTGAGGGCGAGTTCGGGGCATTCAAGGTAGCACTCTGTGGCGATAAGTTCGACATACCAGTTATGGGCGGCGAGGATGGGGCTCCCTATAAGATACTGCAGACTAGCATAAAGTACTGGCCCGTCGAGTACCACGCCATGAGCGCTGTCGAGGCCGCGCTTGACATAGTTAAGGAGGTGGGCAGAGTCAATCCAGACGATGTGGACTCGATAGAGGTGAAGACGTTCGATGTAGCCTACAAGATAATAGTGAAAGACCCAGAGAAGTGGGACCCCCGCACGAGGGAGACGGCGGATCACAGCATGCCATACATAATAGCCGCTGCACTCATAGATGGTAAGGTGTGGCTCGACACCTTCAAGCCTGAGCGATACCTCGCCGAGGACGTGAGAAAGCTGATGAAGAAGATGAGGGTTGAAGTAGACCCGGAGCACGATGCGCTATACCCAGAGGGCATAAAGAACACGATCAAGGTGAAATTCAGGGATGGTCGTGTAGTAGAGAAGAGTAGTACATACCCGCCGGGCCACTTTAAGAACCCGCTTGACAGGAGGGGCGTGGAGGAGAAGTTCTGGAAGCTGGTCAAGGGCATAGTCGATGAGGATGCTGCACGGGAAGCCCTCAAGCTCGCGTGGGACTTAGAGAAGAGGGAGAGCCTCGAGCCAATACTGAGGAACCTGAGGGTTAGGGGTGAGTGGTGAGCCGCCCCGAGGTTTTTGCATTTAATAGGGTTTACCTCCTCCTCCTCCTACCACCAAGAGGCGCTGAGGAGGCCCTCGCCGCGGCGAATATGTAGCCGCCCGCTACGCCGACTATGATGCCCAGCGTTGTGAAGACTCCCACGCGAAGGGCGTAACGATCAACTATCCTCTTATACTTAGCGGCGTCATTCTTGGCTATGTTCAGGTTAACGCGGCACGTGTTGAACAGCTCCTCTAACTCGCCGTTCCTGCTCTTGAGCTTGGAGTTCTCCTCGAGACACTTCTTATACGACGATTTATAGCTGGCGAGGCTAGCGTTAAGCTTAGCTATGGAGGCGTTTAGCCTGGATACGGTCTTGTAGTAGTTCGACTCGTGGACGTACTCGCTTGTGAATAGCCCGGGATAAAGGGCGTATGCGAGCCTCCAGACATCGGTTGAGAGTAGGAGCGCCGGGTTAAATGGCGTCAGCGCGGCCTTGTACAATGCAGTGTATCTCTGCCCGGGCTCTAGGGTGGCCAGGGCCGTGTAGGCCTCGATTGTTACTGGGCCCACCGGGTTTATCGTAGATGAATAGTAGGATATGCTATCTCCCGTTATGAAGCCTATTGTGAGGGGCGTGCTAGCGTTGCTTAGGTGCAGTATCGCGGCTCCTATGAAGGTCCCGTTGACCGGTAGCATCTGGCTTCTAACCGTCCTATTCGAAGCCCTGAGTGTGTATACGCTCGGGCTCTCGAGCGCTCCATAAGCGGCTGTGAACTCCCAGTGCCTCGCAACAGTGAGGCATGTGCCATAGTATACCTTAATGCCCCTCCACACGCCTCCGGGCGATCTGGCGTAGAGGCTTATGGGGCTCGTGGAGGGGTTGTAGAGTGTTACATTATATGCTGCGAAGGGCGTATAGTCGGTGATCTCAATGTAAACCTCCACCTTGAGGGGTGCTATCTCCCGGGCTGTTGAGGGCGCGGGCTCGAGTCTAACTACTACCTTTCTTGAGGTGTTCTCTACTACCACCGCCTTCCATTTGCCGGTAGCTAGTGGCGAGTACTTGCTGCTCTCGAGCGCTGATTGTGAGGTATAGAAATCTAGGTGGAAGCCTGCATTTGCGCCTCTGGTGCAGTTGAGTATGACATCGCCAAGCACGCGCTCCAACGCTATCGATGCTCCACGGGATAGGTTGATCTCTATCGTGGCGAAGTCATTACCTAAATAGAGGATGTCGCCCTGCAGGCGGGCCCACGCCCCGCTGGCGCCCGAGGCTTGAGTGTGTAGAGCCAGAAGTGGCGCTGCGAGCATGAGGGCGGCGACTGCTATAGCGGCGGCCCTCCACATGATAATCCACGCCCTGGCTTCGGCCCGCGCATGGAGCAGAATAAATGGTGTAATGCGGGGCCTCACCCCATCGGGAGTAGTCGATGAGTAGGGGCATGGCAGAGGGAGGCGACTGCGAGCGGGTCAGAGTCGAGGGCGCGGTCTTTAGTGGCAGGGGGGAGGGCGGGTTCTACGTTGGCATATACGCCAAGCAGTTCGAGAAAGTAATAGGCTATAGGCCGTACCCGGGCACTCTTAACCTGAGGATACGTGAGGGGCAGGTTGAGGCTCTGGTAGCGTGTGTCAGGAGGGCGAATCCCCTACTAGTGGAGCCTCCTAGGATAGAGGGGGCGCGGCTCGGTGGGGTCTACGTCTATAGAGCCAGGATCCATGTTGGCCTGGATTACCGAGACGTCTATGTTGTGAGGCCGGCGATAACCCACTACAAGTGGGATGTAGTTGAGGTCATATCGAACGAGTACCTTAGGGGGGAGTTCAAGTTAAAAGATGGTGACGTGGTTGAGCTAGAGGTCTACTGCTGCTAGCTGGCTAGCGCCTACGAGGGACCTCGCCGAGCTTCCTCATTAGGAGCCTCGAGGCTATTATCAGGGCGTCCCAAACTGGGGCGACCGTTGGAGCGTAGCCTATGTCGCTTGTGAAGAGGTCCCATACAGTCGCCCCGACCGTCAGGAGTGATGCTACAACGTTTACACGCCAGAAGACGCTGGAGTCCCTGCCTACCGCCTGGGCCCCGAGGAGCCTGCCGGAGTCCTCATCGGCTACCACCTTAAGTTTGAAACGGGTTCCGCCTGGCAGGTAGTGGGCGTTAGTCCTGGCCTCCAGGGACGCCTCGATCGCCTTGAACCCGGCCTTCTCGGCCTCGCTCTTGGAGAGGCCGGTCCTGGCGACTACTAGGTCGAATGTCTTGAATACCGAGGTTCCAACACTACCCCTGAACTCTGCCTCCCGGCCAGCCACGACCGTGCCGGCGACGTAGCCCATCTTGTTGGCTATCTGCGCGAAGGGCCTCCAGACCCTCCTCCCGGTAACTAGGTCTGTGTGCTCGGCAGCGTCGCCGACCGCGTAGACGTTCTCCACGCTCGTCTGCATGTGGGTATCCGTCCATATGGCGCCCGTCTCGCCTATGCGGGCCCCTACCCTACGTGCTAGGTCCGTGTTGGGCTCGATGCCAACGCCTACAACGAAGGCATCGCCCTCGAAGGCCCCCTTATCGGTCACGACGCGCTTGGCCTTCCCATCCCCGCCCTCGAAGCCCTTCACGGGAGCGCCTGTTACGACCTCCACTCCATGCCTCTCCAGCTCGTCTTTTATGACCTGAGCTAGGTCGGGGTCGACGATCCTTGGTGCAACCTGGTCTAGGGCCTCGACTAGGGTAACCCTATAGCCTGCCTCCGTCAGGGTATGGGCTAACTCCAAGCCGACGTAGCCCGCCCCCACGAGTACGACGCGCGAGCCCTCTCTCAGGCCCAGAATGTAGTTCCTAAGCCTCTCGGCTATGTCGAGGTGTGATAGTGTGAAAACGTTGTTGAACTCCGTGATCTCGGGGAACAGCTTCGGGGCCTTGCTCCTGGCGCCTGTGGCGAGTATCAGGTAGTCCCACTCAAGACTCTCCTCGCGGCCACTCCTCAGGTCTCTCAGCGTCACTGTACGAGCTGACGGGTCGATGTCGGCGGCTTCGGTTTCTATCCTAACATCTATACCCCTCTTAACCTTGAACTCCTCTATGGGGTAGTAGAGGAGGTCGTTCAACCTCTTGGTGATGCATCCAACATAGTATGGTAGGCCGCAGAGGGCGAAGCTTACCCATCTAGTCCTCTCTACGACAACCACGTCGTAGTCCTTCCTAAGCCTCTTCGCTCTAGACGCGGCCGCCATGCCAGCGGCTCCTCCGCCTATAATCACCACCCTTGTCATACTCATCAGCCACCCCCATTGGGGAGGTTCGGCTGAATTTAAGCCCCATACGTAGGGCCTACTAAGCAGAGCCCTCGCCTCGGCCTCGAGTGGGGTGCCTGCATGGGTATACTAGAGGCTGGCCATGCAATAGTGCATGGTAAAATAGTTGAGGGGCTCCAGCTGCCCTTCCCTAGGGACGAGTACTACGAGACAGTGATTATACCGGGATTCTCTGACGCCCACATGCACCCGCAAGTAGTGGACGCTGGCCTCGATGGAGGGAGGGTCTGGAGCAACTCATATGAGTGGATCGAGGAGAGGAGGCTCCGTGTAGACGAGGCCGGGGTCAGGAGCGACCTGGAACTCTCGGCGAGGCTTGCTAGGGCCGTGTATAAGAGGGCGCTCCTAGAGGGCGTCACCCTGGTAGCGGTGACCGGTAACGTTGAGGCCAACGTGAGGGCCTGGCTCTCGCTGAGCATAGCGCCGCGGGCAGTCTTCCTCCCAACAATAATGAAGAGGAAGGGCTGGCCCACGCTATCCAGAGCCGAAATGCTCCTAAAGAAGCTGAGGGGGATGCTCGACGATGGCTTCGCCAGGGTAGGCGTGTTCATTCATAGTATAAGGCTCGCAGGCCCGGACCAGCTCTACCAGGCGGTCTCGCGCGCTAGGGAGCTGGGGGGCCTGGTGGGCCTCCACCTAGGCGAAGGAGTCCCGGAGGCGGCCGAGTACTTCAGGATAACTGGAGGCGTGCCCCTGGGAGTGCGGGTTGTCGCAGTCCACTGCATCTCAGACCCTGACCCCAGGGCCTACGGCCTGCTATGCGTCTCTTGTCCAGCCACGAACCTCATACTATACCGCCGCACCAGGAGTAGCCTGAGGGGAGTGACGAGCTTCGGGAGCGACTGGCCCCTACTCATAGGCACCGTAGCCAGGCACCTACCACTCATTGCGAGGGTCTTCCCGGGCTTCCTTGACGGCACGTTCCGGAGGGCCACGATAGGGGGCTATAGGGATTACGGGATCCCCCACGGCGGGGACCTAGTCGCGTATGATGTGCCGCCCGAGAGGATCCCGGAGAGCTTCCACGCCCCCAAGCTCGTGATGGTATCCAACAGGATAGCGGTGCATGAGGGGAGGCTCGTGGAGAGCGGTGAAAGCCTCACCGAGGTTGAGAGGAGTATACGAGCCCTAATCAGAGAGGCCATCGAGGCCCACCCGGCGCCAGGAGCCCCCCTCCGGGGGGATCCAATTGAAGAGGCCTCGAGGGCCCTCCAGGCTATAGCGTCCTCGTGCACCCCGGGAGCAGCTCGGCGGGGATGCCGTTCTCCCGCAGGCCTCTGAGTATGAGTGAAGCCACCTCGTAGACCCCGGAGGGAGGTCCGCTTATCCTGACCAAGAGGGCTAGCACGGGCACCCCTTCCATGAGGCCCCTGGGCCTCTCCAGGCTAGCCTCTACTAGTACCTGATCCTCGCAGTAGGCTAGAATCCACGAGGAGCCCTCGCTAACCCTGCAAGGCCTCTCGTGGAGGATCCTTGATGCCTCGCGCAACGTAAGTCTGACGTCCTCCAAAGAGGGTTTCCTCACTACCTCGATGCACGTCGAGACTAGCGGGCCAGCCAGCACTCTTCACCAGCTACTATAACATGGGCTCCACGGGCCAGCTTTAAAGGAGGCCCCCGACTTGTCGCAGGCGAGGAAGCATGGCGGCGATACCGCTAAGCGATGAGACCCCGACTACCGAAACGCCTGTAGTCAACCTGACACTGATACTAGTCAATACACTCGTTTACATCATAGGGGTAACAGCGCCGGGCTTGCTACTCCCGGGGGCGCACAGCTACGACGAGGTAGTATTCAAGCTGGGCCTAGTACCAGCCCTCATTGTGGCAGGCCAGTCGCTCTACACGCTTATCACATCGATGTTCCTCCACGGGGGCCTCGTGCACCTCCTGGGCAACATGTTGTACCTCTACATATTCGGTGACAACATAGAGAACGCCATGGGCAGGCTACGCTACCTAATCTTCTACCTGCTATCGGGCCTCGGGGCCACCATGTTCCACATAGCTAGCATAATGTTCATGCCCTCGCGGGCTCTCGCCAACGCAGCTCTCGAGCAGGGCGTGAGCCCCTGGCTCGTCCCTGCGATCGGGGCGTCCGGGGCGATCTCAGGCGTCCTAGGCGCCTACATGGTCTACTTCCCCTACGCTGAGATAAGGGTCGTCACCCTATGGGGCTTCATACCATTCTTCCTACAGCTCCCGGCATTCGCCTACATAGCCTTCTGGTTCATCTACCAGCTAGCCCTAGGCCTGACAACAGCCCTCACGGGTGTAACGGCTGGAGTCGCTTTCTGGGCCCACGTAGGAGGATTTCTCACAGGAATGGCGCTAGCCCCCCTAATGGTGGACAAGCGCAGGCTGGCGAGGATCTACCTAGGCTACAGGCTAAGGGGTCTCCTACCCTTCTAGGCGGTCATCTCTAGAGGCCGCTGAGCCCCGGGAGGACGGAAGCCTCATAGCCCCGCGGCACCGTGGATAAGCGAGGCGCGGGGGTGCCCGAGCCCGGCCAAAGGGGGCGGGCTTAAGACCCGTTGGCGTAGGCCTGCGTGGGTTCAAATCCCACCCCCCGCACCATGCGGCGCCTTCGGCGCCGCTCTCCTGTGTGTCGGCTAGTAGCTTCCTGACGGCGTCCTCGAGGCGCATCCTGAGGATTGTCCTGCGCTTGCCCTGGCCGAGGTACTCTTCTATTACGAGGTACTGGTATACCCGCCCCTTACTCCTCACGGTGTGGACGTAGACGTACAAGGGTTTAGGCACCCATGTTACAGTCGAGCCGCTAGCGCCATTCAAGAGGGGTTCACCCCACAAGCCAGCCCATCGCCTTAAAACATGCTGCTTAAAACAGCCCATGTTTTATGCAGGTTGACCGTGTTGGCGACTATCGCCTCTATGTAGAGAGCCGAGACCAGTAGCATGGCAGCCCTAGAGTGCCCCGCGAGCAGCCACACCAGCCAGCCCGCGAGCAGCTTAGCGGCCAGGAGCAGCCAGGGGCTCCCGAGGAGCCTGGCCACTAGGGGGTTCAACTCGAGGGCCCCAGCCCTGATTGCCGCCAGCGTGGTGGCGGCGTCGAGGGCCTGGAGCAGGAGGAGCCAGGCCAGGCTAGCCCATCCTCTGCTTGATAGCCTTCCAGGCCTCATGGGCCTTCACCAGGCTGACACTCGCCCTCGAGAAGCGCTTGGCGGCCTCCATGACCTCGTTATAGACCCTGGCGTACTGGAGCCTGAGCCTCGAGTAGCGCTCGTAGAGGGGGTCCCCTGGCCTGAAGTGCCAGAAGCGTATGAGCCACTCCCTGCTGGTCTCCCAGTACCACCTCCCGTCCTGCCTCCTCTTCCTCTCGTGCAGCAGGGCCTCGGCCTGCCAGGTGCCCCGCTCCTCGTCGTAGTAGTTCTTCCACACGTTCACCCTGTACCTGTAGATGTAGCCGTTATCGTAGATCGCCCTCGGTAGGTGCCTCTCAGTGGTCATGGTTAGGATTAGGAGCCCCGTCCAGGTCCTCATGGTCTCGATGTGTCCCACCACAGCGACGGCTAGGGGGTCGTAGGGGTAGCGCTTGATCAGCTGCATCCAGGGGCCAGCGTCGTCCCATACTAGGAGGGGGTACTTCCGCCCGCTCGACTGGGCGGCCTCGACCTTCTCCTCGAGCTCGAAGGGCGTGAATATCAGGTAGTCTAGGGGGTCACCCTCCTCGCCGAGGAGGGCCCTGGCGAGCTTCAGGGCTAGGGTGCTCTTCCCAGCGCCCGTCTGCCCCTCTATAAGTAAAATAAATGCGTTATCTTTCATTAAGGACTCGATGCATAGCCTCCTAGCAAGCCTTAGCTTCACATTTGAACAGGTGTGCTTACCGTTGGGTATAATGGGGTCCCCCATACTATACCCCCTCCCTACTCTATCTCCTCCACCTCCCTGGTCTTCGTGCGCCTGAGGTTCACGGCCTGGAGGATCCTCAGGCCCTTGGCGCCCACGATTGCGAGTATCTCCTTGACGCCCTGGCGCTTCTGGCTCCGCTTCAGTATCAGGTAGTTGTCGACGAAGCTGAGCATGACGGGGTCGGGGACCATCGAGGCTATAGCCCTGAGCGCGGCTATGGCGCGTATCTCCCCGCCCCTCAGATCGCTCAGGGTCAGCTTCGCCCTGCCCTTGGGGGCCGCTAGGAGCTGTATCGCAGCCTTGTGGGCCCCCGTTATCTCGTCCTCGAATCCCTCCCACTCGAAGTCCTCCTCGAAGGCCAGGGGGTCGAGGGGGGCCTCCTCCCTCCTCCTGCGCCTAGCCAAGCGGGCCACCCCCGCCTATGCTCACGTGGTAGCCCAGCATGGGTAGGAGGAAGAAGATGGCCATCACGACTAGGAGGCCGCCTATCGCCATGTAGCCCACGGCCTCGCCCCTCGAGACCTTGAGGGGCCTGATCAGCTTCTCCATGCTCTTGCTATGTAGGTGAATAGGGTCCTAGGGTCGAGCATCGCCCTGTTGAGCTTCACCTTCCTGCCCTGTATCTCTATCTCCTGCTCGAGCTCCTCGTCCCTGAGCTCTGGGACCTCGTAGAAGGCGTGGATGTTCTTGTCGACAATGTAGGCCTTGTAGAGCCTCCCGTGGACCCTGAGCTCGACTGGCTTGTAGTCGGCTGGGGGCTTGTAGACCCACGTGTCCCTCCCATCGACCACTAGGACCTCGCCAGTCCTCGCCTGCCTGGCGGGCCTGAGCTCCATCTCCCCTGGGCTCTTCACCCAGAGGACCGCTATCCTCGGCCTCTGGGAGCCGCTGGCCCTAGCGGCCTCCCTGGCTATCACCACCAGGCCTATGAGGGCCGCGAGGGCCGAGGCGAGCATTATGAAGCCGAAGAGGGCGTCCACGGGTAGCGCTAGGGGCATGGGAGCCACCATGAAGCCCCCAGCGTTATCCGCCCCTGGGCCCACGATGATAACGGTGCCGTTTTCATGGCCGCTCGCGGGCGGAGGAGGGCCAGGAGGGCGATAGCGCCCGTCATAATAGCCGTGATAATAGCGGCGATAGTGGCTGGCGGCGCCACGGCGGCCTACGTGCTCTCCAGGCCCGCGAGCGAGGCGCCCCTCACGCCCGCGGGGAGCGACTACATACTCTCCTCGGTCACCGTGACCTACGTGGCCCGCTCGAGCCTGGGGATCGGGGGAGAGTACTATGAGGTGCAGGTGCACCTGAACCAGTCCCTCGTCGGCAGCGGGCCCGTGGACGTCTACATACTGGTGCCCACAGGCGACGGCTACGATGTGGTGACGAGTGAGACCGACGTGAGGGATGGGGGCGTGGTCAAGGCCCCCGTGCTGGACTCGAGTAAGCCCCTCTACGTCCTCGCCGCCTGGAGGGCCCCCCAGTACATGGGCGTGATGGTCGACGCGATAATAGTCATGAACCCGCCCCGCTACCCTGGCAGGATAGTCGAGTCGGCCACCCACTCCTGGGAGGACGGCGTGCCCCAGGAGTACAGGATACACCCCAACTTCCTGGCCCAGTACGTGAAGGTCAAGGTCAGCTGGTGGGACCTGATATGGGAGCAGTGGAGGGGCGCCTGGGGCCTGGCCACGGCCCTCAGGTTCACTGGGAGCCTAGTGGTCGAGATGCTACCCTACGCTGGCGTGCTGTGGCTGCTGTGGTTCTTCTCCGCCGCCGCCAGGGCCCTGGCCGAGTTCACGGCGGAGCCGATCGTGGACTTCTTCTATAAGAACTACCAGATAATCAGGGGGATATACTCGCTCGTCCTCAACGTGGTGCTGAAGCTCGTGGACATACTCACGGGCCCCGCTTCCTAGCGCTGCCTTGAGCGGGCCTGGAACCGCCGCGCCTCTATGCCCCGAGGGGGGCTTACATCGTGGTGGCGTGGCTTGGTCACGAAGCTCTACTACTTCAAGTCCAAGAGGCAGCTCCTCAAGTGGTGCAGGGAGAGGAACTACTCCCTCAAGGCGTGTGAGGAGGCCTGGTCTGGCTCTGGCTACTACTACGCCAGAGGCCGCAGCCACATCTCGAAGCACGTGCCCCACCTCGACAAGAGGAGGGGAGGCAGGGTAGGGGGAGGGCCCTGGAGGCACACCCACGACCTCGCCTCGAGGCTCAAGAGGAGCGTCGAGAAGGCGAGCGCCAGGGCCGCTGGCAGCCTGGCGAGGAGGGCTGGCCTCCCCAGGAGGGCCAAGGAGAAGCTCGCGAGGGCCATAGCGGCCAGGACCCTCTCGAGGACCGTCAAGGCCGCCAGGCGCCTCTGGGCCAGGATACCAGCCGTGAAGAGGCTGGCCGAGGACATCTGGGGCTGGATCCCCAGGAGGTACAGGGAGGGCAGGCACAGGGCCTGGACCTACATCGCCGCCCTAGCACTCGCCTACTCGATATACAAGAGGGCCAGGGAGAGGGGGGTGGACCCGTACCAGTACGACTGGGAGCACCTCATCGACTGGAGCCTCGGCTACAGGCACGCCAAGCAGGTAGTCAGGGAGGCCCTCGGCAAGACGCTCGAGGAGCTGCAGAGGGAGGGCCTGGAGCGCTGGAGGAGCCTCAGGAGCCGCTACGCCGAGGGGGAGTGGGCCAGGGCCGTCGAGCGGGAGCTAGACGAGATAGCCAAGTACGAGCTGGAGCACCTAGACGAACTCATAGCGTTGTAGGGGGTGATAGTAATGCCTGTGTACCAGGGGAAGAACTCCTGTTACGCTAGGAGGGAGGGAGTATATGTTAGGAAGGCTAGGCGGCCTGGAGTGGATACGCTGGCAGAGGCAGCTGCTATAGCCAGGCTAATACTCCGAGACCTCAAGCGTGGATACACCTATGAAAACGGGACTTGTAGAAAGGTGAAGATGTCTAAGAGCCTGGCAGTTAGGAGGCTCAACTTCCTGAAGCTGCTGGCGAGGAGGCACGGGGCGCCGAGGCGCGTGGTCGAGGCTGTGGACTCCCTAGTCGAGTACGTGCTGAGGGAGTGGAGGCTTCCAGGCGGGGAGGTTAGGGAGCTGGCTAGGAGGATGCTGGCCCGTGCCAAGGCGTAGGTGCAGGTACTACGTTAACACTAACTTTCTCGTGGACTTAGAGGGAGAGAAGCCTGAAGCTGTAGCGTTCGCTAGACAGAGGAGGGGCTTGTGCACTAGTAGCGTGCTCCTGCACGAGTACAGGATCGCTGGCAAGCCCCCTAGGGCCATCAGACTCGCCAGGGCCTATGGCATTAGGATCTATAAGATTCCAGTTCTGAGGCTGCGTAGGAGGGCCAGGGCCCTACTCCTAGAATGGGGGATTGAGGAGCCCTCAGACAATACGGTATACGACGTGGCTCACATACTAGCCGCAAAAATCCTTGGAGCTTCGTATTTCGTTACAGCCGATGGTGCCGCGTGTAGAAGGGCTATAAGGCTGGGTATTCCATGCATTAACCATAGGACTGGTGAGGAGTATGCCCCACCCTGAAGTGGTTGAGATGAGGAGGAGGCTGGCGAGGATACATGACCTCGCCGAGGAGGCTGCCGAGAGAGTGGGAGACCGAGTGGTCGAGGAGCTACTCGACAGGTGGGCCGAGGGGAGGCTCTCAACTAGGGAGCTGGTATCCACGCTTAAGAAGCTGGCTAGAGGGAATCGAGGATCAGCTTGACCAGCTTGTAGCCCAGGTAGGCCATCCCAGACGCTACGAAGACCACTAGCACTACTTGGACTGGGTCCTGGTACCACGCCACGCGAGGAGCACCCCCTCGGCCTCCCCGCTGGGCGCTGCCTCGAGGTTGATGGCGCCGTTGTGGACCTCTATCCCGCTCCTCCTCAGTATGCTGACTACGAGCTCTGGCTCCTCGGATTGCGGGTCCACGAATGCGACTAGCCTGTACTTCTTGGGGGTGAAGCCCTCCTGAACCATGCCTGAGACCCAGGCGATTATCTTGAGGATTGCCTGGAACTCGTTCCTGAACTCGAAGGTCCTCCTCTTATGGACCGCCCCGCTCTCCCTATGCACGAAGGCTAGGGTTAAGCGCTTGGGGGGCCTCAGGGGCTTCCTTGAGGCCACCTGTACCACCCAGGCCCGCCGTGGATTGAGGTGAAACCGTCCATTAAATCAGGGTCGAATTCAAGTCTACTCTAAGCGAGGTGCTACCATATGAAGGTCATCGAGGCCCTGAGGAGGGGCGCTGGGGCCCTCAAGGCCAGGGCCGCCCTCGGGGCGTCCGCGGCCATAGCCGTGCTGGGCGAGACGACCTCCACCATAGACACGAGCACCATGACCAGCCTCATCCAGAGCCTGCTCCCGCTGATCGTCACGATGATAGGGATAGCGATACCGATAGTCTTCTTCAACAAGATAATAGAACTCATAGAGAGGCTCCTGAAGAGCTTCAGCTAGCCCCCGCGGGGTGGCCGCTTTGCGCCCCCACGCCCTCCTAGCCCTGGTCATAGCGCTGATAGCAGCCATAGCGCCGCTGGCGCCCATAGCGCACGCGGCGCAGGCCACCGCGACCATACAGGCCAACGTGGCCGACCAGAGCTACAGCTTCCAGGTCGAGCCCCCCGTGCTCATAAGGGTGTCATTCAGCGGGCTCCAGCCGAATAGCGGCGTGGACAACCTCGCGCTGAGCTTCAGGGACAACAGCACCACGCCGCAGGAGGTCTTCATACTCTACGTGAAGACCAACGGCGACCTAGTGCTCCACGTCCCAGTAGCTGGGGTGACCACCGACCAGGTGCTCGGGAGCTGGCAGAGCCTGGGCAGCATAACCATAAGGTACTGGAGCGACAAGCTCCAGGTGCTAGACCCCTACGGTAACGTGCTATACGAGGTCTCAGGCAGCTTCCCAGCGCTCGCCAGCATCTGGGCGCACAGCAGCGACACCAACGGGACGGCGGCCTTCACAGCTGGAACCATAACGGTCGAGGCCCAGGACGACCCAGCCGTGATGACCCAGCAGATAACGGGCCTCCTCTCATCCTTCATGCCCCTGGTGGCAGTGATGATAGGCCTTGGATTCACGATAGCGATACTCAACAAGTTTATGAGGATCATAAGTGGCATGCTCAAGTAGCGGGGCGGTCACTTGGGGGCCCGAGCCTCGGCGCTCACAGCCGCCCTCGCCCTCTTTCTCTTTCTACTAGCCCTCACAGCCGCCTCGAGCCTCGCCCACGCCTCCAGCAGCGGCCCCCTCGTGTGCGTCTACTACTACCCCTGGTACGGGGGCCCTGATCACCCCTGGCAGTTCTACAAGGACACCCCAGTCCTGGGCCTCTACAACTCCAGCCACCTAAGCGTGATAGCCAGACACCTAGGCTGGCTCAGGGACCTAGGCGTTGACTGCCTGTTTATCAGCTGGTGGGGCCCTGGCCACTTCACGGATAGGGTAGCCCAGGAGATATTCAAGCTACTACCCAGCTACGGCCTGAGGGCTGCTATACTCGTGGAGCCCTACAAGGGAGACGAAAACCCCGAGGTCTACAACAGCACCTGGTGGAATGAGACCCTAGCCTACCTTAGGGAGAACTACATAGACAGGTACCCAGAGGCCTATTTGAGGCTGGAGGGTAAGCCCCTAGTCCTAGCCTTCAACCCCATAGGCCTGGCCTATGACCCCAGGCCAGACCATCCAGGCTACGCTATCAGGATTGTGGGCAACGATATTGATAACGCTAGATACCAGGACTGGGACCTATGGCCAGACTACGACAAGGCCCTGACTGGCCACCTCAGGATCAGGAGAGACGGCTACGTATCACTTGCTCCGCGCTTCGACGACGAGCACTTCAGGCCAGGAGGCGTGCCCCCCTACGACCCAGACCTGTCCAGAGGCTGGTACCAGAGGCAGTGGGAGTGGGTGCTAAGGCATAGGGACGCAATCAGGATCGTGGCCATCTATAGCTGGAACGAGTTCCACGAGCGGAGCGCCATAGAGCCACACAACGACGCCACAGCCCACGTGGGCCCCTACTACCTCTACGACCTCACCAAGCACTACATCCAGGAGCTAAGGCAGCCAGAGGCCCTCGCGGGCGGGGCACGCCTGGGAGCCTCCATAGCAGCAGCGCTAGCCCTCGCCTCGACAGTCGTAGCGCTGCTAGTCAGACTAGCGCGCTCGTGAGCCCATGTAAGCGGCCTTGCCCCTCCTTGGCTTCGTCTAGGCTTTGCGGTACTCCTAGTCTTTCTAGTGCACCCGATGAGCCTTGAGGAGGGCTATGGCCCTATCTGTAATCCTACTAGTGGCACTCTCAGTCGTGGCTACCATTCCCATGCCAGCTAAGGCAGCTACGATACCGCTAAGCGAGGTTCAGGACGCGATAAAAAGAGGAGTCGATGCCGTCTACGATGCCGTTAGGCCCATTCTTGTCAATTCGACATACTACTTCGTCATGCCAGACCATCCAAGCCCAACGGTCATAGTAGAATGCAACGGAAAACGGTATGTCCCAGGTAGCTTCTTCGACCCAGGCGATAGAGACTATGAAACCGAACTGGTCGAAGTTACATCCAATAGCGTGGCCTGGCGCTACAAGTTTAACGTAGACGACGACGAGGACAAGGATATTACATTATACCTACGCTTAACAAACGTTAACAGCACCACCGATAATCTCTACATCTACGTAGACCACTCTGAATGCACGTTTAACCTGATAGTAGGCACCTACTCTCCCTACAGGTTCAATAACATAAACGAGGGCTGGAGCACGACAATCAGCATAGACGAATACAATGACTACAAGTTCCACAGCGCCAGGTACGTCGCGAGACACAGCACCAGGATAGCCGCGTGGCTCTTGGAAGAGGAGGGATATACCTACCTGGCTAGCCAGATGCATGCATTCATGGATATGCTCGGCTTTACCTACGATGTTTACGCTCCAGTGTTCGGCAAGTCAAACGATTATCCAGACGACTTCTTTGAGATCCACTCTACCTGGCTTGGAAACGGTTATGAGGCCCAGCCATGGACTATCAACGACTCCTATTACATCAACTACCCATACAAGAGCAGGATGTACATCTTCAACAAGGTCGGCATGTTAGACCAGGCAATCAGAGGATGGGAGGACATGCCTCTAAGTAGCCTGCTGAAGGCCATCCACCTTCTAAACAAGTACGGGGCCAGCAGGCAGGCGGAAGCCGAGCAGTTGATAGAGCATGCACTAGAGGAGGGCCGCTGGGACGGTTATGGCCTTAAGGGCAGTCTTCTAGACCCCATCTATATAACTACAGGCCAGAAGAGCGAGGAAGTGGTTCCCTACTGGTATGACGGCTATCCAGTATATCTGAACGCCGTTCTCCTAGTTGCCCTTGTAAGGTATTACGAGGTAACGGGTGACCAGTGGATAGCTGGAAACGATATTCTGTACATGGCTGACAGGCTTGCTGGGATACTAGTTAAGCTCCAGTGGAACTATGAAGAGGAGACTCCATGGGGCTATGTGAGACTGGCGCTATTCAGGGGATGGTGGCCAGCAGCCTATGATATCGGCTCAATAATAGCTAAGCCTAGCGCTTGGGGCCTCATCGACTCCGCCACACATGTGACCGACGCTTTTGCTGGAGCGCTATCAAAGGTGGGCCTGAACGTGCCGCCAGAATCGCTGAGGCCCATGCCCAGCGAGTGGCCCTTCGCGATAGTCAATAGCGAGTCAACAATACTAGCTATCAAGGCACTCAAAGTCTATCTGGAGCTCGCCCAAGAGCTAGGTAGGGCACCCATTGACGTAACGGCTGACACGCTAGCTTGGACAAACGGTGTTTTCGTGGAGAGCGGCGGAGGCGGCGGAGGACCACTCGATGATAGCCACGGGGGAGAGACAGCTGGCGATGGACGCTGGGTCACGGCTTTCGCTACAACGCCAGGCCTAGCTGGGGATGCCTGGCACTATCAATATGCTAAGTTTAAGATTCCAGTGAGCGTCTCAGACCAGTACAACGTGACAGTCATGGCGACGGTAACGTATTCCACATATGACAGCCTGGGCTCTAGCGATGAGATATACCTCATTGTCAAGCTGCTCGATAGCTCTGGGAACCTAATACAGCAGACCGATCGCACAATTGCTAGCGTCAACGAGAATGGGCTCTACAGCGGCTCTAAAGCTGTGGGCATCTACATGAACGTTGGGAACCTGCCAGCTGGTACCTACTATGTCGAGGTAGGCCTAAAGGTAGTGGCAGACAACGGGCCAGCGTCGCTTAATGGGGCGTGGGCTTCCGCCAGAGCAGTAATTGACGTTGTAGCAATAGAGCCTTCATCTTGATTTAGTCTCTCGACTAGCCCTTTTTTCCTCCCCTTATAGCCATCTTAGTGGGGCCTCCGCTTGGATTGGCGGCGCCTGGCTAGGGGGCTGGTTGTTCTGGGTGTTATTGTTGGTGTCCTGCTCGGCTGCTGCGAGTGCTGCAGGTTCCTGGGCCTCATAGTCTATACGCTACCCGCTACCGCCGCCCTCATGGTCCTCGAGGACCCATTGGGCTCGGATGTTGCTGCGGCCATCTTCTTCGCCATGCTCGCCCTCGAGACCCTGGGTATTGCCTGGTGGATCGGGGGCGGCAGGGGCTGGAGGGGCCTGGCCAGGAGGGCCCTCGCCACCGCCCTCGCCCTATACGGCTCCACCCTACTCTACCTCTTCCTACTCCTAATGGAGGCCGCGGCAGGCATGGGCGGGCCAGGCTGGTGAATCCGTCCAGCCTTAGGGCCTTACGGTGTGCTCCCCCGCCCTCCGCCGCGCTGAGGGGAGGCTCTCTCACATCAACCCCCCTCAAGGAGGCCAAGGCCTTCAGGGGCGGAGGCGTGAGCCTGAGCGAGAGGCTGCTAGCCGTCCTACTCAAGCTAGAGGAGGACCTGCTCCACACTTGCAGGAGAGAGGTGGGCGACCAGCAGAGGTGCGAGCGCCTCCTGTCCCCCCTCAGGCTCTGGCGTAGGCGCGTCCAAGAGCGGGCCTATGAGACAGTGATGCGCGACCTAGGCCTTGCCGAGCGCATCTAGACAGAGAGTCAGAGAGACACAGACGACAGAGAGAGGCCACGGCCCCCCAGGTAGGCAGGCAGATGCGCGGGAGAGGCGAGTACTACTGTCTCTTCTATTAGTTTGGCTAACGGTGCAGACCCCTCGGGAGAGGCTAGGCCCACCTACTCCTCTCTGTCTCCTCTGACTCTCTATCTCTTACTCTCTCCCATACAGGCATGTATGGAGGCACTCGGCTATCAGCCTGCCCTCGTCGGTGAGTTCTATCTCTCTATCCTTGATTGTTAGGAGGCCAGCCAATGCCAGCTTGTATGAGTGGTTGTAGGCCTTCGTCCCAAGCTCTCGCCTGGCCTCGCCCAGCGTGGAGCGCCCGCCCTTCCCCCGCAGCCACACGAGGAGCTGGGCTGGCCCCGTTAGTAGGAGCCTCGCTAGCGTCTCTCTGTCATCTGTGTCTCTGTCATTCATACATCCGCACCACACTAGTATGTGTGCTCGTTCTCCGTAAAATTTATTAAGTCTGATAGGTGTACGTCTGACGTGAGACAGAGAGCTGTCTGACAGAGGTGAGGGAAGTGGGCGCGAGACTCGGCTTGAATCACATAGGGATCCTCCTGAATAGGAGCGTCGAGGTATTCAAGAGGAGGAAGAGGGTCCACCTAGCAGAGCTAGCGGCGGAACTAGGCTACAGGAGCCCCGAGTACTTCAGGCGCTCT
The DNA here is from genome assembly GCA_027080775.1 of Acidilobaceae archaeon. Lineage (GTDB taxonomy): Archaea > Thermoproteota > Thermoprotei_A > Sulfolobales > Acidilobaceae > Calypsonella > Calypsonella navitae. The sequence continues at coordinate 173,664 of JALWPV010000028.1, forward strand.
CCTTGGAGGCTAATCGAGGCGAAGCTCCACGACTGCATCATCCAGGTCGAGCCCTGGGTCTACGAGTGGGACTGCGACGATAAGGAGGTGGCCTAGCATGGAGAGCGTCGCTAGGCTCAGGGAGATCGCTGAGCGGGAGCGCGTTGAGGCCGACGAGCTGCGCAGGCGTCTCCGTGGGCTCTACGGCTACGTGGATGGGCTGGCCTGGTACCTCGGCGAGCGCCTGAACGCCGTCTATGGGCCCAAGTACATGCTGCGGTTGGGCGGCGCCCACGGCATCCATTGGATCTACGGCGACGGGTATGGTAAATACGTTAGTGTCGCTCTCGACGGGTGCAACGTCAGGATATTCGCCGACGGCTTCGTAACGGACAGCGGGGCAGGGCTCGATTGCCTCAGGAGGGCCAGCAGGGCCCTCGAGGCCCTGCTCACCCCAGAGGTCAAGCGCGTCCTCGACGAGCTGGGGGAGCTAGTCCTGATCAGCTGCTACTCGGAGTCGTGTGAGGCCCAGCGTAGAGCCGCCATCGAGGAGCGGGTCAAAACCCTCAGGCGGCTAGTGGGGGTGGCCTAGCATGGCTAGGGCCGTGGCTAGGAAGGATGAGGAGGAGCTGGTCGAGAAGGCCAGGGAGTGGCTCGTAGCCGCTGACCCGTTGGTGCTCGCCGAGAGGAGCCTCGTGACATTCGACCCAGCGAGGATAGTGGCCGCCGAGCGGGAGGTCTCGACGATCCTGGGCGTGACCGCCTACATCAGGCTCTACCTCGAGGGCGGCTGGGTCGTCGAGGTGCGGAAGAGGTTCGCCAGGAAGGATGGACTCCACTACATCCCAGTCGAGGAGGAGCCGCAGGTCAAGATACACCATGCCTGCAGGGGGTGACGGGGAGTGGACGCCGCGGTGCAGCTGGCCCTGAGGGCTGCTAGGCTGGAGGTCTGCCTGCCCCTGGGCAGGAGGCTTAGCATCCACGGCGAGCGCTACTTCTACTATAGGAACCCTAGGAGTGGGAGGCTCGAGGCCTGCGTCGCCTGGAACCTCGATGGGGAGACGGTGCTCTGCTGTGAGAGCGCCGAGGCTCGGGCCTACGCCTTGAGGGCCTTGGGTGTGAGCAATGCGCTTCGTCACCGCTAAGGTCCCAGACATATACGTGGAGGGCCTCGACGAGCTGGTTAGGAGGGGCCTCTACAGGACGAGGAGCGAGGCCGTCAGGGCGGCGATACGCGAACTCCTCCGCCGCGAGCTGTGGCGGTGCCCAGAGGGTGCGGCGCCTTGACCCTCACCCTCGACAGCCTCCCAGCAAGCCACTACAGGACCCTGGTACTCGTGTGGCGCTACGTCTACAGGGAAGGCCGCGCCAGCAAGTGCTTCACCTACCAGGGCCTCAGGGCCTGGATGCACTACACGCTCCCCAAGCACGAGAGGCCAGAGTGGCACACGGTCGAGAGGGCCCTAAGGAAGCTCGCGGAGCTCGAGGTCCTCAGGAGGATACGCAGGGGCAAGCGGGTCATCTTCTGCCCAGGCCGCCACTGGCACGAGCTACTCGACGAGTACAGGCGCAGGCTCAGGCAGGGCAGCCTACCCCTAGGGAGCCCCTACAGGGAGCTGCTAGCCTACATCGACTCGGGGTGAGGCCTTGGCCGAGCTCAGGCTGCCAGGCTACCTGAGGGCGCTGCTCCAGCTGGCGAGGAGGCCCGACGGGTGCGCCGAGTGGACTGGCAGCCCGAAGCACAGCCTGGGCGCCACGTGGAACGACTTCTACATGCTACAAGCCTACGGCATGGTCACGCTGGAGGAGCGGCAGCAGGGGAGGAGGAGGCGCGGCAGAGCCTGCCTCACCAGGAAAGCAGCCAGCTGGATCCTCGAGGAGCTCTGCCACGGCATATGCCCAGCCCTACTCTGCGAGGAGACCAGAGAGCGCTAGGTTCCACTCGAACCATACCCAACCCGAACTGGTTCTACCGACTAAAAGGGGGGCTAGCGTGAAAAGGTTCTCCAGAGACCTCTCCTGAGGGGGGTGGGGTCGGTAGGGGGACCCAGCCCATAGAGCCCTAGCCCCCCGTGGTCCCCAGGGCTCGGAGGCTGGGGCCTAGACGTTACACGGCGCTCCTCATCCCCAGGTTTACCCCCCAGTTGTGTGAGGAGAGGGGGCTCCCCTTGGCGAGCGTGACCCAGTGTTACCCTGGTATTCCCTGGCTAGTCCAGGTGCTCTGCGAGCCATGAGGAGTATCTGGGGTACCACCTGTCGGCTTGGAGTATGGCGTTTAGGTAGTGCCTCCTGCCTATGCTGGCTGCCTTGTGGCCTACTATGAACTCGACGACGCCCTCTGGGATGCCTAGGCTGAGCATCTTGTTGTACGCCCAGTTCCTCAGGTGCTTCGCTTTGACCCCAGCGGCTGCTATCAGCTCTTGGGCCCTGCTGTAGGATAGGGTTAGCCTGGGCTCCTCGAGGGCCCTCTCCCAGAACCCTCGGGGGCTGTAGAGGGCCCACTGCAGCTTCTCCCCCCTAACGTAGTCGATGTGGTACCTGCAGAAGCCAGCCTCGAGGCACACCAGCCTCGAGGGGTCGAGGCCCTGGCTTAGCAGCCAGTGCACGGTGCTCAGCCTGGCCCCGCTCCCCAGCATCAGTAGGAACACGTGGTAGACCCTAGTCTCCCCGAGGCGCCTGGCCGCCTCGGATACCAGGCTGTCTGGGGGCACGTAGGTGTCGCTCCCGCTCCTGGGCTTCCTGCCTAGGCACTCCCTGAGCTCGGCTGCCAGCTGCCTCAGGCCTAGGCCCCTCCTCGAGGCTATGAAGCTCAGGAGCCTGGAGGCGGTCTCGTACTTCCTCTTACTCTGCCTAGCGAAGAGGTGGAGCGTCTCGCAGTCCAGCCGCCTGCCCAGGAGCAGCCTGAGATTGTTACGGTAGTCCCTGAGCTGCCTCGAGTCCCCAGGCAGGTCCAGCCACTCGAGGAACCGCCTGGCCAGCTCCTCAGTCAGGACCAGGGCCTCGGTTTCAGAATCCATCGAGCCCACATCCTGCTTAAAACCAGGCTCAGATCCACCATCACTCGGGGAGGAGCCTTCCATTCCACCCGACGAGCCAGGCCCAGAGGGGGCGGGCTTAAGACCCGTTGGCGTAGGCCTGCGTGGGTTCAAATCCCACCCCCCGCACCATGCATGACTCAACGCGCCTCCTCGCGCGGGCTGATATAAGCGAGCGGGTTGAGCGCCTACCGGGGACGCCGTGGAGGGGCTAGGCTTTGGCTAGGGAGCGCGTGGGTCAGAGTGTAAAGGATCACATGGACTATGCCTACGACATGGATATAGCGGTGAAGCCTACTGTTACCGTGCCTGTACTAGGCGAGCCATACGGGTACTACACTGGATCCGGTAATATATTGTTCAGTACGGGCTGGGGCATAATTAGGAGTGTGCTCGGCGATATCCTGACGAGATTCCACGCTCGGAGGGGATACAAGGTAGTCGAGACGCCCATACTCGCCAGGACTACCCTCTACAAGGTCTCAGGGCACCTGGACTACTACCGGGATAATATGTACATCTTCAACGTGAAATCAGAGGCCTCCGAGGAGGGTGTAGAGGAATTCGCCCTGAAACCCATGAACTGCCCCTACCACATACTGATATTAATGAACTTGCTCGAGAAGTACAGGGGCAAGGTGAAGTTCCCATTCAAGATATTCGAGTTAGGGAAGGTGCATAGATACGAACTCTCAGGCACCCTCCGAGGCCTGCTCAGGGTCAGGGGATTCACTCAGGACGACGCCCACATATTCACGCCCAAGGAGGGGGCGGTGAACTCCATAGTCGAGGTCTTCCGAGAGCTAAGGGACCTCTACGAGAAACTATTCCACATCAAGGTCAGATCCTCCACAATACGCCTGCGCCTAAGCTTCTCCGAGCCCAGCGAGGTAGGCAGAGAATACATGGGAACCCTCGAGCAGTGGAGGGAGGCAGAGGAGACTATAGCGAAGGCGGCGGAGACTATTAAGAGGGAGTTCGGAATTGAATACTTCATAGGCCGTGGCGAGGCCGCATTCTACGGCCCAAAGATAGACGTCGTGGCACTGGTAGCGGGGGAGGAGAGGGAGTGGCAGATAGGCACAATGCAGTTCGACTTCAACCTACCGAAGAGGTTCGGGCTAGAGGGTATGGTGCGCGACATCTATGGCCCCGACTTCGAGATCTACATGATACATAGGGCATTACTCGGCTCGCTCGAGAGATTCCTAGGCGTCTACCTCGAGATGTTTAGGGGCAGGCTGCCATTCGTGCTTGCACCACTACAAGCCGCATTGCTCCCCATAAAGACTGGCACTCCCAGGGATGACGATATACTCGCGCTGACGCGCCACATAGCGAGCCACCTCGACTCTTTGGGGATAAGATATAGCGTAGTCGAGACAACTAGGACAGGCATCGGAGGCACCATAAGGAGGCTCGAGACGACGTTCAAGCCCCCTCTGACTGTAGTTATAGGGTCCGAGGAGGTGGAGAAAGGCTTCGTCAGCGTGAGGCTATACGACTACGAGGCCATGAAGCCTAGAAGCCTCAGAGTGCCAACACCTGATGGCGATCTCAGCGGGCTAGAGAGCATCATTGACACGCTGGAGAAGCCCGTGGAGGATCTAGTCGGCTACAAGCCGCGCCTCCCCGTGGAACTCGACTACATATCCTAGGCGGCGGGGAGGCCGAGGGCTCGATGAAGCCCCTCCAAGGAGCCCCCAGAGGCACCCTAGCCCTTGGGGTGGATCCCTCTGGGGGCTCCTCACCCTGGGGCATCGCAGTCCTCGAGGCCAGGAGGGGCTACTGGGTGCTATCGAGCCACGCTTCTCCAAGCCCCCCGAGAGCCTTGGAGGAGCTGCTAGGCCTACTCCGAGCTAGCCATGCCACCCCTCTGGCATGCGTGGATGCACCCATAACACTGCCACGAGGGGGCAGGGCCTTCAGAGCCCACGAGAGAGCGGCCATGCGGCTCGGCGCGAGGCTTATCCCCCTCAACACTCAGGGCATGGCGAAGCTCGTAAGGGCTGGCGTAGCGCTGACCGCGCTCTTACTAGAAGCGGGAATCCCGGTGTGCGAGACCCACCCGGGGAGCTTCAGAGGCAGGTCGCCAGAGCTAGTCAGCATGCTGGCTCAAGGGGGACTCAATAGGCATGAGATAGACGCGGTATTGGCCGCCGCTGCTTGCGCTTCGCTAATCGAGGGCAGGAGCCTCCTCCTGAAGTCAAGGGAGGGGTGCATGCTGCTCCCCATGGCGCTACCAAAAATAAAAATTCTTTAATAGAATAAGGTTAGGTATGAATACTTTAAAGCCCCCAGCCCGACCCCAGGCCGCATGGTGGGCAAGGGATGAGTGTGAACTACGCGACGCTGGGCGAGCTGAAGAAGGGGAGTTACATAGTGATTGACGGTGAGCCCTGCAGGATAGTCGAGATCACGAAGGCGAAGACAGGCAAGCACGGAAGCGCCAAGGCTCACGTAGTGGCAATAGGGGTATTCAGCGGCCAGAAGAAGACCTTCGTGGCACCCGTCGACACCAGGGTTCAGGTCCCTATTATAGAGAAGAGGCTAGCCCAGGTGCTAGCCGACATGGGAGACTCGCTTCAGCTAATGGACCTCGAGACATACGACACCCTGGAGGTAGAGAAACCCGACGACCCGCAACTCGCTTCAAAGTTACAGCCGGGAGTGCAGGTAGAGTACTGGCTGATAATGGGCAGACCAAAGATAATGAGGGTCAGAAGCTCGTAAGAGATAATCTAAAAACCGTGGCCAGCATAGTGTAGGCTTCGCCACAATTGGTAGTAGTTTTAGTACTAGTTCCGGCCGTTTAGGCCTTGTCTAGAGGCTCCCGATAGCGGTTTGTACTTCCACAGCTTTCTACCATATAGCGTGGATGCCGAGAACATGGGGTGCGTGGTGGGCCCGCGGGGATTTGAACCCCGGACCTCCGCCGTGTCAGGGCGGCGTCCTAACCAGGCTAGACGACGGGCCCTCCACCCCAAGGTTGCCGGGTTATGGGGCTGGGACTTTAAAGCGTTCCGTTCTTGGGTGTGTGGTTCGGCTATGTATGGATGCCGCTATTAGTGTGCTCCCGCCCGGGCGGCGTGGCATGGGTAGGCGATTTGTCTCAGGGTGCAACTAGGAGCCTTGTCTTTGGGCCCGTCCGCTCTAGGAGGCTTGGCGTGTCGCTAGGTATAAATAATATTCCATATAAGTATTGTAGTTATTCCTGCGTGTACTGCCAGCTGGGCAAGACCATCAAACTGGGCGTGGAGAGGAAGCCCTTCGTTGAGCCAGATGCATTAGTCGACGAGGTTTCAAGGGCTCTCGAGGAGACCGGTAAGGTCGACTTCGTCACATATGTACCCGACGGCGAGCCCACCCTGGACTACAATCTAGGCGCAGAGATTAGACTGCTAAAACTAGAATTATGGGTTGACATCGCTGTACTGACAAACGCCTCGCTGCTATGGAGGAGGGATGTCAGGCTGGACCTCTCAGGGGCGGATCTAGTCTCTCTGAAGGTTGATGCTGCAAGCAAGGACGTCTGGAGGAAGATAAACAGGCCTCACCCCAGCCTCGACTTCAATACTGTAATCAGGGGGCTTAGGGAGTTTGCCTCGGAATACACGGGCGCAATCATAACGGAGACAATGCTGGTCCGCGGGGTTAACGATGACCCTAGCGAGCTCCGCGGTATAGCCGATATAATAGCTTCAATATCTCCTATGAAGGCATACATAATGATACCCACGAGACCCCCAGCGGAGCCCTGGGTTAGGGGCGCTAACGCCGAGGCACTAGCGCTCCTGCACGAGGAGCTGAGATCCAGGGGTATCAGTGCGGAGCTCTTAACAACGGATGAGCCGCCTCCCCCCGCCTCACCTAGGGATCCGGTGAAGTATATACTGTCGACGGCGTTAGTGCATCCCCTGAAGCTCGACTATGCTAAGATGCTCGTAAGGCAGGCTGGCCTGGATCCTGATAGAGTTATTGAGGAGCTAGTTTTAAGGGGTGATGTAAAGGCCGTAGAGTATAGGGGGGAGACTTTCCTCATTAGACGCCCACCGAATACACACCACTAGGCTTGGAGGTGTCGTGGCGTGCCACTAGGAGACCTAGGAGTTATAAGCCTGGCTTATGGTGTTAACCACTACGAGGTTGACAAGCCCTACGATAGGCTTCTGGGAGTCTTCTCCAGGGAAAAAGCTGACTTCAGGACTCTTGGAGAGTTTGCTGGGAGAGAACTCTATGAAGCGGCCTACTGGGTCGACAGGTTCTCCAACCCATACCTCTATACGTGGAGCATTCTAGGCGAGCGTGCGGACCTAAGCCTGCTGGCTCCCGAGGAGAGGCGGGTCCTGGAGAAGCTGGTGGTGGACTTCGGCGTTAACAGGCACCCCTTCGAGGGTAGGCCCTGGCATAACCACTACACGGCCCTGTACCTTATTGGCGACCCCGGTATAAGCTGCATATTAACAATAACGATACAGACCGCGTATGCCCTCTACAAATACGCCGAGGGAGAGCTTAGGGATTACTACAAGGGACTGGCCGGGATTGAGAAGCCTCCACTCTGGGGGGCCACCTGGTTCACCGAGGTCCAAGGCGGTAGCGACCTAGGGGCTAATACGACAACTGCTAAGCTGGTCAACGGTAAATACGAGTTGTATGGGTATAAGTACTTCGCCAGCGGCGCTGGCATAGCCGACATAGCGCTAGCCACGGCCAGGCTCCCCGGCTCTAGGCCGGGCGCCAAGGGCCTCAGTCTCTTCGCAGTGCCGCGAGTCAACTCGCGGGGGGAGCTGAACTATCACGTGAGGAGGCTCAAGTGGAAGAGTGGCACGGTGCCAGTGCCCACTGGCGAGGTGGAGTTTACTGGTGCCGAGGCGTATCTCCTAGGTGAGCCAGATAAGGGTATCTACTACACGCTCGAGGACCTCATGGTCTCCAGGCTCGCGAACTCGATTGGGGCCCTGGGGATAGCTCGCAAGGCCTACATCGAGGCCTACGGCTACTCATCGATCAGGAGGGCATTCGGGAAGAGACTTGTGGAGCACCCGCTCGCACTTAGGGATCTGGTAGACATGGAGGCCGAGATCGAGGCTATGACCGCGTTGACGCTCTACACTATATCCCTCTTCGACTCCGCCTGGGGCTCGAGGCCCCCCTATGATGCTAAGTACCACTATGCCCGCCTGATGACGCATATAGTCAAGAATATGACCGCGGAGACCTCGGCCCGCATCACGCAGACGGCCATGGAGCTCCTCGGAGGCATAGGCTTCCTCCACGAGTTCGCCGTCGAGCGCTGGCACCGGGAGGCCCTGATAACCCCGATCTGGGAGGGCACGAGCAACATACAAGCCCTAGACATGCTGGAGGCGATGTACAAGAAGAGGGCACACGAGGAACTCGTGAAGTCCACGGAGGAAATCGCCTCAGCAAGCCCCGAGCCTGCCCTGGCAGAGAAGGCCCTCCAGAGGATAAGAGACGAGATAAACAGAGCGGCCTCAAACCCTGGCCAGGCCGAGTACTTCGCTAAAGATATACTAAGAGGCATAGGAGCGGCCTCGGCAGTGATACTGCTACTGGAGGGAGCCAGGCACACGGGCGACGAGTCCTTCGTCACCGCAGCCAAGTACTACTACGAGACCCGCCTAGAGGGGAAGCACGCCAGGCCTCTAGAGCGCCGCGAAGCCCTGGAGTTAGCCTCCCTGAGAGGAGCACTCGACGAGATAGACTGGGAGGCAAAGGCGAGGGAGGCGCTGCACCTCACAAGATAAACCCTCCCAGAAGCCAGTGCCTCAAGGGGGGCCGCGGCTGGCGGCCCACGGGCCCCGTAGGGGGCCTGAGGAAGCTCCGCCCTCCCCGCGGCAGCCGGGCCCCGCAAGGGGCGCGGGTGACACCCGCGGCTCCGGCACAGAAACGGCACGGCCCCCCGCTAGGTCGAGGACGCGGCGAGGCCCCCCAGGCGACTGGGGGGCAGTAACCCGCTGAGGAAGCGGGGGGATGCGGTGAAACGGCCGTCCCCGGCGGAGCAAGGCCCCGGGGCGATGAGGGCCGCGCGAGGCCCTGGGGGTTGGCCGCTGAGTCGAATGCCGCCGCAGTACAGAAGGCGGGCTATAGCCGCGGCCCCACTACTTTCTTCCGCTGTCAAGCTTCTACTATTCGTCGCCGAGACGGTGCACAGTGCCTGGAAGTTGGCTTCTGTCGGAGAAGTGAACTGTGTAGTACTTCGGCTTTAAGCCGGACACTATCACGTTCCACGCCTTCCAGGGGTCGGTGTGATCGCCGCAGGTGTATACGTCGAGCGTGGCGTAGTTGTACTCTACCCATGTATGGAGGGCTATATGGCTCTCGAGGACAACCGCTATGACGCTGACGCCGCCCTTAGGGCCTGGCACGCGCCAGCTACGCAGGTCCAGTAACGTTGCCCCAGAAGCCTTTACCGCATCAAGCACTAGGCTTCTCAGGTAGTCCTCGTCTCCCGCTATGTCGCGTGGTATATCGTAGAGGCTGCCGTACACGTGCTTGCCTACAACTCTATCCACAGCTGGCATTGGTGTCTCCCCAGGAGCGCTGGACGATGTCGGGGAGGTTTTTATAGGGTCCTAGAGCCCCGTAGGTTTTATGGAGTGCACCGAGGTGGTTTTGCAGTGGTACTATTCGGCCTCGTGGTAACTAGCGATCGCGTGTACCGGGGCGAGAAGGAAGACAAAGTCACCCCGCTAGTAAGGGAGCGCCTAGAGGCTGCGGGACACGTGCTTGCTTACTCAGCCATAGCCCCCAACGAGCCCAACGCCATAAGGAGGGGGGTAGAGGAGGCCTGCCGGGCCGCCGAGATAGTCCTCGTAACGGGTGGCACAGGGATCTCGCCCCGCGATATAAGCGTGGACGTCGTGGCTTCAATGGCCTATAGGAGGGTCCCCGGCTTCGGGGAGGCTCATAGGAGGGCTAGCTGGGAGGAAGTGGGGGAGAGAGCGATGCTGAGCCGGGCCGACGCCTTCATAGTAAAACCCGATGGCTCCAAGCAATGCTTCGTCGCAGTAAGCCCTGGGAGCCCCAGCGCCGTAGACCTCGCGCTAACACTAATCCTGCCAGTTGCACAGCATGTAGTGGATCAGCTTAGCGGTAAACCACACCCCTAGCCCCGCCGCCTCGATCCTGTGTGACACGAGGATAGAGTGCAACGGAGGAGGTGCCCGGTCCCGGCTCGGGGGGGCTGCAGGGCCTCTCGGACCCCACGGCCACCCCCGACGCGGCCGGCTTAACTTCCGGGTTCGATATGAGTCCGGGTGTTACCCGGCCGCTATGGCCGGGCCGGGCGTGTTGCTACACCCTACAGCTAGGGTATAAATGTGTGAGCCCCCCGCGCCTCGAGGTATCAGCCCCTAGAAGGCCTTCAAGGCCGGAGGCGTCCCGGGTCCAAAATGTGGTGTCCTGATAACCCTCAGTAGGCCCCGCTATGCCGGGCGGGGCGATGAGGAGCCAACACCTAGGGAGACCGGGTTGGTGTGACCTCTTCCCTGCGGCTGGAGCCCCGCCGTCACCGTGGCTTAGCTAGTAGTATACTACTTCGAGTCTTACGGATTCAAGGTGTAGTCTCGAGGGATCGAAGAGTGAGTTCCTCCTCCCCCTGAGGCTTCGGATTGCAATGTAGTCGTCCTCGGTTACCAGGCCCTCACGATACATCACCACGGCGCATCGAGTAGTGGCCGCCGCCTCAGCTAGGCCTCCCTCAGAGAGGAGGTCGAGGCCTGATTGGGCGTCAGCAAGCGAGAGGCCACACGCCCCCGGGGGGTGAGTGTGGAGGCTCATGGAGGCCTTGAGGAAGGGGATCCTCACGCTACCCCTCTCGCCCTCGAGCACTGCGAGTCTACCATCTCTGGTGTAGATATAGATGTACTCAACCCCCTCTCTGGCTGTCTTGCGGGCGCTCTCCCTAATCAGGCCTGAGTCCGTCTGGATCACTCGAGCTGGCGCCGTGCTGTAGAGGCTGGAGAGAGAGGCGTCCCCCTCGTAGTCCCAGCGCGATGTTACGGTTACACGCGCCCCGTTGGCTAGGGTGTACTCGCCTAGGACCCCCCTGTGGCCGGGTACGTTGACATCGACCACGAGCGAGCCCCCGCTTAGGGCTGAGATCGTATCCTCAACGCTAAGCAGGTAGCCGGGGATGCCTACGCCGAGTAGGTCGAAGTCGCCCTCATAGTTGAGTTCGACGGACTCGATGACGGAGTAAACCACGGCGGCGTAGAGTGAGCCGCGCGTAACTTTAATCCACTGCTCCTTCAAGACTCCATCCCTCCCGGGGACGCGTCTGAGGGGGCTCGGAGATCTCTGGGGCTCCGTGGTCGCCGACATAGAGCGCCTAGTACTGAGTGGGTGCTACGAGAGGGTTAACATGCTTATGAGTATGTTCCAGGCGCCACGGCTCCGCAGGCTAGCGGCGGAGAAGGCTCAGGGCGGTGTGGTAGCAGACCTAGGCGCCGGCCCGGGCTACACAGCCCTCGAGGACTGCAGAGCCTCCAGGGGCCTTGTGGTGCTGGTCGATGCATCACCAGCAATGTTATCTATAGCATCGGCTATGCTTGAGTCGGAATGCGCAGGCATGCACGTGGAGGTGGCCGGGCTCTTCGAGGCCCTACCACTCCCTGATTGTAGCGTAGACGCAGTCACAGCCACGTTCTCGTTGAGGGATGCCATAGATAGGGAGGCGGCCGTGAGGGAGGCTGCAAGGATCCTCAAGCCTAATGGCAGGCTCGTGGTGGTAGACCTCTACAGGCCCCGGGGGAGGCTCGCTCTAGCCTTAGCTAGGCTGTACTTCACTATAGTCCCAGTGCTAGGCGCCATAATAGCTGGTTGCCCGAGGCAGGCGAGGAGCTATCTAGGCCTGCAGAGCACCCTCCCGAGGATGGAGACTCTCGAGGGCATGAAGGCGCTGCTCTCGAGGTACTTCAGGAGGGTCGAAGCCATTAAGCCTCTACCCTCCACGGGGATATGGGTAGCTGAGGAACCCATAGCGGGGTGTGGCCACCCTGGGAGAGAAGGGCTACTCCAGGAGGGGCGAGACAATAGCAGCGTTACTCGATGACGTTGTAATAGCAGCCCTTGTCTCGGTCCTAGTGGGGCTCCTACTCCACTGGGCAGGCTTCATAAGCGTCAAGTGGGTTGCAATGGGCTCCGCCGTTGTAACGGCCCTATTCGCAGCGGTGGCGTCCGCTGTCTACAAGGTGCACTCTAGAAGACCCACAGTCGGCCCGGAGGCCCTCATAGGTGCTCGGGGGGTTGTAGTGGAGTCCTCTAGGCCCGCTGGCGAGGCCCTAGTCGAGGTGGAGGGTGAACTTTGGAGAGCAGTCCATACTCGCGGTGAGGCACTGGTCCGGGGAGAGAGGGTTAGGGTGGTCGGGTACAGGGGGCTAGTTTTAATTGTAGAGAAAGAGGGGGGTTAGCCCCTCACGTACTCCCTGCCTATGACCTCACGAGCCACTATGTAGCGCATTATGTTCTGCGTCCCCTCCGCTCCCACGTAGTAAGAGAGCTGGCCCAGCATTCCCCTGAACACGTTCGCCTCCTCGGTGAAGCTGAATGCGCCCATGGTCTTCATTAGGACCTTGAACGCCTCCTCAGCCGTCTCGACAGCGGCTATCTTGGCGGCTGCCGCCGGGAAGTTGAGGTCGTGTGGCCTCAGGCCAGCCTCCTCCTTTATGTAGATCCTATCGGCCATCTGAGCCGCCTTGTAGACGAGTAGCCTGGCGGCCTCTACCTTAACGGCGACCTCAGCTATGGGGAAGCTGACGCCCTGGAAGCTTGCTATAGGCCTGTCGTCGAAGAGCCTCCTCTCCCTAGCGTACTCGACGGCCCTCTCGAGCGCCCACTGAGCGCCTCCCACGTTTGCTGCCGAGACGAGTACCCTGGCTAGGGCGAAGCCCTGCATGGCTATGTAGAAGCCCTTGTTTACCTCGCCGATAACGTGGCTAGCCGGAACCGGGGTGTTGTCGAACCTCATAAGACCCGTGGATATGGCGTGCCTGCCTATCGTGTTGAGTATACTGTACTCGAATCCCCCAGGCCTCTTACCGTGGTCGTTTCCTATGAATGCCAGGGCCGTTATAGCTCTATGCCTCTCCTCGAGCTTCCCAGTCCTCGTTATCAGGAACCAGCCGCCTAGATCCAGCTGCTCCATCCCCTCCCTTAGTCCGCTTATGTAGACCTTCTCTCCTGTGACCCTGTAGACGTCGCCGTCTAGGACTGCCCTGGTCCTAGTTCCGGCGACGTCGCTGCCCCCGTGGGGCTCCGTGGAGGCTATGCCGAAGAAGCCGCGGCCCTTGCCGACTAGGGGTAGCACCTTACTCTTAACCTCCTCCGGTCCAAACTTGTAGAGTATGAAGGGCCAGGCGTTGTTTAGCAGGGTGAACACCGCCGTGGCTAGCGCTGGGTCGGCGTAGGCCACCTGCTCGACGGCCAGAGCCGCCAGGAGAAAGCTACCGCCCTGACCCCCGTACTCCTCGGGCACGGGTATTGCGAAGAGTCCCTGCTCTCCCATCTTGTGGAGTAGCTCCGTAGGTATCCTCCTCTCGGCGTCGGCCTTAATCCATATGGGTGCCAGCTCTTTCTGGAGGAACTCGCGGACAGCCTCCTGGAACAGCTTCTCGTCGGGCGAGAGCGTGAAATCCACCTCTACGCACCTCGGCCCACCGGAGATGGAGGGGTTAATGAGCGAGGCGCAATGCCCGGTAAAGGATTACCGGTGGCCGCGAGAGTCGGGTGCGGCTCGTCTACTTACCGCCCTCACCATAGTATATCACGACGTTCAACTGGGCGAGGGCGGTCTTCCTACGCTCACCGCGGGGGTCAGGCACCACCCTACCCCTGACGAGCTTCCTCCTCCGCTCCCCTTTCTCTCGCGGGTGGAAGCCGGGCGGTCCCGAGAGGAGGACAGCCTTCTTCAGCGCCCCGGGCACGCCGGGGTGCATGGGTATGCCAGTGGCATCGCTCCCCCCTCTGATCTTGAGCTTGACTCCCTCGAATCCTATTATCGAACCGTCGAAGACGTCCCCTATCTCGAGGCCAGCGAGGCGTATGGCTGTCTCCTCGGGGACAGCTATCTGCCAGGCCTTGGCTCTGAACGCCTCTGCCTCGGCCTCGAGGTTCCCTGCAACCTCTCCCAGGAGCTCCATACTCACTTGGACCTCGTAGTCCCCTAGGTCATCGCTTACCTCGACCTTGAATGGGACATTGGCCTTCTTGCCGTCCTCGGTGATGAACCTCAGGGTCATGACGCCGATCTCCCCAAGTGAGAGTTCCTCGTAGAGCTTCCTACTCACCCTGGCGATGGGTAGCTCGCTCCTATCCTTTTCCTTCGACTTCCTCATAGAGTCCCTGTACTCTATATCCTCGACGCCCTTAACTTTAACCTTAACCACCTTGTCACCGGCGCGGGGATCCGATATCACTATCCTCAACGGAGGCCTTTCCATGCTCATGCTAGGTGCACCCCCCGGTTCCCCTGTGGGAACCAGGCTCTCAGAGACCGAGGCTAGCGCCTGCGTATACAGGGCTTATAAAAGGAGGCGCTCAGCCCTGGCCACTCCGCTCATTCGATCGTCTAAAGGGTGTGTGGTCATCATTGCAGGGGTGTGGTGGACCGGCCGGGATTTGAACCCGGGGCCTCCCGGATGCCAACCGGGCGCTCTTCCAGGCTGAGCTACCGGCCCACCCAGCCGCTAGAGGCTCCCTCCCCACGGCTTATTATAGGTTACCGCCCGTCCGAGGGCCTCTTGGAAGTCGTGCCACACTGGTTTCCGAGGGGCGGCGCGCTCATAGCGGTACTTCCGGGGTCTCCGCTCCTTAAAGGCGTCGCTCCAAGGATATCTAGGGGGTATCATTTCAATTGGAGCGTGTGGAAGATATCTTTGAGCGGGCCATTAAGTCGCCTATATTCAAGAGGAGGGAGGTGCTGCTGCCGGATTACGTGCCTGACTATTTGCCTCATCGTGACGCCGAGATTGTTAGGCTGGCCCGCATCCTAGCTCCAGCGCTTAGGGGCGAGAGGCCTAACAATGTGTTCATCTTTGGGTTGACTGGTACGGGTAAGACCGCTGTAACCCGCTATGTGCTGAGGAGGCTGGAATCCAAGGCCCTAGAGGTGGGTTCCAGGGTCCATAGCGTCTATGTGAACGTGCGCCACCGCGAGACCCCCTATAGGGTTCTCGCGGATATAGCGGAGGCTATCGGCCTCAAGGTACCATTCACGGGGCTCTCTACAGGCGAGGTTTATGGAAGGATTGTTAAGTGGCTCCGCAGGAAGACGGGTGTATACGTTGTTGTCCTCGATGAGATAGACTTCCTCGTGAAGAAGCATGGCGACGACCTTCTTTACAAGCTCACAAGGATAAACGAGCTCCTGGGATCCTCCAGGGTCTCTATAATAGGTATAACGAACAGTGTCAGGTTTGTTGAGTCGCTAGATCCCCGGGTTAGGAGTAGCTTGGGTGAGGAGGAGATAGTGTTCCCACCGTATAATGCCGAGCAGCTCAAGGACATACTAAGCGAGCGTGCGGCGGAGGCTTTCAACCCCGGGGTTCTAGAGGACGAGGTAATCCCCCTCTGTGCGGCGCTGGCTGCCAGGGAGCACGGAGATGCTAGGAGGGCGCTCGACCTGCTCAGGGTTGCTGGCGAGATAGCGGAGAGGCAGGGGGACTCCCTGGTGAGGGCCAAGCACGTCCACGCGGCCAGGATGGAGATCGAGAGGGATAGGGTAGCAGAAGTCGTCAGGACCCTGCCCCTACACGCTAAACTCGTGCTGGCAGCGGTCATAGCCGCTACGGGAGGCGGCAGACTCCAGGCTACTACGGGGGAGGTATACGATTACTATAGGAGGCTAATTTCTATAGTAGGCGTGGAGGAGGTTACGTTTAGGAGGGTATCAGGGATCATAGGAGAGCTCGACATGTTAGGCCTCATAACGGCGAGGGTCACTAGCCGTGGGCGCTATGGTAAGACGCGTGTAATCGAGTTAGCAGCCGACACCGGGGCCCTCATCGAGGCCCTCGAGGAGGACCCCGCTATAGAGGATGCGATAGACACTATAGCGGGCGAGACCCTGGGATTACAGGGCTAGAATTCAACCAGGCCAGCCCTAGGATCAGCAGGATCGGGGTGTGTGGATATATCCGAAGGGCCTACTGTTGTAGGCTGTGATGATGGAGAGATAAGGAAGGTAGGATTCCAGGAATATACTACATACGCTTGTGTAAGCATGGATTCAACAGCCTATGGCCTATATCCTCGTGATGCCGCTCTTGGCTTACTCAGAGTAGATGGCCTCGAAGCCTCCTCAGTAATAGCAGTGGCAGCAAGGCTTCTCGAGGCTAACCCTGTAGCAGTTATTCTAGACTCTATCACTATAGCTGGCTTCAACGTTGTGAGCCCACCAATTATTTATCGCCTCGTTGGCGCTCCAGTTATAGTGGTATACTCCTATAAGCCTAGCTATGCACGTCTGAGGAGAGGAGCCCTAAACCTCTCAACATTCAAGATTATTGATAGGATTATAAGGCTCGTAGACAACGCTGTACCGCTTAAGACCAGGAAGGGCGTGCTCTACGCCCTGCTCTGGGGCATAGAGCCTCCGGAGGCCATTAAGATAGTAGAGAAGTTCCAGATTCACTCTAGGGTCCCCGAGCCCGTAAGGGTAGCCCACTATATCGCTAGCGCTGCCTCGAGACTACTACGCGGATGCCTAGCACAGCCTAGCAGTCGTGGTGAGCAGCCGCCTCGATAGAGTGTGTGCCGTTAAGACTGCTGAACTCCGTAATAAGGGGGGTTCCAGCGGAGCCAGTACACTCGATATAGACAAGCTAGAATACTGGCATGCATCCCCCTATCAGGCGAGTGAGGGGTGTAAGGTATTGATAACGATCATAGGAGCGGGTAAGGTAGGCACATCCGCCGCGGCATTCATGATGATAAAGGAGTTAGATGATATACTGCTCATAGACATTATAGAGAACAAGCCTCAGGGTGAGGCCCTCGACCTAGGTCACGCTGCTAGCATTCTAGGACTAAGCGTGGACATCAGGGGCTCGAACGACTTCAAGGACATGGCTGGCAGTGACTTGGTCATAGTCACAGCTGGCTTCCCGAGGAAGCCGGGTATGACAAGGGAGGAACTCGTCGACAAGAACGCTGGTATTATCGCCGACATAGCGGACAAGATTCTAGAGTATGCCCCTAACGCTGTAGTAATGCTTACGACGAACCCCCTAGACGCCATGACATACCTCATGTACAAGAGGCTAGGCTGGGACAGGAGCAGGGTTATAGGCTTCAGCGGAGTACTCGACGCTGGCAGACTTGCGTACTACGCATCGAAGAAGCTAGGCATAAGCCCCGCGAGTATAGTGCCCGTGGTCCTAGGCCAGCACGGCCAGGCTATGTTCCCCGTGCCAAGACTCTCAACAGTCCTAGGCAAGCCCTTGACAGAGCTCCTCAAGCCGGAGGAGATAGAGGAGATAACTAAGGAGACAGTTGAGGCTGGCGGCACGATAACCAAGCTACGCGGCTACAGCAGCAACTTCGGGCCCGGAGCAGGCCTAGCAGTTATGGCTGAGGCCATAAAGAAGGGCTACAACAAGGCGTTCATTGCTAGCGTCTACCTAGATGGCGAGTACGGCGAGAAGGATGTGGTGGCCGAGGTACCGGTTATACTAGGCAAGGGCGGTATGAAGAAGATAATAGAGCTACCATTAACGGACGAGGAGAAAGCTAAGTTCCACGAGGCCTGCGAGTCCATTAGGAAGCTAGTCGCAAGCATAGACCCCAAGTACTTCAAGAGAGAGTGAACGCGCTCGACCTAGGGAGCGGGTATTACCATTCCTCCTCTTCTTTCGGCTCTGCCTCGAGATACCTCCTCGCGAGGTAGTCTACCTCGTCGCCCGAGGCTTCCCTGAGCCCTTTAGCCTCCGAGAGGCCGCTGCAAGCCCTCCTGAGGGTATCCGCCGGGATTGGAATGATTAGGCCGTCATAGTCTTCTAGGAAGACCTTGAATATGCCCCTACGTTCATCTACAACTATGTGCAAACAGGGGGGATCAGTGCACTTATACTTTCGAGGCCCCTGCGGCTTCCTCCTGCCGCCAGCCAATGGGGCTCACCGTCTACTCCTCGCCAGCCCACTCCCTCCTAGCGAGTCTGGCTGCCTCTACCATATTCTTGAGCTTCTCCCTGGCTATCTCGCGGGGTAGCCTCTTGAGCCCGCAGTCTGGGTCTATGTAGACCTTCTCTGGGCCTATAATGTCTAGCTTCATGAGGTCGTCTATAGCCTTCTTAATCTCTTCAACACTCTCGACTTGAAGACTATGAACGTCGACTACGCCGTAGCCCAGCTCCTTATCGTAGCCATACTCTTTGAGGTACGGTAGTAGCCTGAAGTCGCTGTTCTTGAACTCCAAGTCGAACTGATCCACGGGGTAGTCTAGTATGTAGGGGAGGATCCTCTCTATCCTGCCGAAGCATATGTGGACTATCCTCTTAGCGCTGACACCCCTGAATATTACCTCGAGGGCTTCCCCGGCTAGCTCGGCTTCCTCTCTCCACGGCCTCGTCGAGAGGGCTGGCTCGTCAATCTGCACGTACTCAGCGCCCTTAGCTAGGTACTCGTCCACCTCTCTCCTAATCACCCTCGCCAGGTCGAGTATGGCCTCCCTCCGATCGCCATAGTGGAGGTCGAAGCTCCACTCGAGCATAGTATAGGGGCCTGTGAGTATAACCTTTACAGGCCTACCACCTGAGATGCTCCTGGCGTATTCCCAGTCATCCAGAGCCATGGGGGAGACCCACTCCACCTTATCGACGATGATGGGCTTTCTGAAGTAGACGTTATCGAATATTCTAACCCACTCCCCGGGGGCGTAGCCCCTTAGCCTCTCCGCGAAGTATACGACCATGTCCTCTCTTGATTGCTCGCCGTCACTCAGTATGTCGACGCCGGCCCATATGTAGTCCTCTATAACGCCTCTGATAGCCTCTCTTACGAGCTTCTTGAACTCCTCCTCGCTAATGCCCCCTTTCCGCTGTCTCCTGAGGGCCTCCCGAGCGCTGGGGAGCTTGGGGTAGCTCCCAACGACCGTGGTCGGGAATGCCTTGGGAACAGTGTACGCCGCCATTCCACGCCACCTCAACCGGCTAGGTATGGCTCGGGCTTGGCTGTTATCGGTATAACGGCTTCGCCCCCGAGATCTGCCGCCAGGCGCTCGGTGTAGAGGCCTAGGATGTATGTTTTGCGCAGGCTGAAGCGGAGTGGAACAAGGTCGAGCCACGTAGTCGTTGTCAAGCCGACTTCCTCTAGCTCCCTGCAGGCATCAAGGGCCTTGATAACGAATTCCCTCACATTAGAGTAGCTATCATCGTGTATCCTCCTAGCGTCTATGACGCCGAGCACCAAGCCGTGCCCCCCGCAGCCCTTCTCGCGGAGTAGTCCGATTGCTCTGGCGGGGGCGTCACCCACGTCGAGGGATACTAGTGACACCTTCGAGTCTATGATTTCCTCATAGATATCTGGCTTTGGCGTGTCGAAGTAAACTGCAAGGGCTGTGAGGGCCGTGCCCGCCTCTCTCGCTATCCTCGAGGCGGCCTCCGCAGCGGCTCGGGCGTCGTCCCGCGAAGCTTCTGGGTCGGATAGGAAGGGCTCATCTATCTGGACAAAAACAGCGCCGTTGGCTACGGCCTCCCTCACCTCAAGGGCTAGAGCGGAAGCTATCTTGTCTACGAGTTCATAGTCGCTGAGGTCTGACTCGTTCCTGCCCATCTTAACCATAGTGAGAGGTCCGGGGACTACGACCTTGACGCCCGCGGGCTCTGCCAGCATTTTGAGGCCCTTGACCCGGCCGGGTAGGACTAGCCTCTGGGGCTCCGGCTCCCCGCGGAAGACTGGTATCCTGTAGAAGAAGTTGTTGTCAAAGTAGCGTATTATGCCGTCGAGGTACACGTTTCGCCACGCCTCCGCGAAGGGCCTGAATATATCGTGCCAGTCGAGCATGCCATCCACCACGAACCTCATGCCGGAGGCCAGCTGCGCGCCTACCACGAGGGCTGAGGCCCTCTCAAGCTCAACGAGGCCTCTATACGGCTCGAGGGCTCCAGAGTCGAGGTCCCGCATGGTGTAGCGGGCCAGCCTCCCCCTAGGGTACCCTCCCAGCACGGAGGCCCAGAACTTGGCCACGACCAGGCACCGCCCACGGGGGCCTACTAGTATCCAGACTTAAACCTTGCACTACAGGACAAGCACCTCGGGGGCCCAGTAGAGTGAAGCCACCGCTAAGGGACGCCTACGGCAGGCCGCTCAACAACCTGAGGATATCCGTCACCAGGGAGTGCAACTACCACTGCTTCTTCTGCCACGTCGAGGGCCACCCCTCAGGCAGGCCTCTTCCGCCGGGCTCCGAGGATAGCCTCCTAACACCGGAGGAGTACGGTATAGTCGCCAGGGCAGCCTACAGCCTCGGTATCTCCAGTTTCAAGCTCACGGGAGGAGAACCCCTCGTGAGGCCTGACATAGTAGAGATCGTATCCAGCATCAGAGTCGGGGCCCCGAGAGCCGATATATCCATGACTACAAACGGTTACTACCTAGCCGAGCTCGCCTCGAGGCTCGCCGAGGCGGGCCTCGACAGAGTTAACGTGTCGCTCCACAGCCTGAGGGAGGAGGTTTACAGGAGGATAACCGGTGTTAACGGGCTCAAGAGGGTTCTCGAGGGGTTAAGGGAGGCGTCGAATGCTGGCTTCAAGCTAATTAAGGTGAATGCCGTAGTACTAAGGGGGCTCAACGACTCGGAGCTATGGAACCTCCTAGAGTTCGCCAGGGACAACGGGTTCGTGTTACAGCTAATAGAGCTGCACCCGGTCGGCCTAGGATCCCGCACCTTCAAGAGGCACTTCACGCCGCTCGAGGCCTTCGAGAGGGAGCTAGTGGAGAGAGGGGCCCGGATTAGGATCAGGAGCCTCCACAACAGGCCCATCTACGAGCTACCCGACGGCTCCCGTGTGGAGGTAGTGAAGCCCTACGCTAACCCGCTCTTCTGCCTCGGCTGCAGCCGCGTGAGGCTCCTGGACGATGGAACCCTGTCGCCCTGCCTCAATTGGAGGGGGAGGAGGGTGGATCTCATAGGCCGCCTTAGGAGCGCTCCCTCCTACGAGGAGAAGATCTCGAAGGTCATGGAGGCCCTAGTCGAGGTCAACACGCTGCGGAGGCCCTTCTACCTATGGCCCCGCGACGACTCAGGCCTGAGGAGCCTCTTCGACGGCAGGCTCGCCCATAGGCCTAGGGGCCCCCTGAGGCTGCGCCTCCCCAAGAAGAGCCCCCAGCCCCCTGGGGACTAGGATAGCGCTTTCTTCGAGGGTGAATCCGAAGAGCCAGGATGCCTCCACGATGTCCTCTACTCTAACCCCGGAGACCCCAATCACTGCTGCCACCAGCGAGGCCGCCGTGAACGCTACTCCATATGCCAGGAGGCCCCTCTCCAGGCGGAAGGGGCACCTGCTGGAGCCCAGGGGCGCCCCGAGGGCTGAGGCGGCCGCGTAGACCGCCGACGCTCCCAGGAGCCCCCACGCCTCGCCAGCAGCGAATAGGAGGGGCGCCCCTGCCAATATGCTGAAGGCGTGGATGACTCCTGCTTCGAGTGCCACGCCGGAGAGTGAAGCAAGCGCCACCGAGAGGGCGGCCCAGTGGTTAGAGGCCAGGAGCCCTGCAGCCATAGACGCCAAGCCCAGTGCCAGGGGCCTTCGGCTAAGGGCCAGCACCACGGCAGCACCCACGATAAGTGTGGTAGCGGCCAGAGTGGGGTGCCTCAGCGCGTCCAACACGAGAGCTAGGGCGGCGAAGGGACTCCATGCCAGGCCCTCGCCCACGCCTAGACTATATGCTAGCCCCAGGCTCGAGAGCACTGCTACGGCAAGAGCGAGTAACGGGCTCGGGTCAAGGTACCAGGCGAGGCCAGCTATGGGTGCGAGGGCGTTAAAAGTACAGTAAGCCGCCCAGCGCGAGCCGCACTCGAGGCCTGAGGGCTCCTTCAATGCATGACGCCCCCTAGGAGCCAGTAATCGATTGGGAGAGCTATGAAGACCGCCGCTATAACGGGGCTCGCGAACTTGAAGAGAGCCCTCGCCCTCTCCCTATCGGGGCTCGCCTCCCACCTGCTCACCGCGCGCATCGAAAGCGCCACTAGCAGGCTTGCCAGTGAAGCCGCTAGCATGCCGTAGCCCTCCACGGCTACGAAGGCCCAGAGGAGGGCGTCCATGACCAGTAGTGAGGCCTTTATGAGCGCCGTCACCCTCTTAGGCGGTAACACTAGCGGCGCCATCGGTATGCCAGCCCTAGCGTAGTCATCCATATAATAGGAGCTAATGAACCATATATGCATGGGTATCCAAGACATCACGACGCCTGCCAGTAGGGCACCCCCGAGGTCTATGGTGCCGCGGGCAGCGGCCCACCCCCCAAGGGCTGGGGCGCCTCCGGCCACGCCGCCGAGTAGGATGTTGACTGGCGACCTGCGCTTCGCTATCTCCGTGTACATTATGATGTCAAACACCAAGCCTAGGAGCACACTGAAGGCTACATACCTGTTTATGGCCAGCGCCGAGAGGAGCCCGAGGAAAGTTATGGCTACGCAGGCGCTAAGCGCCTCCCCGGGGCCTATGAGGCCCGATGGCACGGGCCTACCCGCGGTTCTAGGCATGAGCGCGTCTATGTCGGCCTCGAGGACCATGTTCAGAGCCGTCACGCCCCCTATACCGCCGATGGCCGCGCCGACCAGCAGGGCTAGGGTTGCTGCGTTGAACCTGCCGCCAGCCGCGAAGTAGGCGCCAAAGAGGGTTACTGATAGTAGGAACAGCTGGAGCGGCTTCATCATCACCCATATAGCCCTGGCCTTCACTGCCAGCGAGTTGTTGGCCACTTCCATCGCCGCTATGAGGCGGGGCCGCTGGGGGTTAGTACTTAAGTTCTTACGAATACTAACGGGTGCAGGGGAGCGCTCCACTGGTACTCGAGGGGATAAAGGAGGCGGTCTCGAGGTTCCTAAGGGGCGGCGGGACCTACGAGGCTGCGGTCAAGCAGTTCATAAGGGATCTACAACGGGAGCTCATAAGGGCGGACGTTAATGTTAAGCTCGTGTTCGATCTTACAAAGAGGATCGAGGAGAGGGCCAGGAAGGAAGCTCCCCCGCCGGGGGCTAGTAGGCGCGAGTGGTTCCTGAAGATAGTGTATGAGGAGCTAGTGAGGCTCTTCGGGGGCGAGGGGGAGCCCCGCCTCCTACCACCGAAGACTCCCTGGATAATGCTCCTCGTCGGGGTACAGGGTAGCGGTAAGACCACGACTGCGGGAAAGCTGGCCCTATACTATGCGAGGAGAGGCTACAAGGTCGGGTTGGTGGCGGCTGACACCTACAGGCCGGCAGCGTACGAGCAGCTCCAGAGGCTGGCCCGCGAGGCTGGCGCCCTGTTCTATGGAGAGAAGAAGGGGAGGCCCGAGGAGATAGCCAGAAGGGGAGTCAGGGATCTCCTTGAGCGCGGGGCCGAGATAGTAATCATAGATACGGCTGGCCGCCACGGCTACGGGGGCGAGGAGGCACTCCTCGACGAGATGAAGAGGATAGCGGAGGCCGTTAAGCCCGACGAGATAGTCCTAGTGATAGACGCTGCCATAGGACAGAAAGCCTACAGCCTGGCCAGTAGGTTCCACGAGGCAACTCCCATAGGCTCGATAATCGTGACGAAGCTCGATGGCACGGCTAGAGGCGGCGGCGTCCTGACGGCGGTCGCCGCTACGGGTGCTCAAGTGAAATTCGTTGGAACCGGGGAGAAGCTGGACGAGCTGGAGCCCTTCCGGCCGCCTAGGTTTATAGGCAGAATCCTCGGCATGGGCGACATCGAGTCTCTAGTAGAGAAGATGAGATCACTCGAGGAGGCCGAGCGCCTGGAGCGCGAGGCCAGGGAGGCCCTGAGGGGCAAGGTGACTATGAGGACAATATATCACCAACTAAGGAGCATGAGGAAGATAGGCCCCCTTTCAAAGATACTTGAGATGATACCCGGGCTGGGTATACTAGCCTCGGGCAGGCTCGACGAGGCCCTCAAGGTGGGAGAGGAGAAGATAGACAAGTGGCTAGCCATAATAGAGAGCATGACATACGAGGAACTCGACAACCCTGATATCATAGATAGGAGGAGGATCAAGCGCATAGCTCTAGGGAGCGGGACCAGACCGGAGGATGTGAGGGAGCTACTGTCCTACTATAGGAACTTCAAGGCAATGATGAGGAGGCTACGCAGGGATAGGAGGCTCCTAAGGAGGCTTGGGATTGAGTCGCTGGAGTCCTAGGAGGATCTATGTGCTCCCCATAGGGGTGGATATACAGACTATGGCGGCGTTCATAGTTAACTCGCTCCTCGTGTCACATGGGATCAGGCCAGACGCGGCTGCTTTCCTAAGGCTGCGGCGCGGCTGGCTCTGGGTCCCCGGCTCGGGGATCCGCCACCTAAGGCCCGACGCCGATAGCTCGGAGGGCTGGGTTAGGGCGGTCCTAAGAGGCAGGAGTCTCGGGGCGAGGATAGTAGGGGATCCCGCTGAACTGCAGATCCTTCCAGAGGGGGCCCTATGCATCGAGACGGTCGCGGATGTGGGTGCAACACTCTGCAGGGGATCACTGGCGGGTGCCCGGCATGTGGTGGTAACCTATGTCTGGGCTAGTAAATCGTGGGGGGAGCCTCCTCTGCCGATAGAGTGCTTGGAGAGGTGCCAGCTCAAGCTGGCTACTCCTTTGGCCTTGTCACCAGCGGTTGTAAACATAATACTAGACCGTGTCGAGGCAGGTCTTGATCATTTACTACCCACGGCTCCGCGTGTGGGCGTCGCCTAAAGGAATTCTCCTCACGGGCCCCTGAGGAGCCTCAGTCTGGGGAGTAGCGCTCACCCGGAGACTCTAGGTGGCGGGGTGGCTCCTTTATTGCTCCTCCCTTAGCTGGCGTAGCGCGTATTCCACAGCCTCCTTGACCTTAACACCCGTTATGGTTACTATTTTATGCCAAGGTAGGACAGTGCCGCGTATGCGTTAGGGCCCGGGTTCGGCCCCACGTAGACCTTCACGCCCAGGTCACCGAGCTTCTGCGAGGCCTTCATGCCAGCCCCGCTGCCCGCTTGATAGCCAGGGTTCTCATGTACCTCAACGTTGAGGATCCTACCTGTCTCCTCGTCAACATCGACTATCGTGAAGACCTTAGCTCTACCGAACCTATCGGCTACCATGTCGTCTAGCCCACCAGTCTCCATGGAGGGAATGCCTATCCTCACCGCCAAGTCTCCCACGCCCTACTAGAGTATTGACGGACTAGTCTTTAAGGAAGGATTGGAATATACGGCTCTGGCTTCTTGGGCCTGTACTTGGCCCACCATCTCCTCCAGTTAGGCAGTACCTCTTCAGCAATGTAGTCAGATATCTCTACCATGGCTTTAGCAGCGGGACTATCAGGGTATGCCTCGTTCAGCGGTGTCTTACTGACGATGGATTTTGGCACGGAATCGTCATAGGGTATCCTGCCTATGACCGGTATATTGTTTTCACGGGCGTACTCCTCGATTGTTGACGCGTACTCCTCGTTTAGGTCATACTTGTTTATTACGAGCATGGGAGCCGCCATAAAGTGCTTGGTAAGCTTGTGTATCCTCTTGAGGTCACTTAGGCTAGCGGCTGTGGGCTCTGCCACCAGTAGGGCTAGCTGGGCCCCAGTTAGGCTCGAGATCACCTGGCATTCTATACCAGCGGCTGCATCAACCAGGACGAGACCCCCGCCTCCCAGTAGCGATTTGGCCTTGTTCTTGACCTCGGTGACGAGTTTCCCAGAGTTAGGCCTACCAGGCCTTATCTCGCCGGAGACTAACTTGAAGCCATAGCGCGTCGTGGCTACCCTTATCTCGCCAGCTTGGACCCTAAACTTGTAGCGTATTGCCTTCACTGGGCACGCAAGGCTGCAGGTCAGGCACCCCTCGCATATCCACTCGTTTATGTAGTAGTGCCCGTCTCGGAGTTCGACAGCGCCATAGGGGCATACCTCAGCGCATATCCCGCAGTCCGTGCACTTGTCCCTCCTAATGAAGGCTATGCGTCCCTCATAGTAGGGCTCGACCGACTCCCATTCGCTAACGCCGAGTGCTATGTGGAGGTTGGGGGCTTCTGCATCGGCGTCAGCGGCTACGAGGCGGAAGCCCCTTCTGGCAAGTTCCACGGCAAGCACAGCCGTCAGCGTGGACTTGCCCACGCCACCCTTGCCGCTTGCAACGACGAGTTCCACCTGGTCCCTGATGCTACTCACTGCATCCCACCCCTGAGCTTCTCGAGGATGAGGCCTGCAATGTCCCTCGAGAGGGCCTCGAGCGCCTTGGCGGCAGGGTCGTTGGGGCGGTACCCGATCACCGGTATGCCTCTGGTGTAGGCCTCAACAGCCCCCCGCGAGTAGGGGATCCTATAGATCCTCTCAGCCTCGTAGCGGTGGGCTAGCGTTACCACCTCGTCCTCGGGGCCTTGGGGAAGTAGATGTCTATGTCCTCCCTCTCCCCGAGTTCGTCAAGGCCTAGGAGTATATGATCATTGGGAGCCTCGACGTCGAGGTCGGCTAGGACTAGTCTATAGCGGTTCAGCCTGGAACCCAGCCAGTATACCAGGTTCGTGGCCACGAAGCTCTTCTCCGTGCCGCCCTTGCCCCCTGTCACTGCGACCTGGAACAATACCGCCTAGCCCCCCGTGAGCTTCTTAAACCTGGGATCCTCGACTACCATACGGTTTAGTTCCTCGTCGCTGAGCCCGGAGTACCTCTCTATGACGGAGTCTATTATGGAGCGCTCCTCCTCGCCTAAGCTCGGGGGCTTACAGGTATACTCGAGGCACCCCCGTACACCTCGCTGGGGATCCCCCTCCCGCTTGTGGAAGCACTCCTCATCAAGGCTCTCCTTGAAGCCCTCGATATAGAAGGCTCCCGGCCAAGCACGTAGCGTAGATCAGTCAGCCTCCTACCCAGTCTTTCAAGGGCCTCCATCTCAGCCAGAGCCAGGAGCCTACTAAGCCTGAAGGGGTGAGTGCAGCCCAGCCTTTGGAGCATGTACGCGACCACGTCCCTTGACCGTGTAGTCACCGCCCCCTCCCGGGCCCTACCAACCGGTGCGGCGGCGTATTAAGTCGCCGCGCTATACCTGACCTGTTAAAGAGTTACTTTAATAATACCTTCAAAGGTGAGTTTTCAGAGAAGGCATCCGCCGCTAAAATGGTACAATAATGCTTATTACTTTCAGCACGCGCCATCCCCGAATGGAGGCAGTATGTAGGAGGTGATGGAGTGTGGCTAAGAAGCTACCGCCGGTGAAGGTGAGGGATCCCACAACGGGTAAGGAGGTCGAGCTAGTCCCGATAAAGGTCTGGGAGCTAGCACCTAAGAGCAGGAAGGGAGTCAAGATAGGCCTCTTCAAGAGTCCCGAGACTGGCAAGTACTTCAGGGCGAAGGTACCGGACGACTATCCCGCTCCATAACGCCTAGACAATAACCTGTTTTTATTTTTATAATCTTTATTTATATTAATTTGATTATCATCGTAATAAATAATCCTTATCCCTAGGGGCCTTCTTGGGCTGGTATGTTGAGGGCCGGGTGCGCGCGGAGACTCCATATAAGGGATACGGTCCTCGAGACCATTAACCACGTCCTCATAAGGCACGCTAATCCCCTGGGGACGCTCCACGGTGGGGTAATGCTGCAGTGGATGATCACGACAGCCACACTAGCGGCTATGAGGCTCGCGAGGGCTCCCGCGGTGCTAGCTGGGATGGACCATATCTTTTTCCTCTCACCGGTTCATGTAGGGGAGAATGCGATACTGACCGCGTGGGTTGACTACGTGGGTAAGAGTAGCATGGATGTAACCGTCTACGTCGAGGCAGAGAATCCCATCAGGGGAGAGAGGAGGCTAACTACAATATCGCACATGGTGCTCGTGGCTGTGAATGACGAGCTGAGGCCCGTGCCAGTCGGCGCCTGTATTGAGCCCAAGGGTGACGTGGAAGTAACGCTCTACCAGGCGGCCCTCGAGAGGAGGAGGCAGAGGGTGGGGAGGCTTGAGAAGAGGAGGGAGGCCATCCTTGACACGAGCCCTCCGAGGCCTCTCGACCCGAGGTACAGCGCTGTCAGTATGCGCTTCGCCTACCCCGAAGATGCTATCTTCCATAACGCTGTCTACGCGGGCAAGCTGATGTACTACCTCGACGAGCTGGCCGGCATAATTGGGCTGCGCTATAGTGGGGGTCCAGTCGTCACCGCGGCGGTGGACGCTACGGACTTCTACTCACCGATACGCGTGGGAGAGGCCATAGAGATGCATGCGGCTCTCACGTACGTGGGTCGGACAACTATGGAGATTACGCTAAAAGCCATAGCTAGGAGGGAGGAGAGCGGGGAGGCGAGACACACTACTACGAGTTACTTCACGCTGGTCGCACTCGACGAGAACGGCAGGCCTAGGCGCGTGCCGCCCTTCGAGCCCCAGGAGAGGTGGCAGTGGGAGCTCTTCGAGCAGGCGAAGGCTAGAAGGGCTCGTAGGCTCGAGTTGCTGGAGGCCCTCAAGAAATCCAGGCCCCTGAAGCCTCTCTAGGAGTCACCCGAGCCTAGCACGCTCCTAGCTAGCTCCGAACCCCTAGGCAACCAGGCCCCCAGCTCTCGGGCCCTGCGCAGGATCGAGTCGAGCACCCTTATCCTAGCGCCGCGGCCTATACACTGGGGGTGCATGGTTAGCGAGACGTAGCCCCCAGTGCTGGCGGCGTAGTCGATCTCGTCGATCCACATCTCAAGCAGCTCCCTCGGCGTCAGCGTCCTGTAATATTCAAGGTAGGGCCAGTCGTCGAGCCTCCAGTCCACCGGTAGCTCGACCACCTTATGGCCGGCATGCTCTATTACATATGGCTTCTCGTCATCCATTAGGCTGCTATCGTAGAGGTAGCCCCGCTTAGCAACTATCTCAAGCGTGGAGCTGCTCCACCTCCAATAGGGTGCCCTGAAGCCGAGGGGCCTAGAGCCAGTCACGTGTTTAATCATGTGCTCCGCCAGCTCGAACACCCTCATCTCATCCTCTCTATTTAGGGTGTCGAGCCTCTCATGCATGAAGCCGTGCGCCGCCACCTCGTGGCCACGCTTAGTAATGGCTCTGACGAGGTGGGGGTACCTAGCGGCGACCCAGCCGGGCACGAAGAAGGTAGCCTTGACCCCATGCCTCTCCAGGACGTCTAGTACTTTGGCTAGACCGGCGCGCTCGGCGAAGAGACCCCTACTCCTAGCCACGGGATCCTCCCCTTTAAGGGCCTCGGCTGAGTCGACGTCGAGGTCGAAGCTGAGGAAGAGTGTGAACCCCGCCACGTCCCACGCCTCCAGCGGCTAACGGGTCCCTAGGGGCTTTTGGCGGGTTGAGTCGGGGAGGGCTAATACCCCCATGAGGGCTATGTAGAGTGGTGCGGTCAGAGGGTCGGTGTTCAGGCGTGCCTCAGCGATCTTGACGCCCCTCAGTTTAGCCGAGAGGAGGGCCTGCTTGTAGGCATGCTCCTCGACGCTGGCGTAGAACGCTACTATCCTACTCCCCCTTAGGCGCTCTAAGCTGCTGAGGGGCACGAGTCTTGCGTTATGGTAGCGCGTCACGAGCCGCACCCCAGGCTCCGTTGTTGGGGTATAGGCGGCATACTCGGCCTCTCCGGACTCGAGGATTTCTATTGTGCTGCTGTAGTTCTCGCGTACCCAGTATATAGCGTCTGGGAGCCCTCTTAGCTCCTCCTCGAGTCTCACCCGCCTGGCTTCCCAGGGCTTCGGGGACCACATGAGTGGGGCTATGAGGAGTGCCAGGCCCGACCTGTCCTCCACGCTGTGGTACTCGACGCCTAGCTCGGCTAGGGAGTCACTATAGGCTGGGTGTAGGGGTGGGCCATACGCGCTTACGCTGAGGCCCAGGGCGGCGGCCGCGTTTGCCAGGTGCATGAGGTAGCTGTCGCGCCCTCCCGCGCTAAAGGCCACCACGACCTCGCCGCCTGAGCTATAGGGGAGCACGTGGACAGCGGCCTCGATGCAGGGTACGTGCAGGGCCCTCACGCCGGAGTGGCGCAGGGCTAGGTAGTACTCGCCTCCATACGCCTCGCTGCCAGGGCACGAGGCGATGACTACCTCCGAGGCTCCCTCTAGGCGTGGCGCCTCGAGTCTCGCCGCGGCCTCCAGAGCCTTCTCCACGAGGTCCCGGGCTCTAGACGACTGCATGGCTGAGCGCCCTGCAGCAGCTGCACTTACCCGGGTCCGGGTCCCCGGTGAGGGACGGTATTAGCCTGGCTAGGATCTCCCGGGCCCTCTTGACGTTCTCGGCCATTATCTTCTCGACCTCCGCGGCCGTCACGGGCCTCTCGGCCCAGACGTCGTAGTCGGTGACCATTGCGAGGGTTGCGTAGCATAGCTCCGCCTCGCATGCTAGGTTAACCTCGGGTACGAGGGTCATCCCCACTATGTCAGCCTTGAAGACATCCCTCCATACCCTGCTCTCGGCGCGCGTAGAGAACCTGGGGCCCTCAATGCACACGTATGTCCCCCTATCGTGGATAGGGTACCCGAGCCCTCGTGTGGCGGCGATGATGCGGCTCCTCAGGTCCTCGCAGAAGGGGTCGGCCATGCTTACGTGGACAGTGACGGGTCCATCGTAGAATGTGTAGGGCCTGCACTTTGTCATATCTATGAACTGGTCTGGGACCACGAAGTCGCCCGGCCTGTAGTCCTCCCTGAGGCTCCCCACGGCGGAGACGCTTATGACCCACTTAACGCCTAGGGCCTTAAGCGCCCATATGTTGGCCCTATAGTTAACCCTGTGCGGAGGAAGCGTGTGCCCCCGGCCGTGACGGGGTAGAAAAGCCACGCTAACCTCCCCGACCCGGCCGACCGTTATAGCGTCACTTGGCTTGCCGTAGGGAGTGCTAACCCATACCTCAACAGGGTCTTCAACGATCCCGGGATCGTAAAGGCCTGAGCCCCCAATCACGCCGACATGCGCCTTAACACCGCTGGGCTTCATTACCTCGTGTATCAACCCCCAGGGCACCCACCCGGCCCGGTAGGGCCCGGCATATAAAGGGGCGGCCCTTGATTGCCTCACTCTTGTTAACCCCATAGCATCCCCCGCGGGGCTCGTGGGGGTGCTGCGCGCTTTGGGTGCTGGAACCAAGGTAACGGTCTACGGGCATGTTGAGACAGTCCGCAGGAAGGGGAGGATAGCATTCATACTCCTGAGGACCTTCGACGGGGAAGAGCAGGTAACCGTCAAGAGGGGCGAGGTAAGCGATGACCTCTGGTCCCTAGTCGAGGAGCTGGGCAGGGAGTACTTTGTGAGAGTCGAGGGCACGCTCGTCCAGAGTAGTATAGCGAGGCTCGGCAGAGAGATCATGCCGGAGCGGATAGAGGTGATAGCCCCAAGTAAGCCGACGCCGATAGACCTCTATGGCAAGGTCGAGGCTGAGTGGCCGACGAGGCTCCGCTATAGGTACCTCGACATAAGGAGGCCCAAGGTGAAGGCCATATTCAGAATAAGGAGCACGCTCATGAATGCGGCCCGCGAGTTCCTCAGGGGAGAGGGGTTCGTGGAGTTATCCTTCCCGATAATAATAGCAACGGCTACCGAGGGCGGCGCCGAGCTTTTCCCGGTGGACTACTTCGGCCGCAAGGCGTTCCTAGCCCAGAGCTCGCAGCTCTACAAGCAGAGCGCGGTCGCAGCGTTCGGCAGGGTCTTCAGCATAGCCCCGAGCTTCCGGGCAGAGAAGAGCAGGACAAGGAAGCACCTGACGGAGTTCTGGCAGATAGACGTTGAGGCAGCCCTAGTCTCCAAGAGAGACCTTATGGACCTTCAGTTCAGGCTCGTGAACCATATAGTTGAGAGGATACTCGAGGAGAACGAGCGTGACCTAGAGATCCTAGGCGTCAAGGACCTGGAGCCCTGGGACGGGTACGACGTTGTATCCTATGATGAGGCTCTGGAGATACTTAGGAGGAAGGGCTTCGAGATAGAGTGGGGGGAGGACTTCGGGGCCGACGAGGAGAGGGCGCTAGTCTCGGAGTTCGACAGGCCCTTCTTCATACCCGAGTTCCCAGCAGCAATAACGGCTTTCTACTATATGGTAGACAGGAGGGATCCCAGGATAGCCCATAGAATAGACATGATGGGCCCGGGCCCCTACGGCGTCGAGTGGAGCAGCGGGGGCCTCAGAGAGTACGAGCCGGCGAGGCTAAGGGCCCGCATGAGGGAGCTGGGCCTCAACCCCGAGAGCTTCGGCTGGTACCTAGACATGTTCGAGTACGGCTTCCCCCCTCACGGCGGCTTCGGAATGGGGGTTGAGAGGCTCATGCAGACCCTACTGAGGCTGGAGCGCATACACGAGGCAGCCCTATACCCGAGGACGCCCGACATAGTAGAACCGTAGGGGTCCCAAGTTGCCCTGGGAGTACAAGCAGTCTATAGTACTAAGGAAGGACCTACGCATGAGCCCAGGCAAGGCCGCGGCCCAGGCAGCCCACGCCAGCTGCGAGGCAGTCTTCAGAGTAATGGATAGCGGGAATAGAGAGTGGCTGGCCTGGCTGAGGGCCTGGAAGGTGGAAGGCCAGAAGAAGATAGTCCTACGCGTCAACAGCGAGCGAGAGCTTATCCAGGTCTACACCGACGCCGTAGCCCTCGGCCTGCCGACTAGCCTCGTGGAGGACGCGGGCTTGACACAGCTGCCCCCGGGCACTAAGACGGCTGTAGCCGTAGGCCCGGCCCCGGCTCAGCTCGTCGATAAAGTTACCGGCTCCCTCAGGCTCTACTAAGCGAGGGCGCTCACATGGGGATAAGGGGTACCCTGAAGGCCCTAGAGAGGCTCTGGGGCTTGGACCCCGGGGCCTACGAGCCCCTCACAGGCCATACTGCCTGGATAGAGAGGCCGCAGGGCTTCACGGTGGCCGAGCCGAGGCGGGCGGCGAGTGGGGGCGGCTGGGCCCTATACCTTGCCAGGAAGGAGGCCTTAGACAGCCTCGAGGCCGCGCGCAGGCTAGCAGCCCTGCTTGGCGCTGAGTCCTATAGCCTCCAGGGCCTCAAGGACGCGTGTTCTCTATCATACCAGTATATCGCCCTCAAGAACCCCCGAAGCACCCCCTCCCGTGTGGAGGCGGAGAAGCTCAGGGCATGGCTAGTGGGGTGGTCGCGCCCCCTAGCACCGGGGATGCACGGCTTCAATATCTTCAGGCTCCACGTGAGGCTCCAGGGCGACCCTAGGGCCTTCTGCAGGGCGGCGCAGGGCGTGGGGTGGATACCAGGCTACTATGGCCCACAGCGCTTCGGTGTTGAGAGGCCTAACACCCACTACATCGGGTACCTGCGCCTCCTCGGCAGGCTCGGGAGGCTCGCCCTCGAGTACAGGAGGAGATACCCCCTAGAGGAGCGTGGGCTCCAGTCCCCGGGATCCTACGAGCGGAGGGCCTTAGAGGCGGTGAAGCGCGGGCGCTCGCCCCTGGAGGCCGCTAGATTCGGGCCGCGTGGAATACACCTTGAGGCACTCCAGGCTTACATATTCAACAGGGCCCTCTCGAGGCTCGAGCAACGCGGCCTCGACCCCTGGGCATCAACCAGGCGCAGGCTGCACCTAGCATGCCCCCAGGGCCGTGTGGCCGCGCCAGCAGGTCGTCTGCCGCCGCCGGGGAGGCCCTCGGCGCCTTGGCAGGAGGTCGTCCTAGAGGTCATGGAGGAGGAGGGGCTCCCCCCAGGGCTCTGGGTCCCGCACACCACTAGGGGGTCCTGGAGGCCCCTCGCCTACCCGGTCTGCAGGATATCCTGCAGGCCGACAAGCGATGGAGCGATCCTAGTCACGGCCCTGCCCGCGGGGGCTTACGCTACAATACTGCTACGCCGTATCGCCTGGGTCGACTGGTTGCGCTACTCGCACTGCAACCCCTAGCCCCCGCAGGCCTGGGAGCGTAGCGTGACCAGCTCCTCATAGAACCCCCTAGCCCCCGGTAGGCCCACAAGAGCCTTCTCCCTGGCGGTGCTTATCACTACGACGTAGTCCGCCCTGTCACCCAATATGATAACGTCACCCTTTGACCCGTCTCTAAGTCTGAAGTGGCCGACATTCAGGTCTATGGAGGGATCGCTTATCCCGTTGGTCCTTATCGACAGCATGTCCTCGGCCTGCCTTTTGGTTACGAGGCTTATGTTGGCCTTGCATATGTTGGCCTTGAATACATCGTCATCGTAGTACCTCACGTATATGGTTGTTCCGTTGATCCAGGCGCCGTAGTACTTGTTCCAGCTCACCAGGGTGAAGTTCACCGCGACCAATATTGCCGATACGGCTACTAGTACAGCAACGAGAACCCTAATCTTGGCCTTACCACCAGGCTTGTCCTTATAGTAGAGGTACACGAATATCAAGGGGATATAAGTCATGGCATACACTACGAGCATGAGGGGACTCTTCAGGCTCATCGAGTCAATCACTGAGCCCTTCACGAGAAGAGCCAGCGTTTCATTCAAGCCAGCCACCGAAAGATGCACCGGACCTCGGAGTATTTATTTTATTTAAATCTACCTCAAGTATAATGTTGAGCTTAGAGTATTTATCGGACTTCGTAGATACTCCGGAGCCCGGTGTATCCCCCCTTGGGGCGGAGGCGCGCGGCCGCTATTATAGTGTATGCAGCAGTCGCCTATGGTGCGGCCTATACGCTCGACTACACATTGATACTGCCGAGGATGCAGGGACCCCGCAACAGCTTGTCGATCCTGCCATTGCTCCTAGCTAGGATGACGTTGCCAGCAGCGGGTGCGTTCGCAGCCCTAGCGGTTGATGGCAGCCTCCGCGAGTGGAGGAGGAGACTAGGCCTATCGATGCCCAGGAAGGTGTGGGTGGGCCTGGCCATAGCCGTGGTTGTTGGTGCATACACGGTCTCCCTCCCCATCTCAGTCCTCCTGGGGACTCGCATGGCTCCCTGCGGGGCCCTGGAGGCTATGGCGCAGGACTCGGGCATGCCAGCCGCAATCCTAGTAGCCCTCTTACTGGCTGCCGGGATCGCCGCAGGCGCCACGGTCAATGCCTTCGCTGCTCTCGGGGAGGAGCTGGGGTGGAGGGGGTACCTCCACGACCGCCTCAGAGGGCTGGGCGTGGGCCCGGCTGGCCTGGCAGTAGGCGTTGCCTGGGCGCTGTGGCACGCCCCCCTCGTGGCGGCCGGCTACAATTACGTGCTCCCCCTAGGGGGATCCTGCGGTGCTGGCGCCCGCGGCGCGGTGGCGGTCGGCGTCTTCACCCTCACTCTAGCCGGTCTGGGGATAGTCTTGGAGGCGCTGCGGAGGTGGAGTGGTAGCGTCTATGTAACCGCGGTGGCGCATGGCACCATGAATGGGGTCGCGGGGCTCTACGCGCTCCTCGTAGACGGCCCGCGCCTGGTGGCGCCGCCAGCCGGGCTCTCGGTGGCGGCCGCCTTCGCTGTGACTGCCCTAGCCCTGGCGGTCTGGGGGAGGGCTAGGCTTTGAGGGGGGTCGAGAGGCTCCTCCGCGACCTACGCACCGGCCTCCTGGCCGTGGCGTCGCTCAAGGTGCTCGTCGAGAGGGGGCCGATGCATGGCTACGGGGTGAGGCTCGTGCTCGGCGAGCTTCTGGGGTGGGAGCCGCCTGAGAGCAGTGTCTACGACGCCCTCAAGAGGCTTGAGCGCCTGGGGCTGGCGGAGAGCTACTGGGTCAGGAGCAGTATGGGGACCCTCAGGAAGTACTACAAGGCCACGCCCCGGGGGGTAGAGGCACTCGAGGATCTAGTTGCCGAGGCGCGCAGGCTCATGTCCTGGCTCGTCTGCAGGTAGGTGGGTAGCCGTGAAGGGCCCATGGCTCGTTGAGGTGGTCCTCGGCCTCTCCCTCTCAATCGTGGGCTTCACCATAGCCTGGCAGGCCGAGGAGCTTGAGCCTTCCCCGCTCTTTGGGGTCCGCGTCGGCTATGCTGTATCCTCCAAGAGGGTGTGGACGCGGGTCAACAGGCTGATGGGCCTACTGCTCGGGATAGGGGGCCTAGCTGTAGTGCCGGTAGGCCTCCTCTGGGGCCTCGCGGCTGAGGTGATGGCCCTGGCACTGCTGGCGCTTGCGTCAACGATAGCGGCGATAGAGTATTCGAGGAGGCTGGCCGAGATCGAGTCGCTCCGCGAGCCGCCGAAGGCCAGCCCCGCCGAGGCAGTAGCCCCGCTGGGCGCGGCGGCCCGGGTCCTCGTGGCCTCCAGCCTCGCAGCCTCAGTGGCGGCGGCCATCTACGCCTCCGTGCTCCTCGCGGGTGAGGGCATAGGGGAGGCCGGGGTAGCCCTCTGGGTCCTCGTTGGCATGGATGCCTACCTTTCCTACCTGGCGCTCCTACGCCCCGAAGCCTACAGCCTGCCCTGGCTCGGGGAGTACTATAGGGTCATGGCGGTGCTAATACCGGTATCCCTCTCGCTGGACACTATCGCAGTCTCCCTGATAGTAGTGGGGGCCACGAGACTGGGATTGGGGCTCCTCGCGCTTTCAACGGGGCTAGTGGCGCTCGCGGCGGCCGTGTCTCTCAGGAGGTACTCAGCGCGGAGCCGGGGGCAGGCTGGTGCCGCGGCCGGGATTTGAACCCGGGTCACGGGCTCGAAAGGCCCGCACCCATGGGCCGGGCTTAAATAGTGTTTCCCCAGTCATGGTGGACCCGCCATCAGACGGGCGCCTGGAGCTCTGGGAAACCTGGTGCCTCGAGCGGGGCGCCAGCCCCGAGACCTGCGCCAAGTACGCCTCGTACCTGGAGAGGCCCCTAGACCCCCAGAACCGCTGGAGCGCCAAGGCCTACAAGCTCTATCTCCGCTGGCTATGCGAGGAGCACGGCCACCAGGAGAGCTGCGACGCATACAAGCGGCTGAAGGTGCCCCAGGCGGGCGCTGACAAGCGCGTGCCCAGCCTAGAGGCGGTAATGGACTCCATCAGGCGGGCGGGCCCCTACAGGCTACTATATATGATACTACTGGAGAGCGGGCTGAGGCTCGTAGAGGCGGTCAAACTGATACGCGAGCACCCCAGCCTGGAGTGCACCCGCCTAGACGGCTTCGAGCGGTGCCTGCTAGGCTACACCCGCGGCAAGAAACGGGCCCTCTGGGGCTACCACATCACCCCTATTACAAGCGCAGAGGACCTGACCGACCGCCGCGCCACCAGCTACGCCGAGAAGTACAAGCTGGTACCCCCGAAGCACGTGAGGAAGTTCGTCGCCACCAAGATGGCCGAGCTAGGAGTCCCCTTCGAGGTAATAGACTTCATCCAGGGCCGCGCGCCCCGCTCCGTCCTGCTACAGCACTACGCCCAGCTCCTAGGCGTAGCGGATCGAGAGTACGCCAGGTACGCCGCATGGCTCCGCCGGGTCTACAGGGAGCACGGCCTCGAGGGGGGTGACTGAGGGGTGAGGTGTGGCAGGGTTATACTGTACCTGTGGGCCTTCACGCTCGTCTACTGGCTGCTCCCGCTCTACGTGGCCCTGGTGAGGCGCGATGCTTACCTGCTGGCCGTCTCGGCCACCGCCCTGGCCGTGGTGCTCCTGCTACCGATCTCCGCCCGGTACGCCCGCGAGCTAGGACGGCCCGAGAGAAGAGGCGGTGAGGGGTGACTACTCTCAGGGTCTTGGTCTCGGTTGAGCCGCGGCCCCGTGACATCTGGCGGCTCTTGAAGCGCCACAACGGCCGCATACTAGCGGTCGCCGTAGTTATAGAGCTCGAGGATCCCCGGCAGGCCGCGGGCCTGTCGAAGGCCTACAGGCTTAGGCCCGTGCAGGTGCCACCCGGGCTACTGCTCCCCCAGGAGCCCGGCGGCCTCGAGTAGGCTCTTCCTGAGCCAGACCCGCGCCCCCGACGGGTATTCTACCAGGACGTCCGCGCCCCTGCTCTTCAGCTCCGCACGCTCCAGCAGCCTCTTCACAATGTAGCCTAGGGCCCCGTAATCGATTCCACCCCCGTCCGTAGCGTCTTCGCCCGCGGTCCCGCGCCCCGCGTCCCCGCCGGGCTCCACCCTCACAGCCTGGGGCAGCCCCTCGAGGACCCGCCTAGCGCTGGGGTCTGCGCGTACCAGGCTCCGGTGCCTCTTCAGCACCGCCACGGCGCGGTGAACCGCTTCCCACGTCACGGTGGGGTCGTTAGATGTCCATAGCCTCATGCTCAGGTCGTGCAGGGCCAGCAGGCCAGCCGAGCCCACCAGGGGGCCCAGGAGCCGGAAGTCGGCTGGCTCGTCGGGGTAGCTCTTGAAGAACTTGAGCACCGCCATCCTGCGGAACGTTATATCCACTAGGTGGTAGACCTGGCTGGCGTGGGCTACGAAGAGGAAGCCCAGGAACCCCAGGACCCTAAGCCTATGCCTAATCATAATGTATGCTTGGCTCTCCGAGACGTTCTCCTTCGACAGGGCCCGGCGGCCGTGGCCGCCTTGGGCGGCGGGGGCGTCGTCGTTGAAGAGGTAGAGGTACCGGCACCTAGCAAGGTCCAGTGAACGAACCGCCTCGAGGAGCCTCTGCACACCCGCCTCTCGCCCGTACACGTAGCATATCCTCGAGTCGTCCACGCCCCGGGCCAGCAGGCTCTGGACGGCCTCGCCGAGCTTGGCCTCTATGAACGTGGTCTTCCCCGAGCCCATCTCCCCCACGATGAGGGCGCTCCTCATGTGGAGCGGGGCCGCCCCCACGAACTCGGGGGGCGGGGCCATGTATGCTAGGATCCTGCCTCGGATCCTCTGCTCTGGGGCTTCCTGGGTTACGCTCTCCTTCACGCTTAAAGCCACCCCCGCCCGTCATATCCGTGGGGTGCGGTGTATGGGCGCGGGTGCGAAGAAGAGCATCTCTTGGGAGAAGGCGGTTGACGAGGCTGTGAGGGTGCTCAAGCCGCAGTTGGACTTCCTGAGGGAGCACGACCTGAAGGCCAAGGCTAGCCGCCCCGCCCGCGCCTAGCCCTTCCAGCGTGGTAGACGCGGAGCAGCCACTGGTAGACTTCTTCCCGGCCCCACTCCCCGCCTGCGACTCTGAGCGCCGCTTCCGCTATCCTCTTAGGCCTAGGCATCCTGTTCACCCTGAGAAACGCCCAGAGCGTTACCGCGGCTAGCCTCTTGTTCCCATCGGCGAGGGGGTGTAGTGTTATCAGCTCGTGGAATAGGGCCGCTGCGGCGGCGAGCTTCCGGGCGTAGCAGGGCTGGCCCCTGGAGAAGTGGAAGGCCCACCGGGCAGCCTCTACCGCCTGCATGGCCTGCCCCCTGCCACCGCCCTTCCATTGTATAGGGTCGTCCGGGTAGAGCTGCCTGAGTTTCTCCACGGCCCTCTCGATGGAGCGGAGAGAGGGGTAGCGGATCCTACAGGTTCTCTTATCGGCCACGCTATCACCACTCCTCTTCGAGCCTGGATTTCCTCACGAGCAACCCTGCGCGCTGCAGGCTCGCTACTATCCTGCGGAAGGTCTCCATGACGCGCCCATAGCCCGTGGCCCGCTCGAGCTCGGCCCGCGCGCCCGAGAGGCCATCCCTAACCACGGGCTCCGCGAGGTCTAGGAGCACCTCGACTGCTCCCCTGAGGGCCGCTAGGACCTCGCCCCGCCTCGCCTTAGGTGTCTGGTGGTACCTCGTGGCTATCCTGGCCACCCGCTCGATCTGCTGGGTCAGCACCCACGTGTAGTCGACCCGATCCTTTGTTACCTCGTAGGCCACGCTACTCCACCCCCGCCCCGGCCTCGGCCTCTAACCCGCTGGTCTCCTCGCCCACGGTGGCGAGCTCCCTGAGGAACTCCTCGTCTAGGGGTAGGCCCCCGCGGCATAGCATCCGCTTTACTATCAGCTTCTTGGTGCTCGGGGGCTCCCCGCAGGGCCTGTAGGCCCACCTGAGCGAGAGCCAGGCGAAGTAGACGTCCAGCATCACCTCGAGCTCGTCGCAGTCCTCGGCGCCGACGAGGAAGGGGGCCGCCTTGGCCAGCGTGTCCCTGCACTTCCCATCCCCCGGGCAGCACAGTATATCCTCGAGCGCTTCCACGAGCCTCTCGCTGCTCCTCTTACCCCACCTGTAGGCATCGTAAACCCGTAGCTCCAACCCAACACCACCCCGCTATAATCATAATCAATATAATGAAAAAGAGAGGAGTGGGGGCTAGACGTCGGCCCACGCTGCCCTGAGGATCCTGCGCCAGCAGCGCTTGTTGCGGCGCGGGTGGCCGCACTTCTCCCAGGCCATGTGGAAGGCCTCGCTTAGCTCGCTCTTGCTCACGACACCCTCGGGCCTGCGCCTACGCTTCGGGTGCTTCCCCCGACGCCTAGCCACGCCTGCCACCCTCGACCTTAACTATCATGTGCTTGACGATGGACTCCACGCTACGCCCGTCTACCCTCTTGGGTAGCCGCCTATGCTCTAGGACGTGCTCGACTAGGCGCTTGATGACTGCCTGCTCGCGCTTCGAGGCCCCGTGCTTCTTGGCTAGTGCCATCAGGTAGACTAGGCGGCGCTCGGCTAGCTTCCAGGTCATCCTTATCTTGCGGCAGCGCACGCTGTCGTTGTCATAGGTGTGGCCCCTGCGGTAGTCCCGTAGGATGGCCCAGGCGAGGGCCACCGCCTCGGCTATGGTGTCCACGCCTGGGTGCTCGATTCGACGCACATACCAGCCCTCGCGCCTCGCCATGCAGCTATCACGGCCCTGGTAGACCGGGACGCTCACGGTCCCACCCCCTCACCTCTTGGCTAGGAGAAGAAACGCGAGGACAACCACGGCCCCGACGCCCAGGGCCGCGTAGCCGCGGCTCGGGGAGCGGGCTCCGGGCTGGGCCGAGCCAGCGCCGCTGGCGCTGCTAGCGTTACCGGCGGCGTTACCGGCTGACGGCTTGGGCTGGATCCACGACGTGGAGCCGTTGGGTAGTATGGTGAGCGTCGGGGCTGGCTCCGGCTCCGGTGTCTTGGGTATTGTGATGGGCTGGGTGATAGTCTGAGTCGCCGTGGTCGTAGCGGTCTGCGCTGGAGTTGGTGGTTTGCCCGCGTAGACCAGGGGGTCCCCAATCTGGGCCCCGTAGGGCACGATCACGCCGATCTTCACGGCGGGCCGGTCGCCGAACGACCATGGCGGTTGCTCTGTAGCGTTGGCCCCGAGCGGCTTCCAATATAGCGTGAAGCTCTTCTCCTGGCCCGGCAGGTAGTATGTTATCGTGATGTGCCTAGCCCAGGAGCGATAGCCCGAGATGCACACGCGGGTTTCGTATGTGTCGCGTATTGCCACCTTCACCGGCACGGTCGAGCCGGTGCCTAGGACGACTATGACGTCGGCGAAGCCAACAGAGCCGTCGGGCTCCACGGTGAGCGCTGCTGCGGCGCTCTGGTTCCCGATTACCGGGCTGGCGAATGCCACGCCGTCAGACAGGGGCTTCAGCTCGAAGTAGTAGAGGTAGGTCTTGGAGATTACCTTGTCGTCGCATAAGAGGTTCCCGGGCTTCCACGTGGTCGTCGTGGCGTTGTAAGGCTCTATAACGTGTAGGACGTACATCACGTAGTGGGTGCTCGCGGCGGCGGCGGACTCGAGGACGGCCAGGGGCGCCAGGGCGGTTAGGGCCAGGAGAACCGCTAGGGCTAGGCGCTTCATGCTCTCACCTCTTAGCGAGTAGCAAGAGGAAGAGGAACGCTGCGATCCCGGCGCCTAGGAGTAGCTTGCGCTTGGCAGCGTAGCCAGGCTGGGGCAGGGTCACGGTCTGGACCTGGGTTATCACGGTGGTCTCCCCGTTGGGGCCCGTTACCGTCTTGGTTACCGTGGTGGTGTAGGTGTAGGCCCTCGTGACCGTCTGGGTCTCCGTGACCGTGGGCGTCGTGGCCTGGTAGGTCCCCCCCGGGAACACTATGGGCGGCGTGTATGGGGCCACCGTGGCGCCGCCTGGCGTGACGGCGAAGACCTGTCTGGGCTCGCTGGCAGCCAGGCTCAGTGCCGCCCAGCGCGGGGCGGCGTCTAGCGTCTCGTCGACGCCGCTTGTCGCGTTAACGTCTAGCGTCACAGAGTAGCCCACGGCGATGCCTACCCTAGCCGCTGCGGCGCCCCCCGCGGAGCCCCGCACCGTGTAGCCGCGCACGGCCACCTCGTGTGCAACCGCCTTCGCCGCCTTCTCCACGCCGAGATGATACGACCAGCGCATGTTCTCCGTGACGCCAGCGGTGAGCCCAGCAGCCACTATGACGGCGGCGACGGCGAGCACAGCCAGGACCGCCGGGATCAGGCGGCGGGCCCTGGCGCCTGGAGAGGGCAAGGACCGGCACCCCAGCCGCTCAGCCGCCCTGCGGCCACTCGATGTCGATCTCGTAGACAACACTCAGTGAGTCGGTGTTGGTCACGTTTATCGGGTTCGGCAGCTTGTCGGCGAAGACGAGGATGGGCCTGGTTCCACCGTCTATCGCTGGCCTAATCTCAAGGCCTATAGCGTTTATCGAGTAGTTGCCACTGAACGTCAGCGCCGCCTTCACCCTTATTATGAATACCGTGTTATTGCTGTTCCACCCAATGTAATCAGTCTGCACCTGCGCGCTGGAAGCTACCGTGTCGAGCTTGTACGTGTTGTATGTCACCGACCCGGTTATCGTCCCCACTAGGATCACCGGCGGCTGGCTGGGCGTCCCGGTGCCGTCAGCTTTCCCAACGAGGGCGTCCGCGGATTGGCCGTGGCCTAGCGTGTACCCTGAGCCGCCCGTCGCTATCAGGGTCTGCTGCTGGTCCGTGAGGATCGCCGCGAGTACTTTGCCGAAGTTCTCGAGTGGTGGGTCGCCGATCTTCTCGTATACCAGCTTGCCGTTCTTGTAAACTCTAAGCACGGGCTTGAGTTCCATCACGCTGGCCGAGGGCTCGGGGCCGTGCTGGGCTAGGGCGGCCCAGTAAGCCCCCGCAACCGAGACGGCGGCGATGGCTGCCAGGAGAGCGGCTAGGACGCGCGTCCTATCTAGGAAGCCCCGCAGGCGTCTCACGCCTCGCACCTCGGCGTTACATACGGCTGGGCCGGGTCTTGGCTCTGCTCTCCAGAGCACAATGTTGTTACTCCCATTGTGCTCTGGAGAGCAGAGCCAAGAAGCCGCGTAACCTCTGGGGTTACGCGAGGTGCCTGCGTGTGGGTGGTAGGCACGCGCTCCTAGCCGTGGCCGTCCTGGCCGCTCTCCTAGCGGCCACGCCGGTCCTAGCGGCCGCGGCATCCACAGCGGGCGAGCTGGCGTTCGCGGTGGAGACGCAGACATTCAAGGCGAGCGTCTCCATGCCGGTCTTCAACGAGAGCGTCTCAATCCCGGCGAACGGGACGTATACGATAAACGTCAGCCTGCCCAAGGGCTGGACGGAGAAGGACGTAGCCGCCGTCTACGTGGTAGCCTATAACGCGAGTGGGCGGATCCAGCTCAGCGCCAAGGACGCCAACGGCACGGTCCTGG
This sequence comes from Acidilobaceae archaeon, assembly GCA_027080775.1. GTDB lineage: Archaea > Thermoproteota > Thermoprotei_A > Sulfolobales > Acidilobaceae > Calypsonella > Calypsonella navitae. The sequence goes on from JALWPV010000028.1 coordinate 217,185, forward strand.
CCAGCGGCACCATTGTGCCCCTGAGCAGCGGGTACACGCAGACCCTGCCCCCGAACACCAGCGTGATAGAGCTCAGCTCTACAGAGGCAGCCAACGCCACGATAGTCGTCTACGTGGACAGCCAGCCGGTGTCCTTCACCCTGTCATTCGATAAGAGCGAGCTACACGTAGAGATGGGCGAGGACGCCTGGCTCCACGGCACCATCAAGCAGCTAGAGGGGCCAGCCGGGTACGTCTTCTTCACCTGGGACATACCAGACCCCCTGAGCGGCGGGGTATACTGGAGCAAGGCCACGACCGACCCAGCGGATGTGAACAGCGCAATACAGACGAGCGGCGCCGGGTGGAGCCACGACGTCTACCTGCACGTGGACGCTAGCAAGGTAAGCCAGGAAGACAACTTCAACGTGGTAGTCCACGCCTACTACAGCCCCACGGACCCGAGCAGCGGCCACCAGATGGAGCAGATGGTGGCCACAGTCACCCTCGCAAGCGTCTACGCGTTTTCAACCACCACTAGCAGTGCTGGCCACGCTAACGGGCAGGCGGTGAGGTACGCGCTCTACGGCTTCGGCGCCGTGGTCTTCCTGGGCCTGCTGCTACTCTTCGCCAGGAGACTCTAAAGGCCGCGGGGTGGGTGCCATGAGGCCTAGTCCCCTGTTCATACTAACGATCCTGGCGTTGCTAGGGCTGGGCCTAGCGTTCATTCAGTTCAACCCCCACGTGACCGCCCCGGTCAGCCCGGCGAACGCGGCCGCCCTAGGCGTGGGCTTGGCCGCCCTCATAATGATATTCCTGCTCGTCAAGACGGGCAGCGCGTCCTGGCGCGACTTCGTGCCATACCACCGGGAGACCAAGTCGGATAAGTAGCGCTGAGGGGGCGCCCCCGATGACCCCGAGACCACTATTTTTTGCACTCCTAACCCTAACCGCCCTCGCCCTAGCCCCGCTCCTGGCCGTGCACGCCCACGCCGAGGTAAGCGGGGTCGTGCCTCTGGAGTGGAACGACACGCTGAAGGAGTTGCCGCCGGGCTGGAAGGTCTCCGCCCAGGTTCACGCATTCGGCCTAGTGATAGTACCCGGCGTGGTCCCTGTGCCGCTGGCGGGGTTCGCCGACGCACTCGCCTGCGCTGGGGGTCACTGCTACGGGGTTACGGGGACGGACGGCCACCCACCGGTTCACGTTTACATATACATAGACGGCAGGGAAGTGGAAGTCGACAAGTTCTGGTGGGGGAAGCGCGAGTACGACGCCTGGGTGGACTTCACGCTCTACTGCCCCGACGCCACGCCCGAGGGGGCCCCAGCCAGGCCGCCCGCTGGCTACTCCTGGCTCCACGTGGAGATACAGTACGGCGGGTCAACCTATGAGGACTGGAAGCTGGTCCCGGCAGACAAGCAGGTCGACCTTAAGTACCTCTACGAGGCAACCACGGGTCTCCACAGCTGGGTGGACTTCACCGACGGCACCCAGCTCTACAAGTGCAAGCAACCACCGCCCCCGGGAGAGCAGCCGCCGGGTAGCATCGAGGGCAACGGGCCGGGGGCTGGTAAACACCGTGACGGCGCCCTCGGGCCCAAGGACCTCGAGAGGATAGCACTCGCTGGCTTAGGCGGTGTCTTCGCCATCGCTGGCCTCGCGCTCCTGGCAAGCGGGAGAAGGGGTGGCTAGCATGTGGCCGCTCCTCATAGCGCTCCTAGGCGCCCTAGGCGCCTTCTTCATGATGCACGAGAGCGCCAGCAGCGGGGGCCTCGGCGAGTTCTGGGCGCTACTGGGCCTAGGCGGCTTCATGCTGCTCCTACTCGTGGGCCTCGGCCTCTTCGTGCGCGAGGTGAGGGGAAAGTGAAGCCCGGCCTGGTGGCTCTGCTGCTAGTGGCGGCGCTGGGCCTCAGCCTCGGCCTAAGCGGGCTCCACCGCAGCGGCGTCCTCGACAGGGCCTACAGCCAGGTAGTGGTAGTGGCCTGCCAGGGCCAAGACGTGTACGGCACTGGCTGGTTCATTAACCACGACCACGTGGTGACAGCGTACCACGTCGTAGCCGAGTGCAGCCACCCCCGGCTGATACGGGCGCCATGGGCGAGCAACGCGACGGTCGAGGCCTACGATTCCGAGCTGGACATCGCGGTGCTGCGCGTCGCTAACCCGCCCAGCTGGGCCCGCGGGATCCCGCTGACGCCCAGCGTCTCGATAGGCGACCCCGTATACGTTATCGGCTATCCCATTCAGCTCTACGAGGAGACGAAGGACCTAGCCGCAATGAGCAGGATACCCAGGGTCGCCAGCGGCACGGTCTCTTGGATACACCCCGAGAAGCCCATCTTCCAGTTCGACATCCCAACAGACGCCGGTAACTCGGGCGGCCCTGTGATAAGCAAGAGGACCGGCGGCGCAGTCGGCCTCGTAGTCTATGCGCGCCCCGGCATCGTCAGCGAGGGCTACTTCGGCCTCAGGATGGACGCGGTGGCTAAGTTCCTAGACGAACACGGCATCGAGTACTGCGTGGCCGGTAACCACGCTGGCCTGGCCGTACTCCTGGGCCTGGGGGCCGTCGCCGCGCTCGGGTTCCTCTTGAGGGGGGTGAGACCTTGAAGGCGGCGCCAGTCTTCCTGGTTCTCGTAGGACTAGCCCTGGTGGGCGCGGGCCTAGCCTGGCATCCAGGCCACGCAGGCGGCGGCAAGCCCCTCGTCACGCCGCCCCCGCGCCCGCCTAGTGATAGGAGAAGCGTCACCCTCGAGTTCGCGCCTGGCTACACCTGGGCGGTCGATGTCGCAGTAGCGGGGTCCCCGGCCTCGATTGCCGCGGTCAAGGCTGTACGCTACCCGCTGGGGCCCCACCCCCTCGGCGCCAGTGGCATCATAGTGCGAGTCCTCATAGATGGTGAGCCGGTCTACACGGGCTACGCAGCCGAGGGCAGCGATGGCCTCTACCACGCCCTAGCCAGCGTCCCCGGCAAGTTCGTAGACGGGCGCCCACACAACGTGACAGTCCTCGTCTGGGGGTGAGCCGCATGACTGGCAACGGCCTGCTGGATCTGCTCGCGGCGCTGGGCGGCGGCGACCCCGTCGCTGGCGGGTTACTCGTGATACTAGGCACCCTAGGCCTAGTAGCGGTAGTAGCCGTGGCCAAGGCGTTCCTAGGGCCAGCGGGGGGTAAGGCCAAGCGGGCAGGGGGGAACGCC
>JALWPV010000029.1 GCA_027080775.1 Acidilobaceae archaeon
GGCCCCCCGTGTGTGCCGGGGGATCCGGGTGGCGGGCCTGGATCCCGTGGGGGTGCTGGTGAGGGCCTCGCGCCACCCCTACTGGCTCGTGGCCTTCAGCGGGGGCAAGGACAGCACGGTCCTCCTCGACCTCGTGGTCGGGTTCCTCCTGGAGGGCTGCCCCGGCTCCCCCGGTGGGTGCCCCCGGGTGCTCGTGGTGTACGGCGACACGCTCCTCGAGCCTCCCCCGCTCCGCCGCTACGCCCGCGGCGTGGTGGGGGCCCTCAACAGGCTCGCCTCCCGGGAGGGGCTGCCCCTGCGGGCCGTCGCCGCCGAGCCCGCGCCGGGGGAGGACCTGGCCGGGATGGTGGCGAGGGGCTACACGGCCCCGAGCCCCAGGTTCAGGTGGTGCACGAAGAGGTGGAAGCTCCTCCCCGCCCGGAGGGCCCTCGAGGCCTGGCTCGGCCGCAGGCCCCGGCCCGGCGAGCTCGCGGTCCTCACAGGTGTTAGGGCGGAGGAGTCGACGCTGAGGGCCTCCCGGGCCCGCCGCGGCCCCCGGGGCTGCCCGGCGGGTTCCTGCTTCAAGGCGCCGTGGGGCACCGGGTACGCGCCGATACTCCCCTGGGGCGCCCGGGAGGTCTGGGGCTACCTCGAGTCCCACACGCCCGCCTGGGGATCCCCCAGCTGGGGGATCCTCGAGGAGATCTACGCGGCCACGGGATCCCGGGGCAGCCTCAGGATGGGCTGCTGGGCCTGCACCCTCATAAGGAGGGAGAGGGCCTGGCACGCCCTCGAGGAGGCAGGCCTCACCCCGAGGGGCAGCACCAGGATCCTCAGGGGCTGGGTTGACACGTGGCTCTGGCTCTCCCGGGGCATACCCTGGAAGGCCAGGCTCCCCGGCCCCCACGGCTACGGGAAGCTCAAGCCCGAGGCCCGATGGATCCTCCTAGAGAGCCTCTACCTCCACGCCAAAGACCCCAGGACAGCCGAGATACTAGAGCCGCTCAAACCCAGGATCCTCAAGGCGCTCGAAACTCTCGAGACTCTTAAGACGAGAACGTTAAACTCCGGGGCTACGAGCATAGAGGATGACACTACAGATTAGAGGGAGGGCGTGGGTGAACAGAGGGGAGGCGGGGCCGTGTGGACGGCGGAAAAGCTGAAGCGAGCGATCCGCCAGAGGAGATCCCCGACACGGACCTCCAGCTCAACGCGTCAATGGTTAAGGAGCGTATAGAGCCTCTGACTCGGAAGGAGGCCCTAAACCTGCCCCACCTGCAGATGCTAGAGAATGCTCTGAGAAGGCTTCGCGAGACTTATATGGAGCTTGTAGAACTCGAGCCCGACCTACCGAAGCCTCTGAAGGGGGGCGCTGTGGACTTCTATATCCAGTTTATACTCATGAGATACGTCTACAGCATAGGATTCACCGCCATACTATGTAGAATAGAGGCTGTCAGCGCCCTCATAAGAGCGGCGCTCGAATACATGGAAAGAGCGCTGGTCCTGGACCTGCATCCTTGCCCGCGCGACGGCCTGGACCCCAGCGATAGGGTGGTCCTGCTTCTCGCCGGAAGGCGCGTTAGGGAATATGTTGAAGCGACTGGAGAGTGCTGGAAGGTGGTAGACGCCCTAAGTATGAGTCCCCGGGACGGGGCGTCGCTGCTCGAGGTCCTCGAGGAGGCTGGGCTTAACCCCTTGGTTGCTAGAGAGCTGAGAAAGCTATACAGGCGCCTATCAGGCGATATACATGGGGAGGCCCTCGGCAGGCTCTTCCTCGATTACCTGGATATAACAAACCCCTTCCTACCTGTCATACCTACCTCCTGTGACGAGGCGGCGAAGGAGGCGGAGTTCATAGCCAAAGTAATAGATGACTTCACCGACTTCCTAAACATACTTAGAGCAATCGTGGGGATAATCGAGGATAAAGGCTTAGAGAACGGTAAGGGCGGTTAGCGAGGTTAGTGCGGCTATTATTGGTAGCTTCATATCATAGAATGTCCCTGTTTCGAGCCTCGATATGACTGCTGCCAGGCCGATGGAGCTTAGCATTACCGCGGTCTTGGCGGCCTCGAAGGCCCCGGGCGGGGGCGGTGTGAGGCTCGGGCCCCCGAGTATTGGGGCCCGCGATAGCATTGCCGCCACGCCCTCCAGGGCCCTCCGGGTGAAGTCTATCGCCCACACCCCTATGAGTGGGGCCGCGGCCGAGAGGATCCCGGCCAGCCTCGTCTGCCCGGCGGCGTCCCGGCGGGCCTCCATCCAGGCCTCAACGAAGCGCCTGAGACCCTCCACGTCGCCGGCCGTCGCTCCCCCGGCGGCCTCCAGCGCCGCCAGGACCCTGAAGGACGCCCTCCAGAGCCAGCTCCTTGAGGCGGGGGAGGGCTCCAGGGCGCCCGTGGCGGATAGCGTGGAGGCCTGCTCGGCCAGCAGCGTGGAGGCGTGCCTCGCGCCCCTCCCGGCGAGCTCGCGGGCCAGGTCCTCCAGGCTCTGGAGGAGGGGCCGCCCGAGCCTGCGGGCCTCGGCGAGCCTCCTCAGTATATAGGGTAGGAGCCTCTCCTCCTCGGACTCCTGGGCGTCCTGGATCCTCCACGCCGCGTGCCAGCCCAGCATCGCCGCGAGCGCCGGGACCCCCAGCTGGAGCCACGGGGGCGACGCGGGCCCGAGCCTCCCCGCGAGGGCGAGGGCCAGGAAGGCGGCCGAGGCGGCCAGCGCCGCCGCGGCGGCCGGCCTCCGGGGGTCGTAGCGGGCCCTCCTCCCGGGGGTCCTCAGGGCGAGCAGCGCCGCCAGGGCCAGCCCGGCGGGTGTGGCGCCCAGCACTAGGGCCCTCACGGCGGCGGCCGCCGCTGCGCCCCCGAGTAGGAGGCCTCCCACCGCGGCGACGACGGGGCCCAGGGCTAGGAGGGCTATGAGGGCCTCGGCCAGCGCGGCGGCCTCCTCGGCGCTCCCCGCGAGCCTCGACCTCCACGCCTGCAGTAGGCCCCGGACCCAGTCTCCCAGGTAGCGGACGGGGTCGCCGCCCCCGAGTAGGAGGTCTACGTAGCCCGTTAGGAGCTCCCGGAGCGTCGCGGAGGGGTGCCCCCTCCCGAGGCCCCTGAGAGCCTCCAGGGGATCCTCGCCCAGGGCCTCCATCCTCCTGGCCAGCTCCGCGCGCTCCCTGGAGAGCGCCGGGAACTCGGGGCCGGAGAGCCTCTCGAGGGCGTAGTGGAGCCCCAGCCCGGCCCGGGCCGATGAGGATCCGGCGAGGGCCAGCCAGGCGGCCTCCTCCTCGGCCCCCGCCGCCCTGGAGGACCTGGAGGCCTCTATCGAGGCCACGAGCCCCAGGGGCGCGGCCAGCGCGCCCGCGGGTAGGGGCGCGAGCGCCAGGGCCGCGGGGACCCCGAGGGCGGCGAGCGCCAGGGAGGCGGCGGCGCCGGCGAGGAGGCCCGCGGCGCCGCCGGAGGCCAGTATGAGTGCGAGCTCCCTCCTGGTGTAGGGCTTGAGGGCCTCCGAGGCGCGGCGCTCGAGCCACCCTAGGACCCCGAGGGACTCGAGCCTCGCCGCGAGGGCCTGGAGGGGCCTCGATCCCGCCACCGTGAGCCTCGCGAGCCTCGAGTACCAGGGCAGGCGGGGGGCCACGGCGCCGGCGGCGCCAGCCCTCCTCACGTGGAGGCTCAGGGGATCCTCGGTCAGCGCCTTCGCCGTAAGCCACGCGGCCGCCGCCACGCTCGCGAGCTCGAGGGCGAGCTGGGCCAGGAAGGTGGGGGTCTCCACGCTGTAGACGGCGCTCGCGAGCGCCGCGGCCGAGGCCGCCCAGAAGGGTAGCGATAGCAGGAGGGCCTCGGGGCTCCCCACCCTGACCTCGAGGCGCCCGAGCCTGAGGGTGTAGGGCATGCGCCTGCTGCGCTCCAGGATCCCCGGGGCGAGGACGCCGAGGGCGGCGTCCAGGGCCAGCACGGTCGCGAGCGCCACGCCCAGGAGGCCTGCCGCCGCGTAGTTCACGAAAACCACTCCCACCACGCTGGTCCTCGCGAGGCCCACCCAGATCCTGGCGGCGAGCCCGTAGAGGACCGCGGCCCCCACAGCCTCGACCAGGCGGACCGGGCTGAGCCTCACCCTCCAAGGACACCCTCTAGAACGCTTAGGAGGGGGACGTGAACGTTCGGGAGAAGCACACCAGGTCTTAAAGCTAAAGGCGCGCTACGCGGTATGGGGATTGCGATGTATGAGTATGAGGTCTCCGGGGGCCTCGCGCTCAGGGCTCTGAAGGCCTATGCTTTCTTCCTGCTACTCCTCGGGTCTCTCCCCCTAGGGTTAACGGGGTACCTGGGGCACCTGCCATCGAGTCCGGCATCGAGCCTGCCTCTGGAGGTGATGCGATCGCTGAAGGCCGTTATCTACTTGTTCGTACAGGATGCTATAGGCTCCATTCTTGTGGGGCTGGGCATGTTCCTGCTAAGGTACGCGGAGAACATCGCTCGAGCCCTCGGCGGCTACGGGTTCTAGTGGTCACAAGCCTTCGAGCACTAGGGGGCCCTCGGCCGCTATGGCCCTGGTGTTTTGTTCTAGTAGCTCCTCTAGCTCCTCTTCTCCTATCATGAGGCCTGCCCGGATCCTCGAGGCAAGCCTTGGCGGTGGGCCCGTTGTGCTCCACTCGTCCCTCCCGGGGTCCCAGGCCGCTATGGGCCTCCAGCCCTCCTCCTCGCGGCTGTAGGCCGCGACGACCCGGCGGCCCCTCTCGGGGTGCGCCCCCGTGACCGCTACGATCCATATGAGGTCTAGGAGGTCCTCGGTAACGCCTAGGAGGCGCAGCCTCCTCTCGAGCTCCCCGAGGCCCCCGGCGTGGAAGGTGGCCAGGCTACCGCTGCCTAGGGCGGCGGCCTCGAATATGTAGCGGACCTCCCTCCCCCGGGCCTCCGCCACGGCCACGTAGTCGCTCCTCATCCTGAGGGCGGCCCGTAGGAGCCTCCTGAAGCCTACGCGGGCCCTCGAGGCCCCGGGGTCGAGGACCGCTGGCTCGCGGGGGTAGAGGGCCACCCAGTTGGGGTGCCTGAGCCTGAGCTCGGGGACCTCCTCCACCGTCACTATCCTCCTCGAGCCGGGGATCCTCTCGAGCAACGCCCCCATGAGGGTGGTCTTACCGGTGCCCTGGGGGCCAACTATGAGTATCATCCCCCGGGCCAGCACGGCGAGCTCCAGGAGCGCGGCGAGGCGCGGGGGTAGCATGCGGCGCCCCACCAGGTCCCCGAGGCCCAGGGGCTGCTCGGGGAACTTCCTGATCGTCACGACGGTCTCCCTCGCGACGCCCCGGAGGGCCACTGTGACCCTGTGGCCCTCGGGGAGCCTGAACTCCCTGATCGGGAAGGCCGGGGACACCGTCTCCCCGCCCCTCTGGGCGAGCCTCAGGGCTATGCTCAGGGCCTCGGCCCGGTCGCGCACGCGTATGTTGCTCTCGATCCACCCCACGGGGACCTCGCGGTGCACGAGCCTGACGGGCCCGGGGCCGTTCACGCCGACCTCCTCCACGTGGGGGTCCCTTATGAGGACGTCGAGCTTCCCGTACCCCCTGATGTCCCTGGCCAGGTAGTAGTCTATGCTGAGCCTGTACCTCTCGTACTCCCCCGACACCCTGAGGACCTCGGCGGCGAGCCAGCGGTCCTCGGGCCTGAGGGGGTCCCTCTCGGGGTGCCTGAGGAAGTAGTCCCTCATCATGAGGAGGACCCGGGATCCCTCCTCCGGCAGGGGAGGCTCCTGGGCCACGTACCTGTAGGAGCCCCCGGCCCTCACGACCTGGACGTGGACGGGGCCGACCGTGTAGTCCAGGGCCGCCTCGAGGCCCAACTAGGCCACCCTGTAGCGCTTCATGTTCCTGCCCCTGTCCCTGGTGCTCTCCAGCATGCCCAGCTCCTCGAGGGCCCTCAGGAGCCTGGAGGCCGAGGGGGTCGTTATGAGTAGGAGCTCCGCGGCCTGGGAGGCCGTGAACCAGGCGGCCCCGAAGGCCTCCCGGAGCCTGGCGAGGACCGCGTGCACGTTCCACTCTATGGTGAGCTTGACGCTCAACCGGCCACCCCTCCACGTGAACGCCGCCCGGGGACGCGGGCCGGGCCACTCCTCGAGCCTGCAGGGCCCGGGGCAGGCCGGGGGATCCCCGGGGCCGTAGTGCTCCCACACCACCCTGTGGCCCCCGCACCTGCAGAGCCTGCAGCCGAGCCGCCCGTAGAGGACCCCCTTGAAGATGGGTGAGTGACCGAGGATTGCCAGGAGCCTATTCAGGCTGTTATGGAAGGTCTGCCTCGGGATCCCCCGGGGCCCGTAGTAGAGGCTCGGGGCCACCCCGGCGCCGCGGCGCCGGGCCTCGTAGAACTCCAGGGCCGCCCTGAGCCCCCAGTAGTCGCACCCCCTCCCCCTGCAGCTGCCCCTGAGCTCGGCCACAAGCAGGCCGGGCTCCACGGGACCCGCCCCCGGGGCACGCCCCCGGGGGGCCTCGGTGGGGGTAGCACCGTATGTGTACTCCCCGTATACATGCCGGTGTAGCGGGGCCGTCGACGGGCCGCCCCATAAAAGCGTGGCGCCCCGCCCGGCCGTCCCCCGCAGGCGCCGGTGGGGGATGGGGCCCGGG
>JALWPV010000030.1 GCA_027080775.1 Acidilobaceae archaeon
TCGTGGATATAGATGACCAGATAGATCAAAAAGACGGCGACGATGACGAAAATGCCCAGCGCCACAAAATCCAAAAGCCGCGGTTCGATATGCATGGGACTCCTTTTTCCTGCAGGGTGCTGCCGATGAAGATGGGAATAGTTTACACTAATATGGTTGAAAATAGAATTGTTCCTTACGGCGATGCGGATCAGTACTAGCCAAATCCGGTGAAAAATAAGAGAAAGCTGAAGAGGCGTTTAGGAACAGAAATTGTTTGATATTTGGGACCATATCAGACAAAAGGTTCATGATGTCCAAGTATACCCAAGCCAAAGCCCTGCTGGCGTCGCTCAAAACAATCCCAGATTACCGCGTGGATGAGGGTAAGATCGAATATCCGCTGCATGAAGTGCTTTTCATGACGATCTTTGCATTGCTTAAAGGATACACCACCTACAAAGATATCGTAAGCTGGATGGTCTATAACCACAGCAATGAGGTCTTGATGGAGATATTCGAGACCCAAAAGATCAAAACACCGTCCAAATCGACCCTGCACGAGATCATGATCAATACCGATAACAACACATTGGAGAGGGTGTTTCGGACCCATTTCGCTCCCTTTGTCAAACAAGAGGAGATAGCTGTCGACGGAAAATGGTTAAACGGTAGCGATGCCAACGGCCAATATGTGCGGGCTGCCCATAAGGCGGTTCTGAATATTTTGGATAAAAAGAGCAAAATCGTCTTTGCCCACAAGCTGATGGATAAAACTAAGAAAAACGAGATCACGGCCCTCAAAGAGGCATTGGATGAAGAGGATATCTTCAGTGACGAAGGACAGATCTTCTCCTTTGATGCCATTCAAACCCAACCGGAGATTCTCAACCGTATCGACGCGGAGAAAAAGCACTACATCGCCAAAGTCAAATCCAACCAACAAGCCCTTCAGGACAAAATCGTCCAAACCATCGAAATGTTCGAAGAACCCATCGATACGTATATCGAAGAGAGTCCTGAACTCAGTCACGGCAAACACTATGTCAAACGGGAATTGGCCCTGTTTCACACACCATCATCGCATCAGGTGATGTATCATGAACGTTTCAACAACATCCAATCGCTCATACGAATGACCAAAACGCTCTACAACCCCAAAACCAAAGAGAGCGAAACCTACATCGAATACTTCATGGCCAACTTCAAAACCACGGCCGAAGATTTCCACGACAAAATTCTAGCCCACTGGCGGGTGGAAACCTACCACTACCATTTGGACATGTTGATGGACGAAGACGATCATATCGCTTACAAAGAACCTTTCGCCATCGCCATTTTAAGGAGTTTTGCGTTAAACCTGATGCAACTTTTTCACAACGAGAACAAAGACAAAAAAGTTCTGCCCACCGGCAAAACAACAATGGCGGAAATTCGAAGAACCGCTCATCACAACGATCGATTTGTGGTTGAACTGTTGGAACAAACTCCAAGTTAAGCTACATCTAAAATTTCACCGGATTTGGCTGGGATCAGTACCTTTCGAAAACCGGAACAAATGTGTCATTTAT
>JALWPV010000031.1 GCA_027080775.1 Acidilobaceae archaeon
CGCCCCTACTCTTACCCACCCCAATATACAACGCCAGCTCCCCCAGTAGGCCGAGGAGCCTCCCAACAGGCTCGGGGGCGCTCCTCGTCAGCGTGACCCTAGCCCACCCGGCAAGCGCCCAGGCGGTGGGCCTCCTCCTGTCGAGGTAGAGGGTGACCGGCGCCCACTCGCCGCCCGTCTGGGCGGTGTAGAGAGCCAGGGCTGCCATGGCGGCGTGCGCCTCTAAGTCCTCAGCCGGGGCCAGGCTCGCAGCGGCCCTAAGCGCTGCCTGGAGGAGCCTCGACGCCCCCGGCTCGGCTAGGACCCTCTCGACGCCGTCCCACCCGTGGACCTTGAACTGGGCCGGAGTCGCCAGGGCCAGGGAGGCCTCGTGGGAGTGCTCCGGGTAGACCAGGCGCTCCTCTACCTCGACGACCTCAACGCTCGCCAGGGGAGTCGCCTCCAGGAACTCCCAGAGCGTGGCAGCGTACTCGCGGCCCTCCACCCCCACCCAGCCCAGCCTCACGTAGTACCTCGACCCGCCCCTGAGGACCAGCCTCCCCGGGGCCCCTGGGGGCCTTGAGTGCCAGCCCCTCCACCAGCGGCCGAGCACCGAGCCATCAGGCAGTATGACGGGGCTCACGTGGGCGTACGGCGTCCTAGGGATCCCCGCGGCTCCCCGCGCCTTAGCACCCAGGACCGCTAGGGTCTTGACGTGCTTGTAGCTGAACCCATCGAGGCCCAAGTCGCTCCTCGGGGTCACCTCGAATAGGGCGCAGCCAGCCCTGAGGCCGTGGAGCCTCCCAACGAGGCCCGCGACCGAGTCCAGCATGTCCTCCAGCCACTCACCCCCCAGGACCCCCACCCCCACACGCCGCCCGGGCCAGGGGGCCCTCCAACTCGCCGCTGAGGCCGGGCCTCTCACGGGCCAGCTGGGCCCCAAGCCAGCCGGGGCTACCTAGCCTGCAGAGGCTGGACACCAGGGAGTCGGCCAGCGCCACGACCCCCGTTAGGAAGGTGGCGGCTACCCTATATGCCCTCAGAGCCGCTGGCCCCAGCCCGCGGGGCTCCAGGATCAGGCTATCAGTCACCTCAGAGCCCGGGGGCCGCCTCGGGGGCTCCGGCGAGAGGAGCCACCCCGGACAGGGGAGGCCGCGGCCGCCCGCCAGCCTGCAGGCGGCCCCCAGTACATCGAGCATCACTGGGATTCCATCAGTTATAGCGGCGTCGAGACTGCAGCCCGGTGGGGCCAGCGAGGAAGTGACGGCGTCGTGGTGGTGGAGCATGGCGGCCTTAGCCGCCGCCCATAGGCCAGCGGCCTCACCGGGGCTCAACGGGTAGCCGCGCTCCTCCATGCCGGCCAGCACTGCTGCAGCGGCGTAGGCGCTCGCCGCCTCATGGCCCTTCAGCCTCGCCCCCCAGGGCTTGGGGTCCCGGCAGTAGCGCTCGATCTCAGCCTGGTAGCAGGGCAGCGCCAGGCCCACGTCGTGGAGCGCGGCGGCCAGGGGCAGGGCCCAGATGGGCAGCTCGACGCCGCCCCTGGAGAGCCTCTCAGCCAGCCTCACCCACTCGACCCGGTACAGCCTCCACGCCACCACGGCGACGCCGGCGCAGTGCCCGACCAGGTCCTCGCCACACCACGCCAGGAGCCCGGGCATCCACCGCCACCCCCACGGCGCGCCTCAATCCCTACGGGCCACGAGCGCTGCCACGCCGTGTTGTGCATGGGCCCGGGCCAGGGACCGGCACGACTCAAGGATCGCGGGGCTCGCTATCTCTAGCCCGTAACCCACCCCGGCGGGGTGGCCCCAGGCCTCCCAGTTTATGGCGGCGGCTAGCACTGCTAAGCTCTCACCAAAGGTCACGAGCCTAGCGCCCGGGATCCCCCTGAGCGCGCTCGAAGCCTTGACCAGGGCGTAGTCGCCCCTCTCAACCGCTTCGACCAGCGGCTCCACGCCGTCCCGGAGACTCCAGCCGCGCGGCGCCACAACCACCGGCACCAACACCTCGTCACCTAGGATGCTGCATAGGTCCTCAGGGGACCCCTGCCTTGGCAGGGGCCTCACCCGCCGCGGGCGGTCTCGAGGCCTGAGCGTGCAGGGGAGCCTGGGGTTCACGCCCTCCAGGACACGGGAGGCCTCCCGCGCCCCGGGGCCGTACAGGTAGACCGTGGCCTCGTAGCACGCACACCTCCCCAGGCCCCTGCAGACCCTCCCAACCCTGGCGATGAGGCCCTCGAGGTCCAGCTCTCCCCCGGGGAGACCCGGGGCCGCGGCCACGAGGACGTCGGCTTCGAATTCGAGGGCGAGCTCAGTGCCGTCGCCCACTACAACGCGGGCCGAGTCGAGCCCCGCCGCGGCCTCCAGCCTCTCCCGGAGCGTCATGCCGCCGTGGACCACGGCGACGCCACCGCCGAGGGCGGACTCCACCACAGCGCCAATCTCAGCCGCCTCCCACGGGCCGCCAGCGGCCACGTAGACTCTGAGGCCCTCCTCGGCCAGCTCGGCCGCCAGCAGCGCCGCGTCGGCACGCCCGCCAAGGGCCTCGAACCTCCAGGTGACACTCCCAGCCCACTCGAAGTACTCGTCATCGTCAACTACAACGAGCCTGGAGCCCCCGGGTAGCTCGGGCAGCCAGCAACCGCTCGGCGACCCGGCAACCACCACAGCCGCACTAGAGCCCCCCAGGGCCTCCAGGGCCCACGCCGGGTAGGTGGAGGAGACAACGGCCACGGGTGCCCCAAGGCCCGCGGCGAGCCCCACAGCGGCCCCGGCCGCTCCCGGGCCGCCTACCCCCCGGGCGGCCGCGTGGGCCTCGTCCAACAACACGAAGGCGCTGGCCAGGTGGGCCCTCGGAACCTCGTAGTGCCCGGCTCTAAGGCCTAGGGCCTCATAGGCCAGGGAGTCCAGGCCAGCCACTACCACGTCCGATGCTAGGAGCAGGCTCTCCCCGGGCAGCCCAGCCATGCTGAGCCGGAGCCCCACGCTGGCGGTGGAGCCCAGCCTTGACCGGTAGAGGGCGGCCAGGCCCTCCAGGCCAACGCCGGGCGAGGCCACGTGGACGAGCCTAGCAGGCCCCGCGGAGGCCGAGAGCCTCCTGTAGAACTCGGGTCCGCAGGCGCCCGTGCAGTAGCCGGGCGGGGCGACGAAGACCACGGAGCCACCCTCGAGCCCGGCCCTAACGGCCTCCTCGAGGAAGGCGGTCACACCGGGCCTCAGACCCAACCAGCACTCACCCCATACACGCCAAAGGGAATTGCAAGCACCGCCCCACGGCCCCGCGACCCGGGTAGCTGGAAGCCCTTTTATTTGTTCCCATATATCGGGACTAAATCTTAGGCTAGACCCTATTTCTAGCACAAGAAATAGTTGTTCCCCAATTCTTGGAAAAAGTTATAATAGTTGGATGGACTCGTGGGAGCCGGGCATAGCCGTCAGCTCCCAGGTGGGTGGCACCACTTGGAGGGACGTAGAGGCAGGGCGCCCTTGCTGGTGGGCGCCCTGGGCTTCAGCGAGAAGCTGCTGGTTAGGTGCGTGATGCGGGTCTACGCGACGAGGGGCCTCTCCGGGGTCGCCGTGCTTGTTCCCAGCCAGTCGGACAGCTACTCGAGGGAGAAGATATCAACGGCCATGAACTCGCTTAGGTCCATAGTGGAGGGCTACATGGGCGTCCCAGTGGAGTTCAGGGAGGTCCCGAGGACCTCGTTCGCAGCAGCGTTCCACGAGACCCGCTCCATACTAGGCGAGGCCGCAGCCGCGGGGCGCGCCGTGGTACTCTGCATGAGCACCGGCATGAGGCACATGCTCCTAGCCATGCTGGCCGCTGGCCTGAGCCTCACAGGCGAGGCGGGCCAGGAGGCCCTCGTGGAGGTAGACCTGGAGTCTGGTGAGGGCTACTTCACCATACCACTAGGAGCCCTAAGGGGCCTGGCCTCCCTGGGCCCCCTCGAGGCCAGGATCCTCGAGGCCCTATGGGCCGGGGAGGCAGCGACCCTCCCAGGCCTCTCGGAGGCCCTCGGGGTACCGAGGAGCACCCTATGGAGGATCCTCAGGAGGCTCGAGGCCCAGGGCCTCATAGCCAAGAGGGGCCCGCGAGGCGGCTACAAGCCCCTATTCCCCCCGGGGGAGGCCCAGGGGCACCAGCGCTTGTAGGCGCAGCTCCTACACCTCAGCCCCCCGTGGCCGGGCTTGGGTGGGGCTGGCTCGGCCAGGATCCTCCTGAGGCTTGAGAGTGCTACGAGGGCCCTGGCCCTCGCCTCGAGGGGGACCTCCCTGACCTCGAGCCGTGAGACTATGTAGGCCTTGAATGGCTCCCCGTAGGCGTCCTCGGCTGCCATGGCGTAGAGGGCGGCCTGGGCCTCCTGGTGCAGGCCGCCGCCCCACGCTCCCCGGGCCTTGACCTCAAGCACGGCCCCTGGGCCCCCCTCGGGCTCGACTAGGTAGTCGACCCTGCCATAGACCCTGAGCCTGGGGCTGTAGAGGCGCGCCTCAGCCACCACCCTGCCCCTATGGCCTAGGGCCCTGGCCAGCTGCACGGCCGCGCGGGGCTCTAGGCTGTACTCAACCTCAACGTGCGGGGGCGCCCTGAGCCTGGGCCCGTTCCAGGAGAGCCAGGCGTAGGCGGGGCACCAGAGGTACTCCTTGACTAGGCTAGCCGGGAGGGGGCCCTCGTAGCCCCTCGGGCTAGAGGGTCGCGTAGCCCTCCCCGCCGAGTGGGGGCGCTCCAAGGGTGACCGCACCCTCGTAGACGCTCTCGGGCATGGTGATCACGAGCACGCGGTCACTCCTAGGGTCTATGAGCCTCGCAGCGACCTCGAGGGTCCTCCTCTTGAGGCCCCTGTAGGCCCTCGGGTGGACGTAGACGCTCCTCTGGATCCTGGAGTAGCCGAGCCTGATTAGGGCCCTGGCGAGGCGGAGCCTCTTATCGTCGTCGCTTACATCGTAGGCCACGAGGAGGACCGCCACCCCGGGTTACACCCCCAGCTCGGGCTCCCAGGCGGCCCCGCGGCGCAGGCTAGAAGCCAGCCCCCAGGCGGCGGCGACTATGGCCTCCCTGAGGGTCCTCTTGGAGCGTGGGAGCCTCGCCTCCGAGAGCCTGGCCCACTCGCTCGCGAGGACCGCCCTGCTCTCGCGGTCGAGGAGGCCCTCCTCAACGACGGGCCTGAAGCCCCTAGCCACAAGCCTGGCCAGCGCCTCCTCGACCCTCCACCTGAAGACCTCCATGAAGTCGAGGGTTAGGCTGGGCCTGCCGCTCCTCTCGGAGTGCATGAAGCCCACGTAGGGGTTCAGGCCTGCTATCCTCAGGGCCGAGTGGCAGTAGCCCCTCAGTATGGCGTAGAGGTAGTCGAGGCTCGAGTTAACGGGGTCCCCTCCCCGCGGCCTCCTGCCAGTGAACCCCAGGCCCCTGGGGAGTAGGTGGCCCGCGTAGAGGCCCCAGTAGGCCCTCCCAAGAGCCGCCTCGGCCCCCCTCAGCTCCTCAAGGCTAGACGCCGCCCCCACGAGGGCCCGGGCCCTGGCCTCGAGCTCGTAGGAGGCATCCCTAAGCTCTGGGTCGCCCAGCCTCTTGGCCTCGAGCCTAAGCATCCGGGCCCTCGCCTCGACCTTGAGCCTGACGAACCACCTCGAGGCCTCCAGCCTCCTAGCCGGGTCGAGCCTCCAGGAGGCCTGGGCGAGCTGGGTGTCAGCGGTCCTATGAGCCTCCCCCGGCTCCACCACCGCTACAACGTCGCCGCTGGCCGTGACCAGGTAGACAGGTATGCCGAGGCGCGCCGCCTCGCCCAGGAGGGCGCTCGACACCATGGCCCCCCTCGTGGCTATGAGTATGGCGTCGACCTGGGCCAGCGGGATCCTCAGGCGGTCCCCGTCGCGGCCCCTGGCCTCAAGGGCCCCCTGCCTCAGCCTCAGCTCCCACCCGGGCCTCACCACGTTCAAGATCAAGGCTGGCACCCCAGCACTCGGCCCTGAAGGGGCAGCTCTCTGGGCAGGCGCCGGGGCCCTCCACGGGCAGCCCCGGGTCTGATGCTAGGGCCGCGGCCAGCCTCTCGGCCTCCCTCACAGCCTCCCCCCGGAGCTGGTCGTCGACGCAGACCCTTTCGACACCGCCGTCCCTCAGGCTGACCAGGTACCCCGCTATGACGGGGTGGCCCGTCATATACTCCAGCATGAGGGAGTAGGCGGCGACCACGACCCTCTTCCTCTCCCAATACCTACTCCCAACCTCCGAGTCAGCGAGCTCAACGGGGTAGAAGCCCAGGACCAGGTCGGGCCTGCCCCCGGCGTAGCCAGCCCACCCCTCAAGCCTAGGCTCCACGGCCGCCGGGGGCAGGCCCGACATGGTCC
>JALWPV010000032.1 GCA_027080775.1 Acidilobaceae archaeon
CGGGGGGCGCCCGCAAGGCGGGTGCTAAGAGCGAAGAGCGGCCTAGGCCTAGGCGCCTAGAGCCCATCCTGGCGGCGCCGCCCGAGGGCTTGAAGCGCGAGCTGGACCACGCGGTGGCGGCGGAGCTCTGGCGGGCTGTCAAGAGGGGCGTCGAGGACGGCCTGGTGCACGTGAAGCTGACTGCGCCCGGCTGTAATGGATACGTCGCGGTGGATCTCAGCGGCGAGCTCCTATGCGTCGAGGGCGACCGCGTCAGGCCCCTCAGGGGGAAGGCGGCCCCCGTCATCCAGGTCGACGAGCCCGAGGACGAGCAGGACGAGGGAGAGGACGGGGGCGGGTAGCGGTGGGGCTACTCGACGCTCTGAGCCTGGTGCCACTCGCCATCCTAGTCGGCTTCGCCTTCTTCGCCTATGCAGTCAAGACGCAGCTCCGGGGCCAGTGGCTCTGGCTCCGGAGCTGGGGGGACAGGCTCAACTTCTACCTCTGGCCCTCGGCGCCCGGCAACGTGGTCCGCCTCGTGGACGAGCACGGCAGGCACCTGCTGTTCTTCGACGCCCCCGTCCTGCCGGAGCGCGAGGGGAGCGTGATCGTCGAGACCCCGATCGGGTGGCTCAGGAGCCCCCTCAAGGCGAGTAGTGCCAGGGCGATAACGGACATCCACGGGCGCCCCGGCCCCTACGAGCTCGCCCTGAGGGCAGCCGCGGGGCTCGGGGCGGCGTGGGCGTTCTACTACTACACGGGCGTGATACTCGCCAACATGGGGTTCCTGCAGCTTGACTCTACATTCGCTATAGTCGCCATGCTACTCCTGGTCTATCCGATGGTGTGGTGGAGCGTCGCATCTAGGACGAGCACTGAGTACTGGGCCTTCGCCTGGGCCGGGCTGGCGCCGCCGTTCATTTACGCCGAGCCGCTCGTGGGCGACACGATCAGCCCCATGGAGTACACCCGAATCAAGAACAGGCCAGTCGTGATCAGGGTCACCAGGTACGCCCGCGAGGCCCTCGAAGAGGTCAAGCGGAGCCTAGGCCTCGGCCGTGGGAAGAGCGGCAAGGCTGACACCACGGCCGCGGCCGTCCTAGGCATAGCGGAGCTCTACGAGCTACTCATAAGGAAGGCAGCAGACATCAAGGCCCGCGCCACGAGGGTAAACGAGCTACTCGGAAGCTTCCGGGGCCTCGAAATACGGGCCGGAAAGATAACCATAGGCAAGGTAGCCCTCTACGCCCTCTTCTTCGCGATAGGCGTCTTCGTGGGCATAGCGATCTCGGGCGGGGGTCTGGTAATCGGGCCCCCGGCCACGCAGGCGGGTATGGCGCAGGTGCCTGGCAACGCGACGCATACCATCGTGCACGTCATAACGCCCACCCACACCGCGAGCCCGACCCCAGCCCACATACCAAGCCACACCGTGCCGGGCCACGCTCCAACACACGCCGTCACGCATGGGGATGGGTAGCGTGAGCAAGGCGGCCCTGGGCATGCTGGGCCTGGTGCTGGTGAGCCTCGCGACGCTGCTCCAGATGTTCGTGGACTGGCACCAGGAGTCGGTGAGCCAGCAGGTGGACCCCTACGTGAAGGCGGGGATCCTAGGCGCTGGCCTGCTGAGCCTGCTGGCCGTGCTCCTAGGCATCAAGGCGGCCGGGGCCCGCCGGTAGCCCATGCTTTTTCTCTATATTCGAGTCTGGGGGTGAGCCTGGTGCCCGGGAAGAGGAAGGGGAGCCGGAAGGGTAGAGCCGGGGGCCGCGGCCCCCGCGTGCTGCGGGCCGCCTCGCACCAGACTGGGTCGAGCGACCCCGTTAGGGACAGGCGGTACCACGCGCTGCCGCCGGGGAAGAGGGTCTCCAGGTCTGGCAGGGTCTACTACGAGTACCGCAGGAACAGGAGCGGCCTCACACCCGACGAGCTGCCCCCAGCCGCGGGGGCTAGGAAGAGGAAGAGGGGCCGCTAGCCTTGGCCTGGATAGTCTTCCTCGCCGTCCTAATCGACTTCTCCACCACGATCCTCGGCCTCAGGCTGGGCCTGGCGGAGAGGGGCCTCGTGGCGGCCAGGCTACTACCGGTAACCGGCGTCGCATACTTCGCCGTAGAGGCCGCCGTCGTCTACGGGCTACACTACACCCTGAGGAGAGCCGGGCTCGACAGCCAGCAGGCAGCCCTAGCAGCAAGCGTGGGACCCTGGCTCGCCGGGTGGCACAACCTCGCCGTCATCCTGAGGCTGGCGTTTGGGGTGTAGGCCCGTGGGTAGGTGCCGCTTCATGGTTAATACCGATGTGAGCATAACCCTCTACACTGCGGTGAAGCGGGGCCTGGCGCACCCGCTGCTGGCCTGGTTCAAGCGGCGCGGGGGAGAGGTGTGCTACAGCGAGCTCCTAAGGGACGAGCTCCGCGACATGGAGAGGCGGGGCAGGCTATGCCCCGGCGACGCACAGAGGATCCTGGACACCCTGAGGCGCTACGGGGCGCGAGAGGAGCCCGCCAGGGTAGGGCGGGCCAAGAGAGCGGCGCTAAGGCTACTCTTCGACGGGGAGCTGCCGGGCAGAATGCTCAACGACGCAAAGCTGGCCTACCACGCCGCGAGCCTCAGGGCCCGGCTGGCGAGCTACAACGAGCGCGACTACGAGAGACTCCGCAGGCATATTAGGGGCCTAGTCTACATTAGGCCGCCGGGGGCCCCCCTTGCCTACACGTGCAGTAAGGGCGGACAGGCTGGTGCGGGAGTACAGGGACGAGGTCGGCAGAGAAGTAGGCAGGCTAGTGAGGCTGGCGAAGCAACTAGGCGTCCCAAGGGAGAAGGCGATAGCGATTCTCGCGGACGTGCCCTACAAGCTAAGCGTGGAAGAGGCGGAAGCCAAGCTGAGAAGCCTAGCAGGAGACGGCAGGGGGTAACAAGAGGCAGCCACCCGAGGCGCGGGCGTAAGGGGAAGGGGGGAGCCAGGCGATGAACCCCCCAGCCCAGGTCAGCCCGCAGCTTGCCTGGCTCCTAGGCCTATTCTCAATGATGATCGTGTTCCTCTACTTCAGCAGGAGCCACGGCTTGAGAGCAGCATTCCTACTAGCCCTCATATGGGGCAAGATCCTAGCGGGCGTCTACTGGGTGCTACACATAGACATGCCACTATTCACCGTGTACCGCCACATCAAATACGGGTACCAGCCCCTCTTCACGGTCAGCGCCAACATGATCATATTCCTAAGCTTCCTCACCACGACCCTGGTCACACTGGCCTGGCCCGAACTCGAGAAGGAACTAGGCCTCAGAGGCATAGACATCCTGGGCAGGGCGGGGAAGAAGCGCTAGCCCCCCATCCAATCATTATGTTATAATTTAGGATAGTGGGCCCGTTGTACCGGCTGGTACCATTTGGTACTGCTTGGGGCCCTTCTAGTACTACGCGGTACTTTGTGGTACCGGGCTTAACCGGGGGGTTAAACCACGGGCAACGCCCCCTCAGCGGCACACCTCTACGACCTGCGTCTCCTTGTAGTGAAGCACTATCTTCGCTTCCACATTCTTGCTCGTGAATAGGCTATAGGAGTTGTCTATCCTTATCTCGTAGGAGCCCTTGCCAGGGAGTGTCAGGGTGGTGTGATAGAAGGGGCCTACCTTACCGGTCTCCCAGTAGACCTTGCCATCCTTCAATAGGACTAGGGCGACATCGTTGCCCTCGTAGACCCGCACCGTAATATCCAGCCTGGGCTCGACCCAGTCGCTCTCCACTATGAAGGTCTTATACACGTACTCGCCCGGCTTCACGATGAACTGATAGTCTATAATGGGCTTCTCCCTGTCGTAATACCTAGCCTCATAATGACAGGACTGCGGCCCCGAGGATCCAGCGCCCGAGGAGCCCCCAGGAAACCCGCCCCACAACCCGGACAGCCAAGCAGCAACGCCCAAGCTAACGGCCGCCAGGACGACAATCACGGCAACAACAGCCTTCCTCACAAAACCACCCCCCAAGCCGCCGTTATCTTTGTGTGTTTATTTTTTCTTTTGCCTTAAGGATCTCCCAACAGGCGGCGAGTCCCTCGGCCACCCGCCTACCTTCGGCTGTGAGTCTTGGCGGTTTACCGCGTTCGTACTCTACTAGTCCCTCGGCCACCCCTTCTTTTGCCAGTGTAATGTAGTTACCGCCTACTACTTCCTTGACTATGTTTGTATAATGTTCTCTGCTTCCGTATTTATAGAGCACTATAAGGAACTTCGCGTATGGCCTCAGGAATTTCGTCTTCTTCAGCATAACTATATCCTCAAGTTCCTCGGCTGTCAGATCCCTCACCCACGCCATACAGTACCCCCAGCCAGACTTAGACTCTGACCCAGACCCACCCAGGAAGCCGAGTGGGCTGGAGACAGAGAGATAGACGACAGACAGAGAGGCCCCAAGCCTCTCCCCCCGCCGCCTGTACGCGCGCCGCCGCGCAGTATACATTAGCCAAACTAGTCTAGGCAGGACGCTAGACACTCAGCCAGCCGCGCACCTCTCTCTGTCATCTCTATCTCTCTGTCCCTAATCACTATGAGACCAGCCAACGCTAGCTTGTATGAGTGGTTGTAGGCCTTCGTCCCGAGCTCACGCCTGGCCTCACCCAACGTGGAGCGCCCGCCCTTCCCCCGCAGCCACACGAGGAGCTGGGCTGGCCCCGTTAGTAGGAGCCTCGCTAGCGTCTCTCTGTCATCTGTGTCTCTGTCATTCATACATCCGCACCACACTAGTATGTGTGCCCGTTCTCCGTAAAATTTATTAAGTCCTACATATGTATGTCTGACGTGAGACAGAGAGCTGTCTGACAGAGGTGAGAGGGGTGGGTGTAAGGCTCGGCGTGAATCATATTGGAATCCTCTTGAACAGGGCCGTCGAGATCTTTAGGAAGAGGAAGAAGGTGCACTTGGCAGAGCTGGCAGCCGAGCTAGGATACCGCTCTCCCGAGTACTTCAGACGCTCCCCTTGGAGACTAATCGAGGCGAAGCTCCACGACTGCATCATCCAGGTCGAACCTTGGGTCTACGAGTGGGTCTGCAATGGTGATGAGTAGGGGGGTGAGTGGTTGTGGTGTTGAGTCGGTGGCTTGTGGGCGTCGAGGAGCCGAGGCTGCTCGTGTACTATGAGGTGCGTGGGGCTCTGCTGGCGCTGCGTGACCTGCTCAGGAAGGCGGGCGGCCTCATGGGCGAAGAGCTGAGGGCTATAGTCGAGGACGCTATCGGCGACCTAGAGCTGGAGCTCGCCGATCTGGAAGCCGAGCTCACCCACGTGGTGACGGTGCCGACCGGGCTTGGGAAGAGGGTAGAGAGGCGGGCGGGGGAGCGCCCCCGGCCGTCCGTCGGTGTCCAGGCGGGGGGAGACGGGAAGGCCAGAGGCAAGGCCATAGCCTAGGGGGTGGCCCAGGATGCCGGGCAACAGCCCATGGGCTCCGCGCCGGAGCCCCGTGGGGCGGCGGAGAAGGCTAAACGCGATTCCACGGCTAAAGACACACTAGCCACCGGCAGCCCCTAAAGGCCCAGGCTCGGGGGTAGGGGTGGAAGGCGATGCCCGGTAAGATTATCTTGGAGATAGACGTGCGTTTTCTCCGGGATGAAAGAGTGACGGCGATCCTAGGCGAGCTATTCAGGGTGCTGGGAGAGACTGTCGGCCCCCAATTCGATGCAGTACCGCACCAGGGAAGCAAGGAGTCTTAGTGTCTCTTCGAGGGCTTCTCGTCTTTTCCTCACCTCAGCGCCATTGGGAGCCTCGCCGGTATAGCGGGGCACAGCGGGGCTAAGAGGCAGGCTGAGATCATCCCTTATTCCAACCCCCAGCGCCGCCGCTATGACGATAGCCGAATTCCTCACACTCCACGCCCTCTCTATATAGTCTCCCGGGCCTTCTGCTAGTAGAAGCACTAGTTTTCGGACGATGTCACAATAGTGAACCCGGCTTGCCTCTGTCATCTTTCTCTGCCACCGTTTACTTGTCTACTTGTCTACAATGTTAAAGGCAACGCTTTTTATCCATGTATACCTGTCTATAGGGATACTGGTGGACTGGGAGTGAGGGAGAGGGCTGTTGTGAGCCCGAGGACGGCGCTTATACTACTATTACTACGCGGGGGAGCCCTGAGCGCCCCGCAACTCGCGGAGTACCTGGGGATCCCCTCGAGGCAGGTCCACGCTTACCTGGCGTTTCTCAGGCGCCGCGGGCTTGTTGCCAGCAACTCGTACACGTACTCGCTCACGAACCGCGGAGTAGAATATGTTGATAAGTACCGGGGTCATCTCGAGCATGTTGTACGCTCGCGTTTCAGGCTAAACTTAGCTAAACTAGGCTCAACAAAGCTAAACTCGGCTAAACGTATTGTTGAAGAGATAGCCAGCCAGTACGATTTAGGCGATTGTATCGGTATTGTTAGGTTCCTGGTCGAGTTTAGGTTGAGGGTGGGGCGTAAGTGGTGGTGGCCGAGCCAGCCTGACTTGGTGAGCGAGCTAGCGGAGCTGGCGCGTAGTAGTACTATTAGCGTCCGCGAGTGCCTGGCCAGGCTGGAGTCTCAGGGCGTCCTATACCTGAGAAAAGACGCCCAGAGGGGTGTGTGGAAGGTGCGCCTCTCCCGCCAGTTCGACCCGCTATTCGAGGCATGACACCACGCAGCGCCCCCTACTGGTCAGGTCTACTATTGTCTGCCGCGGGGGGCCCGGGTCGAGCCGCTTCTCTACCAGACCCCTCGCGGCCAGGGCTTCAACGTATCTCCCGATCTTATTCTTGTTAGACCCGGTGAGCTGGGCGAGCTGGGTCTGATTGATTGGGCCCCTCTCTGCTAGGGTCCTAAGGACTAGCATGATGAAGTCCCACTCCTCGCCCACCGCGGGCACCTAGGCCACACCCGGCGAGGCAAGGAGCCCTGGCGATTATTAGGAATATCGTATTGTAGAACCAGACACAGGGGCAAAGCTTAAAAGGGAGACAAGTCTACCAGTATACACGGACACAGGGATACAGGGAGAGGTGGAGTGGCGTGGGAGAGGTCGTGGTTAGTTTCCGGGTCCCCGGGGCCCTGAAGCGCGAGCTCTACCGGGCCGTGGGCGAGGCCCAGGCCCGCGAGGGCAGGAAGATCGAGTTCAAGAGGGTCGGGTCAATCGCCATAGCCCTAGCGGTAGCATACCTGAGAGGCGAGCTGCCAGAGGAGTGCATCGAGCGCGTCAAGGCAATCCTGGAGCCTGTGGGGTAGGGGGGTGGTTGGTTGTGGTTAGGTGTGTTGGTGGGTTGGCGGTTGGGCTGGCTGCGTGGCTGGGCTCGGCGTTCAAGCCCGAGGCTGCCGTGGCGGCTGAGCCGGCGTTCTACGCGTTGCTCCGGTACGTGTACCACGCTGGCAGGGCTGAGGCGCTGGAGAGCGCTGCGAGGGCCCTGGAGAGGGCTGGCCACAGTGAGGCGGCTAGCGCCCTCTGGGCGGCGCTAGAGGCCGTCGAGGCGGAGCTGGAAGAGGCGGCCGCCGAGCTGGGGGAGTACGACAGCGTGGCGGGCGAGGTGGCCAGGCACCTCGCCGGGCCGAGGGCTAGGGCCGCGGCGCTAGAGGTGGCCGGCCATGGGGAAGCCTAGGGTCGCCGAGAATGGCGGCTTCTACGTGGTAGAGGCGGGTGGCCGCCTCTACCTTCTACCCAAGCAGCACGTCGAGCAGGCGGGCCCAGCCGAGTTCGTCTCCAAGAGGACGGGCTACCGGTTCCTCGCCGAGAGCGACGGCCTCAAGACCCTGCCCCCACTACGCCCGCCACCCAGGAGTCGCAGCGGGGGTGACGCCAGTGGAGCCCAAGGCGGGGGCCGGATGCCATTATATCCTATTCCATAGTGTAAGGGACTCCAATCCCCAGGCCCGGGCCACGGCAGGGTGAGGAGCCATGGGGTGCACCCAAGCGGAGCTGTACAGGCTCGCGGATCTCTTGTACATCGAGGCGTGCAGGGGCCACGAGGACACCATCCCATGCAAGCGCCTGCTAAGAATAATCAACGACCTGAAGGCCTGGAGCCTCGACGAGCTCAGGGCGCGACTGGGACTTTAGGGGGAAGGTTGCTGTGGGGGAACAGTTTTAGGGGGGCGCGTTCCATGTTCTATACGGGTACTAAGTGTATGAGGGGCGCGGGGACCGAAGCCAGGAGCGCCGCCGCGCAGGGAGACGCTAGGCGGGACTCCCTAGGCCTAACGGTCGAGGACTGGATACTAGCGCTCCTAGCCTACGGGAGCGGCCGCGTATGGGGGAAAACCCGGCTCCAGAAAGCCCTCTTCATACTCGACAGACTGGAAGAGAAGTATGGGGCGGACTTCGTCCCGGCGGAATTCAAGCCTCACGTCTACGGCCCCTTCTCCCCCGATGCAGCCGAGGCCCTAAAGAGGCTCGAGGAAAGGGGTCTGATTAAAATAACATACAGAGAGGGCGCTTTCGAGGAGCCTGTAGCCCTCATAGAGGCCGCAAACGATGAGGCATTACGACGGGGCGAGGCGGTGCTCGAGAAGCTCAAGGCCTATACTGCATGGGATGATATAGAAGCTAGGATGAGCTTCGCCCTTAGGGCTCCGCTCCCCGAGTTACTCTGGTATGTCTACGACCTATGGCCCGAGTACACGGAGAACAGCCTGATAAAGGGCAAGGTCAAGATCTGGAAGAAGAGGAAGCTTCGTAAAAGACTATTCCCTGTCAGGATACTTAGATAACAGATCCTCAAATTCTCTCAAATCTTTGCCGCACTTTCGCCTTAACTCCCCTAGGCCCTGCTCAGCGAGTTTGAGGAGCTCTTCTATCTTACCAGAAGTGGCCTCTGTCTCTTCAACCCGGGTCTTGTATGGTTTATACGCGTTATACACACCCAACGCGAAAAAGCCAAAGACGCTGATGACACCCTCTGCGCCACTGATGCTGTGAGTAAGGTACAGGAGCAGAGTGTAGACCGCGCCTAAGCCGAATATTTCCAATAACTCTCTTATCATCTCGCCTCTTACATCCTTGCACTCGACGCTTTCGCCCAGTCTAGATGCTTCCGCGAGGCCCCCTGCTATGTCATTAACAAGTCTCCTCGCGAGCCTAGCGCTACGCCTGAGGCACAGGCATGCAGCCGTGGCCTTCTCCGCCAGGCTATGAATCCGCTCTAGGTGGCGCTCCCTGCGGCGCTGGCATTCTTCATAATGTTCTTTAGCCTTATCTAACAAGTAATACAACACGAGGAATACAATCCCGCTGGCGATAGAGAAGGCGAGGCTAACGGGCTCTATCTCACCCAATCGAAACCACCTGCTTACCCGCGGGCGCGTCGGGCAGACGCCCACTAGAGGGACTTCATCGCCGCCTCGCATTTCCCGGTGGCTTGGCAGAACCAGGTGAAGTCCCGTAGGGCGGCGTCGACGTTCTCTTGGGGGCCCTTCACGAGTATGCTGTAATCTCTGCTGAAGCGCGGTCTGTCGGCCTCAATCTTGACCGCCTTCTTCTCGGCTATCACGTCGACGAGCTTTGAGACTTCATCGTCGCCTATGCCCTTGGGCTTCAGTGTGAGGCGGGCGGAGACTTCCCCGCCGCCTGAGGGCAGCATGCGCGGCTTCCGCGCTAGCTCGAGCAGGGCGTCGCCGACGGGTATGGCCTCGCCGCGGGGGCGTCTCCCCGCCGCCAGGGCCCCGGCGCCCACGAGGACAGCGCCTACCGCCAGCATGGCCTCGCCAGCCCTAGCCACGGGCTCGGGCTTGTAGCGCACGTAGAGGGTGTAGCGTGCTATGGCGTTGCTCCCCACGCGCTCCACGCTGCAGTCGGGCGGGGCCCGGGCCTGCATGTGGAAGGTGCACTCACTTGAGTGGCAAGTGGAAACGCGAACCACGTCCTCGCCGCCGGTCCTCGCGAGCGACCCGGACTCCCACACCGCGATGCCGTGGCTATCGTAGAGCACGAGTTTCCCGCCCTCGCAGAGGGGCGCCGAGTAACTCGTGATCACAATCCTCGAGCCAGGCACCACGAGGACGGGCCTCGACTGGCCCGGCAACAGCGTGACGCCGACAGCCTCGAAGTAGGTGGCCTCATAATGGAACACGTAGTAAGCCCCAACCACGAGCAACAACACGCCGATACCGATAAGAGCGCCCCCGGCCACCCTACGAACGCCAGCCAAGCACCCCCACCCCCCAAGCCCCGGGCTAGGAGCCTACGAGGCACCGAGCCACACAGCGACCCTTCTCTGTAAGGTGAATGATATTAGCACGCTCGTGGGCCTCGACCATGATTAGACCCTCTTTCTCGAGAATGTCCCGGTAACGCTTTATTGTGTGATAGTTTGTCTTCAGGAACTCCGCTAGATCGCTCGTACTAGGCTTTCGGCCTGTCTGCTCGAACGCGTGGGCTGCTTTTATGAATTGGAGAGCAAACTGTACGGCGAAGCCCGCGCCCCTCATGATTGCCCGCGGCATCGACTGGCACCCCCCTAAGCCCCTGATATTAGGCACTTGGCTACGCATCGGCCTTGCTCGGTGAGCCTTGGCACGTTCTTCTTCTCGTAGGGCTCTACTACTATGAGGCCGTTCTTCTCGAGGGCCCGGACCACGCGTTGGAGCGTGTGGTAGTTGGTCTCTAGGGCCTCGACGAGCTCGTACATGCCCGCCTTCTTGCCTATACCCTCGTAGGAGTGAAGGAGCCTCAGCAGATTCAGGGCCAAGCGAACAGTATGCTCCGTCCGCTCCCTCACTGTGTGTCTCCTCTACGTCTATACGAGGAGCGCAAGAAATATTAGGGATACGTGAACGTATATTCACACGAGCGTATGACACTAGAGGTGGAACGCGTGACGGGGTATGAGGAGAGCCCAGAGGCCGGGTTAACTGGCGTTAACTGGTTAACCAGGGTTAACCAGGTGAGTAAGTGTGTCCGTAAGGTCGGGCGTAGCTATACCGTTGGCTTCAAGATACCGGAGCCGCTCCGCGAGGCCTACGCGGAACTCCCCTCGGCTTCTAAGACCCTCATTAAGACGGTTGTTATGAGCTTGATCTACGCGCTGGCGAAGAAGCACGGCGTTGAAATCGAGTGCGAGGAGCAGCTCAGACCCATGATAAGCGACGCCCCTGCCGTGGGCGGGCAGATAATCATAAATGCTAATATAAACGAGAATAGGAATGAAAACACGGTCAGGGTCGCTCTGAATGTTGATGTTGAGGCTTTGAGGGATGCTCTCCGGCTTCTCGAGTACCTCTACGGGGAAGCATCTAGGGGCATGCCGCCGCAGAACAGGGCCATATTGGCTAGGCGTCTGGCCAGGGCCAAGGAGACGCTCGCGGGCCTGGTCGCCAGCCTGAACTAGGGGGTGGACTGTGTGAAGATCGTTATAGAGCTGGAGACCCCGGAGAACTCGCCTGAGGAGCTCCGCGCGGCGGCCCGCCTCTTAGAGGAGCTGGCCAGGCTCGCCGAGAAGAGGTTCGAGCAAATAAAGAGGGCCGGGGGCACCGGCTAGGCCCGCGGCGCTTGCTGGCCCAGCAGCAACGGGCAATCGTTAAGGTGGCCCGCGCTCTCGGCGAAGGCCAGGATTTCCAGCGTCCTCTTTATTAGGTTGGAGACGAGCTTTGCGGCGTTACCACCTGGCATGCCCGTGAGCGCCATTGGCTGTTTTTCGATGTTGACTATACTGCTTGTCTCGTCGTAGCCCGTTAGGGTGGCCAGTAGCAGGGCGAGGTTGTAGGCGTCGATGGCCGCGTAAGCGGTCTCCCCCTTCTCGGTGGCCCTAGCCAGCCTGTCGAGGATGAGCTTCGCCGTGTAGCAGACCAGCCACGATGCCATGACCCGTCGCCTCTGCATGTTCTCGTGCACGTGTGTTCGCCCGCAAAGCTTATTAGGGAGATGTGAACATACATTCACACGAGCGTATGTGCGCAGAGAGGTGGTTTGGTTGGGTGGGTTTGGTAGGCCTGTGGTGGACGCGGGCCTCTGGAAGAGGGCCCGCAAGGCGAGTATAGACGTGGGGGTCGATGCCAGCAGACTCGTGGAGCTGGGGCTAGAGGTCGTCCTAGCGATAGTCGAGACTGGCCGCGTCCCGCCTTGCCTCGAGGAGCTCCTCGCAACCACGGGTAGGGCCTCAGTGGCCAGGGAGCTCCAAGCCATCGCCAAGGCGGCCAGGGCAGCAATGGCGAGGAACTAGGCTGGGGGGCGGCGCGCGATGGTTAGGTGGTACTTGTGTGTTAACCACCTCGACCCCGGCGCGCCCGCCCTCTTGGTGAGGGCCAGCCGGGCTGGTTGGGCCAAGTACAGGGCCGCCGGGTACTCCGGCGTGGAGCTGGGCTGGTTCTGTCTCCGCGCGAAGGGCGTGAAGGCTCCTAGGGACGCCGAGGTGGTTCCCGCCGAGCCGGGCATGGTCGAGGGCGTGGCCCCGGCGCCGTTCCAGCCCGTCTACGAGGACACTAGGAAGATCATCGAGGCCGTCCTGGGGGTGACTGGTTAATGCGTGGGGAGTACCTGCACCCGGACGAGGAGCTCCTGGGGGCTGTTGACGAGTTCTCGCGTGCGGTGGAGCTCCTAGCGGGGCTCCTCTACCAGGCCGCCAGGCTGGCCAGGCGCGAGGATGTGGCCAAGGCGGTAGAGGGCATCGTGAGGTGCTACGCCGCCCAGGACCCCCTTGTGCGTGCCTGGAGTTGCGGCGACTGCGAGTACTACGACCCGGCCGGACGCGGCGCTTGCTACGAGCGCTGCGAGAAGGAGCGGTCGAGGGCCATCGACTCGACGGCAAGGGCGATCCTCGAGGGGGTGACGGGTTGATGGCTAGCCGGGCGGTCGCGGAGAGGCGTTACAGGGTCACGCTCGAGGAGTCTGGTGAGAGCGTGGTCTACTACGAGGTTGACAGGGAGAGGGGCGAGCGCAGGATATGCGCGGCGGTGGCCGGGAGCGACTACTGGCGCGCCCTCGCGGAGCTGCTCACGTTCCTCGCTGGCGCTGAGGATGCGCCGATCAGCGACCTGCACGTCGACCCCGGCGGTGGGAAGGCGAGTGTTAGGGTGGTCGTGCCGGGCGGCGTCTACTATGATGTGTGGATGGAGACGGACGGCGAGAGGGCCAGGGCCTGCGCCGTGGCGGAGAGGGGCTACGTCTTCGGCAAGCCCTGGGAGACCAGCGTGTGCAACTGCGACTGCGGGGGGTACTAGTGATGGACGAGGTCAGGGGGCAGGCTAGGCGGCTGCTGCGCCGGGCGGGGGTGTGGCTCAACACCCCGGGCGTAGAGGTGGTGGAGCGCCTGGCCAAGCACGGCGACCACACGATCTACCGCTATACGACGTGGATTATCCAGGTCAGGATAGACGCCGTCGTATCGTGTGGCCATGCTGGCTGCGAGCTCCTAGGCGCCTCGATCAGGGAGCCCACGGGCCGCGCCAGGGTCTGGCAGCCGGGCCTGGGCTGGAGCGACGGTAACCCAGGCAGGATCCTCGAGGGGGTGATGGCTTGAGGCTCGTTACGGTGAAGATGCCCGAGGTCTACGTTGAAGGTATCGAGGAGCTGGTCAGGGCTGGCCGCTACACGAGCAGGAGCGAGGCGATCCGCGTCGCCGTCCGCGAGCTCCTGCGCCGCGAGCTCTGGGGCGCCGGGCCGCTAGCGGAGCGGGGCTGGCTAGAGGGGGTGGCCAGTCATGCCTAGCGTGGGCAGGATCCTAGTGGTCTGCGCTCGGTGCGGCTTCAAGCTCTATGACTACGCCCTGGGCGACCCGGCTAACAGGGCGAAGTACGCGGGGCCGCCCATACCGGCCGAGGCAGCCGCGCCCCTCGGCGCCAGGCCCCTCGAGGTAGAGGTGCTCACCAGGGCCGAGTTCGAGGCCCTCTACACGGAGACCAGGTACACCATCGAGCCACGCACCACGACGCCGACGGCGGCGGCCCAGAAGAGCGTGGGGGTGACGACGGCGTGACCCTAGACGCCCGCGCCCTCAAGGAGAGGTACAGGGAGAAGTGGGTCAAGAGCAATGCACGGGAGCGCTTCGTCCTAGCCGCGTTGAACGCCTTCCTGCCTAAGCCCTGGAGAGCTGAGTTAACAGGCTTGGGGGCTGGAGAGGACAGGCTGATTGAACGCACGTACTCGGGCGTCGAGGAAGCCTTCGACATCACTGTCTACCACGGCGACGCCGCTATAGCTTTCGTGGATGTCACGGGCGTCGCCAGCGTGGCCGATGCCAGGCGGCACGAGTGCAGCGGGTACTGCGTGGGCTCGTGGAAGCTCGGGAAGTGCAGGCGCCACCGCGTCTGCGGGCGGGCATGGGTGGCCCTCGTGGTGGACGAGGACCTCAGAGTCCTCTGGCTACCCCTCGCCTGGCTAGACCAAGCCGCTGAAGCCCCATACGTCCGCGGATGCCGCCTATACGGCGACGAGCGCATCGTGCTCTGCACCGACTCCAGCCGCTGGAAGCGGTTCAAGCACTTCAAGAACTGGCTAGTCCACACAGCCCTCTACCAAACACTAGCAGCCAGGGCCTAAGCGGGGGTGGTGCGTGTGGGTAGGGTTAGGGAAGTCGAGTGGAGACTCCACTTGGACTGCGACGGCGGCCGCGGCTACCTGGTGCTCTTCACCAGCGAGAAGGCCGAGAACATAGACGTCACGGTGTCAATCAACGGGAAGCGATGCAAGGCGAGGCTCCACAGGGTGATAATGAGATTCACGGGGTGACCCAGCGATGGCTGATTGCAGGAAGTGCGTCCACTTCGTGCCCTACGATGCCCTGGACCCGGAGACACTCGAGAAGGCGCTGGTGTGGATCGCCAAGCACAGGCCGGGCGCCCGCCTGCTGGGCTGGTGCCGCTACTACGGGCGGCCCGTGACGTACTACACCGGGCGCTGCAAGGCCTACGAGCCCCGGCGCCCGAGGCCGATTGCATCCCTCGACCAGTTCCTAGGGGGTGCTGGGGATGCCTGAGTGTGTCCTCGTGGAGTGCTACAAGGTGCCTGGGAAAGACGTCGTGGTCTGCTTCCTGGGCGAGGGCGGGGGAGAGCTGCTACGCGTCACCGCCCAGGCGGCGCCACTAGAGGACTGGGGCGAGTTCGACGAGGAGACGCGCAGGAGACTCGAGGAGCTAGCCAGGGGGGTGGACGGTGATGGCTGAGGTGCGCGTGTACTGCGTGAGCGGGGGGAGAGTGCGGCGGAGACACTTCGACGACCGGAGAGACGCCCTCGACTACGCCGAGGCCCAGGCCAGGAAGGGAATCCTATGCTTCGTCTCGGGGTGAATCGGTTGCAGGTTGTGGACCAGCGCGAGGCTGCGAGGCTCCCCTTCCGCAGTCGTTACCCGAGCGCTAAGCTCGTGGCGTGGCTCCTCTCCGAGGCGGGGCTCTTGAGGTTCGGGGAGCCGCTGAGGGTGCTCGACGTGACGTATGGGCAGGGCGTGTTCTGGGACGCCCTCAAGGGCAGGGTCCTCGTGGCCGGGTTCGACATTAAGAGGCTCGGCTGGGTGGTCAGGCCCCGGTGCTTCTTCGAGGCCCCAGCCTGGGCGTGGAGATACCGCGTCGATGAGGTCGAGGCGTGCCTGGGCGGTGGGCCGGGCTTGATCGCCGTAGACCCGCCTTGGGAAGAGTGCGCCAAGGGCAACGGCTGCCGGGGCCGAGAGCCGGGGGCTAGGTACCACTACAGGGTCTCCCGCGCCGTGGGCCGCCCCCAGCTGATACTCGAGGCCGCAGCCAGCGCAGCCCTGCACTGGAGTGCCAGGCTCCTGGTCCACTATAAGGAACGGTGGGTGCCAGAGGGCTTCGCTGTGGTGGTTGAGGCGTACTGGAAGCCGTTCCTACCCAACGTTGACAAGTACGGCTACAGGAACTGGTGGGGGGTCCTCGCCCCTAGGGGGTGGCCCCCGTGGTGGGCTTCTGGGGAATTCCCTTGGCTCTTTTTAAGCGGGGTGAAGTGGGGGTGACTGCTTAAGTTGGAGCGGGTTTCCCCAGTGGGGGCTGGGGCAGGCCCCTTGTTCTACAGGCTCAAGCAGGTGAAGGGCAGATGCTACTTGGTTAAGGAGTGGTACGACCCGATATTGAAGAAGAAGATTACCAGGTCGATAGGCCCCTGCGAGTGGCTGGAAGCGGTAGCGAAGGAAGCGAAGGCTGCCAGGCGGGGTGCTAGGGGCCCGGCCCCTAGGCTGGTGCCGCGGCCGGGATTTGAACCCGGGTCACGGGCTCGAAAGGCCCGCATACTGGGCCGGGCTATACTACCGCGGCCTCCCGCGTGGGGTGGAGCCGGGGCCGGGATTCGAACCCGGGAACTAACGGGTCTCCGCGATGGGCCCTCCAGCCCCCGGCGGGGCCTCTGCAGCCCGCCGCCTTGGACCGCTCGGCCACCCCGGCCCCTCGCGTTGCCTCCCTGCAGGGTGGCTCCTATAACGCTTCCGCCCTCCCCAGGCTCCTTGGGTGCGGCCTCTAATACTCCCCAGTAGCCGCTGGGGCCCGCGTGGTGTCTGGTGATGGTTTCGGCCCAGGTGTTGGCTGCAGTCGTGAGGTCCCTCCTGGATGAGGGGTTCAAGTTCACCGTGATAGGAGGTACCGTGGTCGAGGTCGAGCTGGGGAGCAGGGATCTAGGCGATGACTTGGACTTGTTCGCCGAGGAGCCGGATGTGCTCGTCGACGAGGAGACGTATTGGGAGGTGGCTGAGAGGAACGGTTGGGTCATTGGCCAGACCTGGCTTGGCACCCCCAGGATCCTAGTCAGGGTTGGAGACGAGGAGGTCCCCGTGGAGTTCTACGATAACCTCTACGACTTCTACGTGCCGGAATCCATGCTGAAGAGGGCCAGGCGCGCGAGCCTCGGCGGAGTTAGGGTGAAGATGGTTAGACTCGAGGATCACATAGTGCTCAAGGCTAACGCTGGCAGGGACAAGGACCTGGAGAGGCTCAAGGAGATAGCGAGGCTAGTCAATAGAGGCAAGCTACGCGTCAACACCAAGGATCTCAGGGAGGCCGCCTCGGAGTTCGAGGACGAAGCAGTAATCCTTAGGAGGCTGCGCGACGCGGGCTTCAAAGTCTGAAGGGTAAGAGGCGGCTCCCTACCGCTTTAGGAGCTTGAGGCCCCCGTTAACCCTCTCTAGGATACCCTTCTCCACTAGCCTGTCAAGCGCTAGCTTCCAGTAGTCGCCGAAGTCTGCCGGGGCGACGCCGTACCACTCCCTGAAGAGGGACTCCAGCTCGTCCTCCCCGAGGATCCTCCCCCTAGCCCTCTCGTCCTCCCTGAAGATCCTCGCTATGAACTGTTGGAGGTCCTCCAGCCTGGTCCAGGGGTACTGGAACCAAGTCCAGTCCCTGACCTCTATGTAGTAGTAGTCAGGCTTGAACTTGGCCACACTGCTTATCCACTGTAGCGCCGCTGTCCTCACCTCCCTAGGCCCCCACTCCCTCTCTATGAACCTCTTCGCGAGGGCAAGCGTCTCCCCGGTATCGACTATATCGTCGACTACCAGGACGTTCCTGCCGCTGGCGTCCACCTTGTAGGGGTACTTGAGTATGGCCTTCTCAGCGGCCTTAGCTGCCTCGACCCAGTGCTGGCTCTGGACGCTCAGGAGGTCCGTGATATCGAGGAAGTCACACAGCAGCCTCGCTGGCACGAAGCCTCCCCGAGCCACTGCCACAATCAGGTCGGGCCTCCACCCACTCTCCAAGATCCTAGCCGCGAGGCCTCGCGACCACTCAACGATCTCGCTCCAGTCAACTATCTTAACGGGAACCCTGGGCTTACCCAAGGGAGGGCCACCTCCCGCATGCGGCGCGGGTCCTGGCTAAAAGCCGGTGAAGGCAAGCTACTTAACTCCCAACCGCCTACCGCTTCGCACAGGCGGCCGGGCTAGGAGCGGGCCGGTAGCTCAGCCTGGAAGAGCGCCGCCCTCGCACGGCGGAGGCCCCGGGTTCAAATCCCGGCCGGTCCACCATTACCTTTCCCCGGTCCCTAGCTCAACGATCTTCCAGTAATCATCGCCCCACTCCTCCATGGTCCGCTAGCGGTACACACTTGAGGCTAGGGTTAAGCGCCGGAGGCGCTTCGTCTGACTTCCCGTCCTGAGGCCCCCGGGCTCTAATGGCGGGCGCAGAGCAGCAATAACGCAGTCAGAGCGCGTATGTACGGAGGCTAGCGGCCCAATAGCCAACCAACAGCCAGGAGGGCGGGGCATCCTGTGTGGTGCAGGATAGATGCTATCTCGGATCATTAAAGGAGGATTTCTCGGGCTTGTAGCAATAGTGCCTGTGAGCCCTCTCCAGGCTTATCCTGCCCTCCTCCAAGTCCCTCTCTACTAGGCGGCGCGGCCTCTTGCAGGGATCCCCGTAGCCTCCCCCTCCGGGCGTGTTGATGTAGACGATGTCCCCCTCACTTATCTCTATGGTCGTCTTGCAGGGAAGCTCTACCCTCTCCCCGCTTCTCTTGATAAGGTAGTGCCTCGAGGGCTCCCCGGGTTTGCCACCGGAGAGGCCCCATGGCCTTGTCGAGCATCTCTCCGAGAATATTGTAACGGTTGCCTTGCCCTCTAGGAGTTTGAATGCCCTCGTTACGCCGAGGCCTCCCCTGTAGGTGCCGGGCCCCTCGCTGTCGGGCCTAAGCCTATACTCGATTATCATTATCGGGTAGTCGGTCTCAACCCTCTCCACGGGGGTGTTCAAGGTGTTAGTCATGTTAGTGTGGACGCCGTCGACTCCGTCTGCTTGAGGTCTAGCGCCCGAGCCGCAGGCTATGGTCTCGTAGAAGGCCCACCTCCTACCGCCAGCGTAGCCTCCCATCATCACGTTGGTCATCGTCCCGCAGCTCGCTGCGGGAACCCTCTCCGGGAACGCCTCTGCTAGGGCCTTGAATACGGTGTCCGCGATCCTCTGGCTCGTCTCAACGTTACCCCCTGAGACGGGGGCTGGCTTCACGGGGTTGACTAGGGATCCCTCGGGAGCCCTTATGGTGACGGCCCTGTAGAAGCCGTGGTTAACAGGCATCTCGGGGTCTATCGTGGATTTCAGCGCGAAGGTGGCGGAGGCCACCGTTACCCCGTAGACGGCGTTTATCGGTGCATCCACTTGGGGGTGGGTACCCTCGAAGTCTACGGTGACCCCTCCGTCCTCCTTAAGCTCGATAGTAACCCTTATGGGTACCAGCTCGCTGTCAAGCTCGATGTAGTCAACTGCTTTAAACCTACCATAGCGCCCCAGCTCTCTAACCCTGCCTCTAGTGTAGCGCTCGGTGTAGGCGAGTATCTCATCCCAGGCCTCGAGGACGGCGTCTACACCGTATTTCTCGGCGAGTTCGGCTATCCTCCTCTCGCCGACGTTGAGGGCTGCTATCTGGGCCTTTAGGTCTCCCCGGAAGTACTCGGGAGTCCTGACGTTCTCAGCTATAAGCTTGATTACGTCCCCGCGTAACCTACCGCCAATCACTATCTTCGTGGGGGGAATCACTACCCCCTCCTGTAGGAACTCCCTTACATCGCCTCCGAGGCTTCCCGGCACGGTGCCGCCCACGTCTACGTGGTGTGCCTTATCTGCAACTATGGCGACAAGCCTGCCCCGGACATAGACCGGCTTCAAGAGCATGATGTCGTTGAGGTGGGTCCCGGCTATGTAGGGGTCATTGACCATTACTATATCGCCTGGCTCGAGGCTCTCGCCCTCCCTGTCGAGATACTCCAGTGTGTTCATTACCCCGATTGCCATGCTACCTAGGTGCACTGGGATGTGCTCGGCCTGGGCAGCCAGCTCGCCTCGAGGCGTCAGCACACTGCAGGTGTGATCCAGTCTATCCTTTATGTTGGGGCTATAGGCGGTGTTCCTGAGGACTATCCCCATCTCCTCGCTGGCAAACACGGCAGCGTTTCGTATCAACTCGACTGTGAGCTTATCCACCACCGGCCTCACCCCCTCCTGATCACGAGAGAACCGAGCGCGTCGACCCTCCCGCAGTAGCCTGGTGGTATGACTATAGTGCTGTCGACCTCCTCAACGATGGCGGGTCCGCACACCTCAGCTCCAACCCCGAGTCTCTCTCGGTCGTAGACAGCCATCCTATGCCACGACCCTCCCACGTAGGCCTCCCTCCAACCCTTGGGCCTAGCCTCGCCAGTGCCCGCCTGGGAAGCTTTGATCAAGGGTTTGTCTGTAACTCCGACTGCTTCAACTCTGGCAACAACGATCTCCACGTCCTCATCGGGGCTGCTGAAGCCGTACCGCGCCTCGTGGAGGCTGTGGAAGGTCTTCACAGTGGCCTCCACGCTACCAGCATAGGGGACCCTTAGGGTGTAGGCCTGGCCCCAGTACTTCGCGTCCACGAACCTCCTCAGCACAATCCTATCCCTCGGAATGCCCTCCCCTAGGAGCGTCCTCACAGCCCCCTCCTCGAGCCTCTCGAATACCTCCTCTAGCTCCCTATCATCAACCTCCCCTACCCTTTTAACGATGGCCTCGTGATAGTCATGCCTGTAGTCGGAGACTAGGAGGCCCAGCGCGCTGAAGACCCCGGGCATCGGTGGAATCACCACCTCCCCTATGCCAAGCTCCTCAGCCAGCTCAACGGCATGGAGGGGCCCGGCGCCGCCGAAGGCGTATAGGGTGAACTCCCTTGGGTCGTGACCTCTCTCGATGCTCACTAGCCTCAGGGCCTTGCCCATTATGGCGTTAGCTATCCTGATGATAGCCCAGGCCGCCTCGGCGACATCCAGGCCTAGGGGGTCGGCGATTCTCTCCTTCACAGCCTTCTCGGCTAGGTCCCTCCCAAGTTTGAGCCTACCAGCCAGGACGCTGGGGAGCCTACCGAGGATTAGGTGTGCATCCGTTATCGTGGGGTCGGAGCCCCCTCTGCCGTAGCATGCGGGGCCGGGATCAGCGCCAGCGCTTCTAGGGCCAACCCTTAAGGCGCCCCCGGGATCCACCCAAGCTATCGTGCCACCCCCGGCGCTGACTTCTGCTAAGTCTATGTAGGGGAACCTGACGGGGTACCCGCTGCCCCTAACGAGCCTGCCGTGATGGATCCTCCCTCCCACCTCGTAGATGTCTACCACTTCCGGCTCGCCGCCTATGATGCTAGACGCTTTGGCTGTCGTGCCTCCCATGTCGAAGCCGAGCGCCTTCCCGCGCCCCATGAGCTTGGAGAAGTATGCGACGGCGACAGCCCCAGCGCTAGGCCCGCTCTCGATGAAGGCTGCAGGCCTCTCGAGCGCCTCGGAGGCATCCGCCACTCCCCCGCTGCTCTGCATGACGAGTAGTTTCCCCTTGAACCCTCTCGACTCCAGCTCGCGCAGGAGCCTCTCGAGGTAGGAGGAGAGAATTGGCTTCAAGAGGGCGTTAACGACGGCTGTGCTGGTCCTCTCATACTCCATAGGCTGTGGATCAACCTCGTGGCTCGTGACGACTATAGCACCAGGGCACTCCTCCTCGATTATCCTCGCGGCGACCTCCTCGTGGGCCGGGTTCCTGTAGCTGTGCAGGAATGATACAACGAAGACCCTAACCCCACTACTACACTCCAGGCGAGCGGCTCTCCGGACGGCATCAGCATCCAGCGGCTCAACCTCCCTGCCTCTAGCGTCAATCCTGCCCCTCACTCCATGTCTCCTGGACCTGGGTATCAGGGGCCTGGGCCTCTCGAAGTAGGGGTTATACAGCTCCGGCCTGTTCTGCCTTCCAATCTCGATTACATCCTCGAAGCCCTTATTCGTGATCAAAGCCGCTCTGGGAGGCTCTATGCCGGACTGGCCGAAGAACATGTTCGTACCAAGAGTCGTCGCGTGGACAAGCACCGAGACCCTCGATAGGTCCTCGACAGCCTCTAGGACTGCATTCATGACGCCCGTGACGGGATTCCTCGGGGTAGTCGGCACCTTAAGATGAGCTATCCTCCCACTCTCGGGGTCGAAGAGGACTAGATCCGTAAAGGTACCACCAACATCAACACCTACCCTGGCCTTGCCAGGCAAGCCAACGCACCTGCGAGTATCCATTGCGTGGGGAGTGGCAGGAGACAGCTATCTGCTTGGTCATAAATCTTGTAATGTAGTAGAAGACATTAGAAATGTGATATTGATAATACTAGGTTAGGCTTGCCCCCAACCTTAATATTGGAGCACTATTGCTCTGCCTTGTGGTGGGCTTATATGCAAGTTGCTCCTAACCCGGCGGTTTTAGAAGGAATAGTTAAACATGTCCTCCTTCAAGCCACGTCCACGGCTACGACTACTGCGTCCACTAACATAACTAACCCTGCCCTTGCCTCCCTTATTGCTTCTCTCTCCAAGAATCCATACATCGCGGCGTCGGTACTCATACAGTTGATCCTAGGGATAGCCCTGGGCTACGTCTCCGTAAAGGCACTCAAGTATATCCTCTCATTTATAGGGATTCTAGTGCTGGGCGCGTTCTTGAATGTGTGGAGCCTCGGGACAGGTAGCGTGGAACAGGCACTCCAGCAGTACTATCAGCAGTTCGAGCAGGTGAAGCCGGTGCTAAAGCAGATGGCGGCCACGCTGGGCCTGCTCACGGTGGGGCCAGTCAGTATAGGTTACATTATAGGTATAATCATCGGCTTCTCGAGGAAGTAGAGGCTAGGCAGCCATAGGCCGCTCTTTCCCTAATGCCTCCTATTCCTCGCCTCCTCTTTCTAGGGCTTCGGATAAGAGCACCTCGAACCACATGGGTGCTAGCCTCGCGGGGTAGCCGCCTACGAGTAGGATCTCGGACTCCCTCGCTAGCCTGGAGGCGCTCACGCTCCTGCCACCTATCTTGGGGTCGACTAGGATCTCGACTATCATGCCCCGCAGTAATAGCCTAGCTGCCTTGCCCTCGACGCTAGCCCACTCGCCACCCCAGTCGAGCTTCTCGGCGCCTACCTCTAGAGCCTTGAGTAGGTGTGGCATGTGATCGCGGCTCGTGACTAGTATAAAGCGGGCCTCGCGGGGTGGTGGCGTTGCCCCCTTAAGCCAAAGGCTAACGGGGCCCGCTAGAATGAAGTCTGCCCCAACAGCCGCTGCCCTCCCTAGGAGGAGGTTTAGACCCCAGAGCAGGTCAACAGGCCCCAAGACAGCGGGCACCTCTATGGTAGCAGGACGGCGCGGCCAGTCACCCTGCCATTAACTACGTCCGAGTAAGCCTTGTTTATATCGTCTAGCTTGTAGGTCCTGTAGAAGGGCTTCACGAGGCCAGTGCCGGCCACCCTAACGGCGGCTCTGTACTCCCTCATATCGTAGGCGGCGCTCCCGTGCATGTGTATCTCCCTCATTACGAAGAGCGCTGGCCTCTCGAGGACCACGTTCTCGCCGGTCACGTTACCGACGAGCACTAGGTGGCCACCCGGCTTCAGGGCCCTCATACTCCAGTTTATCGTCCTGGCACCCACGAGTTCTATGACGGCGTCCACGCGGCCCTCCTCCCTGTAGAAGTCGGGCCTCGTGACAGCCTTGACCCCAAGCGACTCTATGAGGCGGGCCTTCTCCTCGCTCCTAGTGTAAGCATAGACCTCCGCTCCCAAGAGCCTCAGATACTGGATCCCGTGGATCCCGACTCCCCCGCTGGCGCCTGTCACGAGCACTCGCGAGCCTGCGCCGACGCCAGCGACGCGGGCGGCGTGCATCAACGTGGCGATGCCACAGACGCTGGCGGCGTACTTCTCGAAGTCGCTATCCGGTAGGTCGACGAGGAGCCAGCTAGGCACGTAGACGCGGTCGGCGTAGCCTCCGGGTAGGTTCTCGCCGAGGATCCTGTATGGGCACTCGAGCGCGCTCCCGGCGGCCCTTGAGATGCACTCGCGGGGCACGACCGCGGGGAAGACGCCCACGGGCCTCCCCTCGTGGAGCCCGAATACCTCGTGGCCCAGCACTAGCGGGGGCTCGAGGTTCCTGAAGCCTCCCCTCCACACGACCACGTCGCGCCCACACACGCCTACAGCCTTGACCTCTACCTCCACCCAGTCATCGGGCACCTCGTACTCGTAGTGGCCGACCTTGAAGGGGGAGTTAAAGGCCTCGAGGACCGCGGCCCTGACCCTAACCCTCAACGCTGCACCCCCCCAGGAGCGTCTAGGCACCGCTCCCACATGCTTGTGGGCGGGTTGCCGTGGGCGGGGGCTACTATAAGGCTTCGCGGGCCAGAGCCCCGGGGGGTGCGCTTAGGTGTCGAGTGGGGCCAAGCAGAGGGAGGCTGGCGCCAGGAGGCTCAGGCAGCCGATAGTAGCCGTGCTGGGCCACGTGGATCACGGTAAGACCACGCTACTCGACAAGATCAGGAGGACGGCCGTTGCCGCGAAGGAGGCTGGGGGTATAACGCAGCACATAGGGGCTAGCATTGTGCCAGCGGACGTTATAGAGAAGATCGCGGAGCCACTTAAGCAGCTCATACCAATCAAGCTGATAATCCCCGGGCTCCTATTCATAGATACGCCAGGCCACGAGCTGTTCAGCAACCTAAGGAGGCGCGGTGGGAGCGTCGCGGACTTCGCGATCCTAGTAATAGACATAATGGAGGGCTTCCAGCCCCAGACCTATGAGGCACTGGAGATACTGAAGCAGAGGAGGGTACCCTTCCTGGTAGCGGCTAACAAGATAGACAGGATACCCGGGTGGAAGCCGAGGCCCGACACTCCATTCATATTCTCGATAAAAGAGCAGGAGCCCAAGGTGAGGGAGGAGCTAGAGAGGAGGGTCTACGAGATAGTAGGGCAGCTATACGAGCAGGGCATACCAGCAGAGCTCTTCACGAGGATAAAGGACTTCACGAAAGCTGTCGCGGTCGTCCCAGTATCAGCCAAGACAGGGGAGGGCATAGCAGAGCTGCTGGCGGTCCTAGCAGGCCTCACGCAGCAATACCTTAGGAAGAGGCTCAGATACGCCGAGGGCCCCGCTAAGGGCGTGGTCCTCGAGGTCAAGGAGCACCCCGGCCTCGGCACCACCATAGACGTGATAATATATGACGGCGTTATTCGGGCTGGCGATAAGATAGTAGTTGGGGGGAAGGACGGGCCCATAGCGACGACGGTGCGGGCCCTCCTCATGCCCAGGCCACTCCAGGACATAAGGAGCCGCGAGACCCGCTTCGTATCAGTAGACGAGGTCCACGCTGCCGCGGGTGTGAGGATAGCCGCCCCCGGTCTCGACGACGTGATAGCGGGCTCTCCCATATATGTAGCCGAGTCCGAGGAGGACGCCCGGCGGCTGGCCGAGCAGATCCGCAGGGAGGTCGAGGAGCTGAGAGTGAGGACCGATACTATAGGAGTTGTGATTAAGGCCGACACACTCGGGACGCTGGAGGCCCTAGTCGAGGCCCTCAGGAGAAGGAAGATACCGGTCAGGGTAGCCGACATAGGCCCCGTCTCCAAGGGGGACGTGATGGACGCGGCGGTCACCAAGAAGCACGACAAGTACCTGGGAGTGGTGCTAGCCTTCAACGTCAAGGTGCTGCCGGAGGCCCGGGAGGAGGCGCGGCAGCTCGGCGTGCCCATCTTCGAGGAGAGGGTGATATACAGGCTCATAGAGGAGTACGAGGAGTGGGTCAAGAGGGAGAGGGAGGCCGAGAGGAGGAGGGCGCTCGAGGCCCTCGTTAGGCCCGGCAAGTTCAGGATCCTACCCGGCTACGTGTTCAGGAGGAGCGAGCCAGCAATAGTGGGCGTCGAAGTCCTGGGAGGCGTGATAAGACCCGGCTACCCCGTAATGAACGAGGCGGGCCGCCACCTTGGGAGGATAATGGCTATCAAGGACCGCGATAGGAGCCTACCCATAGCGAGGCCGGGCATGGCGGTCGCCGTCTCGATAGCGGGCAGGGTCCTCGTGGGCAGGCACATAGATGAGGGGGACATAGTCTATACTGACGTGCCAGCCGAGCACGCCATGAAGCTGATAACCGAGTTCCGCGACCTCCTAAGTGACG
The DNA here is from genome assembly GCA_027080775.1 of Acidilobaceae archaeon. GTDB lineage: Archaea > Thermoproteota > Thermoprotei_A > Sulfolobales > Acidilobaceae > Calypsonella > Calypsonella navitae. The sequence goes on from JALWPV010000032.1 coordinate 25,810, forward strand.
ATGAGATTCTGACTCTGAAAGAGATAGCGGAGATCAAGAGGAGGAGCGGGGACAAGTCATTCAACCTAGTGCTCGCCCGGCTCAAGAGGATCCTCGAGAAGGCCTAGTACTCCGGCACCACCTCCTCCTCCCTGAAGACCACCCTGAACTCCCTCTCGAAGCTCTCCCTGGAGTCGCTGGCATGCACTACGTTCTCCTGTATGGAGAGGGCGTAGTCACCCCTTATCGTGCCGGGCTGGGCCTTACGGCCGTCGGTGGCGCCTATCATGAGGCGCACAACCTCGATGGCTGAGTCGCCCTCCAGCACCATAGCCACAATGGGCCCGCTCGTTATGAACTCCACCAGGTCCTTGAAGAAGGGCTTGTCGCGGTGCACGGAGTAGAACTCCTCGGCCTGCTCGCGGCTCATCCACAGCATCTTAAGGGCCCTTATCTTGAGGCCCTTCCTCTCAAACCTGCTTATAACCTCGCCTACGAGACCCCTCCGCACGCCGTCAGGCTTCACGAGTACCAGAGTCTTCTCAACAGCCACGCCCCACACCCAGAGGCGGGGCCCTGGGTGTGGGTGTTTTAAGGATAAGGATTACCCCTTATATCCTGCCTGACCTTCTCTTAGCCACCCACGTGACCTTGGCTGGCTTCCTGCGGAGTTTGAGGTAGTTCTTAAAGCACTTGCTGCTGCAGAACCACAGTACCTCGCCCCTGCGTGTCACGTACATTATGCCCGTGCCAGGCTCTATGACTGCACCGCAGTAGCTGCATGTCCTCAGCTTGGGCACTGCTCCACACCCCCGGGCTTGCCGTGGGGAACGCGGGCGCCGCGCTTATAGCCCTTGCCCCAGCCCCAGCGTGTGACCCGGTGCTGGGCAGTGGCTGAGGAGCGGGAGGAGAGCATCATCGAGGAGATAGGGTACCCCGCGGAGGTAATCCAGATCATAGGCAGGACCGGTGTGGCCGGTGAGGTGACGCAGGTCAGGGTTAGGATCCTTGAGGGTAGGGATAAGGGGAGGATAATTACGAGGAACGTGATGGGGCCCGTCAGGATCGGCGACATACTCATACTGCGGGAGACCGAGAGGGAGGCGAGAAAGCTGAGCAGGCGCCGCCGCTAGAGTCTAACCCTCACGCGCCAGGGCGAGGAGGACCTGTCAACCTCCACCACGCCATCGGCCTCGAGGCCTGTTAGATACCCCAGCAGGCTTCTAGCGGCCACCCACGCCACCATCAGGTTTGGGAGGTTCCTATACACGCTCCTAAACACCCTGTCAAGCCCCACCCAGCCCCCACTACCAGCTATGGCTGTCAGGACGGCTGCTAGCCTCTTCCTCTTACTCTTCATGGTCTCGACTACGGCTTCGGCCGCCCCACTCCTATTCAGTTCGTGGGGCCCGTGGCCGGGGTGGACCGCGTTGTAGGTCTCCACTGCTAGGAACCTGTACATAGACTCGAAGTACCTGTACATGTCGCGCAGGGTCACGTTGGGTCCCCCAACTATGTTGTCGCCGACGAAGGCCCTGCCAGCTATAATGACGCAGATGTGGTCATCCGAGTGGCCGGGGCACTCCAAGTAGGATCCCCCCAGCCTCCCGAGGCACCTCTCGGGAGGCTCGAGCCCAAGCTCCTGAGCGGCCTTGCTTATGGCCTCGTAGCGCCTCCTCATACCTTCGAAGAGCCTGTTAGCCTCTTCTATGAGGCCGCGGAACCCCATGGCATCAGCTATCACGGCCATCCTCTCCTCCATCAGACTTAGGTCATACAGGATCCTCGACGTGTCCTCTGACGCGCATACTAAGGGCTTATCGTCCCACTGAGCGATCGCTATGAGGCCCCCACTGTGATCCAGGTGATAGTGGGTAATGATAACCAAATCGGCTCTAGGGGCCCCCGGCCTCGAGAGGCCCTGAGACGTACCCGTGTCAACGAGAACCCTATAGCCGCCCGTCTCCAACAGGTAGTAGTTAACGGGCCTATCGAGGGGGAACTCGAAGTCCTCAAATACTAGAATGTTTGACGCCACAGACCCACCCGAGGCGCGTGCACGGCCTAGGCTTTAACAGCTTCAAGGCACCCAAATAGGGACGGCGGGATGAAGAGGCGCTTTAGGTAGAGCCGACAGGCTATGACGGGAGTACCCTCGGACGACCGCCTCCCCAAGTATAATAGGTAGCCGTGGCCGGCCTAGAGGGCCAGGGGGTACAAGGGTGGCTGAGGCCGAGAGGCAGCCTGAGGTTAACATCGGCGTCGTCGGCCACGTAGACCACGGTAAGACTACCCTGGTCCAGGCCCTCACAGGCATATGGACTATGAGGCACAGCGAGGAGATCAGACGTGGAATGACAATAAAGCTCGGCTACGCCGACGGCGAGGCGTGGTACTGCGAGGGCTGCGAGGGCATCGAGGCCTACAGCCCCGAGCCCGTCTGCGAGTGCAACCCCAGCGCCCGGCCGGTGCTCAGGAGGAGGATGTCATACGTTGACGCGCCTGGCCACGAGATACTGATGGCGACAATGCTCTCAGGGGCGGCTCTGATGGATGGAGCGATACTAGTAATAGCAGCCAACGAGCCCTGCCCCCAGCCCCAGACCCGCGAGCACTTCGTTGCACTGGACATCATAGGCGTGAGGAACATAGTGGTGGTCCAGAATAAGGTTGACGTAGTCACCCCCGAGAGGGCCAGAGAGAGCTATAGGGAGATAAAGAAGTTTCTGGAGGGCACCTGGGCCGAGGACGCCCCCATAATACCGGTGAGTGCCCTGAAGAGGGCTAACATAGATGCTGTAATCGCCGCGATAGAGGAGTATATCCCAACTCCCCCGAGGGACCTCGACAAGCCGCCCCTCATGTTCGTGGCCAGGAGCTTCGACGTAAACAAGCCAGGCACGCCCCCCGATAAACTGGTCGGGGGCGTCATAGGCGGCGCCGTGATGCAGGGAGTCTTCAGGGTGGGCGATGAGATAGAGATAAGGCCCGGCGCCCCCGTCAGGAGGGGCGGCAAGATAGAGTACGTCCCACTCTATACCACTATTGAGAGCCTGAGGTTCGGCAGGATAAAGGTAAAGGAGGCCAAGCCGGGGGGACTCGTGGCTATAGGGACAAAGCTAGACCCCAGCCTGACTAAGTCTGATAACCTCGTCGGGAACGCCGTGGGTAAGCCGGGACAGCTGCCGCCAGTCTTCGATAGGCTCCACATAGAGTATAGGCTCCTCGAGAGGGTTGTAGGGGCTAGGGAGGAGGTAAGGATAACGGGCATCCAGCCCAGGGAGCCGCTGATGCTCACCGTGGGCACGGCAATAACGCTTGGGATAGCCACTAGGGTCAGCAAGGACATGCTGGAAGTCGTACTGCGCAGGCCGGTCGTCGCCTGGGGAGGCGCTAGGGTGGCGATTAGTAAGAGGGTACACGGGAAATGGAGGCTTGTGGGCTGGGGAATCGTAAAGGAGTAGTCGTAATCCTGGACTCGAATACGCTAATGATGATGGCCGGCGGTCTCGTAGCCCCTAGTACGATTGCCGAGGCGCTTGAGGCTTCCTACATCCTCGTAGCCCCTACAGCAGTGAAGGCCGAGCTAGAGAGGCTAGCTGCGGGGCACCCACGCACCGCGACAAGGAGGCTAGCCGGTACAGCCCTACGCCTAGCGGGCTCCCTCGGCGTCCGCTGGCTAGAGGCCTTAAGCAACGATGCAGATGATGCCATAGAGGAGCTGGCTAGGGCCCTAAGGGGCGAGGGTTGTAGGGTAATCGTTGCGACGAGTGATAGGGCTCTCAGGAGACGCCTGAGGAGGCTCGGTATCCCGACCCTCTACTACCGGGAGAGCGAGGGCAGGCTCGAGGCCGAGTGGGCCCCCCTATAACCGGAGGTTAACGGATAAAGAGGCTCTGCAACGCGTGGCGGGCCGTGGCGCCGAGCCTCCTGGGGTGCTGAGGGGCTTGTACGTAGTCTACAGGCTGAGGGAGTGGGTTGGGATACCGCCGAGCTACATGAGGGAGGGCAGGTCCCTCGACGAGGCAGCGCTGGATATACTGAGGGCATCACTGGAGGGCACTAGGGACCCGGAGCACGGCATCTTCCTGGCTGTAACCGAGGCCCGCGTCCTCGGCGACGGTATCCTGCTCCCAGCAGATCCTAACATATACTACCCCGTTGAGTACGAGGTGCTAGCCTACAAGCCCCTGCTCCTCGAGGTCGCCAGGGGACGCGTCAAGGAGGCTAGGGAGTTCGGCCTCTTCGTGGACCTGGGCCCCCTGGACGGGTTCGTTCATAGGAGCCAGATAATGGATGATAAGGTGGAGTACCAACCGGCGGCCAGGTCCTTCACGGGCGTCGAGACCGGGCGCAGCGTGGGCGTGGGTGATGTGGTGAGGGTTAGGATAGTGCAGATAAGCGGCGCGAACAGGGCTTCAAAGCAGCTCAGGATAGGCCTGACCATGAGGCAGCCATACCTGGGCAGGGAGGATTGGATAAGGGAGGAGGCTGGTTCGAATGCCTAGGAGGAGCATATTCAAGGCTTGCAGGAACTGCGGGGCCCTCGTTAAGAGGGACGCCGACGTCTGCCCCGTCTGTGGAGGCTCGACCTTCACCGATGACTGGGAGGGCATGGTAATCATACTCGACCCCAAGGAGAGCTTCGTAGCCAAGGTCCTGGGTAAGGAGAAAGCTTACATATACGCCATAAAGGTCGGGGGCTTCTAGGCTTTGCCCCTCCACCCAGCGCTCCTACTGCCACGTGAGAGGAGGAGGGACTTCGCCTGGCCTCGAGGCCTGCTCTGCGCGGGGCCCGCGTGCACTAGACTAATCCCCAGGAGGGCGCCCCTGGCCTGTGTGGGCGACATAGTCTCCAGGTACTGCCTTGAAGGGATCAAGCGCGGAGCCCTGCGCCCGCCCCTTGCCGTGCTAGTGTATGACGCCAAGACCAGGAGGAGCGAGCGGCTGAGTGGGATAAGCCCTCCTCCGGTCTTCGAGAGGCATAGGGTATCAAACCCTCCCGGCACAATCACCGCTATGGCCATGAGCCTCCTCTGTAGGCTGGCGAGGGCGAGGGGCCTCCACGCCGTCAGGGTGATTGGCGAGGAGGACATGCTGGCCCTGCCCCTAATAGAGTGCATGCCCGAGGGCTCGATGGTCACGTACGGGGTCCCGGGGAGGGGGATGGCCCTGATATACGTGTCGAGAGCCAGGAGGCTGGACGCCTGGCTCAGGCACACCTACCTAGCCCCAGGGCTGGTGGGCGTGGAGTAGCCTGGTGGTAGCATATAAGCCCGAATAGCTGGTGCTCGCAGGTACAGGGGTGCCCCTGCAGGTTGAGCGGGCAGGAGCAGCTGAAGAAGATAGACCTCGGCGAGGGCGTGATAGCCCACGTCGAGAGGGAGTGGTACAATCCACTTATAAAGAGGAGGGAGGTAACCCTTAGGATACACCACATACTCAAGCCCACGCCCATGAGGATCACGTTGAGGCTTGCGATAGCGAATGCGTATGGCGTTGACGTCTCGAGGGTCTACGTCAGGCGGGTTAAGACGGAGTACGGGATAGGAGAGTCTGTGGTAGAGGTGCATATATACGACACGAAGGAGCAGGCGCTACGCTTCGAGCCAGAGCACATCATTGAGAGGAACGGGGGAGTAGAGCTGGAGGGCTTCTAGAGAGTATGGGGGGTGGGCGTGATGGGTAAGAAGAAGGTTAAGGCGTACATAAGGCTCGTGTACGAGTACGACTACGAGAAGGGCTACATCAGGCTTAAGAACAAGAAGTGCCCCAGGTGTGGGAGCATAATGGCGCACCACCTGAAGCCCGTCGAGAGGTGGCACTGTGGCAAGTGTGGCTACACGGAATTCGTCACGAAGTAGCAGCGGGGAGGTAGTGGTCCTAGGGATAGAGTCGACCGCGCACACCTTCGGCGTCGCCATAGTCTCGAGCGAGCCCCCCTACGTGCTATCAGATGTGAGGCGCCGCTACACCCCCCGGGCTGGCGGTATACTCCCACGGGAGGTTGCAGCGTTCTTCTCCTCCGTAGCCGGTGAGGCTGTGGGGGAGGCTCTCTCCGCCGCCGGAGTGTCTATGAGGGAGGTAACGGCTGTAGCAGTCGCCCTGGGGCCTGGTATGGGCCCGGCTCTCAGGGTGGGAGCTACCGTCGCCAGGGCTCTAGCTGCCGCTTACCACAAGCCGCTGGTGCCTGTTAATCATGCCCTTGCTCACATAGAGGTTGCCCGCTTCGATACGGGGCTCCGAGACCCCCTAGTGGTCTACGTTTCCGGTGGCAACACTATGATAGCCAGCTTCCTGGACGGTCGCTACAGAGTGTTCGGGGAGACCCTGGACATAGCCCTGGGGAACCTACTGGATACCTTCGCCCGCGAGGCGGGGCTTGCACCGCCCTACGTGGTTGGGGGCAGGCACGCCGTTGATATCTGCGCGGAGGGGGGAGAGTATATCGACGGTCTCCTACCCTACAGGGTCAAGGGCCAGGACGTCTCATACTCGGGCCTGCTGACCGCGGCGCTTAGGGCCCTACGAAGACTCGGCCCCGGCGCTCTGCCGGGAATCTGCTATACCCTGCGTGAGATAGCGTTCTCCTCGCTCGTGGAGGTCGCCGAGAGGGGGCTGGCTCATACGGGCAAGAAGCAGTTAGTGCTGGCGGGGGGTGTAGGTGCCAACGACCTGCTTAGAGAGAAGCTCTCGTTGATGGCCTCTGATAGGGGGGTAGAGTACAGGCCCGTCTCGAAGAAATACGCCGTGGACAACGGGGTCATGATAGCGATCACAGGCCTCCTAGCCTTCACTCACGGCATAGTGGTAGAGCCTTCCAGAGCCTACATAAGGCAGAGGTGGAGACTCGACGAGGTGGACGTGCCGTGGTACCCCTCGACCCTGGGAGGGTGAGGGCTTACCTCGAGTCCCTTCCACTCCTCGGGAAAGGCGCGGAGGCCGAGGTTAGAGTGGGCGACTATGCTGGCGTCAGGGCCGTATTCAAGTACAGGCTGCCGAAGAGGTACAGGCACCCACTCCTCGACTCAAGGCTGAGGAGCACTAGAACCAGGAGGGAGGCGCGCCTCCTCGATAGGGCCTACTCGGCGGGCGTGCGTGTACCCATGCTACTAGCGGTCTACCCTAGCCTGGGCCTCCTGGTGGTAGAGTATGTGGAGGGGGTTCTCCTACGCGAGTGGCTTATGGTTCAACGGAGCGGATGGAGGCCTCTCGTGCGGGAGGCTGGCTCCCTGCTGGCCAGGCTACACAGGGCGGGTATAGTCCACGGGGACTCCACGACGTCAAACTACATTGTAGCCAGGGACGGTCTCTACCTTATAGACTTCGGCCTCTCAGAGGCGTCGCACTCGATAGAGGAGAGGGCGGTTGACGTCCACCTCTTCAGGCGGAGCCTCGAGAGCGCACACGCATCCATAGCCGAGAGGGCCTTCCAGGAGTTTCTAGGGGGCTACCTCTCCGCAGCCGGGGAGTGGGGGGAGAGGGTAGTGAGGAGGGCCGAGGAGATACGCTTGATGGGGCGCTATGTGGCGGCGAGGAGGAGCGTCTGGGCAGACCATGGCGGGGGGGTAGATAGCTGTGAGGCTCGGCCTGGTCACGGGTAACCGCCACAAGCTGGAGGAACTCTCTCTAGTCCTGCGAGACTATGGCGTGGAGCTGTATATGCTAGACACGCCGAAGATCGAGGTGCAGTCGAACAGCCTCGAGGTAATAGCGCTCGGCGCCGCTAGGAAGGCGTACTCCAGGACGAGAGTGCCGCTCATAGTCGACGACTCGGGGCTCTTCATCGAGGCACTAAGGGGCTTCCCCGGCCCCTACAGTAGCTATGTCTACAAGACCATAGGAGTAGAGGGCATACTGAGGCTCCTACGCGGGGTGCCTGATAGGCGCGCTTGCTTCCACGCGGTGATAGCGGCTATAGTGCCTCCATACGAGAAGGTCTTCCACGCCAGATCGTGTGGCTTCATAACTGAAAGCCCCAGGGGCGCGGGGGGATTCGGGTTTGACCCAATATTCGCGCCGGAGGAAGGCGACGGCAGAACCTTTGCTGAGATGAGCATCGAGGAGAAGAACAGGTACTCCCATAGGGCCAAGGCGGCTCGGATGCTCGGCGTGTGGCTCAGAGAGGCCTTCAAGCGTAGGGTGGGGTCCTCTAAACACTTATAGGAACGCCGCGGGGGGAGCCTCCAGGTTGGGGGTGCTGTAGGGGTATGAACAAGCGCAGAGAGAAGGGCCAGTCCCACTCAACTCGGCCGGCGAGGGCCAGGGCTCCGGTGTGGGTCAGGTACACACCCGAGGAGATAGAGTTGATAATTGAGGACCTGGCCAAGAAGGGCTACGGCCCCAGTATGATAGGCATAATACTCCGGGACCAGTTCGGCATACCCCTAGTCAAGCCTATCCTGGGCAAGAAGATAACCCAGGTCCTCGAGGAGAAGGGCCTCGCTCCCCCCATACCTGAGGACCTCCTAGCCCTAATCAGGAAGGCGGTAAACCTCAGGAGACACCTCGAGGAGCACCCGAAGGATCTCCACGCCAAGAAGGGGCTCATGGACCTCGAGAGCAAGATCAGGAGGATAGTCAAGTACTACAAGAGGGTCGGGAAGCTGCCGCCAGACTGGGAGTACGAGCCCGAGAAGGCGCGCCTACTCGTGACGGGCATGTAGCCTTAACTCCCCGTTCCTAGGCCCCAGCGCCGCTCCGGCCAAGCTCAGCTGGTAATAATCGGGGTCCCCACGTGTGGCCTCGGGGGCGCCTCTTGCTCGCCTTACAGCTCGAGGCCACGGAGAAACTGGATAGACACCTTGAGGCTGTGGGGAAGGCCCTGGCATCACTCGTGGAGGAGGCAATCGATGCTGGCCTAGCGCGTGTAGCCGCCTACCCTCACGGTGGAGCGGTGGCTGCAGCCTCTCTAGCCTTCTCGCACCTCTACAGACTCGGTGTGACGGCTTCCTTCAGGGTCTCGGTAAGGCCCCCGCGCCCGGTCGAGGCGCCGACCCTGCTCTTCGGATTCCCCTCGCTCCAGTACAAGGCCTCCGATGTCGCCTCGAAGCTCCTGGCGTTCACCCACGCCGAGTACAATAGGGGACACCCGCCTCCCGGAAGCGTGTACGTAGGCGTTGACGGTAGTCTCTCCACCGCTTACGCTATGGCGGCGGATGCCGCGGGTCTCAGCGGCATATCCCGGAGCCTCAAGGCCCTGAGCCTAGCCGGAATCTACCTGGACGGCAGGGTATCAAGGTCGGGGAGGATCTCCGGGATAGATAGAGTCTACGCGGAGAGGCTCAGCTCCAGCGGCGAGCTAGGCGTTAGAGTGGTGACTGCGCTCAAGGTCTACAAGCCTCACAGGCTCCCCCTCTGCCAGGCAATGCATGTGACCATAGTGCCCCCCTATCCACTGGCCGTTGATGGTGAAGAGTGCATTGATGCGTTGGCTGCCGCAGGACTACGGCAGGTATCGGAGAAACCCGCGGCCGCCCTCAGCTCCAGCGAGTTAAACAATGTAATAGACGTTGTCTTGGACTACCTGGAATCCGAGGTTGACGCCACGGCCTACGTATCAGGTAATCTAGTCATAGACAATGCCATCCCCGAGGATCCCCGCGAGGCAGCCCACGCCATACTGCACGCGATGGACTCCTCGGGCTGCTATGCTGCCGGGTTGCTAGCATACGTTGACGAGGAGGTTGAGTACCCCGCTGTGGAGGCCGCTCTAGAGCGTGAGGCGCCAGAACTCGTCGAAGCCCTCACGGAGTCAAGACCCGTGAGGGCCCGGGGGCCGGGCTGGCTAAGGCTCTACGCGTTGGAGAAGAAGGTATCCAGTCCTACACTAGCATATCTAGCCCTACGCAGCATAGGGGCCATTGAGGAGGACTCCGTTATAGCACTACCCAGCGAGGAGGGCCTCCTGGTATCCCCGCTCCAGGCCTCCCTTGTAGACTACACCCTGCCTAGAAGGCTTGTCGAGTCCAAGGCGGCTAGGGAGGAGGGGTTCTGGCTTGTCATACCTGAAGAGGGGAGCGTGTGAGGCAAGGCTCACACTGGAGTCCCCGTGGGCCAGAGCCCTCCGCGAGGCCCTGGAGCCCGATAACGCCCACGCACCAGAGGGTATACGGGTCACGTGCAAGGCTAATCGCGCAGGGCTGTACTGCGAGATCCGAGCTGAGTGCAGGGACTCCAGGGGGATCCTGAGGCTCAGGAACACTATAGATGACCTAATCGAGAACGCCAAGGCGGCCCTAGAAGCGCTCGAGGCCTCCAGTGGCCCTGAAACTTAAAGTCCCTCGAGCCTAAGGCTCCCCGCAGGGGAGGGTGAGTTATGCCCAGAGCTAGGTCAAGAGCGGCGGTTAAGGACACATGGAGGCTGAAGAAGTGGTACACGGTGGTCGCGCCGCCAGTATTTGGGGAGGCGATACTAGGCACGACGCCGGCTGACGACCCGCTGAAGCTCATAGGCAGGGTCATGGAGACCACGTTATACGACATAACAGGTGACTTCGCCCACGTCCACATAAAGCTCTACTTCCAGGTGATAAGGGTTGACGGGGACAGGGCGATAACGAGGTTCAAGGGCCACGAGCTACTCAGGGACTACATCAGGAGCCTGACGCGCAGGAAGAGCAGTAAGATAACGGGCATATACAATGTGTGGACGAAGGACGGCTACGGCCTGAGGGTGACAGGCATGGTATTCACTAGGTATAGGTGCAAGACAAGCCAGAAGAAGGCCATAAGGAAGGCTATGCAGGAGGTCATAGAGAAGAGGGCTAGGGAGAGCACACTCGACGACTTCATAAAGGCGATGGTGTTCAGCGACCTTGAGGGCAGCCTAGCACAGGAGATAGAAGCGGCGGCACGCAAGATATACGCGATAAGGAAGGTCGAGATAGCCAAGTCTAAGCTGCTCTGGATACCCGGGCCTAACGGGCCCGAGAAGGCCGTGGTCATCTCACCGCTGCAGAGTGGCGCCGCCTCAACGTGAGCGAAAAACCTAGGGCTGCCGAGTGTGCTTGGAGGAGCCGACGCGGCGGGTGCCCTCGGGTTTGCGGGATCCCTGCCTTATAATCAAGACCGCGCTCGGCATGGAGCGTATAGTGGCTAGCCGCGTCGAGGAATTGGGGCTGAAGGCCGAGCCCGCCCCCAGGGGCTTCCGCGGCCTGGTCCTCGTGTATGAATGCAGGGACAGGGAGGCCGACGCTAGGAGGGTAGAGGAGGAGGTAGTAGAGGCTGATAGGGTCATACCCGTCTTGGCCTCCTCGCCGGCAAGGCCCGAGGAGATAGCGAGGACAGCGGCTGAGGTGGCGCGGGGACTGATCGGTAGCGGCGAGTGCTTCGCGGTCAGGACCGTTAGGAGGGGCAGGCACGGCTTCACTAGCATTGATGTGAATGTCGTGGTTGGCGACGCGGTGAAGAGGGCCACGGGGGCCTGCGTGAACCTATCATTCCCAGACAAGGTAGTGGCTGTCGAGATCATACAAGATAGGGCGTACATCTCCGTATACCCTGGCGCGCTCGAGTGGAAGAAGATGAGGCCCGGGAAGAACCCACTCTACAGGCTCTACAGGAGGATAGCCGTGGTCCAGATGCCCTATCTAGGCCCCCTCGACGCCTGCCGCAACATGGGGGTGAGGATAGGCAGGGAGGTCCAGAACTTCGAGGTTAAGGAACTCGTAATCGCGCCCGCTGGCGTTGTGCGTGCACGCGAGCTCTACGAGTTCCTGGGCGGCGTGTTCGAGGGGATAGAGTCGAGGTACCAGATACAAGCCAGGAGCTACCACAGGCGGGTAGAGAGGGTGCCGGTCTACGTCCAGGACATACACCAGCTCGTGAGAGATAGGAGGGGGGAGCCGATAATAGTCCTCGAGCCAGAGGGCGAGCATATATCCAAGGTGGCCGACGAGCTCTGGAGGCTAATCAGGAAGGGCCGGAGAGTCAACATACTCCTAGGATCCCGCGAGGGCGTCCCCCTAGGGATCTACAGGTTCGCCGATCTCGTCGTAGACATAGCCCCAGGCATAACCCTCTCGACAGAGTACGCCGCCGCTGCAGCCCTAATAGCAATGGGCACCATCCTCCATGAGAGGCTGGGTGAGCTGGGTGAAGGCGGCGATACTGGCGGCGGGGAGGGGCGAGAGGCTGAGGCCGCTAACCGAGACTAGGCCTAAACCTCTGCTCCCACTGCTCGGCGAGCCGATGCTGTGCCGTCACTTAGACCTGGCAATAAGCCACCCCCGCGTTGATCACATCGTAATCCTGGCTCCGAGGGGGGCCTCGGGGGAGTTCTCTAGGCTCGACTGTGTTAGGCGGGCTGGGGACCGTGTGGACGTGGTGGAGCAGCCAGAGCCCCGCGGCACGGGCCATGCCCTGGCCACGGTAGCCAGGGCCTACGGTATCGATGATTATCTTGTCCTCTACTCGGATGTGTACTTATCAAAGAGGTACTGGGGGCTGGTGTCGACACTCCGCCCTGGAGAGTTACTACTCGCTCGTGTAGATAGGCCTAGCGAGTATGGTGTGGCGATCCTATCGGACTCGGGGGAGCTTATGGGGTTCGTGGAGAAGCCGGAGCCGGGTAGGGAGCCCTCCAACCTAGCCCTAGCGGGCATATACGCCCTCCCAGCCGAGGTTGTAGCTGGCCTCGAATCGATAAAGCCCTCACCCCGTGGCGAGATAGAGCTCACGGACGCCATAAACGCCGCCGCCCGGGAGGGTGTGCTATCCTACAGGGTCATTGAGGACGCTGGTGCTTGGAGGGATATAGGCAGGCCCTGGGACTACCTACTCGCTACTAGGAGGGCGTTAGACGACGAGCTAGAGCCGCGCAGCGAGGGAGAGGTTCACCCCTCAGCAGTGGTCGAGGGCAGGGTCTACATAGCGGAGGGGGCCGTGGTGGAGGCCAACACGGTATTGAAGGGGCCGGCATACATCGGGAGAAACGCGAGTGTAGGCCCCTGCACGCACGTGCGCCCTTACACCGTACTATCGGAGGGCGCGAAGGCTGGCTACTCAGTCGAGGTGAAGGCATCGATACTCCTCGAGGGCGCGAAGGCCCCCCACCTGAATTATGTCGGAGACAGTATAATAGGGGAACACGTTAACCTAGGCGCTGGTACCATAACCGCTAACCTGCGCTTCGACCACGCCACGATCAGGATGACGGTTAAGGGCGCACGCGTCGACACCGGCCTGAGGAAGCTGGGCACCGTCATGGGCGGCTACGCCCAGACGGGGATAAACGTGTCCCTAATGCCAGGAGTGAAGGTTGGCGCGTACTCCAGGATATGGCCTGGCTGCGTTGTATACAGGGATGTCCCGAGCAGGGCGGACTATAGGTGCTGGGAGTCATGAAGATAGGCATACTATACCCAGCGCCGCTCGAAGCCGCGCTCTCAAGCGCGGCGTACCACATGCTCCTAGGCTACCTAAGCCGGGAGGCTCGTGTGCCCGTCTACACGTACTTCATAGACTGGGACGGCCACCTTAGAGCTGGAAGCCCTGGGGCTCCCTCCCCAAGGAGCCTCGACGCCGTCCTCGTAAGCGTATTCTACGAGCTAGGCCTCCCAAGGATAGTCTCGGCCCTCGCGGAGTCCGGCCTCGACCCCCGCGGCCCGCGGCGCGAGGGCCCGATAGTGATCACTGGGGGCCCCCTGGCTACGGCTAACCCCATACCGGTCCTGGGCTTCTCCGACGCCATACTCCCGGGCGAGGCCGAGCCTGTCCTAGATGGTATCGTCGCATCGCTTGAGAGGCCCTCCAGGCAGGCGAGGCTGGAGGCTCTCGCGGAGGAGGGTCTCCTGGTCCCCGGCGTGTCCGATGTACCCGTGGATAAGGTGTACGTGGAGGACCTGGACTCCTCGTGGTACCCGACTAGCATCGAGATACCGCGGGGAGTAGAACCAGTCTGGGGTCGCTCCTATCCTCTCGAGACGAGTAGGGGATGCAGTAGGGGTTGCAGGTTCTGTATGGAGGGCTACATATTCAGGCCCCCAAGGCATAGGAGTTACAAGAGGCTCAAGGACCTATTAGAGGAGGGTCTCGCATCCAGCGGTCTCGGCAAGGTTTCATTCTACAGTCTCTCATTCTTCGATAACCCGAGTGCAGAGGCCATACTAGCCTATGCAGTCGAGGAGCTGGGCCTCGAAGTTAGCGTGCCAAGTCTGCGTGTCGACACGCTAACTAGGAGAAGACTCGAGCTAATCGCGAGGGGCGGGCAGAGGAGCATAGCAATAGCACCGGAGACAGGTAGTTGCAGGATCGGGAGGCTGCTGAACAAGCTCATAAGCCCGGAGCGCGTGGTCGACATTGTAGCGGAGGCCGTGGGGGCTGGCATAAGGTCGGTGAAGTTGTACATTATAACGCCGACGCACTATGAAACAGAGGAGGACTTCGAGGCTACAGTAAACCTTATCGTGGAGGCGGCCCGGGAGGCCCGCTCGCGTGGGGGCCGGCTGAGAGTATCAGCGAATCCCCTCATCCCCAAGCCCTCGACGCCTCTGCAGTGGCTAGGCTTCGTTGATATAGAACTAGCCCGTAGGAGGATGAAGGCTCTCAAGAGGCTCTCATCCGTCGGTGTCAGAGTAGACTACTACGACCCGAAGATGGCTAGGGTGCAGGCGGCCGTAGGCCGTGGGGGGTGGGGCGTCGATAGGCTGGTAGTCGAGTGGGGCCTCGAGGGGGGAGGACTAGGCGGCCTCAGGAGGGCCGCCCGCAAGCTAGGTGTGAGGCTCGAAAGGCTCTGGGGCCCCCTGCCCCAGGACGAGGACCCGCCATGGCACGATCTCGTGAGGCTCCCCGGGGCCTCGCCTAGCGTGCTCCGCAGGGAATACGAGGCATTCCTCGATTCCCTAGCTTCCCTAACCGCTACTGGCACCTGCACTCCCGCGGGTACATGAGAGGAGCCGATCCCGACCCCAGCCCCTCCTAGCGAGTACGCTGAGGGGCGCTGTCGAGATCCAGGAGAGCCCCCGATGCCAAGGGATCCCCAGGCTCTCGGCGAGGCCCGCGACCTCGTAGGGATGCCAGAGGCTTAGGGGGTCCCCTGCGTCGCTCACTACAGCCACGGGCACGCCATAGGCTTCCGCTCGGCGGAGCGCCGAGGCTAGGGGTGGAAGGATCCTCCCAGCAGTGTCAGCGCTGAGGCCCCCCAAGCTTATCTCCACCAGACCCCACCCCCTCTCCCTGAAGAGCCTAGCAGTGCTCCTATCAACCAGGTAGGAGAGCCTGGGAGGCAATCGCAGCACGTCTACGAGCTTGTTAACCGCGGCGTATCTTGCGGCGTCAGCCGCTGTAGCCTCCACCACGACTAGGCTGCCGCGGGGAGCGGCATCCAGCCCCCTCCGGGCTTCCCTCCTAGTCGAGGCTCGAATGGTAAAACGAGGGATGACCAAAACACCCTCCACACACTTAGGCTCGCTCACAGCCTCCTTAGGGGCTCCCAGGGCCATATACCCTAGCCTCCGGGCAAGGCTTGCGATAGCGGTCAGGCCCTCTGGGCTCCCGGGTAACACGCTCAGGTCTATGTAGAAAGCCGCTCACCCCCCTCGGGTCCTCGTAGGGCTTCCTCGTACGCGCTAAGAGCCGCCCTGCGTCTGCCCTGGAAGTGGATCGTTATCCTGATAACATCGTCGGCCTCGTATAGTGTTAGCCCGCCGAGAAAGGCATCCTGCTTGCTTAGCCTCATGTATAGCGTGCCCTCCTTGTCGACGCGGTCCTCCAGGGTTCCCCTGAGCGCCTGCCTATCTATCCTACTCAGCCTCGAGAGTATGTGCTCGAAGGTCTTGACTGCGGCTTCGCCCTCTACCCTGGCGACAATCTTAACTATAGGGTTACCATAATGGCCTTCCAGCCTCTCCTCCTCAATCCTAACCTCTCCCCTAACCTCCTCCGGGAATATCTCCATCAGCGCCTTTAGGACGCGCTCGCGCTCCTCTGTAGCGTGTACGAAGACCTGGGCCCTGACCTCTCTAACACCACTCACCGGTATCCCCCCAAGGCTACGAGGATGCCAGGGCCTACGAAAGGGGTCCGAGTTCCCGGAAGTTATAGGTGGCGGCGCAGCGGTGCTTCGATGAGGAGCGGCGTGAGGGGGTTCATGTTAGGTCGTCTGCGTGGTACTTCCTCCTAATATCGTCGGGGGCGATGAGCCTGGCCCTGCCGCTGGCCTCGTGTCTCTTCTTGAGCCTCCTCTCCTTAGCCTTCTTCTTCCACTTGTATCTGTGGGTGCCCTTTAGGCCCCTTGCCGCTCTGAGGCCTCTGGCTCTTCTCCCAGCTGGTGTGAGACCCCTGCAGGGCCTGCACTTGTGCTTGCCTGATGCGACCCACTTCAACTCGGGGTCACTCTGTATGGCGGGGTGGTGGGGGTCTACTAGTATCACCTCGTACCACTTGTAGAGGCCATCCTCGCCGACGTAGTAGCTGCCGAGCACGACCAGGTTGGGGTACTTCCTCTGGGCCCTCTCCTCAGCCATGACCTGGAGCCCCTTAGCGGGGGCGAAGCCGTAGACACCCATCCTCTTAGGCCTCCTACCCTTGTTGGGCCTCGGTTTCCTCCTACCGCCCTTCCTTACCCTCACCCTGACCACTATGACTCCCTGCTTGGCCTTGTAGCCGAGCTCCCTAGCCCTGTCAAGACGGGTGGGCTTCTCAACCCTCACTATGGCTGGCTGCCTCCTCCACTCGACTAGTCTCTCCTTCATGAGTAGGCCGTGATCGCCCTCATAGGGCCTCTTCCACTGGAGCGCTATGTAGTGGTAGACGCTCTTAGCCATGCCCTTACCCCCTCCACTCGGACCTAAGCACACCCTAGACGGGGCCGCGCGCCCGTGAGGGTATTAATCATTGCCCCGCGCTCCACGCTCCGGGGGAGGCCTTGGAGGCGAGTGATATACTCATAGGGGTCGTCGGCAAGACCAACGTGGGCAAGTCAACGTTCTTCTCGGCGGCTACAGAGCTGGGCGTGGCCATCGAGAATAGGCCATTCACAACAATAGACCCCAATATAGGCATAGGCTATGTGAGGAAGAAGTGCGTCCACGTCAAGCTAGGCCTGTCCCGATGCGATGCATCGAATAGTGTGTGCCTCGAGGGAGACAGGATGATACCGGTTAAGATGATGGACGTCGCTGGCCTAGTCCCCGGAGCCCACAGGGGGCGCGGTCTAGGCAACAAGTTCCTCGACGACCTTAGAAAGGCCGACGTGCTCCTCCTAGTGGTGGACGCCAGCGGCTCCACGGACCCCGAGGGAAACCCGGTGAAGCCGGGGACATATGATCCCGTCGATGAGGTCCGGCAGATGCTCCAGGAGATAGACGAGTGGATGTACGGGATAATATCTAAAGACTGGGAGCGCTTTGCCAGGCACGTAGACACCGGCGGCGTGGTTGACGTGCCCGGCGCTATCGCCGAGAGGATGTCGGGCCTGGGTATTAGGAAGGCGCATGTGATTAAGGCCCTCGAGGCCTCAGGCCTAGCGGATAAGCCCCTATCCACGTGGAGCAGCGACGACTTGAGGAGATTCACCCACGAACTCAGGAAGGCGGCCAAGCCCATAGTGATAGTCGCGAACAAGGTTGACCTACCCGGCGCCGAGGAGGGCGTGAAAAGGCTCCGAGAGGAGCTGGGGGAGTACCCGGTAGTGCCAGCCAGCGCTGCTGCTGAGGCAGCCCTAAGGAGGGCTGCGAGGGCCGGTGTTATACGCTACAAGCCCGGTGACCCTGACTTCGAGGTGGTGGATGAGTCTAAGTTGAACAGGAAGGCCAAGGCTCTGCTGGAGGCTATCAGGGAGAGGGTCCTATCCAAGTGGGGCTCAACAGGCGTCCAGCAGGCAATAAACAAGGCCGTGCTAGAGGTTCTAGGGATGATAGCTGTTTACCCGGTCGAGGATCCCAACAAGTACACCGACAAGCAGGGGAGGGTGCTCCCGGACGTCCTGCTCGTGCCTAGAGGCACGACGGCCCGCGAACTCGCCTATAGGATTCACACCGACCTCGGGAAGACATTTCTCTACGCTATAAATGCCGTGACAAAGCAGAGGGTCGGGGAGTCATACGTGCTCCACGATGATGACGTGATCAAGATTGTAGCGGCAGCGGCTAGGCGCTAGGATGCTCGTAGCAGTCTGCGCGCTCTCTTAAGGCTGCCAGTCGTGGCGATCGGCACAACGAGCACCCTCGAACCCCCCATCTTCCTGGTCAGGCCGAGCACGGCCAGGGCTAGACCCTTGTACTCCCTCCTAACCCTGACTATGCCGCGTGACGTGCTGGCGTCGTACTCGACTAGGCCCAGGCCGGAGAGGGTGACTCCCAGGGCCCCGGCAACCCTCGAGGCGCTCTCCTCTATGGCCCTCCTGACCTCATCCTCGCCGAAGCCGCCTGGTATTACCTCGAACACTATATAGCGTCTCCTTGGCCTTGATGAGAGGATCCTTCTAGCCCTTACGAGGTCCCTCTCCCTCGCAGCCCCCGTAAGAGCGGCGGCGACGATGGCCCTCAGGCCCCTGGCCTCCCTAGCAGCTAGGAAGCCCGCCAGGTAGCCCCCAGCTAGGCCCGTGGCCACGGACAATGCGAGGCAAGTCCAGTCCATTAGAAGCCCACCCTCCAAGGCTCCGAGGGGTCAGACTGTCGTGAGCATGTCACCGCTCCTCCTGGGACGGCGTCATCATCCCCTCCAGGGGTGCCTCGGTAGAGAGAAGACGGCTTCATCCCTTCGAGGTCCATGGTCGGTCTCATCCTCATAGGCGCCCCGGGGGTTCTCTAGGGCGCGTTCCACGAGATATAAAGCGGGTCCCCGAGCTGGGGGCCAGAGGGGGCGGTTGGATTGTCATTTCCGGGCCCTACAGCGGCGGCGTACGATAGAGCGATTACCATGTTCTCGCCTGAAGGTAGGCTCTATCAGGTTCTCTACGCCAGTGAGGCCGTTAGGCAGGGGTGGACTAGTCTAGGCCTCAGAACTAGGGACTACGTGATACTCGCAGCCGAGAAGAGGAGGTTCTCCTCGTTCCTAGACCTAGACGCCATGGAGAAGATATACAAGGTCGACGACCACATAGGAGCGACCTTCGCCGGTATAGGGGGCGATGGAAGGGTCCTCATAGACTATATAAGATTCGTAGCGATAAGGCATAGGCTCGTCTACGGCGAGCCTGCGGGTGTAGAGTACGTGGTAAGGGCTGTAGCCGACTTAAAGCAGGCTTACACACAGCACGGAGGCGTGAGGCCCTTCGGGGTCTCACTAATAGTGGGTGGAGTGGACGACGGCCAGCCCAGGCTCTTCAGGACCGAGCCGGGGGGCCAATACTTCGGCTTCTACGCAGTCGCCGTTGGCATGGGCGAAGAGACTGTCTACTCTACATTCGAGAAGAAATATAGGGTTGACCTCAAGTTAGAGGAGGCGCTAGACCTTGTCGTGGAGGCCTTGGCTAGGGTCAGGATAGCGTCCGCCAAGGAGAAGCGTGAGGAGGCCCTGAAAGACTTCCACGAAATGATAGAGATAGCTCTGGTGGAAGCCGGGAAGCCGGTCTTCAGGAAGCTGAACAGGCAGGAGATAAGGGAGATCGTGGACCGCGTGCTACCCCGGCTCGGCTAGATTTAGCCCTCCACCAGATGCACTCTCCAGTCGGGTGTCGCGTGGTGACGCGTAAACACGAGTACATCATAGCGTGGATGAACATTAAGGGGCAGAGGTTCGAGATACTCGTAAAGCCCGACGAGGCGTTCCGCTTCAAGGAGGGGGAGAAGATAGATATAGACGAGGTACTCTGGACCGATACTATATACAAAGACGTAAGGAAGGGGCTCAAGGCTAGTCCCGAGGCGCTCAAGAGAGCCTTCGGTACCGACGATGTAGTAAAGATTGCGGAGAAGATACTCAGGGAGGGCGAGATCCAGCTGACGGAGGAGCAGAGGAGGAAGATGCTCGAGGCTAAGAAAAGGAAGATCATAGCATACATCGCGAGGAACGCTATAGACCCGAAGACCGGCAAGCCCATACCGGAGTCGCGCATCGAGAGCGCAATGGAGGAGCTTAGGATAGGCATAGACCTCTACAAACCCGCCGAGGCTCAGGCGGTGGAGATAGTTAAGAAGCTTGCACGCGTAATGCCCATAAGGCTCGCCAGGGCCGTTGTCCAGGCTCGCATTCCACCCGAGTTCTCTGGGAGGCTATATAGGGAACTGGCCAGGCTGGGCGAGGTCAAGAAGGCCGACTGGCTCAGCGATGGCTCTCTGCAGGTCGAGATAGAGATACCCGCTGGGGCTCAGGTGGACGTTGTTAATGCTATCCAGAGGCTGACTAAGGGTAGGGCCCAGGTTAATGTGAGGGTGGTGAAGTAGGAGTTGGAGCAGGCTTCTGAGGGCAGGATCCTGGTCCTGCCCGGGGACCCTCTAGATCCCGCTGTAGACGCGCAGCCACCCTACGTCTACATTGATGAGAACGGGGTGAAGAGGGCGGCAGTACCGGGCTTCGTCAGCAGGAGAGGCGACCGCCTGGTTTTCATAGGCCTCGAGGGCATCTATATACCCAAACCCGGGGATGTGGTCATAGGCCTAGTATCGGGCATAGGCGTGACCAACTGGTTCATAGACATAAACTCTCCCTACACGGCTGTCCTGAATGTACAGGACTTCCTAGGGAGGCCCTTCAACCCCGCCACGGACGACCTCAGTAGGTACCTAGACGTGGGTGACTACGTCAAGGTTAAGGTACTGGCATTCGATAGGACGAGAAGCCCCCTAGTGACGGTTCAAGGCCAGGGCCTCGGCAAGATAGTCGAGGGGAAGGTAGTCGAGATATCCCCCGCCCGGGTGCCCCGAGTAATCGGGCGGAAGGGCAGCATGCTCGAGGTACTCACTAAGGAGACTGGGTGCGAGGTCTTCGCCGCCGTAAACGGTAGGGTCCACGTGAAGTGTCCCAACAAGGAGCTAGAGGCTATCGTGGTACTCGCGGTGAAGACGATCGAGAGGGAGGCCTTCACGAGCGGCCTAACCGCCCGGATTAGGAAGCTTATAGAGGAGGAAATGGTTGTGAGGGGTGTTAAGAGTTGAAGGTAGAAGGCGTGAAGCTAATCAGGGAGGACGGCCTCCGCCACGACGGCAGGAGGCCCGAGGACCTGAGGCCCATACGCATGGAGGTAGGCGTGCTCTCGAACGCCGACGGATCCGCCCTAGTAGAGTTTGGTAGAACCCGCGTGCTAGCCGCAGTATATGGGCCGCGAGAACCCCCGCAGAAGTTCATGTTACTCCCGGATAGGGCTATACTGAGGGTCAGGTACCACATGGCGCCGTTCTCCACCAGCGACAGGAAGAGCCCCGCCCCTAGTAGGAGGGAGATAGAACTCTCTAAGGTGATAAGGGAGGCCCTCGAGCCGATAGTGTTAACAAAGCAGTTCCCCCGGACAGCCATTGATGTCTTCATAGAGGTGCTCCAAGCCGATGGCGGAACAAGGACTACGGGGGTCACGGCCGCCTCGCTGGCGCTAGCCGACGCTGGCATACCGATGAAGGCTCTAGTGGGGGGAGTAGCCGTGGGTAAGGTTGAGGGAGTCCTAGTACTCGACATAGATGAGGTAGAGGATAGCATGGGTGAGGCCGACATGCCGGTGGCTGGTGCGCCAGACCTAGGGCTCATAACGCTGCTCCAGCTGAACGGTGTCATGACCGAGGAGGAGTTCCAGAAGGCGCTGGATATGGCGTGGGACGCGATAAGGAGGATTGTTGACATGGAGAAGGAGGTTCTCAGGTGGAAATACAACGTGGGGGGTGACTCGAAGTGAGTGTCACGCCCTTCAGGCTACCTGTAGTGGCTAGCCTCCGCAAGGAGGCCATAGAGGAGCTTCTAGCCCGGGGCCTTAGAATCGACGGTGTTAGGGATCCCTTCACTCCACGCAATGTAAGGGTTGAGTTGGGGGTCGTGGAGAAGGCTGAGGGCTCGGCTCTCGTGAAGCTCGGTAACACCCAGGTCATGGCCGGCGTTAAGATGGACGTCGGGGCCCCCTTCAGGGATACCCCGGACCAGGGCGTCCTCACTGTACACGCCGAGTTCGTGCCACTCGCATCGCCCCTATTCGAGCCAGGCCCGCCCGACGAGAACGCCATAGAACTTGCGAGGGTGGTGGACAGGAGCCTCAGGGAGGTAGGCGCGGTGGATCTAGGCCAGCTCGTAATCAGGCCAGGCGATAAAGTATGGGTCGTGTGGATCGACCTATATATACTCGACCACGACGGCAATCTCTTCGACGCCTCAATGCTGGCGGCTATGGCCGCCCTCCTAGACGCTAGGATGCCGTACTACGAGGAGATAGAGACCGGGGACGTGATAGTAGACCACGGTGTTAAGACCGAGGAGAAGCTCCCCATACGCCACAGGGTCGTGACGGTCACAGTCGCGAAGATAGGCAGGAACCTGGCCGTCGACCCTAACTTCGAGGAGGAATCAGTCTCAGACGTCAGGCTGGTCTACGCTCTAGACGAGTCGGGGAGGATAGTAGGCATCCAGAAGAGTGGTGAGGGAGCCCTAAAGAGGGAAGAGGTGCTGCGGGCCCTGGAGATGGCTAAGAGAGCCGCTCCAGTATACTTTAAAGCCCTGGAGGAGGCGCTCACTCCAGCAGGCCCCGGAGCCAGTGGGTGAAGGCCATGGGCAGGACCAAGGTGGTAGGCATAGCAGGCCGCTACGGGCCCCGCTACGGCGTGAGCATCAGGAAGAGGGTTAAGGAGGTCCTCGAGAAGAGGTACGCCAAGCACGTCTGCCCCTTCTGCGGGAGCGTCGGCACCGTCTACCGCGTCTCAGTGGGCATATGGGCCTGCCGCAAGTGTGGTGCCGTCTGGGCTGGAGCTGCCTACACTCCCAGAAGCGAGCTAGCCCAGTACTTCAAGGGCTTCATAATCAGGCCGGACAGCTTTCCAGCGAGGAGGGGCAAGTAGACCGCATGCCCGGCTCCAGCCCCGGGCGCGGCATACTATTCACGACCAGCCGCGCCCCCTCTCCTAGGACACGCTCCCTGACCAAGGACCTAGCCGCTGTCATACCTGGGGGATTCAGGGTCACCCGGGGCCACCTAACAATGGAGGAGCTAGCGGCTATAGCCAGGATACGCGGGGCCGACCGCGTCACCATAATAGGTGAGCGTAGGGGTAACCCCAGCATACTGAGGGTCTACGAGGCAGCCCGGCCCCCCCTGAGGCCCTCGCTCCGAAACATTGTCACCCTAATAATCAGGGGGGTTGCATTATCCCGCGAGAGGGGGGCTAGGCCTCTGCGGGGCGGGGCCCTCTACGTAGAGGTTGCTGAGGGCGTCGAGGAGTACGGTGAAGCCCTCATCAGAGCCTGGCACGCAAGGCTCGCAGCCAACACGCAGCCCCGGGTCAGGGCCGTGATTAAACCCGACACTGGAGGTGCTATAATAGACTTTCAAACCCGCGACGGCAGGCCCGCAGGGCCCAGGCTGAGGGTCGCTAAGCCCAGGGTGATGATCAAGGATTGAGTAGGTACAGGTACAAGGCAAGTATTAGGATATGCCTGGACCCAGACATCTCGAGGGCCGTGTTGGAATCCCTGCAGGCCGAGGTTAGGCAGCCAGCACAGCCTGCTAAGGGCCGTGTGGGCGCCAGTATGGAGGGTAGATGCGTGGTACTAGAGATTGCCTCGGATAGTCTGAGCGGGTTGAGGGCGCTGGTGAACTCCTACCTCTACCTGGTTCACGCGGCCTTCTCGGTCCTCGAGGCTGTGGAGGGGCTTCAAGCATAATTTACCCACCCGCCAGCGGGGTAGTGCCGGGTATGGGGCATGGTTGAGAAGGTGCCACCGGAGGTGGAGGCGAAGTACGCGAAGCTCATGCGACTCCGCGAGGCGTTAGCGGCTGTGGCCCAGGAGAAGGCATCGCTAGAGGCCCTCAAAGCCGAGGTGGAGGCTGTTCTGGAGGAGATACGTAAGGTGCCCGAGGATGCAAGGCTCTACAAGATGGTCGGCAGTGTTCTTGTCGAGAAGAATAGGGACGAGATCGTGAAAGAGCTTGAGGAGAGGAAGGAGGACATAGAGATACGCCTCAAGGCCCTCAACTCCCAGGAGGAGGCATTGAAGAAGGACATAGAGAGGCTGACGCAGGAGCTGCAGAGGCTACTAGGCGGTGCTGGCGGGACAGCCGCTGGAGGCGCAGGCTGAGGTTTCGAGGAATGCGCGAGCACTCCAGAGACCCCGAGGAGGGGATCCCCCTCGAGGCGCTGGAGGCGGCGGAGAGGGCTGCGAGGGAAGCCATAGAGTCGAGGCTCGGCTCCAGGCTAGGCGATTACGATATAGCCATAAGGGCTGTAACCGGTAGCGAGGGCCGCCTTGACGTATCGATTGATGTTAGGATCACAGCCTCTAGGATCCTGCCTCCGGACCTCGTCGAGGCGATAGTTGACGAGGCGATAGACAGGGCCAGGAGGGCGTTCGAGGAGGTGCTTCGACAGCGTGAGGGGCGCTGGCGAGGAGGTAGCAGAGCTGCTGCGGAGGGCCGCTCGCCGCGTTAGAGTGGCGGTGCTGACCCATAGGAACGCCGATCCCGACGCCATCGCCTCGGCACTTCTAGCCCGGCGGGCACTCATGGAGCTGGGCGCGGAGCCTGTGATAATGCTACCTGAAGGTTTGAGCAGGGCCTCCAAGCAGGTCCTGCGGGCCGCCGGGCTCGAGGGCATCCCTCAAACACGCTACGAAGAGGGTCCTGAAGCCGTCCCGCGGGTTGAGGCTGTAGTTGTGGTTGACTCCTCTAACACCACGCAGCTCGGAGGCCTGGCGGTCCTCGCAATAACCAGGCCCTTGTTCTTGATCGACCACCACTCACCCGGTGATCTCGCCCCACACGCCGAGGACGCTGTGCTCGATGAGGCCTCACCTAGCGCCACGCAGCTCGTAGCGCTGGCGCTCGAGTATATGGGCGTGTGCCCCGAGGCCCGCGAGGCGACCGTGGGACTCGCCGGCATAATATACGATACAAGAAGATACAGTATCGCGGACGCTGGGTCCTTCAAGGCATCAGCATACCTAATCTCGTGCGGCGGCGACTACGAGAGAGCCCTGAAAGCCCTCCAAGGTGGCAGGGACCAGGGCTCCGGGCTGGACTACGCGGAGCGGGTGGCGCGCCTCAAGGCGGCGCAGAGGATGGTTACATCGAGGATATGCGAGGAGCTTATAGTAGCGGTCACAAGGGTGGGGGCCTATGAGTCCAGCGCCGCCCGAGCCCTCGTGGACCTGGGAGCGGATGTAGCGGTCGTAGTTGGCGGCAAGGGCGCGGAGCTGCGGGTAACACTGAGGCTCTCGAGGAGGGCGCTTGAGACCGGGCTGAGGGCCGACGAGCTGGCCTCCTATATAGCAGGCAAGCATGGAGGCAGGGGTGGAGGCCACGCGGCCGCCGGGATGGCGCATGTCCCGGCGCCGCGTGGAGGCGCAGAGGATCTCGTGGAGGCCATAGCGAGGAGCCTCCCCGGCAAGGCTGCCAGGATCTGCGTGGAGAGGAGGTCGAAGGCGCTTGGGGGAGGGCAGGGTTAGGGTCTACGCGGACGTGCGCGAGGAGAGAAGCGGTGTTATCGAGGAGCTATCAAGGCTCGGGGTTATGGTGATCAAGAAGCAGCTCCCCCTGGGTGACTACTTGGTCTCAGAGGAGGCGGTTGTCGAGCGTAAGACAGTGAAGGATTTCGCCTCGAGCCTCGTCGACGGCAGGCTCTTCGACCAGGCCTCCAGGCTCTCGGAGTCCTACAGTGACATCTACTACGTGGTCGAGGGTAGCCCCCGCTACCTGGCGCGTTGGGGCTCGGAGGGCCATCAGACGCTCGCGGCCCTGGTAGCGTTAACAGTAGACTATGGCGCTAGGATACTCTGGAGCGATGGCGCCAGGACCACGGCGTACATCATTGCCCAGCTAGC
Source organism: Acidilobaceae archaeon (assembly GCA_027080775.1). Classification (GTDB taxonomy): domain Archaea; phylum Thermoproteota; class Thermoprotei_A; order Sulfolobales; family Acidilobaceae; genus Calypsonella; species Calypsonella navitae. Next base: position 51,679 of record JALWPV010000032.1, read on the forward strand.
GCGTAGATACCAAGGAACACGTAGGGGGACCAGCATGGTTATCCACAGGAAGCCCCGCTTATCATCCATCAGCGAGTGGCAGCTCTATATCCTCCAGTCCTTCCCCGGGATAGGGCCGAAGACTGCTAGGTCGATCCTGGAGAGGCTGGGCACGCTCGAAGCCTTCTGCAGGGCCCCCCTTTCCGAGCTCTCCAGGATCGAGGGTCTCGGGGAGAAGAAGGCGGAGCGAATAAAGGCCATACTAGTCACGCCCTTCAAGCCGAGGAAGAGGAGAGGCGGAACGCTTGAGGACTTCCTCTCCTAAAGGAGGGCGAGCCTCTGCTAGGCCTATTTAAACCCGGGTTCGTCCCCGTCCCACTCCGGGGTAGGTAAGGTATGGGTGCAAGAGTAAAAGTTGTCTCTGAAGTGGAGAAGATAATGAGTAACATCGAGCAGGTAAGGAACATCGGTATAATAGCCCACGTAGACCATGGTAAGACTACGACTAGCGACTCCCTGCTAGCGGCTGCGGGCATAATCTCGGAGAGGATAGCCGGTGAGGCACTCGTCCTCGACTATCTCTCAGTAGAGAAGCAGAGGGGCATCACGGTGAAGTCAGCTAACATAAGCCTCTACCACGAGTACAATGGCAAACCCTACGTGATCAACCTGATAGACACGCCGGGCCACGTGGACTTCTCGGGCAAGGTCACCAGGAGCCTGAGGGTTCTCGATGGGGCTATAGTCGTAGTAGACGCTGTAGAGGGAGTGATGACTCAGACAGAGACTGTTATAAGGCAGGCCCTCGAGGAGCGCGTCAGGCCGCTTCTATTCATAAATAAAGTTGACAGGTTGATCAAGGAGCTCAAGCTGAGTCCACAGCAAATACAGGAGAGGTTCGTTGAGATAATAAGGGAGGTGAACAACCTCATAGACATGTACGCCGAGCCCGAGTTCAAGAAGAAGTGGAAGCTCAACCCGGCAGAGGGCACCATAGCCTTTGGGAGCGCGAAGGACAAGTGGGGCATAAGCATACCGATGGTCCAGAAGAAGGGCATAACATTCAAGGAGATAATAAAGGCCTACGAGTCCGGCAAGAAGGAGGACGTCGCCCAGCTATCAAAGATGATGCCCCTGCACGAGACGCTCCTAGACATGGTTGTCAGGTTCGTCCCCAACCCCAGGGAGGCGCAGAGGTACAGGATACCGAAGATATGGAAGGGCGACATAAATAGCGAGCTAGGCCAGGCAATGCTGAATGCCGACCCCAACGGGCCCCTAGTGTTCTACGTCAACGATGTGAGGGTGGAGAAGGCAGGCCTCGTCGCCACTGGCAGAGTATTCAGTGGCACCCTACGCCCTGGCGAGGAGGTCTACCTCATAACGGCTAACAAGAAGGGGAGGATCCTCCAGGTAAGCCTCTATATGGGACCATTTAGGGAGATAACGAAGGCCGTGCCAGCCGGCAACATAGGCGCAATAATGGGTATAGAGGACGTTAGGGCTGGCGAGACGCTCGTCAGTCCAAGCCACGTAGATCAGGCGGCGCCCTTCGAGCAGCTACGCTACGTGAGCGAGCCGGTGGTCACGATAGCCGTTGAGCCCAAGAGCATACAGGACCTACCAAAAATGATCGAGGCGTTAAGGAAGCTCACGATAGAGGATCCGAACCTCGTGCTAAAGATCAACGAGGAGACTGGTGAGTACCTCCTCTCCGGCATGGGCCCCCTCCACCTCGAGATAGCCCTCACACTGCTCAAGGAGAAGTTCGGGATCGAAGTGAAGGCCAGCCCGCCCATAGTGGTCTACAGGGAGACTGTGCGCACAGCCAGCCAGGTATTCGAGGGCAAGAGCCCCAACAAGCACAACAAGTTCTACATAAGCGTCGAGCCACTCAACGAGGAGACCATAAAGCTCATACAGAACGGTGAGGTCTACGAGGGCCAGGATCCCAGGCAGAGGGCCAGGATACTGGCCGACAAGGCTGGCTGGGACTACGATGAGGCTAGGAGGATATGGAGTGTCGACGAGAACATAAACGTCTTCGTGGACAAGACAACGGGCGTCCAGCACCTGAGGGAGGTGAAGGATACCATACTGGCTGCGTTCAGGATAGCCACTAGGGAGGGACCCCTCGCGGCCGAGCCTGTTAGGGGCATAAAAGTCATACTACATGATGCAGTGATTCACGAGGACCCCGTGCACAGAGGGCCAGGTCAGATCTACCCCGCGGTTAGGAACGCCATATGGGCCGGCATACTAACAGCTAGGCCCACGCTGCTGGAGCCCATACAGAAGCTGGACATAAGGACACCCATGGAGTACGTCAGCGCCATAGCCGCGGTCCTCGCTAGGAGGAGGGGCAGGATCCTCGAGGTCCAGAGCGCCGGGCCAGCCGCTAGGGTGATAGCCGAGGTACCCGTAGCGGAGAGCTTCGACCTTGCGGGCGAGCTGAGGAGCGCCACAGCAGGCAGGGCCTTCTGGGGCACGGAGTTCAGCCGCTGGGCCCCGGTGCCCGACTCGATGCTGGAGGACCTCATAAGGAAGATAAGACAGAGGAAGGGTCTACCGCCTCACCCGCCCAGGCTGGAGGACCTCATAGGCCCCTAGCCCCTGCCAGACATCTTTGAGGAGTACCTCCCGATATGGCTGGCGCAGTATCTCTTAGACCCGATTTTCGATTCCTCATATAGTGGCTACGCTCTTTTTAAGTGCGGGGTAGGGGCTCGTATTCTAATTTGGCTCTGATTAGCGATGTAATGTTCTCCTCTCATCTCCTCTTTAATACCCCTATGTATGACGCGAATACCAACACGGCGAGACTACATGCCGCCGCCAACCTCGTCAGAGGTCATGACTGCGAATGCGCTGATAATAATACCAGCAATACTTCTGGGCTTGCTGGTAGCGGTGGTACTCATTCTGAGGCTCATGCTAAAGCCGGAGCCTGACGTGGTGGCCCTGGAGAGGACCCGCTACGATATGTACGATGCTGGTAACCCGCCCCTCAAGAAGGATGCCAGGAAGAGGATGCCGATGCAGTACCTCGGCTACCTCATAATGTTCCTTGCTGTGGAGCCGGCCGTCATACTCTTCGCTATACTCACAATAGCGCCCCAAGCCCTCTATGGTAGGGTGCTCTTGGGCTTCCTCGTCATGATAGCAGTCTATACTCCTCTACTAGTCTATGCCTTGCGCGAGGCCAGAAAGGTGGAGGCCTGGAGCCTCTAGCGAGGTGATACAGGTGGCTCAGGAGGAAGCGGCGGCCAAGGCCGCCTCGAGGAGGGGGAGGGTCTACGTCGGAAATCTCGAGCAGGTGGCCAAGAGTGCGCGGAAGATACTGCTCGGGGAGGTGAAACCCTCCGCTGTGGGTAAGCTTGTCGACTGGGGGACGCTCTTCAGCCTCTGGCCCGTCCACTTTACCACGAGCTGCTGCGGATGCGAGTTCGCAGCCACCTGGAGCCCCAGGTTTGACGCCGAGAGGTACGGTGCCCTGCCCTGGCTGGCGCCGAGGCAGACTAACCTCATCATAATAGAGGGAACCGTCACCAAGAAGATGGCCTGCGCCCTCAGGCTCGTATGGGAACAGATGCCCCATCCCAAGTTCGCGATAGCCATGGGCGCCTGCGCCCTCGATGGTGGGATATTCTATAATAGCTACAACATAGTAAGGCCCTGGGAGATAGTGCCGGTTGACATCTACATACCCGGGTGCCCGCCGAGGCCAGAGGCGCTGGCCCGCGCTATAGTGGAGCTACAGAAGCTGATCAAGGAGAAGGGGCTGGCGAGCCTCTGGATAAGCAAAGGCAAGAGGGAGGACAAGCCTACACCCAAGCTGAAGGAGGATCCATGCTCCTGGTGGAGGGGGTAGCCGTGGAGGAAGCAAGGAGGAGGGCAGAGGAGGCCCTGGCGGGTATCTATGAGTCCGTGGAGGAGGGCAAGGGCTTTGTGTCGTTCATAGTCCCGCTCGAGAGGCTCGTTGAAGCCGCTGAGGCCCTCAAGTCTGCGGGGTTCGATCATGTGAAGAGTGTTACAGCTGTTGATAGACCTAAGGAGGGCGTAATAGAGGTCACATACCACGCCTCTAGTTATGGAGATCCCGAGCTGGCTAGGGGCATCATAGGTCTCACAGTCAGGATCCCCAGGGACAACCCTCGGATGCCGAGCCTCTCTAGGATATGGGTGAGCGCTGAGTTCCAGGAGAGGGAGGTATTCGAGTTCTTTGGCGTCATATTCGAGGGGCACCCGGACCTAAGGCCCATACTGCTGGCACCGCCCATAGCCGAGCTTAGACCGTTGAGGAAGGACTTCGTGGTCAAGGAGGAACCCGTCTACAGGGGCCCTATCCAGAAGGTTGAGAAGCCTCCCTAGGGGGTTGGAGGCATGGCTTCTGGGGAGTTGAAGCTTTCCGGATGGGAGGTAGGTGAGGTTAGGAGACTCCCTGGGATGGACGTTAAGAAGATAGGAAGGGACCTCTACGAGATATTCATCGGGCCCCAGCACCCGGGCAGCGGGCACATGAGGATAATAGTCAGACTCGACGGAGACGTAATGGTTGAGGTAGACCCAGACCTAGGCTACGTGCATAGGACCATGGAGAAGCTTGCGGAGGGTAGGAGCTACATAAAGGTCATACCCCTTATGGAGAGGATGGCGATACTCGACGCCTGCAATATCACCCTGCCCTACGTGGAGGCCGTGGAGAAGCTACTCGACCTCGAGCCCCCAGAGAGGGCGAAGTACCTCAGAGTCCTGCTGTGTGAGATCAACAGGATAGCGAGCCACCTCTACGGCATGGGCATCTTCGGCGTGTTCCTGGGCCACTCCACCATGTACATGTGGCCATTCGGCGATAGAGAGGTCTTCGTAGAGCTTGCTGAGAGGCTCACGGGCGCTCGGCTAACGCATACTTACGCTGTACCCGGCGGTGTGAGGAGGGACGTGCCCGACGGCTTCACTGATGACCTGAGGAAGGCTATAAGGTACATGAGGAAGAGGCTAGAGGATTATAGGAAGATATTCCTTGACAACCCCGTGATAAGGGCTAGGCTCGAGGACGTCGGAGTCATACCGAGGAACCTGGCGATAGAGCTAGGCATAGTGGGCCCGAACCTCAGGGCCTCCGGTGTGGAATACGATGTCAGGCTCATCGAGCCATACGAGGTCTACGACGAGCTGGACTTTGAGATACCAGTCTTCGAGGAGGGTGACGCCCTAGCCAGGACGTGGGTCAGGGTGGAGGAGATAAGGCAGAGCCTCAGGATCCTCGAGCAGGTCGCCGATAAGCTGGATAAGATGCCGAGGGAGGGTGTCATGCATGATAAGTTCTGGGCTAAGGCGCCCAAGCTCTACAAGGACGTCTACGCCAGGGAGGGCCGCGTGAAGCTCATGCCGCTCTTCGCGACGCTCAGGGTGCCGAAGGGTAAGGCATTCGCGAGGGCGGAGGCTGGCCGCGGCGAGATAGTATACTACGTTGAGAGCGAGGGTGGCATGACGCCGTACAGGGTCAGGGTGGTGTCGCCGTCCTTCAGGAACGCTATAGTCTTCAAGTACATAGCGCCTGGTCACAGACTCATGGATCTACCCGCGATCTACGGTAGCATCGACTACTTCCCACCCGAGGCCGATAGATAGTAGGGGGTGATAGTGATGTCTGGCGTGATTACGTGGCTGGGCGAGTGGTTCTTCTGGCCCCCCTTCTTCCAGCTCGTGATAGCGCCCGGGCTAGTGGCAGCGTTGGTGATAGTGATCTTCATACTATGGTTCGAGAGGAAGGCCGCCGCTAGGGTTCAGATGAGGGTTGGTCCATACAATGTGAGCCCCCGCCTCGGCGGCGCCCTGCAGCTGATAGCCGACCTGGTTAGGTACTCGTTCCAGGAGTTCATAGTGCCTTTCACCGTCGATAGGGCCGCTTTCATTACCGCGCCTCTACTACTTCTATTGGCATCCATGCTACCCATGGCCGTAATACCCGTGTCGCCCGTGCTGCCCTACTCTTATACATGGCCGAACATCATGAAGTACAACCTGCTCCTCGCCCTGGCCCTCACCACTCTCTCCCCTATATTCACCGTGGCCGCTGGATGGGCTTCCAATAACAAGTTCTCGCTAATAGGCGCGGCCCGTGAGTCCTTTATGGTTACCGCCTACGAGCTGATCTTCGTCCTCGCCCTCCTCTCGACAGCGGCTCCAGTGCACAGCTACGACTTCGTGAAGATAGTTGAAGCCCAGAGCACCTGGAAGCTCATGGCGCTGCTGAACCCGCCAGCATTCCTTGCAGCATTCATAGCTACCTTGCTCTCAACGAGCGGTTTCCCCTTCGAGATACCCGAGAGTGAGCACGAGGTAGTAGCCGGGCCCTTCACGGAGTACTCGGGCCTGGTATATGGGGTCGAGATGGGTGCAGCCTACATCAAGAGGTATGCCATGAGCGTCCTCATGGCTCTAGCATTCTTCAGCGGATGGAAGCCCCTCGACCCCCAGCCGGGAGCCGGAGTGTGGAGCGGCTATGTGGCTCCTCTAGTCGTTGTCCTCATCAAGGCCACGATAATAATGGCCGTCATAAGCTTCCTCAGGGCGGTCTACGGCAGGTACAGGCTAGACCAAGCACTCCACCTGGCCTGGAAGATACTCCTGCCACTAGCGCTCCTAGGGTACGCGATAGGCCTCGTCTATGGTTACCTGGGGGTGTTGTGAGGTGCCAGCCGTACCCTCTAGGAGGAGGGTTCCCTCTTATGGGTTCCTCTCGGCTATCAAGGGTAACCTGGAGGCGCTGACTGTCGGGTTGAAGTATTTCCTGAACCCGAACAGGTCAACCCTCCACTACCCGAGGGAGTACATTAAGCTAAGACCCGGGTATAGGGGCTACATAGTCCTAAACAAGGCTAAGTGCATCATGTGCGAGTCCTGCGCCAGAATATGCCCCGCGGCGGCTATGAAGATGGTTAGATTCCAGGCCCCCGACCCGAAGAGGCCGGGTAAGATGAAGCTCTACAAGTACCCCGTCATAAACTATCAGCGATGCATATTCTGCGGTCTCTGCGTCGACGTCTGCCCGACGGAGGCACTGAGGCATGTGCCGGCACACGACGTCGTATATATGAACCTGGCCGAGATGGAGCTAGGACTCGAGGCGTTCCAGCAAGAGCCCAGGAGCCCCGCCGAGGAGGAGGGGGGTATACCGGTCAGGTACATCTTCGACCCCGAGAAGGGCCTGGTTAAGGTTAGGGTCTCCGAGGGGGGTGGCGAGCAGTGAATGCCCTAGCAGCATATGTAGGACTGCTAGGAGGCGTAATGGTTATCCTCGCATACTACGTCACAGCGATAAAGGATCTAGTATATGCTAGCATAACCCTAGCCCTCTTAGGCGGGTTCAACGCTGCCATGATAGCGCTTCTAGGCATGCCTATTGTAGGTACTTTCGTGGTTATAGTATACGTCGGCGCCGCGGTCATGTTCATAATCATAGTCATATCGATGCTTGGAGGCGGCGTTAGGGAGGAGAGAGAGGAGTTCAAGGGTATAGCTACAGGGCTCCTCGTAGCCTCAGCCCTTCTAACGGTGCTAATGGCGACCGGCCTATACGTGGCCTATACGAAGCCTGGCACATACAGCCTATCAAGCGTGTCTCAAGTACTAGCTAGCCGCTACCTCCCAGCCCTCGGAGTGATATTCATTGCGCTGGCGGCCACGCTCGTCGAGGCGATATCCATAGCCAGGAGGGCTGAGTAGCCATGGCAATGGGGGCTGTATCTGCGGAGGTATTCGTATTCGCCGCTGCTATTACAGCAATAGGTGCCTATGGCGTTACTGCGTCTAGGAATCTCCTGAGGCTACTGCTTTCGATAGAAGTGATATTTAATGGCATACTGCTAATGGTGGTGGCAGCGCTAGCCTCGAACCCCTCCCTCGGCGCTGCGTTCTCAATCGTGCTAATCTCCGTGGTCTCGGCTGAGGTAATAGTAGTAGTGGCAGTGTTAATCGCTTTCTACAGGCTCTCCAAGACCTTCGACTCGAAATCGCTCGAAGAGGGGGGTGTTTAGCTGTGGCCACTATACTGGGTGGACCCATTCTCTGGCTCTCAGTCTTCCTCCCCGTCCTTGCAGGCCTAATAGCATGGCTCGCCAAGGCTGAGAGCGAGGATGCCGCGAGGATAACGGCGGGAGTCTCCGCCATACTCCTAGCCATACCAGGCGCCCTAGTGGCTGGCCTCTACGCCGCCGGAATGGTATCGCAGGGCGTACTAGACCCCGTCTATGCTCACTTCAAGGGCATAGGGACCCTTGCACTTGCCATCGATGGGCTGAACGCTCCGATAGTATTGGGTGTCTCAGCAGTCACGGCGGCAGTGGCAGTCTACAGTGTAAGGTACATGCTGACCAGGATAGAAGAAATGAAAGCTGAGGGCGAGGACACACCCGGCATGGGGGCCTACTTCTTCCTCTACAACACGTTCGCCGCAGCCATGCTCGGCCTCGCCATGGCCACCAACCTAGTGCTCTTCTACATATTCTTAGAGTTAACGCTGGTACCCTCCTTCCTGCTGATAGCCTACTGGGGCTATGGTGATAGAAAGAGGATCTCGCTACTCTACTTCGTCTGGACACACATCGGCGCTGTTCTCCTACTCACCGGGATCATATACTATGGTGTCAAGCTGGGCACATTCGACTACCTCCTGGTGCCACAGCTAAAGCCCCTAGGGCCCATAGAGGGGGCCCTAGGCTCCGCCGCTAAGATAGTGGCCGTGCTAATGAGTGTCGGGCTATTCGTTAAGATGGCCGTCTTCGGCGTCCACATGTGGCTACCCTACGCCCACGCCGAGGCCCCAACACCCATCAGCGCTCTGCTAAGCCCCAACCTAATTGGCCTGGCCGGCTACGCCTACGCTAGGTTCGTGATACCCTCCTTCCCAACGATACTGGCTGGCTGGCGCGACTTCCTAGTAGCCCTAGCCTTCACCACTATAATCTACGGCGGCCTTGTCGCCTTGACTCAGAGGGACTTCAAGAAGTTCCTAGCCTACTCCAGCGTGAGCCAGATGGGCTACATGCTACTAGGCCTGGCAACGCTTACTAGCATAGGCATCGCCGGGGCTATGATGCACTACCTAGTCCACGCTATAGGGAAGGCACTCCTCTTCATGACTGCGGGAGTGTTCATAACGGACCTCCACAGCCTCAGGGACATACGCCTCATGGGAGGCCTCGCCAGGAAGTACCCGCTAACAGCGGCCCTGGCACTCTACGGATTCCTACACCTAGCCGGGATGCCGCCCTCGCCGGGCATATGGAGCGAGTGGATGATCCTAGTCGGGCTATACAAGGTCTACAACCACCCACTGACCACGCTATTCTCACTAGCCCTAGTAACAGCTGTGGCGCTCACGGTCTCGGCGGCGTACTCATTCATAACCATGAGGAGGATCTTCTACGGCCAGCCAAGGAGCGACAGGGCCAGGGAGGCCCGCGAGACGAGGAACGCCATGATAGCATCAATGTTCGGCCTACTCCTAGTGGGGTTCCTGGTATTCATACTGGCGACACCAGTGATCAACTCGCTGATGTCAACAGTCTCCCTAGTCATAGCAGGCCTGCATTAGGGGGTGGTGAGTAATGGTTGAGCCCGTGTATGCTACGCTCATCTGGGGGGTTCCATATCTAGGCGCTGGTATCCTAGGTATACTCTACGTCGTAGGAGTCAAGAACGAGAAGGTATACGGGATCTTCTCGGCCCTCACCCTGCTGACGGCTGCCATACTAGCCACTATAGTAGGCGTTGACGTGCTGAGGACCGGCCACCCCGTGCTCCACCAATTCAAGTGGATACAATCGATAAATGTCAGCGTCTCAACCTACATAGACGGCCTCTCAGCCATAATGGTAATACTAGTGTCCTGGCTGAGCTTCCTCATAGGGGTATATAGCATAGAGTATATGAAGGGCGACTGGGGCGTACCAAGGTACTTCTTCTTCTTCACATTCTTCGTGGGCAGCATGCTACTGGTGGTCAGCGCCAACAATCTCCTACTGCTATTCATAGGCTGGGAGGGCACGGGCCTCGCGAGCTACGCCCTAATAGGGCACTGGTACACCGATGAGGAGGAGTACTGGGTAGGCGTGCCCGGCAGGAAGGCCATGGGCACCCCCATGTACTTCGAGCCAAGCCACAGCGGGCTCAGGGCAATACTATTCACCAGGGTCGGCGACATAGGCATGCTCATAGGCATGGCCATAATGTACATGCTCACTGGCTCCCTATCAATAACGGAGATAGCAACAAAGGCCCCCAGCTGGATGGCGTGGCTCGCCTCGCACCATGTGCTGACTCTCACACTCATACTCTTCACGCTGGGAGCTCTAGCGAAGAGCGCCCAGTTCCCATTCCACGAGTGGCTCGTCACGGCCATGACGGGCCCCACGCCGGTCTCGGCGCTGATACACGCCGCCACCATGGTTAAGGCCGGGATATACCTGGTCCTAAGGTTCGCCCCGATATTCTACTATGGAGCCATAAACTCTCCGGCTCCGCTACACGCCGTTGTAGTCCACGACACCTACCAGTTCTTCACCCTCGTAGCCGGGCTGGGGGCAGTAACAGCCTTCATGCTCGGCACGATGGCACTCGTCTCAAACGAGTTCAAGCTAATACTAGCATTCTCGACTGCGAGCCAGATAGGGTACATGTTCCTAGCCGCTGGCGCGGCGGGCATGCTGGTGACGGAGGTGAACAACGTTGGCTTCGCCATGGGAGTGCTCGCTGGCCTCTCACACCTAATGAGCCACGCAGTCTTCAAGGCAGCGCTCTTCCTAATCTCGGGCTGGGCCCTCCACGTGGCCCATAGCAGGTTCATCGACAAGATGGGGAACTACGCAAAGTACATGAAGTGGACCGCGCTCTCAATGTGGCTCGCCGGCTTGAGCCTGATGGGTATACCACCCCTGAGCGGGTTCTTCAGTAAGGAACTCACCCTACACGCAGCCGAGGAGGCCCATTTCGGCTGGGGCTTCATACTCGGCGCCCTCGCCGCCCTGCTAACGGCTGGCTACACGACGAGGCTGATAGTCAGGGTCTTCCACATGCCGCCTTACGAGGAGCCGGAGCACGAGCCCCACGAGGCGCCGATACTAATGCTCGGGCCCTACCTGATACTAGCCCTAGCGGCTCTGGCCATAGGCATAGCGTGGGGCCCCATGACGCACGTGCTAGCCAAGGCCGGCCAGCTCACGAGGGCCGGCGCACTAGTACTAAAGGTCCCGCCGAGCGATCTGATGATACACATCACCTCGACTGTAGCCACGATACTGGGAGGAGCCATAGCAGTTATACTATTCGTCTGGTACCTCTACAAGATAGCAAACGTGAACTTCAGGGCCATACTGGCAAGGAGCGCACTGGCCAAGGCGACATACGACTTCCTCTTTGACAGGTGGTACATAAACGCGATAATATACATACTGCTCGTCTACGGCTTCGCCGGCTTCGCCGCTGCCCTAGCAGGGGTCGACTTCGGTATAGACTGGTTCTACCACGTCGGCCTACTCGCCTTCTTCGGCGCGAGCAGCTTCGCCCTGAGGGCGCTCCACCGCGGCCGGCCAGACTACATACTAAGCATGTACCTCTACATGGCTGGAATAGTACTGCTACTCGCCTATCTCTTCTGGAGGTGATAAGCCGTGAGCCTGGCTACAGCGGGTGTTATAGAGGGGCTCCTCTATGGAGCCCTCGCGGCGGGTCTGCTGGTACCCCTAACGCCCCGGGAGAGGAGCCGCCCAGCCCTAGCGCTGGCGTGGATAGGCGTGCTGCTCTACTCGGCCGCCTCAGCTCTAACACTGGCCTACACTCTCTCGCACGGGCCCCTAGAACTATACTCCAGACTCGTAATATATGATAGGTTCGCTGCCTTCATGGCCTCCATAGCAGGCCTAGCAGCGATCCTAGCCCTACTCTCCATAGGATCCCAGGCTGCGGAGTGGCCCAGCCACCCGGCCTACTACAGCCTGCTCCCCATCATACTCTTCGGGGTCTACATGATAACAGGAGCGGCCAATGCCGTGATGGTGCTCGCGGTATGGCTGCTGGTCTCGGTGGCCAGCTACGTCGTGATAGCCCTGCCAGGCGACGCCGAGAGTAGGGCAGCCGCTGTCAGGTACATACTCATGGGCGCCATTGCAACGCTGTTCTTGGCGTTCTGGGTCGCAGTTCATGCAGTCGCAACTAGCAGTGTCGCCCTAGCCCCGCCTAGGACCGACATGTTCGACTTCAGCCTCTACCCCCAGGCTAGCATAGGGGCGCTCGCCATAACGCTCTTCCTAGCGGCGCTCGGGTTCAAGCTGGGCGTAGTGCCCTTCCACTGGTGGCTACCGAACGTGTACGCCCGTGCCGACGGGCGTGCGGTTAGCGTTGTCGCTGGCGTGGCGAAGGTCGGGTTCATAGCTGTCACTGCGAGGCTGATATACTATGCCGCGAGCCCCGCTAACGCGAAGGCGCTAGCGCTACTCCTCGCCGGGCTAGCCGTGGTGACGATGACCTATGGTAATATAGCGGCGCTCACCACGAGGGACCTGCAGGCGATACTGGCGTATAGCAGTATAGCACATATTGGCTACATTCTAACTGCCCTCGCGGCGGTGGCATACCTCAAGGGTTACGCTGGCGCTACAGCCGCTGAGGCCGCCCTCGCGGCGATAGCGATACACACCTTAGCGTATGCCACCTCCAAGTCACCCCTCTTCGCGGCGATAGGAGCTAAGCCTGAACCCGGCTTCAGGAGCCTGAGGGGCCTGCTAAGGACAAGCCCCGGCGCCGCGCTCGCGGTGGCGGTACTACTCCTGAGCCTCCTAGGCGTCCCGCCCCTCGTGGGCTTCTGGGGGAAGCTCTACATGTTCATGGCCGCTATAAAGTACTCCATACCACTAGTTGCGATAGCCCTCGTGAATAGCGGGATAAGCGCCGTCTACTACGTCATAGCCATAAGGGAGCTGGCGGCGCCCGAGGAACCCGTGGAGGCGCCTCCCGCGAGCGTGGTCGCAACGCTAACGGCCGCGGCGCTGATAGTACTAGTGGTGGGCCTAGCGGCTCCCTATCTCTACTCACTAATCATACCCTGAGCTACTCTTTCTACCCTGTCGTCTATCCTTACTCCTTATCTGACGGCCTTCAAGCTAAACCCAGGTGCTCCCCTCTCCGGCATTATATTAAGCTCGGCCAAGGAGGGGTTCGACTCGAGGAGTCATGGCCGGCCTAGTCGAGGAGATCGTATGCGGCTCTCCGGGGCCCTCGAGGGCTAGCCGCGTCATAGGAGGCATGATACCCGAGCCTCCCTCCTGTGCCCTAGAAGAGGCGTTGCGCTGGGCTGGCGTGAACCTAGGCGACCCCTATTCTCACCCTGAGGTCCTAGAGGCAATCAAACTTGTCGTGGGCTTTGCCTCCCGCTCGGCCCTTGGGCGCCTCTACCCGGGCTGGGTGACTAGCGGTGCTACTGAATCCAACATACTAGCCGTGCTACACGCTAGAGAGGAAGGCTACAGGAGAGTGGTCTACTTCCCCAACGCCCACTACTCGGTAGCCAAGGCGGCCCGCATGGCTGGACTCGAGGAAATAGTTGTCAGGGCTATCGATGGGTACGCGCCGGACCTCGCCGCCCTAGAGGTGGTGCTAGAGGAGAACCCGGGCTCCCTCATCGTGGCCACCCTGGGCACGACCGAGACGGGCTACCTGGATCCCGTAGAGGCCATAGCACGGGTGGCTAGGAGGTACGACTCAATAGTGCACGTGGATGCGGCGTTTACCGGGCCCCTCCTCGCCTACCTCGGGAACCCCAAGGCCCCCAGGGCTCTTGACTCCACGATTAGAACAATGGCTCTCGATATGCACAAGATCCCTGAGGCCCCCATTGGGGTAGGTGTGCTGCTCGCGTATGACGAATCAGTCATAGAGGACCTCTGGTTCGAGGCGCCCTACATACCAGGCGGTAAGCAGTTCGGTCTCCTGGGCACGAGGCCCGCGGCGCCCCTCATGGCCGCGGCCTTCATAGTCGAGAGACTCGAAACCGCCATGCCCCGCCTCACGGAGGAACTCATGAGAGCCGCCTCGAGGGTCTACAGAGAGCTGGTAGAGATGGGGCCCTACGGGTCCCCACACCCCCCTGAGAGCCCCGTGGTTTGCCTAACCCATCCTAGGCATTGGAGTATTCACAGGGAGCTACAGGCTCGAGGCTATAGGGTCTACAGGTGCCCCAGCTTTGGGGGTGTGAGGCTGGCGATAATGCCGCACACCCTCGGAGGTGTACTCGAGGAGTGGCTAGAGAACCTGGAGGCAGCGGCGCGAGGAGTTTCAGGCTAGCCCTGCTGAGGTATAGGAGCCTAACAGGCCCCAGCGTCGATGTAGACACGGCGGTCGAGGTCGAGAGGCTAGAGGAGGAGATAGCCTCGCGAGTAAGGGATGCAGCCGAGTCAGCCGCGGCTCAGGGGGAGGGTATTAATGCCCTCGCCTCGAGGCTATGGGAAACTGGTGTGATACAGGAGCTCTACGCTTACACGCTGAAGAGGCTGGGTCTGGAGGGTGGAGACCCGCTCGAGGCATACGAGAGGCTCCTCGAGGGAGACTACGACTCTCCAGGGGCTCAGGCGATGTTCATAGTCATGCAGGCTATAGCTAGGGCTTACGCTGACGTGTTACTTGAGAGGGACGGTGTGAAGACTATCTTAACCCACGTGTGCCCCGTATGCGGGGTAGAGTCAGACGTAATGGTGGCGGAGCCCGACGGTGGCTATAGCATGGTATGCCCCTTCTGCTACTATAAATGGCGGCTGCCCGGTAGGGGACTAGTATGCCCGAGGTGTGGGTCGCGCGATAAGTTCTCCCTCGGCCTATATATGGATAAGAGTGATAGGAGGGTTGCGCTGCTCCACTGCCAGGAATGCGGCTACACCGCTAGGGTCATAATGGATGCCTCGATAACAGAAGGCGTTCCCAGGAGTGTGTTACCCCTCCTAGCATTAGGGGCGGATAGGTTCAGGGGGCTCCTCGGGGAGGGCTAGGGGAGGGCGAGGGCCGGGATACCCAGCCTCCTCTCTATGTATTTGGCGGTGAAGCGCGCCTCTCTCCCCCTGTAGGCGTCTACAATCACGAGGCCTGGCTTGGCTTCCTCGACGTATTCGATCACCTCCTTGAATGAGGCGTGATCGCTAAAGGAGACGTTGAACACGTTCTCGGATACCCTCACAACGATGCCGCGGAGTTCCATACCGGTGAGCCTTATGTGAACTCCCGGTCTCCTCCTCATGGAGCGGAATCGGTTGGTGTGCGCGAAAACTACGACTGGCTCTCCGTCGACCATGCTATCGTAGCCTATGAGCGGCTCTACATTGACCGAATAAAACTCGGAGGCCACCCTCGCCAGCTGGATGGTTCTTGGATCGGCTGCGAATGGTGCTGTGACGCCTCTGAGGCGTAGTTCCACCATGACCTCCTGTAGCTTCCCGTTGAACCCGTAGATGTAGACGGTGCCTCTCCTGAGCCCCTCCTCGACTAACTCGAGGAGGGCAGCTAGAGCGTCCCACTCTCCCCATCTCCTCTGGCTGGCCGGGCTACCGTAGGTTGCATCTATGACGAGCACGTCGAGGCCCCTCATGGGCTCCGTGCCAGGCATCTTGAAGTCCCCTGTATAGCCCACCCTATACTTGGGGCCCTCCACCTCGACCTGGGCACTCCCGGCTATGTGGCGGGCCTCGTGTAGCGTTATCGTCTCCTCCTTCACCGAGACAGGCTGCTCGTAGGGGAGCGGGAGCCTCTTGTGCTCGGGGACGCTCCTTCCAAGGATCTCGAGGAACCTGAAAGTGGTGGGCGTCGCAGCCACGAAGAGGGCTCTCCTAACGCTGCTCGAAAGGCCTCCCAGGTGATCGTCGTGCGCGTGGGTCACAACTCTGACGAGGCGTCCCGCGAATCCATCGGCCTCAACGAGCCTGCCGAGGAGGACCGCGCCCCTCCTCGTAATACTAGCAAGCCTGAGCGCCTCGGCCTGCTCCAAGGGAGCACCGGACCCCCAAGCCTAGGGGGCCCGCCCGGTATAAGGGGTGACGCACCTACGCCCATGGACCCCGAGGGAGGACAACCACTATCGCGCGTGGCCTCTTCATGAACGCTATGATTGCGGCCACGGTCACAGCTACTGCGCCTCCACCCAACAGTATTCGGGTCTTCGAGGTGATCTGTGGAGCGCCACAGGGGGGTTGGCCCCTGACAAAGCGCGTGACGGCGTCTACGTGAATGGTAAAGCCCCTCCCCTCAATGACGGCCTTCACGGCGAGCGGTGTGGATCCTCTAGCATCAGTGTAAGCCGTAATCGCGCCGCCTGTCACCCCGCCGCCAGGGGCGAGGCTGGCCACCCAGCCGCGGGCATTACACTTGTAGACCTCCTGCCCTTGCTCCGTGCTCGGTGCTACAACGAAGACGATGCTCTTGCTCTCGCTCGTGGGCCTCCAGGCCCTACCTACAGCGGGAGGCTCCTCCATGACGCCCTTAATCAGGGAGACGGCCTTCGAGAGAAGCTGGCTCTCAACGTAGCCCCACAAGCTCGTAGCAGTTATGATCCCAGGAGACGCGCTTACCACATAAACCCTCTCCAGGCTCCCGCCCTCAAACACTAGTATAAGCCTAGCATAGACTGTGTAAACCCCGAGCCTAGCCAGGGGACCGCTGATCTCGTGCGCTGTAACGTCAGCGTAAACCCAGAGTACCTCGGAAGTGGGGGCCTCCAGTAGATAGCCCTCCTGGGCGCGCGCGGCAACAGGCGCTAGCATTAGGGCCAGGAAAAGAGCCAGGGCTGCCAGCCTGAGGCTCCTCACCAGCCGCGGCACCTCGAGGGCCTCGCGGGGGCTAGTGCTGCTTTGAGTACCTCTCTATGGCTCTCTTAATCTGCTCCTTAGCCTCAGTTGCGCCCCTCCAACCGGTTACCTTGACCCACTTGCCGGGCTCTAGTTCCTTGTAGTGCTCGAAGAAGTGGCGTATCTTTTCCTTGATGGGCTCAGGTATGTCTCCCACGTCCTTCCAGTCCCTGTAGAGGGGGTCGAGCTTCGGCTTTGGCACAGCCACTATCTTGGAGTCGGGTCCCTCCTCGTCTTCCATGTCGAGGACAGCTATCGGCACGACCTCTATGATTGAGCCCGGTGCCACTGGCTCCCTGCTTATGACTAGCACGTCCACCGGGTCACCGTCTTCTTCCAGGGTGCCGGGTACGAAGCCGTAGTTGAAGGGGTAGTGCATGCTCGTATATAGGAACCTGTCAACCCTCACCAGACAGGCCTCCTTATCGAACTCGTACTTCACGCTGCTCCCCATCGGTATCTCTATAACGGCATTAACGATCTCGGGCGCGTCCTTCCCAGGCCCAACCTTGTCGAGGCAGCCCACTCTAACCACCAAGCCACCACAGGCCTTGAGCATCTTTATAAACCTGGGATGAGGCGTCCGCCTGACCGGACGACCCTAGGTGTAGGGGAGGAGGATGAGGCATGAGCAAGCCGTTCTATGTTAGGTTCGAGGTGCCGGAGGATCTAGCCGAGAAGGTCTACGAGGCCGTGGCGAAGGCCCGCGAGACGGGTAAGATAAAGAAGGGGACCAACGAGACGACCAAGGCGTGTGAGAGGGGCCAGGCGAAGCTAGTCATAATAGCCGAGGACGTTGACCCACCGGAGATCGTGGCGCACCTACCACTACTCTGTGATGAGAAGAAGATACCGTACGTCTACGTTCCCAGCAAGAAGAGGCTCGGCGAGGCAGCTGGCATAGAGGTAGCCGCTGCCTCAGCAGCGATACTAGAGCCCGGCGACGCCGCTAGTCTCGTAAATGAGATCATAGAGAAGGTTAAAGAGCTACGCGCCAAGGCAGGCGTGTAGCCCCACTGAAAAGCCGCGGCCCCAGGAACTCTCAAGCCCCTCCTATTGCTATTTTATCGCGTAAAGCTCGACGCGCCAGCCCTCCTATGGCTTGTGCCTCCTGCCCCCTTGGGGCTGGAGGCTTCGCTCGTTGCCGTTTAATTATGGGTATACCCGGGAGTGGCGGTGAGGCGTGGGGCTCATGAGTGAGGGCCGGAGCGCTTTCAATAAGATAGTGGAGGAGGCCGGCGTAATCTTCGTGAGCTATCCTGTCGGCGGCGTGTATCCCTATCTTCCCTTCGGGGCGAGGATGTTCAGGAAGCTGCAGCGGATGCTAGAGGGGCTCCTAGAGGAGACCGGGCACGAGCCCATACTCTTCCCCAGCCTCATACCGCTCAGCCTCTTCAGGAGGGAGGTCGACTTCTTCGAGGGCTTCTCGCCGGAGGCCCTCCTCGCCGAGAAGACGCTTAGCGGGAGGGAGCTTGACGAACCCTTAGTACTCAGACCCACGAGCGAGGTGCCTATCTACTACGTGTTCTCGCAAATAATAAAGTCGTGGAGAGACCTTCCACTCAAGGTCTACCAGAACGTCACGGTCTACAGGATAGAGACGAAGGCAACGGCCCCCTTCTTCAGGCTCAGGGAGGTCACGGGCTTCAGCGAGGAGCACGCCTTCGCCAGGGACGAGGAGGAGGCCAGGCGCATATTCGAGGAGGCCGTGAGGCTCTATTCGAGATTCATAGACTCCCTGGGCCTCCCCTATCTCATAGTGGAGTCGCCCGCGTGGGACCTCTTCCCCGGCGCCAGGAGGAACTGGGACTTCATAACCATACTACCGGACGGCAAGCTACTAGAGCTAGCCTCCGTGATAGACTTAGCGCAGAAGTTCGCTAGAGCCTTTGAGATAATGTACCAGGACCGCGAGGGGGTTAACCGCTACGTGAACCAGGTCACATACGGCATAGGCCTCGACAGGATCCTCGGCGCCCTCCTATGGCTGGCGATGGACGAGAGGGGCCTAGTGCTCCACCCGAGGATCGCCCCCATAGACGTTGTGGTCGTCCCCATATACTACAGCGAGGCCGATAAGAGGGTGGTAACGGAGTATCTAGAATCTAAGGTACTACCCGCACTCTCCTCGGCCGGGCTCCACTACCACGTTGACACCCGTGAGAGGACGCCGGGCTACAAGTACTACTACTGGGAGAGCCGGGGCATACCCTTCAGGGTAGAGGTCGGCAAGAGGGAGGCCGGCGAGGGCCTCGTCACCCTCTTCAGGAGGGACACACTCGAGAAGAAACAGGTGCCCGCAGGCGACCTCCCAGGCGAGATAGCCCGGGCCTCAGCCGAGTACGCCTCAAACCTCGCATCGAGGATCAAGGACAAGGCATCCGAGCTCCTAGAGAGGCACACCCTCCAGCTGGACGTGCCCTTCGAGAGGGAGGAGTGCCTACGCGTCGAGGAGGAGAGGGATGTAACCACTATAGGGAGGATAGTGGAGGTCAGGGGCTTCGATGAGGGCCTAGTCGGTAGGATCCTCTTCGGCCGCAAGTACTAGGGCTTAACTATCACCCTGAACGTGTCACCCTCCAGGCTCCTCTCGAACGCCTCGACCGCCTCATCCAGGGGGTAGGAAGCGTCCACCACGGGCTCAACGGGCCCCCTACCCAGTAGCTCCAGCGCCTCCTCGAACTCCCTGAAGGAGCCGCACCTAGAGCCCACGAGCCTCAACTCCTTGACCACGGCCTCGGTGAGGGGTAGGGGCGCCTCACCCCCGGGCGTCGACTTTAGGTGTATGACTCCGCGGGGCCTGGCAAGCCTGACAGCGAGGCGCACACCCTCGTTGCTGCCCGTCGCCTCAAATACCATGTCAAAACCCAGGCCGCTCCACGTCTCGGTCGAGCCTATCTCCAGCGCCTCCTCGAAGGATACGACCCTGAAGCCCATACCCCTGAGCCTAGAGGCCTTCCTCGACCCGCTCCTAGCCACTATGACGGGCTCGAAGCCCCTAAGCCTCAAGACCTGGGCTGCTAGTAGCGCTATGAAGCCCGTGCCAAGCACGGCCACGCTCCAACCCTCACGCGGGGGCTCCTGGTAGAAGGCGTTCAACACAGCAGCCAAAGGCTCGGCAGCAAAGGCCACCTCATGCCTCAACCCATGCCGGTGAAGCGCCCAGGCAGGCGCCACAAAATACTCTGCCATACCACCATCGAAGTCTATCCCCAGCGTCCTCCTATGCGGACAATGCGTGTAGAGCCCAGCCCTGCAAACCCGGCACCGCAGGCACGAGAAGTTGATCTCACTAACAACACTGGCTCCAACGAGGTCCCCAGGCCCCTCCTCTACAACACCGCTAACCTCGTGCCCGGGAATCAAGGGCCTCTTAAACAGGGGATAAGTGCCACGATAGAAGGCCTTATCAGTACCACAAATACCGACAACACGGCTCCTAACTAGAACCCAATCCCCACTCCTCCTAGGCCTAGGCACGTCCTCGACCCTCAAATCCCCGGGCCCATAGAGGACCGCAGCTCTCATAGCCAAGGCACCCCGCACCAGACCTGCACGGACAAGCGAAAAAGAAGCAGCAATCCAAACATTAAGCCAGCCACAGCCCATAAGCTAAGCCTGGACGGCGGGCCCGTAGCTCAGCCAGGATAGAGCGCCGGCCTTCGGAGCCGGCGGTCCCGGGTTCAAATCCCGGCGGGCCCGCCACCTATATACCCCCTATATAGGTCTTTCCCTTCTTCCAAGGCAAGGCTGTGGCTTCTAGTTCAGATAAGAACAGGATGATTCTAGCTTCATTCCTGATGATCTCAGCGGATAATCTTGACGGACTAGGGCGCAACTTTTAGCCAGGGAATCCTCTTAAAGTCTTCATCGAAGGCTATGATAGTGTCTATGTCATTGCGTTTACATGTCAGGGCTATGATTGCATCGCTTGGCAGGAGTTTTAGTTGGCTAGCGGTCTCTATCATGTCTTGGTATTCCACGTTTTCTACTAGGACTTTTACCTCAAGGTCTTCCAGCAAATTCTCTATGCCGTCGACTATGAATTTTGGGTATCCCTTGTTCACTATTAGTTTTCTTAGGCTGTATGGTCCTTTGAGTTCTTCCGTGGCCTGGTAATATTTCCTTGTGGATATGTAGAGTAGTTCGTTTATCACTGTTAGACTGGTGTAGAACTTGTTTTCCTCGTAATCCTCTAGCAGCTTCCGGGCCTTGCGTGTGAGGCTGGTCTCGAATAATATATTGTAGAATATATTAGTGTCTATGAAGACTTTGTTCACTGTGCTTGAGCCTCCTCTTCATATTCCCTGAGCTCCTCTATAGAGGCCTTACCGAATATTCCAACATATTTGTCGAGTACTTCGCTCACTCTGTGCTTGCGTATGAAGACTACTACCTCCTCTCCCTCGTGGAGTTCCACTGGCTCCAAAGGCTTCAGCACGCCTCTTTCATATCTAACCCGTATAACCTTGGACACTTCCTAGCCCCAAGTATATGCTTAGGGCATCGAGGCAATTAGCCTTTCCTGTAGGCTGGGTGTTTCCAGCTTATCAAAGATGATATCTTAAAGGATAACCCTTTGTGAAGCGTGTTTCCAATCTATGGTTTCCGCTGGAAACGTGGTTTATAAGTCCTGGGCCTTCGGAGCCGGTGGTCCCGGGCTAGAAATCCCGGCGGGCCCGCCATAATTACAAGTGTGGCGAATCAAGCCTGTGCCCTAGGCCGTTATTTTCCGCGGCTTACTATGGAGTCGAGGGGGTTAGGGAGTGGAGCATCCCTATCTTTATTTAGAGGATTTATTTGATCCTAAAACGGAGGAATTCGTGGAGAGGCATAGGAGGAGGCTCTACGCCTTCCTTGGCAGTCTACCGGATAGATTGTATCCGGAGATCCTCAGGTTTCAGGGGGTATGGCAGGTTTACTCTTACAACCCCTGCCGGGATAGGCTGTATGCCGTCCTGAGGGGTGGCGAGGGCTTCCGCGTTGTAGAACTACCCTCCGGTAGGGTCGTGTTGGAAAGGAGGGATGCTGTGGTCTGGGGGGTCTATCCCTCGCCTGACTGCAGCCTTGTGGGGGTGGGTTATAGTCCGGGCTCGGATCTGGGGACAGTGGATATATTAGACGTTAACAGGGAGAGCGTCGTTGATAGGGTAGAGGGGTATATACACGGTATCGCCTGGAGGAGTGACGGACGCTACTATTATGTAAGAATGTATAGGGATGGGCCTCCACCCGACGGCGGAGGAATCCCTTGTGAGAGGGTAGTCCTGCGGGATCCTGAGAGGGGGAGCGAGAGGATAGCCTGGGGGGAGGGGCTGCCGGAGGGTTATATGATATCCATGACCCCGATTTACGAGGAGGGCTCCATGGTATTAGCCGTATCTAAGGGGTGGAGCACCACACAGATATACGGTGGCCCCCTGGATGAGCCTGACGAGTGGAATCTCATTCTAGACCCTAGGGCCTACGCTAGGAGTGCGGGGGTAGTCGATGGGAGGTTCTACGTAATAGTCTACGACGGCCCTGGCACGGGGAGAATAGTCGAGGCCGCCGACTCTAGGCGGGAGATCGTTGCTGCGCACGAATTGTACCCCATTGAGGAGGCCGTTGCTACGGACGCTGGAATAGTGGTTGATAGGCTCGTGGACGCTAAATCGGTGGTGGAGGTGTACGGATACGATGGAAGGCTCATCGAGTCCATCGAGCCTGAGGAACCCTCGACGATAGTGTTCATGAAGAGGTGGGGGGACCGGGTAGTTGGGATGGTTGAGACGTTCAACAGGCCTATGGGGTTGGCTAGAGTAGAGGGCCTCAAGCCCCTGTACGCCGAGCCTGTGCACTTGGGCCTGGATGTGAGGGAGGAGTGGGCTCGAAGCTACGATGGCACGCCAATACACTACTTCGTGGTCGGCGAGGGTGACTGGGCCGTGGTATATGGCTATGGCGGCTTCCGCTTGAGCCTCACCCCCTGGTACTTAGGCCACCTAAAGCCCCTGCTAGATGAGGGGTTCTACTATGTAATGGCTAACACCAGGGGAGGAGGGGAGTATGGCGAGAGGTGGCACGAGGCCGGGAGGAGGAGGAACAAGCACAACGTATTCGAGGACTATAAGGCCGTTGCCCGGAGGGTGAAGGAGGGTAACACTAGGATAGCGGGCTGGGGGGCCAGCAATGGAGGCCTCCTGATAGCGGCGGTCCTAGTACAAGAACCGGATCTGCTCGACGCGGCGGTTATAGGCTACCCAGTCATAGACATGCTCCGCTTCCACAAACTCTACATAGGCAGCCTATGGGTAGACGAGTACGGGGACCCCGAGAACCCCCGGGACAGGGAATACCTCGCCAGCTACAGCCCCCTCCACAACGCTAGGCCCGCCAGGTACCCGCCAACACTGATATACACGGGTCTCCACGACGATAGAGTCCACCCAGGCCACGCACTACGTTTCACCGCAGTCCTCGAGGATCTAGGAGCCCCTGTCTATCTGAGGGTAGAAGCTAGAGCCGGCCACATGGGGGCGGACCCGAAGGTAAAGGCGGCGGAGCTAGCAGACATAGAAGCATTCCTCCTCCGCGTAGCGGGGAAAGGATAGCCGGTATCCCAGCATCGTATGGACTACTAGTAGACTGCACTAGAGGGCTGTCACTCCCCTCTTCCTCGGAGGCACAGCCTATCTTACCTCCTAGCCTACCACACTGTGCTGTACCGCCTCAAAGTAGGGATCCTGCCTGAGGGCTAGGCTGCACGGTCTCTATAGTGGGTGCAGATCGGGCGCGCCGCACCTTCAAGGGAGGTTTCGGGCCCGGGATTGGGAGTGTATTAGGCGCCCTTCCCTGCGCGAGGCTTAGGGGAGGCTAGTATGGGGGGCCTGCTTGTACTGAGCGATATACACGGTAATGCCTGTGCTCTGAGGGCGGTTCTCGAGGATGCCAGGGGCTGGGATGAGGTTCTAGTGCTGGGTGACATAGTGGACTATGGACCCTCACCCGGCGAGGCCCTAGACATTATCAGGGGGTTAGGGGCCAGGGTTGTGAGGGGCAACCACGACCACGCCGCTGCCTATGGCGTTGACTGTAGGTGCGGCGAGGCTACGCGTTGGCTAAGCCACTGGACCCGGGAGAACATAACCCTAAGGCAGCTATCCAAGCGGGACCTCGAGTACCTCGCCTCGCTCCCCGTGAGGGTAGATCTCGACCTAGGGAACCTAAAGCTCACTGCAGTCCATGGTAGCCCCGCGGATCCCCTATACGATTACCTCAACCCGGCACTCCCCGACGCCGAGCTGCATCGTAGACTCGGGGAACCAAAGCCGGGAACCCTATACCTTGTGGGCCACACGCACCTCCAGTTCTACCGAGTCCTCCATGGGACTCGCCTGGCAAACCCTGGCAGCGTGGGCCAGCCCCGCGACGGCGATCCAAGGGCGGCCTACGCCATCATAAAGCCCGAAACGGGCACTGTAGAGTTCCATAGGGTCAAATACGATGTTGACAGAGTAGTATCGAAGCTTGAGGAGATGGGTGTACCCGAGCCCTACCTAGGCGGTCTCGCCTACCTGATAAGGAAGGCGGAAGCCCCGCCAAGGCCGTCAAGACCCGCCTAGTCCCCATCTCTTCTGCGATTTGGGGCTCGGCCTTGCGTCTAGAGACTTTTACATAGGGCTCCACGTTATGATAATCGGGAAAACACTTAATCAGTGGTAACCCCTGATGCCATTGGTGCCCCGTGCTTGGCTCCCGGGAGGGTTGTCGCTGCAATACTAGCTGGCGGTGAGGGCAGGAGGTTCAGGCCCTATACAGAGATAATACCTAAGCCCATGATGCCCGTAGGCCCCGAGGAGAAGCCCATCCTCGAACACATAATACAGTGGCTTTCCCGCCACGGCATACGCGATATAATACTCCTAGTCGGTTATAGGTGGAGGCAGATAAGGAACTACTTCAGGGATGGCGGCTACTGGGGCGTAACCATAAGGTATAGCGTCGACACAGACGAGTATAGGGACACGGGTGGCGCCCTTGTGAACGCTTACCGGAGAGGGCTTATCGAGGGTTATGATAGAGTCCTGGTGTGGTATGGCGATATATTAGCATCAGTCAACGTCAGCGATCTTCTATCTAGGCACGAGGAGTGGGGGGCCGATGCCACACTCGTCTTGGCTAGCAGGTACCAGGTGCCAGTAGGGGTTGCTGCCCTCTCCCCTGAGGGCGACATTGTAGAACTCCAGGAGAAGCCCTGGCTCGACCTCAAGGTGACTATAGGAGTACTAGTCCTGGAATCCGACGTGATTCCTAGGTCACACCGGGCCCTTGGCAACAGCTTTGACATAATGAGCCACATGATACCGTGGATGATCAGGGAGGGCATGAAGGTTAGGGCTTACATCTACGAAGGGCCCTGGTATGATGTGGGTAGCATGGAGAGATATGCCAAGTTCGACCCGGCAATCCTCCAGGGCTTCATATCCTAAGCGGTCTCGGAAGCATTTATCGAGCCCCGGCCCTTCGGGCTCTCGGTGCCGATCCCTTGGATCGCAGCACCCAGGGCCTTGAAGCACTCAGGGCCCGCTTGGAGGGGGAGTATACGAGGAAGACACCTGGTTCGAGGGCTCTCTTCGAGAGGGCTAGAACTGTTCTCCCCGGGGGAGTCACATACCACATTAGGTACCTGAGGCCCTACCCACCCTTCATAGAGAAGGCCGAGGGCACCCGCGTAATAGATGTTGATGGTAACGTCTATGACGATTACTGGATGGGCCACGGAGCCCACATACTCGGCCACACACCGGACTTCGTGAGGGAGGCCGTATGCGAGGCCTCTAGGCTCGGCAGCCACCTAGGCTACGAGAACCCCCTGGCAGTCGAGTATGCCGAGCTGCTCGCGAGGATTGTACCCAATATGGAGATGGTTCGCTTCACCAGCAGCGGGACCGAGGCCAACATGTACGCCGTCAGGCTCGCGAGGGCCTATACTCGCAGGAGGTACGTAGTCAAGATGGAGGGTGGCTGGCACGGGGGCTACGATGGCCTCCACACAGGCGTCACCCCGCCCTGGCGTGGGCCCGAGTCCCTCGGGCTGCCGGAGGAGTACCTCAAGTACACGCTAGTAGTCCCGTACAACGACGCGGACTCCTTAGAGGCTGCGCTCAAGAAGCATGATGTGGCGGCAGTGGTACTGGAGCCTGTCCTCGGAGCTGGGGGTTGCATCGAGGCTGAGAGGGAGTACCTCAGGGAGGCCAGGAGGCTGGCCAGCGAGTACGGCGCCCTTCTGATATTCGACGAGGTGATAACCGGCTTCAGACTCGCCCTCGGAGGCGCCCAGGAGTACTATGGTGTAGACGCTGACATAGTCGTATTGGGCAAGGCTGTGGCTGGGGGCTATCCCGGAGCCGGGGCCTTCGGAGGCCGGAGCGAGTACATGGAGATGCTAGACCACATAGCCAGGCCTAATCCTAGGGAGAGAAGCTTCCATGGAGGCACATTCTCAGGCAACCCAGTCTCGATAGCGGCTGGGAAGGCCCTAGTCGAGTACCTAGCCGCCAATAGGGGAATATACGAGGAGGCCAACAGCCTCTGGGAGTGGTTCCGCAGGAGAATAGACGAGTCATGCGAGGCGCGCGACAGGCCGTGCTGGGCCACCGGAGCTGGCAGCATGGTTGGGATACACTTCACACGCTCAAGACCCCGAAGCGCGAGGGAGGCCCATGAGGCGCGCTGGGGCACCGGGGTGGAGTCGCTGGCCAACCTCTACATGAGGGTGAGGGGAATCCTATACCTGACGGAGCATACGATGCACCTTCTCCCATCGCTTAGGCACACAAAGAAGCAGGCCAGCGCATTCCTAGAGGCATTCGAGGCTTTTCTAGATGATCTCGAGGAGGCGCTGGGCGGCAGGCCCTGGACGACTTAAATCTAGGCGCGCCTCCAGGCTGCGGGCGAGGCGGGCCCCATGGGGCTCAGGGTTGGCCTCTACGGCTTCGGCTCGATAGGCAGGCTGATAGCCAGGATGGCACTCGAGAGGGGCCACGAGATCTCGGCTGTAGTTGACATTGACCCCAGCCTCCAGGGTAGGGACGCCGGGGAGATCCTAGGGCTCCCCGAGCCTCTGGGAGTGGGGATCTCGAAGGAGCCGGCCGAGCTGCGTGGTGTCGACGTCGTACTGCATGCCACGGGCTCCTACCTCGATAGGGTGTATCCCCAGATACTAGCAGCCATAGACGCTGGCGCCGACGTGGTGTCGACCTGTGAGACCCTCGCCTATCCCTACTACCGGTACCCCAGGCTAGCCCGGCTAATCGACGCCCACGCCAGGAGGCGGGGCGTGAGCGTGATTGGAACCGGGATAAACCCCGGCTTCCTCCTCGACAGCCTCGTCGTCACGCTAGCTTCCAGCCTCGGCGTCGTGGACTCGGTGAGGGCTGTTAGGAGCCTGGACGCCGCCAGGAGGAGGCTACCGTTCCAGAGGAAGATAGGCGTGGGCATGGATCCCGGCGAGGTTAGGGCGAAACTGGAGAGGGGAGAGCTCACGGGGCACGTAGGCTACGCTGAGTCAGTGCTCCTAATAGCGGAAGCCGCGGGCCTCAGGCTCGAGAGGGTGGAAGAGTCCCAGGACGTCGTACCCGCAGAGATGGATGTTGAGTCCCACGGCGTGAGGGTGGAGAGGGGCCGCAACCTAGGCATCAGGGGCTATGGGGCAGGCTACGCCAGCGGCCGGGAGGTCGTGAGGGTCGAGTTCCACGCCTACGTTGGCGCCGAGGAGTACGAGGAGATACGCGTGGAAGCCGGCGAGAACAGGGTTACCTGGAGGAGCACAGGCACCCCAGGGGATCTAGGCACAGCCGCCGTCATACTAAGCATAGCCGAGGACATAGGTGGCCGGAGGCCCGGGCTCCTGCTAATGACGGATCTCCTGCCATTCCACCCACGCTTCCGCTAGCGTGCCTCCTCCCGGGCGTCCTACTCCTCCAAGACTCTTTTCACAAATTCTCTGTGGATCCTGGAGGCCTCACTCTCAGCCTTGGAGCCCCACTCCACGAGGCCCCCGGGGGTTAGAGCGGCAGTCACGAGGCTTGGTGGGGTCTCGTCGAATACTGGAACCACCTCGTCTCCCCATCCCTCTATCCTTACTGTCCACCTCTCCACAGGGACCTCGCCGCATCGCAGGCGCGGGTGGACCTTGTAGGGCTCGAAGACGACGAGCGTTTTGACCCCTCTGCTCCTCGCCGCCTCGGCGAGGAGCCTGGTACCGACCTTATTCACTATGCAACCGTCCCTGGTAACGGTGTCGGCCCCGAAGGCTAGGAGCGAGGCATTCTCGAGGTAGAGGTGCGTGGCCATGTCGGGGGCCACCCTAACAGGGAAGCCAGCGCTCCTGAGAAGCCTGGCCAGCTCCACACCCTCACCCCCCGGGAGGGACTGGGCAACGACTACCTCGACCTCGCCCCTCCACGCCCTCAGGGCGGCCTCCACGCTGCTGCTGTAGCTCACCGTCACCACAAGGACCCCCACGCTCAGGGACCTAGCGGCCTCGATCAACTCCTGCCTATACCTAGAGAGTACGTCGACGAGCCTCCTCATGGCTGAGTCCAGGATCCCCCTTTCACATGCGAGTCGAAGTATGTGGGCTACATTGGCAAGACTGGCCATGCTGGGGTTCGCTGCCTCTATGGCGTTAGCCGCGGCCCCCGCTAGGGCGCAGGGATCCCTGCCAGCCTCGAGGTCGTCTAGGACGCCTACAGCGGCCCTATACGCCGCCCACGCTGCCCCACGGACTCTCTCCCTCCTAATCTCATCCACGGCCTCCCTGATACCGGGAAGGCCTTCGATACCGGGGCTCACCGGCACCTCGCCACCACCCGCGGTCTCGTAGTGCACCTAGTCCCCCCACATTATAGGCGCCTCCCCAGCACAGGCACCCCTACCGGGGGTGCCCGGGGGCATGGGGGTTTGCGGCACACCGCTCGACTATGATGCCGGACTCATGGAGAGGCTTGAGCCCCTGCACGGAGGCCCGGGGGTTTTATGCAGGGAGCTGCGGGCCCTCCTCGGGCCCCCGCCTAGACTGTACGTGAGGGTTAACACAGTCAAGGTTAGGGTAGAGGATTACCTACGCCTCCTGAGGGAGACGGGCCTCAGGTTCGAGAGGGATCCAGACATACCCGAGGCAATCTGGCACCCCGTAGAGGGGCCATTCGAAGTCCCGGTCTACGATTTGAAGATCGTCGTTGATAAGAGGGCCGCGGAGAGCGTAATGATGGGCAGCGACCTATACGTCCCCGGCATCCTATGGGCCCCCAAGAGCCTTAGGAGGGGGTCCAGAGTCACCGTGGTGGCGGAGAACGGCGTGGCAGTCGGCAGCGGAGTATCGCTCGTGTCCTTCGAGGACCTCAAGGCACTTAGGAGGGGCCTAGCCGTTAGGATAACCGAGCCCCGCTATAGGGCACCGAGGGTCACAGAGTTACCCGGCTACGCTGATGGACTTATCTACGGCCAGAGCCTCCCCAGCATGGCCGCTGTGAGGCTCCTTGATCCAAAACCCGGGGAAGTGATAGTTGACCTCACAGCAGCCCCCGGGGGTAAGGTGGGCTACGCCGCCCAGCTAGCGGGGCCCAGAGCCAGAGTCATAGCTGTTGACAGGAAGAGCAAGAAAGCCTCCCTACGAGCGACGCTCTCAAGGCTAGGCCTGGGGTGGGTCGAGGTTGTGGCCGGAGACTCCCGCCGCCTGCCGGGCCCCCTATCAGGCCTCACAGGCAGGGTCGACGCCGTGATTGTTGACCCGCCCTGCACGAACATAGGCGTCAGACCCAAGGTCTACGATAGGAGGAGGCTGAGGGACTCGATAAGCGCCTCCAGGTACCAGAGGGGCTTCATCAGAGCGGCCGCTAAGCTCCTCCAGAGAGGTGGCAGGATCCTGTATAGCGTTTGCACCCTCACTTGGGACGAGGGCCCTCGCAACGCCCTCTGGGCTATAGAGGAGCTAGGCCTCTCCGAGGCCGACCCGCCAGCCTGGCTCACCAGGAGAGCCATGCGGGAGGAGGTGGGTGTATCCTTCAGGCCCTCCATCCACGGCACCCCAGGCTTTTACATCGCGTTACTGCAAAAACCCTAGCCGGGAAAGGTTTCGATCCATCGAAAGCCTCTCCTAGCCGCGCTGAGAGCTGTGAGAGCCCTCCAGGCCACGCTGGGTTATGCTAGGGGCCACGCCGCGAGCCTCAGCCTCCTCCGGGCCTGGCGTCTCCTGAGCAGGTAGGGCTTGAGACATACACCGTCCCAAGCGTCCCTCGCCGCCCTGAGGTCTCCGGCCCCAATGTGGGAGAGGGCACCCGGAGTGACCTCCTTGTACATCACTATATCGTCCTCGTAGGCGCAGGCCGCCATCTCCAGGGCCTCCAGAGGTGCCGGGCCGAGCCTTCGCTCGAGGGAGTCCCAGGACTCGACCCTATAGCCCATGGAGTGGAATAGCTTCCTGGAGGCCACGTTAGACTCGCTGGTGGTTGCAACGTAGATGTCGGAGCCATCCATGACCTCCTCGGCGGAGGCAACAAGGATCCTGCCAAGCCCTAAGCCCCTGTAGCGGGGTAGCACGGCTACATAGTAGACCACGCCTATCCTCGCGTGGGGCGTCTCCACGGTATAGTAGACCACGGAGCCAGCGGGCCTGCCATCGGCTAGGGCGACGAGGCCTCCACCGCAGTGCTCGGCTGCCCAGCCAGCGTAGTAGCCGTGGTATTCTCCCATCACGGAGGATACTATGTGGGAGGCGAGCCTCCAGTCACTTACAACCCTTATACTTCTCGGGGAACGTTCCATGCGCCGCAGGGCACCTCTGCACTCGCTAGTATGGGCTCTCTGGGAGGGGTTAAAACCTTAAATTTGAGATAGAAGTTTTATTTCATAGCATAACTACGCACCTAGGCCTCCAAATAGCACAAAAGCCCCGAAGCCTCTAGGAGGGATGGCCCTGCCCCGCGGACACCCCCGGGGCGCCGGGGGAGCGTGAGGCGGGGGTCCCGTCGTGCGCGTCTCCAACCCCCTAGGGCAACGTTAGTTGCGGGCCGGATGCCCTATATGCCTAGGGACAGCCTAAGCGCTCGGGGGGCTCCGCGCTTGGCTGAAGTGGAGGCGGGAGAGGTTAAGAGAAGGGTGGTCGAGGTCCTGCGCAGCGCCGGCAGGCCACTGGAGGTAGGCGAGATAGCGGAGGCCCTAGAGTGGAGGGGCGATCTGAGGCCCCTGCGTAGGGTGCTTGCCGGCTTAGTTAGGGAGGGCGTTGTCTTGAGGGTTCCCGATTATGAGAGGAGGCGCATGGTCTACATGCTGGCTGGAGGTGGAGGCAGTGGATCCCAGGCTTGAGGTAGTCGAGCACTATAGGCTCCTTGGGGAGCACAGGTGGAGGATACGTGTCGTCGGTACTAAGATAGTTGTCAACGTAGCGGCTGACAGCGAGGAGGAGGCTCTCGAGAAGGCGGGGGAGATCCTGGGCAGGGTGGGCATAGCCGACCTGATTAAGGGGGTGGGGTCTAGTCGCTCTTGAGTGCATCCTCGGGGATCTCTCGGTCCCCGACGTGGTAATAGGTCCTGCCCCCACGGCGCTCGGCCTTCCATATCAGGGCCTCCCTCTTGACTCTGTCGACAACCCTCTGAAGGGTTCTGAAGGCCTCCCTGCGGGTCGAGGCGCCCACGGCCACTATCATAGTCCTCTCCCCGGGAGCCCTCCTTCCAACGTAGTGGTAGACTACAACGCCCCCCACGCCAGGGGCCGCCGCCTCCTCCGCGGCTATCTCCTCGAGACTCTTAGGTGTTAGCTGAGGGTCATAGTCGTATTCTAGGTACTCCACCTCCTCCCCTTCGTTCGGGCTCCTAACTATACCCACGAAGATAGCGATAGCACCGATGCCGGGCGCCGAGAGGCGCGCGGCCAAATCGTCGAGATCAACGTCCTCACCAGGCTCGAGGACTCCTGCCTCAACGAGCGGCCTTGAGCCCCCGCTGGCGGGAGGCATAACATTCATTACACTCCCCCCAGCCACGGGGGAGTCGAGGGAGGCTCTCCTGCCATCGAGGATCACTATCACATCCCAGTCAAGTGCATCTAACGCCCTTCTAAGACCTGCTCTAGCGCTTGAGGCCCTCTCGAGCACGCACCTGACACTAGAGCACCCACTGACGTCGACCTCAACCTCTCTAGTGCCTGCAGCGCTAGCCAGGAGCCCGTAGAGCCTAACGAGGACGCGCTCCAACCCCCTAGCACCGGGTGAGCTAGTGCTGCGGAGGCTATAGATGCTAGGCAATGCATCGCGCATCTGCTGGTTTCTCGAGTATTTGCTATGGCTACTTACAACTAGAGGCTCGAATCCTAGTTGAGTTGCTCCAGAGTAGTTATTGCCTCAAACCCCGCCCCTGTACCCATCTTATCGAAGTGCGCTCCACACACCCTTCATGCAGCATATGCTCTGTGGCCGTGATGACTCCATATTTCGCTTCTTGCACAGCCGCCTAGCCGAGGCCCCGTAGCCAACGCATATCTGTTCTCGTTAGACGCACTAGCCTTCCACGGCGTCTGGGCACTTATTAGGGGGGTTGAGGAAATAATTAAGGAAATAAAGAAGAGGGAATATGAGAGACCCGGGATCTCCTTAGGGGCTGGGCTTCCTTAGAGCCCCGTAGGCCGCTATGGCGGCTATTATGAGTACAATAACTACCAGGGCTAGCGTGGCGTCGAGGAGCTTGGCCTGCGAGTTTAGCTTGCTGTTGAGGCTGCTCATGTTGGCTTCTAGGGTTGAGAGCCTTGAGTGTATGCTGGAGATCTTCTGGTTTACGCTGTTGAAGTTCTCCTTCTGGGAAGCCTTGAGGTCCGCGAGGCTCGCGTTAATTACACCAAGACTCGTCTTGACTACGGCGAAGTCTCCCTCGAGCGCCTTCACTTCCCCACTTAGGGAGCCGAGTGTGGTCTGGACTGTTGCTATTCCATCCTCTATCTTCACTATTCTAGGCTTCAACTGTGCCACGCTTACGTTTACCTCTCCTAGCACGGTCTTAATGGTTGCCACGCCGCCTCTGATGGACTCGATCACAGGCTTTAGGGAGTCCAGTGTGGCCTTGACCTCGCCGAGGCTGGTCTTTACGACGGCTACATTATCCTTTATATCGACTATTTCGGGCTTCAGGCTGTCTAGGCTAGCCTTGACCTCGCCTATACTCGTGTTAAGCACTGCTACTCCATTCTCTATCTTAATTATCTCTGGCTTGAGCTGCCCAATGCTCACGTTTACCTCTCCTAGCACGGTCTTAATTGTTGCCACGCCGTTACTCACGTTCTCTAGTACGGCTCCGTACTCCTCTACTATGGCTCTAAGAGCTGCTACGCTCGAGGAGATCTGGGGTATTGTCGCCAGCTCCCTGCTAGCATAGAGCACGGCACCGTCATCCGCCGCTAGGAACCAGTAATAGGCCCTGGCCCTCACCATGTAGGTCTGCGACGCGTTCGCGGCTGGCACGTGGATTGTGGCCACGTAGACTCCAGGCTCAACGGGCTGGGCGCCCGCGGTCTCTGCGTAACCGTTGGGTCCAATGAGGCTAACATCCAGCTCGTCAACGTATATATCGGCTTTACCGTAGCTTGTGAGTACATAGACCGTGACATTGCTGTCAGGGCTCACCATAGGCGGTGCCACGACCTTCACCTTGAGGTGCTCGGTGGGCTTCATTGTGTGGAAGTAGTAGTCCAGGAATATGCCCCACCACGTGTCGACAGCAAAGGCCACTTGCTCGAAGTATTCGTACCTCTCCTCCAGGTACCAGTCCACGTCGGGTGGGAAGTATATTGTCACACCGTGACCTCCAGCGGATGACGGCCCGGCGTAATTCGCTATTACCGAGGCGTTGAGGTCGCTTAGTAGCCTTGAGGCAGCTGGCCTGGGATCATAGGGGAACCCCTGTGTGGAGTTAATGGCCTCCGCGAAGCCGTATAGGTCTATATAGTCGCCTGAGCCGAACTTCTTCGCCTCACTCCACGCCTTATGGACTGCGGTGGCGTTGTTCGGGTAGAAGAAGACGTCGTAGGTTAGCAGCATAGCCATACTGTCAATGTCTCTTACGACGTTCTGGAACGCAGTAAGGTTTATGGCTGAGAGCGTCACCCAGTCGAGGGGTTCCACCTTAGTGTAGTAGTACTCGTAGGACTCGACTATCTTGGCGGCGAGCTGTGCTGGCGTCATATTCGGGTTTAGTATTAGGGGCACCAGGAAGCCCGAGTAGTACCAACCGTCCCAGGGCTCGTACTCCTCAGACGCGACCACTATGCTGGCGGTGCCCATGAGGTCATATGCTACCTCGGTCATCTGCATGAGGCAGGCGTCGAAGCCTACTATATCGAGGTGCACGCCCATGCTCGAGAGCTTCTCCATGACGTCCCTGAGCTCAGTCTCGGTTAGGTGGTCATTGTCGGTGTAGTCCCAGCAGCATCCCCTGAGTGGCATTACGTGGCCACTCCTCTTCCACCCATTACCGTGGTCCCAGAATATGAGGGCGTAGTGGTCTGCGGGAAAGTTGTGCACTGTATAGTTCACGAAGTATAGGACCGTTGAGGGATCACCCATGTCGACCTCCCCGAGGTCGAGGAGTAGCTTGGAGTGTATGGTTTGATTGTCGGTGTCGTGTTGCACTAGGTATATCCTGGCATCAGTCCAGTTGCCGTTCGTGGAGTCATAGCCCGGGATCCTATCCATGAGCACGAGTATGGCTACGTCCTGCGTGGAACCGGCCACTTCCATTTCGTTGAAGTCACTTATGCCCGCGTCCTCCAGGTTGTTGTCAGCGTCCATGTAGACCATTATGGTCCACTTATAGTGGTGGACGCCCTGCCTATCAGCGAGCGTCTTGACGAGCCCGTTCAAGGGGAGGGCTGCGGGTACTACTAGGAGGGCGAGTATTATGACCGCTGCTAGGAGGGCCTTAACCCTCACGTTGGCCCCCCATGAGGACACCTAACTCTCATCGGAGGTGTTAATATATTGGAGCCAATAACTTACCCTAATAGAGTCTTCGAGTTTTTAATGGCGGGCTTTGCTCTGCGGTGACTACTGTATAGCCTAGATTATTTTTTTCGCCCTCTCCTCGCGGGCCCTCCTGGCCTCCTCTAACTCGTTAACTAGCTCCTTGAGCACTTTCCTTGCAGTGTTGTCGTCTAGCCTCTCTAGGAGTAGCTTGAGGAACTTCGTGGCGCACCTCCTGCTATGGAAGTGTAGGACGATGCCAGCCTTCTCTATTATTATGCCCTGACCCTCAGGGAACTTCCGGCCGCATACGATGCAGGTGTAGTACCTCTTCGCCACTCCGCGTCCACCGGGGCTCGTTTGCTAGTAAAGGTTTTAACTTGTTGCACTCACCTCTCCCCGGGTCTATGCGACGCGCTGATGCTCATACTGAGTGGCAGGGGATGCGCTGATGTCTAGTGGAGTCATCGGAATGCTGTCGCCGAGGGTGGCAGACCTCGTAGCTGAGAGAGGCTGGACCAGGCTGACGAGGGCCCAGGAGGAGGCGATACCGGCAATACTCAGGGGCGCTAATGTGCTAATCATGGCTCCGACTGGCGCTGGAAAGACGGAGGCGGCCCTCCTCCCAGTGCTGTCCATGATGGAGTCCCTAGGTTCCGTTGAGCCGGTGTCACTCCTCTATGTGACTCCAATGAAGGCGCTGATAAACGATCTCTATAAGAGGATAAGATGGTGGGCCCAGCGTCTGGGCCTGAGGGTGTCGAGGAAACACGGGGATACCCCTGCGAGTGAGAGGAGCAGGAGGCTCCGCCTAACCCCTCACATACTAATAACGACGCCGGAGAGCCTCAAGATAGACCTTGACTGGTCGCCCCGTTTTAGGGTGTACTTGCACAACCTCAGATGGGTCATTGTGGATGAGGTACACGAGCTAATGTCGAGCAAGAGGGGCGCGCAGCTAGCCCTGCTCCTTGAGAGGCTCCAGAGGCTCGCTGGGAGGGACCTCCAGAGGATAGGGCTCTCGGCCACCATAGGGGATCCTGAGAGGGCCCTCGAGGCCCTCTCCGGCTCTAGTAGGAGGCCGCGCGTCGTGGTCAACGCTATGGAGGAGAGGCGGACCAGGCTCAGAGTGCGTTACATCCGCGAGGGCGTGAGGAGGCCCTGGATAGACTCGGCGAGAGTAGTCATGGAGGAGATAGAGCCGCCTAGCCTCGTCTTCGTTAACAGCAGGTACACGGCTGAGAAACTAAGGGAGGCCCTGGAGGCCCTAGGCGTCGACGATGTCTTCGTGCACCACTCAAGCGTGTCAGCCGAGCTGAGGCACGAGGCTGAGGAGAGGCTTAAGAGGGGCGAGTTGAAGGCCATAGTATGCACGAAGACCCTAGAGCTAGGCATCGACGTCGGCCAGGTAAGGAAGGTCATACAGTACCGGGCCCCCGGCAGCGTGGCCAGCCTCCTCCAGAGGGTAGGCAGGAGCGGCCACGTGGTGGGCGGCATCTCTGAGGGTGCCATAGTAGCGCTGGGCCCCATCGACTTCCTCGAGGCCCTGGCCGAGGCGAGGCTCGCCGTCGAGGGCAGGGTAGAGGCCACGACTATAGCCAGGGCGCCCCTTGACGTTGTGGCGAAGGAGATTCTAGGTGCGGCCCTAGCCGCGAGTAGGGGAGAAGACTCCGGCTGGATCGACCTTAACGCTGTCTACGATTACCTAAAGTCGACGCCCCTCACGAGCTACCTCTCCCATGAGGAGTTCAGGCGCCTCGTCGAGTACCTCGAGTATAGGGGACTCCTGCGGGTCGACTGGCCCCGGGCCAGACTCGGCCCAGCTTTCTTCCGGGTCTGGAGGTTCCGCTCCCACTCAGGGGAGAGGGCCTGGTGGGGAAGGGAGTTCAGCGAGTTCTTCTCAACCATCCCCAGCCGGGACTCCTTTACGGTGAAGCACGGTGACAGGGTAGTCGGTTACGTTGACTCCGCATTCGTCTACAGGTACCTCAGAGCGGGGGACGCCATACGACTCGCTGGCAGGGCCTGGATCGTCAGGAGGATAGACGAGAGGGCGCTCAAAGTCGAGGTTGAGCCAGCGGAGGCTATAGCAGAGGTCCCACTCTGGCGCGGCGAGGGACCACGGAGGCACCGCATGGTAGCGGTAGAGGCGGGTAGGGTACTCGCCGACCTCGACGCCGGCCCGGTAGTCGTCGATGAAGAGGGCTTGGCGGATCTAGCCAAGCTGGCCGAGGGCTATAGGGCCCGTGGGCTCCCACTGCCCTCATGGGACACCGTAATATATGATAACTATGAGGGGGAGCATGTATTCACGGCGCTGCTGGGCTCCGGGGCCTCCGAGGCCCTAGCGATGGTGCTCACCTATCTAGCCTCTAAGGCGGTCGGGCTCAACGTCCACTATAGGTCGACATTCTACGGCTTCAGCGTAAAGGCCCCTCAGGTAGATGTTACTGAGATGCTCTTGGACCTGGATCCAGAGAGATTCTGGGATCTCGTGTGGCAGGCGATAGAGAGGAGCCCCCTCTTCTACCAGGTCCTAAGGGAGATACAGGTAGACTTCGGCATACTGGGGAGCGCCGACCCGGAGGAGGATAGCATAGTGTATGAGGAGGCTAAGAGGCAGGTGGTCGAGTACTACCTAGACCTAGAAACAGCCGAGGAGTTCCTGAGAGGACTCAAGCGGGGCGAGATCAAGATAGTCAAGAGTAGAGGCCCCGGTGTTAGCCCCCTAGCAGCAGAGATACTCGAAAGCCCCCCTATCAGGCCCTGGCTACCCGATCTCGCCGGCAGGATAGCCAGGCTGCTCGAGGACAACGCTCTCACAGTGATGGAGATAGCCGACATACTAGACCTATCCGAGAAGACTGTGGAGAACAAGCTGCTCGAGATGAGGAAGCCGGAGTATGGAGACGAGAGGGTGGCGGCGTTTATAGATATAGACGAGGGAGAAATACGCTGGACCCTCGCGAGGAGCCTCGAGTACATAGCGAGCTCCGAGGAGTTCTCCACGAGCTTCCAGCCTGAGAACCCCAGGGAGCCGTTGAGGGTGACTATAAAGGCTGGGAAGGGGGACAAGGGGCACGAGATAATAGTTACCCCCAAGGCTCTCAGGGATAAGTGGGACGAACTAAAGAGGCTGCTACCCGAGGAGGTCTATATGGCCAGGGTGGAGTCGGCATATAGTATGGGCGGCAGGGAGGAGCCGAGGGTGACCATATACCATGCCAGCAGGGAGAGCCTCCGCTGGCTCCTCCTAAACGCCGCAAAATACATAGAGACGAGACTCTCAAGCCTATACTAGTCCAGCTTGCCTCGGGGCGGCTGTGAAGAGGAATCCGGGATCGGAGCCCCGGGATTCGGCTGGGGCGGTGAAGGGGCGTAACTTCGCTGAGCCGCTCCTAACCCATGTGGGCCCTCATGATACAGAGTGCGTTGAGAACGGGGCCCGTGGAGCCTATCACTGCTGCTAGGGCTAGTATTATCTTTGATATCCCGCGAACACCGTAGGCCTCTATCATAGCTTTCTCAAGGCTCGTCAGCCGCCTCGCTCTCCTGAGGCCCCACTCGAGGGCCGCTGGTAGGTAGATACCCAGCAGAATACCTAGCGTGATGGTCAGCATGCTCCAGAGAGCTAGTCCCTCGGCTCTCCCGGCCCACTCGAGGACGCGGCGCACTATGGCGTTTAGCTCGACGCCTCCCAGGCCTAGTATGTGGTAGGTGAGGACGGCGTCCGCGGCCCTTTCTAGCGTCCAGAGCATTATGAAGGCTCTCTGGTAGGGTTCCAACCTCAAATGGCTCCCCTCAGAGCCCGCCTGGGTAGGAGGGTGTGGGTGGGTCTTACCCCCGCGTCCAGCAGGGCTCTCATGGCCGCGTTGTGGCCGGGGATCCCTGTGACCTGTCCCCCGGGGTGGCTGGAGGCCGAGGCGTGGTAGAGACCCTCTATGGGTGTCCTATAGTCGGCCCAGCCGGGTAGGGGCCTCCTGTCGAGTATGTGGTCCCTAGTCATGGGTATGTGGTTCGGGGCCCCGTTGGGGTTACAATACTCCCTCTCCAGCACGCTCCTGTCCACTGCTTCAACCTCGAGAGCCTCGACGCCTGATAGCCTCCATGCCAGCTCTCGGGGCTCTAGGCTTGTCGCGCCAGAGAATACCATTGTATGCGGCCCCCCCGTTGGGGGCTCGTAGAGGCTTGGGTAGACTAGCTCGCCGGAGAGGCCCCTCTGCTCGACTACGAGTATCGGTGGCGGCCTATAGTCTACGGGCACGACGGGCTCTCCGGCGAGGGCGAAGTTGAACCTATCAATGGCGGCGTCGCTCGAGGCCAGCTCCTCGAGGGCCAGCCTGTCCTTCTTGTCTAGGAACCGCTCGTAAGCCTCGGGGGGCAGGACTCGGGGGAGGCAGAGTATGCTGGCGGCCAGCACTACGCCTTTACGGGCTCTTATAAAGCGGGACTCGCCTATGACGACGCCCTCAGCTCTCTCCTCCCTCACCAGGACCCGGGCCCGCGTGCCGTAGAGCACCTCCGCCCCGGCCCTGCGGGCGGCAGCCTCTAGCTCGTGCGCTAGTATAGTGAAGCCCCTCCTAGCCGGGCCCCACACTGCACCGTTGAGGTTGAAGTAGAGCGTCACATACCCCGGCTCCCAGAGGAAGACGGGGTATGTGAGGGCATCGGCTATCTCCTTCCCCACGAGGCCACCCGCCCAGCGTATCCACGGCTCCCTAACGGCGTCCCCGAGGCCCTCGCTGCACCTATCAAGGATCTCGGCAGCTTCTTCTAGGCTCGGGGGCTTGACGGTGTATAGGATTCCCTCGCTGCTCGCGCATCGCCTGAACTCCGCTATCACCCGAGAGAGCTCCCTCCAGCCCTGTTCGACGCCGTGCCCACGCATCTCCGATGCGAGCCTCTCGGGATCGCGCCACCACTCGAGCCACACCTCCCCGTCAGCTAGGAGCACCCAGGAGGGATCCACCCAGTACGCGGAGCCATCGAGGTCGAGGCCCAGGAGACTGGCTAGCTCGCGTGGCAAGAGCCCGAGGGCATAGGCTACCCTGGGGTACCAGGATCCCCTGAAAGAAGCGCCGGAGGCCTCGCCCCCCGGCGTCTCCCTCGCCTCGACGACTAGAACACTGGCGCCGTTGAGCGCTAGGAAGGCCGCTGCTGTGAGGCCGTTGTGGCCCGCGCCCACTACTATGTAGTCGTATGAGGCCTCCATGATGCTGTGGGCCCCTCACTTGCTTGGCGCGGCGACTTTAATCTCCTTGCCCGTGTCTACGTCAATGACCTTCTTGCACTTAACCTTGGATAGAACCTCGTCGAGCTTGTCCTCGCTCGTCTTGTATGTGTAAAGGTACCTCTTGGTCCTAGCCTTCACCTTCACGACACCCTTCTCGCGACGCGACCTCTTGACGCGGCACTCCGATGCCCTCTCGGTTATCTTGATGAACTCGTCCAGATCCCTGATTTCTACGGGCATCCTACTCCACCCCCCTACCCGCCCCGAGCCTCCGGGTTTTAATCTTGAGCACCGCGAGCCAGAGGAGGCCCAGGCTCGCCACCCCCGTGCCGAGGCCTATCAGCTGTGTCGTCGAGAGCCTCTCGTAGCCGGTCACGTGGAACGTCACGTTGTACCTGACTGGTTCCCCGTACTTGGCTGGTATGAGTATGAGGACTAGGCTCTCGCCCTGGGGCAGGCTATAGGCGATGCTCGAGTCATTGGCCCTCGATAGCTTCTTCGAGATGTAGATAAGTGTTAGTGGGTCGAGCCTCACCCTAGCTGAGGCGAAGAATACGCCACTTCTTATATCATGGCTCATATCGATGGCCTCAGCGTGGACTCCGAATGCACTGGCGTTAGTGAAGAAGCCTATGGGGTCGCCCTTCACTATGGTGTAGAGAATCTCTCCGACACCACGCGCTTTCACTGTGACGTTGCCGGATGTGCTCATGGCCCAGATGGTGATTCCTACTATCTCCCCATTCATAGGCGTCCTCACTCCGTTGTAGGTGGCGATCATCTTGGGGCCAGCGTAGGCCGAGGCTATGCCTGCTATTATTATCGAGAGCCCGAGCACGACTAGGAGCCTAGCCGGTAAGCTGCGTAGACCCGTCATGGCGGCTCGAACCTCCACCTCATATAGGCTAGGTAGACGATGAAGAGGGCCACGAGGAGGCCTGGCACGAATAGTAGCTGCCAAGCGCTAACCGCTACACCGGGGCTGCTTAGCTTTAATGAGACCACGCTATAGAACGTCATAGCCATTGCTATCTTATGGAGCGTATAGGATCCCCTGGCGGTTGCCATAACGTTTAGTAGTAGGTACACGCCTTCGTAGAGGAAGTATATGGCGAGGCCCGCGACGGCGCTCGTACCGCTATTCTTAGAGGCGACGCCTACGAGGCCGAAGAGGGTGCCGAGGAACGTCAGGTAGACCACGTAGGCCCCATAGGCCTCCAGATACGCCAGGGGGGCACCAGCTATGACGTGGGGCACTATGGCGGCGGCGACAACGAGGGGGGCCCCGACGAGGACCAGGACCGGGAGGAGTATGCGGCTCAGGTAAAGCGCTAACGCTACGCCCACCCTTCCCAGGGGGTAGGAGAGATATAGCTGGAGGAGCCCGCTAGAGGCCAGCGAGGCCAGGCCAGAACTGGCCCTCATCGCTAGGTAGAGGCTAACCGCGAATACCACAGCCGGGTCCAAGGCAGCGTCCGCCACCGAGGCAGGGTTAGTCGTTGGCTCTATGGAGGCCAGCGCTGCAGCTATCGCTGAGACTACGAGTAGCATGAAGTCGAATGTAGGCGCCTTCAAGCTATCGGCGGAATCCACCATAACTAGGGGTGCCAGCCTAGGCCGCCTCTCCGACACGACCAAGCACCTCCTCGAGCCCGGCCTCGACGAAGTCTATATCATAGACTTGGACATGGTCTACTATATCAGCTAGCGTCCTGAGGAGCCCCCCGGCCCCACCCTCACCCAGCCTTACTATCACGCTGAGACCACGCACCTCGGCCTTGAAGCCCGAGGCCCTAAGGTGCTCGGCTAACCTATCGGGGATCGGCGTCCTGATCCTCACTATCCTACCTATCATACTCGACACCTCGTCTATGGAGCCACTAGCCACCACGCGGCCGGAGTAGAGGATGACCACTCTATCAGCTACCCTTACGATCTCGTGTAGCACGTGGCTAGTTAAGAGGAAGGCGACGCCCTCCCCGCGTGCGAGCCCGGAGATCGTGTCGAGGATCCTCACCCTCTCCACAGGGTCGAGATTCGAGGTGGGCTCATCGGCCACGACCAAGCGTGGCTTTGCTAGGAGCGCGTGTGCTAGCGCGGCCCTCTGCTTGAGGCCGGCGCTGAGCTGGTTGAAGAACTTGTGCTCATGCCTCTCCAGCCCGGAGGCCCTTATCGCCCAGTCAACTCTGCCGGCTGGGACCCCTAGTATACTGGCTGCGTACTCGAGGAACTCGACCACCGTCAGGCCTGCCGGCATGACGGGTCTCTCGAATACAACTCCGACGCCCCTCCTGGCCCTGGGGTCCCTGAAGGGGTCCCTCCCCATGAGTTCCACTATACCCGAGTCCCTCCTGAGCAGCCCTAGGAGCACCCTGATCAGGGTGGTCTTCCCCGCCCCGTTGGGGCCTACTATGCCAACGACCTCGGCTTCACTCACCTCGAGGCTGACACCGTCAAGCACTCGGTGTCCAGCGAAGCTCTTGACTACGTCCCTGGCGCGGAGTAAGGGCAACCTCCAAGCCCCCACTAGCCAGTGGTTCGAGAGGATAAAGCTTCGCGCCCAACCCCGCCTCTACATCGGGAGGATGCCCATTGCCAGCGGCACTGCCAACCACCCTAGCCCCGGGCGCGGAGGTGCGAGTCGGCACGGCTAGCGTGAGGAGGCTAGCCGACGGCACCGTGGAGGGATGCGACGCGCATGGATGTAGCCGCGTGAGGGTGCCCCCCAGCGTGGAGGCCAGGGTACTCCCGGCCCCCGCCTCGCGCCGCCTCCTCCGCGTGGACTACGTCTACGTGGAGTTCGAGGAGCCCATCCACGCGAGCCCCGGTGACCTCATATGGTTCCACGCCCCCCTAGAGTTGGAGGTAACCCTAGGTGGGGTCCCGGCGTTGAGGCTCTCCACGTCCAGGGTCAAGTACACGCTCGTAGGCGACATAGTCGACGGCGTCATATGTCGTTACCACAAGAGCCCCGTGTACCTCGGAGACCCGCCTCCACGCATGGAGGGCCTCGCACTCGCGGCGGTAGAGGTAGACGGGGACCCGGGTATCCTACCGGGTGCTGGAGT
The DNA here is from genome assembly GCA_027080775.1 of Acidilobaceae archaeon. Lineage (GTDB taxonomy): Archaea > Thermoproteota > Thermoprotei_A > Sulfolobales > Acidilobaceae > Calypsonella > Calypsonella navitae. The sequence goes on from JALWPV010000032.1 coordinate 94,835, forward strand.
AGGGCTGGCAGTCTCAACCCTCTACCGGGGCGAGGACGGGTCGATATACTATAGCCTTCAGAGGCTTGAGATCGAGGGGGGTACCGCGACGCTCCGAAGCACGCGGAGGCCGCCCAGGAGGGGGCTCGTGGAGGTGAGGAGGCCCCCTAGGAGGAGGCCAGCACTACACCAGGCCCTGCAGCCATTGATCCTCAGGCTTGTGGAGGCGGGGTGACGAGTCTTGCCGGTTTCCAACATACTGGCTGGGCTACGCGTTGTAGACGTCCTCTCAGCAGTCGCCATACTCGTTGTGGGAGTCATATTCGCGTATATAGTAAGGCTGTTAATGAGGAGGAGTGTGGCGGCACGCCTACCGCCGGGGACTTATAAGCCCCTCGAGAACCTGGTGTTCTACTCGATAGTGGCGACGGCCATCGTACTGGCCCTCTACCCACTCGGCCTCAACCTCTCGAGCCTCGTCGTCGCCGGGGGCCTTGCGAGCCTCGCGGTAGGCCTGGCGGCGCAGAACTCCCTGGGCAACCTGATAAGCGGGGTCTTCCTACTAATAGAGCAGCCCCTCCGCGTGGGTGATCCTGTGGCTATAGGCGATGTATCCGGAGTCGTCGTAAACATAAGCCTCCTCTCCACGACAATCAGGACATGGGACGGTACGCTCGTCAGGATACCGAACAACACTGTCTTCGGCGGGGAGATAGTTAACTTCTACAGAACCCGCGCCAGGCGTGTGGAGTTCACCATAGGTATACACTACGCTTCCAGCATAAAGACCGCTGTCGACGCAATAATGAAGCTAATGGAGGAGCACCCATACTGCCTCGTGAATCCTAAGCCCGAGGTGTTTGTGGAGGAATACGCTGACTCTAGCGTCAACCTCAGGGTGCGATGCTGGGCCCCACCTCAGGTCTGGTTCTCCACCAAGGTGGAGCTGCAGACCAGGCTAAAGGAGACACTCGAGGCTGCCGGGGTGGAGATACCCTACCCGCAGCTCGACCTCCACATCAAATCAGCCGAGGAGCCCGTGAGGGTCAAGCTAGAGGGAGGCGGGAGTCCAGCTTAATTACCCCTCCCACGCCAGTGGGTCACACACCGGTGGAGGGGCCTGTCACCCTTGGCTGGAGGCGAGCCCGGCCTGAGCCGGGAGGCCCGGATCAGGCTCCTGAGGGACATGATAGGCGAGCTCGAGGTACTCAGAAACAGGATACCCGAGAGCGTCGCGGACGGCACCCTAGAGGAGGCGCTAGCGGAGGTCAGCCACTACGTGCCCTCAGCCACGCCCCTCGTGGCCGGGGTCTACAGGAGCCTCTACACAAGCCTAGCAACAGAGGCTGGCATGCTAGCCCAGCTGGCCGCGGCCATGAGGGTCAGGATGCTCAAGACTGGCACACCCTACATATCCGGTGTAGACTACATCAGGAGAAGGCTGGACGAGTTCTTAGAGAGGCTGAACGCCTACGTCGCGAGCCTCGCCGCCGAGCAGCCCGGGAGAAGGCTATACCACCTGTGAAGCGAAGCTATCCCAGCCCCGCCTCGGCAGGGGCTTTCCCCTATAGTACACCCCCGGCTCCCCCCTCTCCACTCTCCCTACAACCAGGCACTCAACCCCCGCCTTCCTGCAGGCGGAGAGCGCGCACTCAGCACTCTCCGAGTCAATGGAGAGGAGTAGCGTGTAATCCTCCGCGCTGCTGGCAACAGCCAGGGGATCCAGGAGCCCGAGGGCCTCTAGAATCCCTCGCACATCACTGCTCGGATCGAGGGAGTCTATGAGGAGCCTCACCCGTGAAGCCTCGGCCATCAGCCAGAGGGTCTCAGCCCACCCATCACTGTTGTCGACCCCGGCCCTCGGGGGGCAGCCCTCTAGGGCGAGGGCCAGCGGGAGGCCTAGCGGCGGCCGGGGCCTCCGGGTGTAGTCAAGTATATTGCCCGGGATTAGGTCTAAAACGTTCTCATCCTTAAGTGCCGCGGCCGCTAGAACTCCATAACCTAGGGGCCCAGCCCTCACCAGGACGTCACCTGGCCTGGCGGCCCAGCGCGGGCTCCAGTAGAGCCTCCTGCCTATGACGGTTACGTCGACCCAGGCATCGCCGCACCTACAGGAATTCATGTCGCCCCCCAGCACTGTGGCCCCCATCCAGGCGGCTGCCTCGCCCACGCCTGCGGCTACCTCGACGCCGACGCGGGGCTCGGGAGCCCCCACGCTGACTAGCAGGGCCCCCACGCTCCCGCCTGAGGCCGCCACGTCGCTGGCAGCGGCGACCGCGGCTTTCCAGCCCCAGTCTCTCCACGTCATCCAGGGTAGCCTACTCTCGGCTGCTGAGTAGCCGTCAACCGCCGCTAGGAGGCCGTGCCAGGGGCAGGAATCGCTCTCCACACACTCCCCGGGGACCCCTGAGGCCCTTGCGGCCTCGAGGGCTGCGTCCCTCTCGCTCACCAGCCCCCCTCCCTTAGGGCCCATTCTACGTCCCTCCTAGCCTCGCCTGCCGCCATGGCCATGTCGTCGAGGCCCCTAGCCCTGGCCTCTGCCTCGATGTCCTCTAGCGCGCCCGCTATGACCTGGAGTAGTAGGTCCTCGGGGATCCTGCCCACGCTATCCAGCAGCTCAGCGAGGCGCCTACAGCCTCTAACCTCGTTGGCCTCGCACATCCTAAGAATCCGCTCGAGGCCCTCAACAACCATGGAGACCGCACCCCCTAGCTTGGCCTGTGCATACCAGCGGATAAACGCCTGCCCAGCCGTAGCGGGCGCGGCGGCGCGAGGAGCGTGCATGTGGTGGACGGCTTGGCGGAAGGAGGCTACATAGACTTCCACGTGCACCTACCCTGGAGGGAGCATGACCCCAGGGAGGCAGCTAGACGGCTCCTCGCTGAGATGGACTCTGCCGGCGTCGAGAGGGCAGTTGTCATCGCGGTCGAGCCCAGTCTGAAGCTGTTCAAGGAGAGGGTTAATGCCGAGACCATTAGGAAGGCGGCCGCCGACGCCCTAGACTATCTAGTCTACATGAGGATACCCAGGCTGCGCAGAATCCTCTTCTCCCCCGAGGAGAGCCTTAACGAGCATGAGAGGATCCTGGTGGAGCACACGCGGAGAAGCGAGGACGTACTGGAGGCAGCGGAGGCCTCCGGGGGGAGACTCCTGGCGGTGGCCAGCTACAACCCCGAGCTCGGGCCTATAGGCACCCTCGAGAGAATCAAGGGTAAACGCTACCTTGGAGTCAAGCTGTACCCCACGCTACACTTCTGCACGCCCAACGAGAAGAGGCTCAGGCCTCTCCTAGATTACATGGAGTCGGAGGGGCTCATACTCATAGTGCACACGGGCTGCGACCCCGGCATATGGGAACTCCCCGACCTCTGCAGCGGCGCCAGGCCCTCCAGCCTGGAGCCCGTGGCTAGGAGGCACAGGGACCTCGTGATAGTCGTTGCCCACCTCGGCAGCTACAGCGCCCTGAAGCCCGGGATATACTTCGACGAGGCCCTGAGGCTCATCGAGAGGTACGATAACGTCTATGCAGACACTAGCGCCGTTGACTCCTTCCTGGTGGAGCTTGCGGTGGAGAGGGTGGGCTATGATAAGCTCCTATTCGGGAGCGACTACCCCTACGTGACGGGGCTCACGATTGCGGACTTCGTGGAGTCGATCCTGCGCATGAATATAGAGTGGAGGGCCAAGATGGCCATACTGCGCTGGAACGCGGAGAGGCTCCTCAAGAGGCTGGGCCGCCTCTAGCCTGGGGGAGAGCGGAGCCTTATCTTGTGCTTGGATATGATCTTCTCCCACTCGGCCTTATTGTAGATGCACCCGGGATCCGGTGCCAGGGGGTCGCCGTAGTAGGCGTATGCCCTCGCCCTGCAGCCGCCGCATATGTACTTGTATGGGCACTTACCGCAGAAGCCCTTGAGCAGTTCCCTATTGCGGAGCTGCTGGAAGAGCGGGGCGGTATCCCATATCTCCCTGAAGCTCTTCTCCCTGATGTTGCCGACCTTGATCGGTAGGAACACGCATGGCGTCACGTCACCATTAGGCTGGAGGGCCGCGTATATCCTGCCGGCTCCGCAGCCCCCGACGAACTCGGCTACGGCCTTCACTATCTTGTTATGGCCGACGTAGAAGTGTGTCGGAGCTATCTCCTCTCCACCGCTCATCTGGAGCACTATCCTCCCATACTGTGGAGCCGTGCTCACGATCTCGAGTTTCCTCCTCCTCATCTCCTTATAGACCATCCTGAATAACTCCTCCCTCTCCTCGGGGCTCAGATCGAGCCAGGCGTTCTCTTCACCGCGGCCCACGGGGACGAAGTTGAATAGTATCAGCCTTCTAACACCGATCTCCTCGGCTAAGTCTATGATGTCTGGTATCTCGTGTAGGTTGAGCTTGGTAACGGTAGTAGCCATTCCATTGTTGACGCCAAGCTCGACGGCGTTCCTGAGGGCTTGCACAGCCTTCTCCCAGGCCCCCGGCACGCCCCTGAACTTGTCATGCACCTCGGGCTTGGCGCTGTCAACGCTTACCTCGACGTAGCGGAGTCCGAGCTTCACAGCCTTCTCGAGATTCTCCTTCTTAGCGAAGAAGGTTCCATTCGTCGCCACAGAGACGTAGATCCCCCTATCCGCTAGCTCCTTGACTATCCTGTAGAAGTGGGGGTGTATGGTGGGCTCGCCCCCGCTTAGGGCCACGCTAGCCACGCCAGCCTTGTCTAGCTGGTCTACGACCATCAACTTCTCCTCCAGCGTCAACTCATCCGGAGTAGGCCTGTCGGCCCTCTGATAGCAGTGGAGGCACCTGAGGTTACACATGTTGGTGAAGTTCCACACTATAAGGAAGGGTGCAGGCATCTTCTGGGGCACGGTGACACCGTACCTGCCCAGGCCCTCGAGCACTAGAGCTATGCCTCTCCTGAGGGCCGGATCTTTAAGGGCTTCCCTCGCCTCGTCTATGTTACCCCTGAGAAGCTTCATCCCAGCCTTTATTGTTGCCCTGAGCATCCAGCTAAGGAACCTGGCGGTTATGGGGCACCCGGTAACCCTGAGGCCCGCGAAGGCGGCGAGCGAGTGGTATATTATGGGGGCGTCCCATTCCTTACCGTCCTCCACGCATTTAACCCTCTTAGAAGAGGCCTTAAGGTAAGCCCTTGTCATGGGATTATTGAAGAGGAACCTTATCGAGGCCAGGAAGCTACCTATACCACCAGGCTTCTCGGGGAGCTCTTCAAAAGGCTCCTCGAGCGCCCCTGTCCCGCGGAGCTTCCCGTCGCCGCTTTCATCACCCAAGGCATCACACCCCCAGAGGCTAGCCGTAGGGCTAGTCCTTGCTCGTCATCCAGCGGAGGGGCCGGGCCATCACGTCCCTGAAGTATGCCAGCATCTCGCGGAGTAGTATGGCCCCCATATCCTTGAGGTGCCCGCTCTTGAACTCCCTCCAGAGGAAGGCTGGCCTGAGGAAGAACCTCCGGTAGGCATACTTCACCATGCGTGCTAGGTCCTTCGTGGTCCACGTAAAGCCCCTCATAACAGCCCTTACGGTGGTGTAGTGCTCCCAGTTCCAATCTTCGATCAAGTTGTGCTTCTTCGCGTACTCGAAGAGGGGTGTGCCGGGGTAGGGTGTTAGGGCCGTGAACTGAGCGTAGTCTGGGTCGAGTTTTATTGCGAACTCCACGGTTCTCTTCATGTCATCGATGGTCTCCCAGGGGAAGCCTAGTATGAAGCTGCCCATTGCGTGGCCTCCCAGCTCCTTCTTCCACCTGAAGACCCTGATGGCTTGTTCTATCTTGATCTTCTTCCCAATCTTGTCTATTGTGGCCTGGCTGGCGCTCTCAACGCCGAAGTAGAGTATGGCGCAGCCGTTGTCGTAGAGGAACTTCATGAATTCCTTGTTTACGTGGTCCACCCTGGCGCCGCAGGCGAACTCTATGTCGAGGCCCCTCTCTTTTATCTCCTTGACCCAGTCCCTCACGAACTTCTTGTTAATAACTAGCTCGTCGTCTGAGAACACGACGTACTTGGCCTTATACTTGTTGTAGAGGTACTCGACCTCATCCGCTACGTCTTTGGCACTCCTGTAGCGTATCCTTCTGCCCCAGAAGTAGCTGGTCGAGCAGTACATACACCCATAGGGGCAGCCCCTACTGGCCATGACGTGGGCTATCTGTATGGGTTTGTTGAAGAGCCTATACTTGTCCATGGGGAGTAGATGCCTGGCAGGCCAGGGTAGCTCGTCCAGGTTCTGTATGAGGGGCCTCGGCTTCGTGACGACCACCCGGCCTTCCCTGGGGTCCTTGAAGGCTATGCCAGCAACCTCCCTGAGGGCGCTGGGGTCGTAGCCCCTTTCCTCGAGCGTGGCCACTAGGTCCCTAGTGGTATACTCGCCCTCCCTGAACACTACTATGTCGAAGCCGTTGGAGAGGGCCTCCTTCCACATGGCGGTGGGGTGGGGGCCCCCGGCGACGGTTATGACGTCGGGCATCTCCTCTTTAAGCCTCCTGGCGGCCTGATAGCCCTTAGGGGCGGTGGGTGTGAGCATCGAGAAGCCCACGACGTCGGGGTCAAAGGATTTCACCTCTCTGAGCCAGTCGTCGAAGCCTATCTCGAGGGTCGGGGAGTCTATGATCTTAACCTTGTGACCCTCCCTCTCGAGGACAGCGGCGATCCACGCTAGTCCCAGCGGGGGGGCCTTCATCCCTGCTACCCTGTAGATCTCGAGTCTATGCACGTCGGGGGGTAGTGTGAGAAGCACCCTCAACGCCCGGCCCCTCCAGGTAATGGAAGGGTTCACTTGAGGGCTATATGGGGCTCTGTAGATCAGTTACGAGGCCGCTTCATGGTAGGCTGTAGATGGGCCTACTGTCTCTCACGCGCTCTCAGCCTTCGCAGCACCGGGCTAAGCCTGAGTAGGTCGTCGAGGATTCGTGGCACGCGTGGCAGCACGTTATCTAGGAGGCCATGCCACCCCCTCAGTATCCTAAGTACGGCATTCTCAACATCACCCCTACCCCAGGCTTGCTTGATTATGGAGCCCTCTAGTTCATCGAGTAGATCCGGGTCCCTCTCGGCTACCAGCCGCAGAAGCCTCTCAGCATTAACCTTTACTCCGACGCCGCTGAAGCCCCCCTCGACGTAGAGGTATACTGCATGCGCGCTAGGGGCGTACTCGTAGTAGAGACCCTCGGAGTCCGCGGGATCTATGGGAACCTTAACCTCTACACACTGAACCTCCCTGAGGGGTGCACGCTTGTATACTATTCGAAGCCTGAAGGAAGCCCTACGGAACTTATAGATCTCTATCTCGGCAGAGCCTATCTCCTTCATTGCGGACCAGAAGGATCTGACCTGGTACTGGTTATACCCCAAACCGTAGAGGAGCGACGAGCTGGCTGCCGGAGGGTCGCGGCAGTGCAGTCTCAGGTATGAGCAGCACCTGGCAATCCTGAAAGCGGACCTCGTAAGCATTTCGACGTGGACACTCTTCAGGTTGGCGGCGGTAGGGTTCATGGTGGGCACCCTGCAGGAACGACTAATACCCAGTAATGCTATACCCTGCCAGAATTTAAGGGTCCTTATAGAGGCCGGACTAGGATCCTGTCGCCAGGGCTCACGCCCAGTTTCTCGGCGGCGCTGCCCTGGTTGACGGCGGCCTCGAGGAAGCCGAAGCTGTTGATGTACAGGAGGCCCTCTCCAGGCGGTACATCGGAGAAGGTTCTAGCCCTCCTAGCCCTAAGGTCGCCCCGAGGCCCGCTAAGCAGGGCGTCGCCCGCGGGGAGCTTGCGGGTGCTTAAGGCCACGTTTCCAAAGCTGTCAACGTATAGGACTAGGAGCTCCTCTCCCTCCGGGTGGGGCCTCGAGTACTCTAGAGAAAGCTTGGTCAACTCCTCGGCATCCACCTCGACTCCAAGCCTCGAGGGCTCCACGCCCGAGACCGCTAGGGCGGCGGCTGGCAGGAAGACATCCCTCCCATGAAAGGTCGCCGAGAGCCTCCACCCCCACGGCGGTCCCTCGCATTGCCTCCTAGCCTCTCTCAGTACCCTCTCGGGATCTAAGGCGTATGCAGCCTCTATGCCATCCTCCAACGCAGCGGGGTAGGCCACACCGTTATCCGGGGCCGATATGAAGTATCGCCTGCCCGCTATGAGCAGCGCCCTCCTCCTAGAGCCGACCCCGGGATCTACCACTACAGCGACTCCACTGCCCCGGGGCAGCCAGAAGATGGTGTTGTAGAGCACGTAAGCCCCTGCTAGAGGCGAGAAGCTTGGCACGCTATGGTCAATATCCACGGCGTCGACGCCCAGGCACCTAGCAAGAGCCCTTAAAACTCCATCGTAGACTCCCCAACCGAAGTCTGTGACGAGGCCGACCAGAGCCATCTCGGAGCACCACCAGTGGATGGGGGGTAGAGGCCCCCGCTCACAGCCCGCCGGAGGCGGTCTCGCGGGGTAGTCGCGGCCCCCATTCCTTAGGCTAGGGAGGCCGTGGCTATAGCTTTGGGGGGCTAAGCCGTTAACTTGGGCCCACTAGGGTTACACTCTGCGATTGTAGTGTATTGCGGGGGCTTAACGTTTATATAGTTATGTGTGGTTACTGTAAGCCTGGAGCGAGTGGGTGAGTAGAGATGTCGGTCACCCATGACCCTTATGAGGAGGCGAAGAAGCAGCTCCGCCAGACCATAGACCTCCTAGGCCTCGGCGATGAGGTCTACGAGGCCCTGGCCTACCCGGAGAGGCTCATACGTGTCAGGCTCCTAGTCAAGATGGATGATGGCACTACTAAGACATTCATTGGCTGGAGGAGCGAGCACAACAGCGCCCTAGGCCCCTACAAGGGCGGCGTCAGGTATCACCCCCAGACAAACGAGCACGAGGTTATAGCCCTTAGCATGTGGATGACCTGGAAGAACGCCCTAGCAGGCCTGCCCTACGGCGGCGGTAAGGGCGGCATCAGAGTTGACCCCAAGAAGCTGAGCCCCGGCGAGCTGGAGAGGCTCAGCAGGGCGTACTTCGCGGCCATAGCGGATGTAGTCGGTGTTGACCAGGACATACCAGCCCCCGACGTGTACACTAACCCCCAGACCATGGCCTGGTACTTCGATGAGTACAGCAGGATCAAGAGGGGCCAGTACTTCGGCGTCGTCACTGGCAAGCCCCTAGAGCTGGGCGGGCTCCAGACTAGGGTGATCAGCACCGGCTACGGAACCGCGGTCGCCGCCAGGGAGGCCGCCAAGAAGGTCTTCGGCGGCGTTGAGGGCAGAACCGTGGCAGTCCAGGGCTTCGGCAACGCTGGCTATTATGCCGCGAAGTTCCTCTCCGAGATGGGCGCTATAGTTGTCGCCGTGAGCGACAGCAAGGGCGGCATCTACAACAGCAAGGGCCTCAACATCGAGGAGGTGAAGAAGGTCAAGGATGAGACCGGCAGTGTCATAAACTACTCTAACATCGAGAGGAAGATAACCAACGAGGAGCTACTCGAGCTAGACGTCGACATACTCGTGCCAGCGGCGATCGAGAACGTGATAACCGAGGAGAACGCCGACAGGATAAAGGCCAAGGTTATAGCGGAGGCCGCCAACGGCCCCACGACACCCGAGGCTGAGAAGGTGCTAACTAGCAAGGGCATAGTAGTAGTACCCGACATACTAGCCAACGCTGGCGGCGTAATAGTGAGCCACATAGAGTGGGTAAACAACAGGATGGGCGGCTGGATCCGCGAGGAGGAGGCCAAGGCCAGGCTAGAGGAGAAGATGGTCAACAACTTCCACGCTGTCTGGGACTACTGGCAGAAGAAGCTAGACACCAGCAAGTACAACATGAGGGCCGCCGCCTACGCAATAGCAGTCGAGAGGGTCTACCGTGCAATGAAGCTAAGGGGCTGGATCTAACCCCACCCAAACCTTTCCTTTTAACTTTTAATTAATAATTTAAAGCCTGTTAGTCCACTCTGTTCTGGCCTAGTAAGGTAGGTAAAGCGAGTAATTGAAAGTATATCCTTGACACACGCATTCCCCGTAGGGGCCCCGGCCCCGCTCCCGGGCGACCCCGGCCCCGATGGGGTAGTGGATGAACCCGCGGCTTCCCCGGGGCCCCGCCTTCTCATGGTTGCTTTTAGCTTGGGGGACGGCTTGCATTGAAGGAGGTGACGTGGGGGTGTCGGCTCCCTATCAGGCTAATGCTGTGCTCGTTGGACGCAAGGATACTATGAATTACGTGTTAGCGGCGATCAGGCTCTTCACCGAGGGCGCCAGCGAGGTTGTGGTAAAGGCTCGCGGGAGAAACATCTGCAAGGCCGTTGACGCCGCCGAGAGGGTGAAGGCCACCCTGAAGGATGTGGTGGTAAGGGACGTTAAGATCTACAGCGATGAGGTTGAGGACGAGCAGGGCAGGAAGAGGAGAGTCTCGGCAATAGAGATAGTACTCGCCAGAAGCCAGGGGGAGACCCCCTAGGATCCTCCCGGGTCCCCCGCGCCTCCACTCCTATAGCTCCCCCCTCGGGACGCCTCTTCAGGGGAGGGACCCCTGAGGACTGCTGGAAGGGCACTAGTCACGGGCGCCTCTAGGGGCGTAGGCTTTCATATAGCTAGGGCGTTGGCGCGGAGGGGCTACAGGCTGGCGCTAATGGCTAGGGGGCGGGGCAGCCTGGAGCGCGCCGCTAAGAGGCTCAGGGAGGAGGGGGCTCGGGAGGCCCTAGTCTTGCCCGGGGATCTAAGGGTTGAGGCTGATGTAAGCCGGGTCGTGGGGGAATCCCTCAGGCGCCTCGGAGGGCTCGATGCTGTGGTAATGAGCTATGGCAATCCGTCCTGCGAGCCCTGCCATCTCCACGAGGCTAGCTGGAAGGACTGGATGGAGGCTGCCGCCCTCTACCTCGCCTCCACGGGGACCCTGCTTTCGCTCTTGGTTAGGGAGAACCCCGTTAAGGCTAGCGTGCTTCTAGTATCGAGCGCTACCTACCTCGAGCCTATGCCGCCCCTAGTGGTGGCCGACACCGTCAGGGCAGGGCTCGTGAAGCTGGCTCGCGTAGCTAGCAGGGCATACCCCGGGAAGCTTAGGGTCAACGTGCTACTCCTGGGTAGCTACGACACGCCTGGGGCGCGTGAGACCATTAGGAGGCTAGCCGAGAGGGTGGGAGCCCCGGCGGGAGAGCTATGGGAGAGGGAGGTTGTCGCCAGGAGCCCCCTGGGGAGGACCGGCGACCCCGAGCGCCTGGGGGAGCTTGCGGCCTGCATCCTGGAGGGGCCGGATTACCTCTCGGGGGCAGCGATACTCGTGGATGGCCTCATGACGCCATGCTCCCCCTGAGCCTCCAGGATCCTCCCCCGGAGATCGTAGAACGTGGCGTCCTCCACGTAGACCAGCACCCACGAGCCCGCGAGGCCGGGGCGGTCGGGTATGATGACGGGGTAGTAGTTGTCTAGCCTAGCCACAGCGCTACCCCTCCTATACGCCCTCCCGGCCACGAGGGCCCTGACGGTCCTGCCCTTGTAGCGGGAGTGCCTCTTGAGGCCGACCTGCTCCACCAGCTTCATGAGCCTCCTACTCCTCTCCTTCTTAACACTATCAGGTAGCTGAGGCATGGCGGCGCTCCGTGTATGTGGCCTCAGGGTGTACTGGGCCACGTGGACTCTGTCAAACTCGAGCTTCTCAACGAGTTCTAGGGTTGCCTGGAAGTCCTCTTCGCCCTCGCCTGGATGACCGACTATTATGTCGGTGGCCAGCATGGAGTCGGGGTAGGCCCTCCTAATGGACTCCGCCATAGCCGTGTAGTCTGACACCGTGTACCTTCTATTCATGATTCGCAGCACCTTGTCGGAGCCTGACTGGACTGGGATGTGGAAGAACTTGTAGACCCTCTCGTCCCTATAAGCCTCTATGAGGTCGTCTATGAGTTGAAGCGCCATCTCCGGCGTCATCATCCCAACTCTGATCCTGTAGTCGCCCTCGACCTTGTCAAGGATGCTCCAGAGGAGGTCGACAAGCGTGGGCCTCCCCGGTAGGTCGACGCCGTAGGCGGCGGTGTCTTGGCCCGTGAGGCGTATCTCCCTCGCACCCCTCCCCACGAGCACCTTAACCCTGTCAACAACGAGGTCCGGGGGGTAGCTGCGCAGCGTCCTCCGAGCCTTCTTTGTTATACAGAAGCTGCAATCGCCTAGGCACCCCTCTTGGATCATGATCGTTGCAACGGCTCTCTCGATCCTGGGTAGGGGCATCCACCCGGTGTCCCTAACACCGCCCAGGAGTACAACACGCCCAGTAGACTCCACGGCCTCCCATATCTTATGGGAGTTCTGGGGCGACACAAGGCTGGCCCCCGGGGCTATCCTAGCTATTAACCCGGGCCTAGCAGCGGCCAGGCAGCCAGCCACCACGAGCCTCTTACCCGGGTAGAGCCTCTGTATCTCGACCAGCCTCTTCGCTATCCTCTGCTCGGTGTCGAGCCTAACAGCGCACGTATTAACTATCACAACGTCAGAGTCCTCTATGTCACTCGTAACTACGTGGCCTCTCGAGCGAAGCACCGCCTCCATTACCTGGCTGTCGAACTGGGCTAGGGCGCAGCCGTACGTCTCGATGTATACCCTCAATAGCGCTCCCTTGTAGGGCCTGTCTCCCGCTGGGCCTAATAGTGCCTCTACTAATCCTCAAGGCCTAGCCTTGCACGTAGGCTCTGTGGGAGGGCGTGGAGCACGAGGTCGACGACCTCCTCTGGGGTGTAGTGGCTCGTCTCCAGTACCAGGTCGAAGACGGAGAGGTCGCTGGAGTCAACGCCGTAGAGGCCCCTGAACCTCCTCCACTGGCTCTCCTCCCGCGCTATCGTCTCGAGGGCCGCGGCCTTGGGGTCACCCGATTCCCTGCCAGCGATCCTCGCGGCCCTCACGGCCAGGGGGGCTTTTAGGTAGACGGAGAAGTCGGCTATACCAGCTAGCACCCAGCCCGCCAGGTGGCTGTCGATGACGAGGCCTCCTCGGAGTGCCTCCTCGACAGTCCTCCTATCGATCCTCAGGTCAATGCTGGGGTCGCTCTCGGCCATCCTACTCAGCTCGACTATACTGACACCCATGGAGGCCGCTAGCTCCCTGAAGAGTTCGCCGGTGTAGAGGTAGCGGAGGCCGAGCCTCCGGGCGAGAGCGCGTGCGACAGTGCTCTTACCGCTGCCCGGAGACCCAGACACTACGATGACTGGAGGACGCTCCTCCTCACCTGCTGCCTCAGGAGCTCCGCCAGGCATGACGGGCAGAGCACCCCACCGTAGGGCCTCTCGGGCCTCTTCGCGGTCTTAGGCAGCGCCCTCAGCTTCGAGGGCCTGAGCCTTGGCACGCCATTGAGGGGCCTCCCGCAGCGGGCGCACCGGGCGGGCCCCGGGCGCCTGCGCTCGTAGTGCACCACGTGACGCCCGCCGGGCGTGCGCTTGTGGATCCTCCTCAGGCTCCTACTCCTAAGCGCGGGCCTCACCATGCCGGCTGCCCCCTGGCGCTGTGGGGTCTGCTCCCAGGCTATAAGAGCGTGTCGCGCATCAGTATCAAGGCGTAGAGGTAGCCCAGGAAGTGGAGGACTAGCGCATGCATGTAGGGCGAGCCGCTGTGGGTTAGCGTTAGCAGGGGTATCCTCGCGGGCGAGGGGAACGCGTACCTAGCGGCCATCGACATGCTGGTGGCGGTGTAGATGCTCGCCACCAGAAGCATCTTGACTATGAGCGACCTGAAGAGGAGCCCCCTCGCCTCCCTGTAGAGGGGTTCCATGCTCCTCAGCTTCTTAAGCACCCTCTTGCTCCTCCCTTGGGCTTTCAGCTCCTGGTACTCCCTCGCGATGCGGAGCGCCTCCTCTATCCTGTGGCGTGGGTAGATGCTCCTATAGGCTAGGGCCGCAACGGCTAGAGCCGGTATGGGGGCTAGGAAAACCAGGAGCGGGTAGGGATCCACGTGGGACACCCTCAGAGGTTCACCATGAGGTCTAGCAGGGCGGCGGCGGCCTCCTCCGCCTTGCCCTCCCTGTTCTCCACTATGGCGACCGTGGAGGCGTAGTGCACCGCGCTGGCGAAGGCCGCGGCCCTAGCGTACTCCATGAGCCTTGCCGCCCCCTCGGCGCCGCCGATGTCGCTCCTGACCCTGGTCTTGTCCCTGGCCTGCCTGGCGGCTACCTCCTCGGGGCTGGCCTCTATGACCGCTATCATGTCGGGCTTCAGCTCCTCTAGGACGTGACGCGGCAGGCCGGGCCAGTAGCCCGCGACCGTCTTGACGAGCGCGTGGGTGTCTATGAGTAGGTAGCCCTCCTCCCCGAGCTCCCTGGCGGCGTCCTCCGCTATCCTGCGGGCAGCGTGCCTCTGGAGCTCGAGCTGGCGCCTCAGAGGGAGCTTCCTCATCTCGTCCCTGTGCTTGACTAGGCCCTCCTTGAGCGCCGTCTCGAGCATGTAGGTGCCGAAGTTAACTATCTTAACCTTGACCCCCCTATCCTCGGCTAGCCTCTCCAGGTGGCTTAGGACAGTGGTCTTGCCGACGCCGGGGACCCCGGTTACGATGACCACTCTGAAGGGGTGCCTCATCTCCCCGGGCATAGGGGCGCACCGCGGGGCTAGGATGCAGTGGGGTTTAAGGGGGTTGGGATGCCTGGCATACTAGACGCTCTCCCCGAGGAGGCGGCGTAGTAGCGGGTAGGTCTCGAGGGCCCTCTCGTAGGTTATCATCATGTAGTACTGCTGTATTATGCCTACTGCCAGCAGTATGCCTGTGCCGGTCCCGTAGGCGCCGAAGATGTCTGCTACTATGGCCACGAACGCGACGAGGAGGCTCGAGAGCATTGTGAGGGGGTAGATATACCTTGCCAATACGCTCTCGAGTATCTTTGGGTTCCTCCTAAGACCGGGTATCTCCAGGCCACTCTTAATCATGTTCTCAGCCTGGTCCCTGGGGTTGAGGCCGGCCAGCTCGACCCACATGTAGCCGAAGAGCACGGAGAGTATGGTCCAGGAGACCGCGAACGTGGTGGTCCTCAGCGGGTCTTGGAGCGACATTATGAAGCCCCTGGGCGGCGACATGTAGTATACCATGACCTGGTAGTAGTGGAAGAGCTTGCTGTGAGCCCCCGCCAGGTTAGCGAACATGCCCTCGAAGAGCTGTAGGTCGCCGACTAGTATGGCGACGAGTAGTATGGGTATGTTGGTCACGTACATGAACTGGAGGGGGATCTTGGTCCTAATCCCGCGCATGCGCGGGCTCGTCACGGGTATCTCGACCCTCATCGCCTGGAAGTAGACTAGTAGCACCACGATTGCTAGGGTGGCGAAGAGGCCTGTGAGGTCGGGGAACCCGTTGGGCCTTGTTATGAGCAGGCTGCTCGGCCTCTGGATGAGGGCTGGTATGAAGCCATACGCCACAGTACCCGGCACGTAGCCGAAGAGGCTCCACATCATCTGCTGGGCCACACCGGCCAGTATGAAGAGGCTTATAGCGCTCCCGAGGCCCCACCCCTTCTGGAGCATCTCATCGTATATTATGACTAGTATGGCGGCGAGGCTGAGCTGGAGTATCACCAGGCCCCTGATGCCCCAGCCGACGGGGCAGTTGTGGAGGGGGCTGCCGCCGGGTGGGAGGGCCCAGTACTTGCAGCCGAGGACATACATGCTGGCCTCGAATATTGCGAAGAGGACGGCCAGGCCCTTCTCGGCGGCCGTGAAGAGCCTCTGGTCCTCGGGATCGCTCAGATCGAGATCTATCAGCTTAGCGCCCACTAGCACCTGGAGGATAAGGCCAGCGGTCACTATGGGGCTTATCCCCAGCTCCATAAGCGTGCCCTGGCTGCTGGCGAAGATTATCTGCTGTAGGGACACCCTCGTGGGGGCCCTGACCTGCGTGCCGTAGAGTGGAATATTAGCCATTACCAGGTAGAGCACGAGTATAATGCCCGTCCAGGCTAGCCTCCTATATAGGCTGGGCTTCTGGGCGGGCTTTGGCACGCCCGGTATCCAGTCGGCGATCTTTGCTAGAGCCTCGAGCACCCCCATCGAGCGGAGCCCCCAATAAGCCTCCACGACACGCCCCCAGACGCCCCATTAAAAAGATACCACGCAACCCGAGGGGTAAGAATGGAGTACGCTGATACCTTGATAGTAGGTCGGCGGGAATTAGTAGGATGGCGGCTCAGCTAAGTTGAGCGGAGACATGATAGATAAGTAGGGTGACAGAGCTGGAGCCCTTATGGTGCGGGGGGTGGGATTTGAACCCACGCAGGCCTACGCCATCGGGTCCTGAGCCCGACCCCTTTGGCCAGGCTCGGGCACCCCCGCACCGCGCGGGATGGGTTCCAGGGCCCTACCCTGCTCGGCGGGTCTTAAAGAGTTCTGCCCTCCCCGCTGGGGGCCTAATGGGTTCGAGGGCGACGTTGGCCTCTAGCCCTAGAAAAACGGGTGCCTACCGTTTTAACGAGTCTAACAACATCGTGTTCGATACTAGCCTGTAATGCAGTATGCCCCTAGGGAGTGGGTGAATGGGGTTCTCCGCTACGGGAACGCCTAGGTTTGATGTAGTCGTGGTGGGAGCGGGGCCCGCGGGGGCGACAGCGGCGTACCTGCTTGCCAGGGATGGCTTCAGAGTGCTGCTGGTCGAGAGGGGTAGGGGCGCTGGTAGCAAGACCTTATACGGCGGCCGAGTATATGCGGGGCCCCTGCGCGAGGTGTGGCCTGATCTTGATAGGGAGGCCCCCATACATAGGTGGGTGAGGGTTGAGAGGCTATCGATCCTCGAGGGCGAGAGGGGGCTGACGCTCGAGTATAGGACCCCCAAAGCATACTCGTTCACGGCGTACCTCCCAGATCTCGTCAAGTGGATGGTCAAGAAGGCCGTAGAGGCTGGTGCGGTCTTCGTTGATGAGGTTCGGGTTGACTCGCTCCTAGTCGAGGGAGGCAGGGTGAGGGGTATTAGGGCGGGCCCCGATAGGGTCTATGCTGATGTCGTTGTTGACGCTGAGGGGGTTAACAGGCTTCTCCTCGAGGGAGCGGGTATAGTCGAGCCCCTGGAGGCGTGGAGGGCTCCCGTGGCCCTCGGCGTGAAGGAGGTCATTAAGCTGGGGGAGAAGGCTGTCACCGAGCGGTTTGGACTAGACGATGACAGGACGGGCGCTGCCTGGGTAATCATGGGCGACGCGACGGGCGGCCTACCTGGGGGAGGCTTCATATACACATTCAAGGACACCGTATCCCTAGGCGTAGTCCTGAGACTCGGAGAGGCCTACAGGGAGGCCGGAAGGCCGCCCCTAGACTCGGGGCCCTACGCTTTAGTGGAGAGGCTCAGGCTCCACCCACTCCTCCAGAGGCTCCTCGAAGGCGGTGACATAGTTGAGTATGGGGCCCACTTAACCATCGAAGGAGGCCTGGCCTTCATGCCGGATCACCTAGCCTACGATGGGTTGGTCATAGTCGGCGACGCCGCGGGCTTCATACTTAATACCGGCTATACCGTGAGAGGCGTGGACTACGCCGTCTATAGCGCTAAGCTAGCCGCGGAGGCGATAAAGAAATCGCTCGAGGCAGGCGATACGTCGGCAGAGAATCTACGGCTCTACGAGAAGCTGGTCAGGGAGAGCTTCATCTACCAGGAACTCGAGAAGCACTGGGCCGCCTCGAAACTGATGGAGGAGTGGGGTACTGCGGGGAAGTACCCCAGTATCGCGCTGCGAGCAGCATCTAGACTCTTCGAAGCGGAGAGCAGGCACCCAACGCTGTGGGAAGCCTTCCTGGAGGCTCTCCGCGCGTCGAGGGCGACTCTGCTTGACGCTGCTAGGGTCTTCGCTGAGGTGGTGAGGGGGCTATGACGGAGCAGAGCTCTCCCGAGAGGGCTAGGGCCTTGAGGTTGGAGGATCTCCTCGGAAGGGATATCTACGACGTTGACGAGGAGCCCCATATAACGGTTGACTACGAGAAGTGTAGCAAGTGCGACGCTAAGCCCTGCCTGTACCTGTGCCCTGCAGGGTGTTACACGCTCTCGGGCAACAGGGTTCTATTCAGCTACGAGGGCTGCCTCGAATGTGGGACGTGCAGGGCGATATGCCCGATGGGCGCCGTTAGGTGGTCCTACCCCAAGAGTGGTCGAGGAGTCTTCTACAGATTCACGTGAACCTAGGGGTGGTATCTTGAGGATAGTCGTTGGCGTTAAGTGGGTCCCCAACACGCAGGCCGTGCGGTTTGATCCCAGGACAGGCACCCTCATAAGGGAGGGCGTTCCATCCGTGGTTAACCCACACGACCTCCAGGCGGTGGAGTTGGCCCTTCGGCTCAAGGAGTCATATGGGGGCGAGGTAATAGCGCTGACGATGGCTCCCCCCTCGGCTAGGGAGGGCCTCGAGCACGTTCTAGGCATGGGCGTCGACCTCGGGGTCCTCATAACCGATAGGGTCTTCGCCGGGGCCGACACGCTAGCGACGAGCTATGTAATAGCGAAGGCTATAGAGAAGATCTCCAGGGAGAGGGGCCCCGTGGACCTCGCAGTCTTCGGCCAGGAGACCATAGACTCGAGTACGGCCCACATAGGGGCGCAGACGGCCAGCTGGCTCGGGTGGCCCTACATATACTACGTGACAAGCGTCGACGAGGTGGGGGAGGGCTATGTAAGGGTCGCCAGGTACCTGGAGGATAGAGTCGAGAGGTATGAACTCAGGCTACCGGCAGTCCTCAGCGTGGCGATGAAGACCTTCAAGCCGAGGCCCGTCAGGCTAGCCTACAAGCTCAGGGCGCGGCTCGAGGAGCCTATACTGGTATGGACCAACAGGGAGCTAGGCCTAGACCCCCGCTGCGTGGGCCTCCGCGGCTCGCCAACCAGGGTGGCCAAGATAACATTCACGCCTGAGGTGCCGAGGAAGAAGCTCGTCTATAAGCCTAGAGATGCTGATGACGCCGTCAGATGGCTTGTCGAGCAGCTATTGAAGGATGAGAAGGCCTCCAAGATACTCAGAGCAGTCCTGGGTGGGGGGTGACTCTGGGGTGGAAGCGCTCGAGTGTAAGAAGTTGTGTCCCGAGTGGCCATGCGAGGATCCCAGCGAGTACCGGGGGATTTGGGTCGTCGGAGAGGTTGTGGATGGCGAGCTGAGTGAGGCTAGCCTGCAGATGCTCACACCAGCCCTCAAGATAGCCTCGAAGCTTGGTGACAGGGTCACCGGGATCCTGGTTGGCCACGGCGTGGAGAGACACGCCAAGCTCTTCATAGAGCATGGGGCAGACCGGGTGATAGTGGTTGACAAGCCGGAGCTTGAGGTCTACTACCCCACGACCTATGGCCAGGTCATAGTAGACCTGGCCAGGAGGTGCAAGCCAGCGCTGATCCTGATACCTGCAACGATGAGGGGGAGGGAGCTTGCCCCCTACATCGCCAACACGCTACGCACGGGTATAACGGCCGACTGCACGGACTTCGATGTCGACGAGGAGACAGGGGAGGTAGTGATGATCAGGCCCCCCTTCGGGGCCATACTGCTTGCCCACATAAAGACCCCGCATAGGAGGCCGCAGATAGGCACGGCCAGGCCCAACGTCTTCCCCGTACCCCCGCGCCGCGAGGGCAGGAGAGGCGAGATAGTGAGGGTAGACGACATAGAAATCAGAGATCCGGGGGCGCGCCTCCTAAGCGTTGAGGTCATACCTAGGAGCGAGAAGCCTATAGAGAAGGCCGAGGTCATAGTCGCTGGGGGCAGGGGAGTAGGGGGTCCCGAGGGGTTCAAGCTTCTAGAGGAGCTCGCGAGACTCCTAGGGGGAGTCGTCGCAGGCAGCAGGAAGGCCGTAGACGCCGGGTGGATACCCCACGAGAAACAGGTCGGCCAGACAGGCAAGTCAGTGAAGCCGGTGCTCTACATAGCAGTAGGCATAAGCGGCGCCGCCCAGCACATGTTCGGCGTGAGGGAGGCCGGGGTCATAGTGGCTATAAACAAGGACCCCGACGCCCCGATATTTCGCCAGGCAGACTACGGCATCGTAGCGGACTATAGAGAGGTCATACCGAGACTCATAGAATACCTCAGGAGGGCCTCCGCTGCGGGGTAATGGGAGTCCATCCAGCCTGCTAACCAGAAGAAGCTACTAGAGCCTGTATATTTCGTATATAGTACAAGGATATTCACTATTCGCAGGATGAATACGTTTACTATAGAGGCGAGGGCCCGGTGCCAAGGATAGTTCTTACCGCCGACAGGGCTCTTTTCACGGACTTCTCGGGCCTCGACGCCCTAGGCTTTGGCTTATGCCTCCCCGTAAGGCTCATGCCCTCCTTTGTGGAGTACAGGATCCTAGCCCCCCGCGCTCCCCTCCGTGGGGGCAGAGCTGCGTACGCCCCCTACGCCCTAGCTAAGGTGGAGGCTTCACTGTTAGCCGCGGGCTTCACGAGAGACGAGGTAGTAATAGTGCCGCCCGAGCACCTAGATGACGTTATAGACGAGGACACCGAGCTCGTGGGTGTACACGTAGTTGATCCCCGCGGGTTGGCCCCTGTATCGTGGACCCTCAGGGTCATGACGGGGGGTGGCGAGACCTGTACAGCCCACGAGTTTAGGAGGCTCATGGAGAGGGTCTCCAGGCTCAAGCGTAGATACCACTTCAAGGTAGTCGTTGGGGGCCCGGGGGTCTGGCAGCTGAGGGGCCACACAGGCGAGTATGGTATAGATGTGCTCTACGAGGGCGAGGCCGAGGTTGACTTCCCGCTCCTAGTCAAGAAGATCCTCGACGGGGAAGAGACGCCGGGGATTGTTGTCGGGCGCCTCGCTAACCCCGAGGAGATACCCCCCATAGTGACTCCCTCTAGGAATGGGCACGTGCAGATAACGAGGGGCTGCCCCCGCGGGTGCCAGTTCTGTAAGCCCACGACCTTCATATTCCGCTCCATACCCCTAGAGACCATACTGAGGGAGGCAGAACTCAACGCCAGAGCCGGGGCCCCCGAGATAAACTTCGTGACGGAGGACGTCCTACTCTATGGCGCCAAGGGGCTCCACCTCAACGAAGACGCTGTAAAGAGGCTCTTCGATGAGACCATGAGGGTCGTGAGGAGATACGGCGTCAGCAAGGTAACCTTTAGCCACGTCACGCTCTCCTCAGCCCTCGTACTCAAGGGGGCGGTCCGCCACATCTCAGAGGTAAACAACCTCTCCGAGGGCGATCCCCTCTTCCCGCAAGTCGGCTTCGAGAGTGGGAGCCCGCGCATCGTGGCTAGGTACTTCAGGGGGAAGCCCTACCCCTGGAAGCCCGAGGACTGGCCCTGGATAGTTGTGGAGGGCAGCAAGCTCCTGAACGACAACTACTGGTACCCATGCCTAACATACATAGTAGGCTTCCCCGACGCCACACCCGATGATTACGTTAAGACGGTGGAACTTATAGACAGGCTGCGCGATGAGGGCTTCAAGGGTTGGGTCTTCCCCCTACTCCTGATACCAATCGGGGGCACACGGGTCGAGGGCAAAGCGGGTTTCGCCACCCTAGAGAAGTTGCCTCCCGAGGCCCTAGACGCCATAGTCGCTGGGTGGGAGTATAGTATAGAGTTCTCCGAGCGAATCTACCCAGTGCTGGTCTCGAAAATTAAGAACCCGCTGGCCAGGAGGATAGTGGATCTCCTCATAGACAAGGCGCTCAACGCCATGAGAGCCTGGGTCCGCACCATTAGGACAGAGCCGGAGCGCGTGGCCACCGACTACCCTAAGGTGAACATTAGGAACCTAAGAGGCCTCCTCTCGACGCTTCTCGCCTCGAGCCTGCCAGTCAGGCGCTCTAGGGGGCATCGATGCCAAGCCGGGCATGTGGAGGAGGAAGCGGCGCTGGCTTAGCGCTGCGGCCCCGCGCAGGTGGTGCCGCGGCCGGGATTTGAACCCGGGTCACGGGCTCGAGAGGCCCGCATACTGGGCCGGGCTATACTACCGCGGCACCATTGGACTCCGTCTCGGGGGGAGGGGTTTTATTTCTTTGTTGGGGCCCCTGTGAGCGGCATAGCCTATAGCGTGAGACCAGGTCCACTATAATGGCTAGCGCCGCTGGGTCGATTGCGAGGCTCGAGCCCATCCTGTCGGCCTCGATAAAGAAGGGTGGTGCAGCCACCTTCACGTGGCCAGCGGCAGCCAGTGCCCCGGCGTCCAGGCCTATCAGGAGAGCAGTGAAGGGGAAGCGCGCGGTCGGGTTATCCCAGAGTATGACCAGCGCGACGATAGCGATCACTACCGAGATAGACGTCGCGGTCCAAAGCCTGCCTATACCTAGCGAGGCGCCTATCAAAAGGAGTAGCAGGGCCGAGCCAGCGCTTAGGCCCCAGTAGGGCCCCGGCAGCCAGCAGGGCCCCCCCTCGGCCTCCTTGGCGGCCTTGCTGGGCTCGAGCGGCGCCTCCTCCCCAGAAGACTCCCCGGCCTCCACCAGGGGCACCTCGCCGTCCCCGCGGCTTCCAGGCTTAAATGGTGGCCTCGAACCGCCCGCTCGTGCGCGGCTGGTGCGGGGGCTTGCCGAGGATAAAGGAGAAGACGTGGAGGATAGAGTGGGAGGAGCAGCTCTACAAGCTCTGGGAGGAGGAGGGCCTCCACAAGAGCGTCATGGACCCCGATGACCCCCGGGAGGTCGTAGTCATAGACACGCCGCCCCCATACGCCAGCGGGAAGTGGCACGCCGGGGGGGCAGCGCACTACGCTCAGATAGACATGATAGCGAGGTACTTCAGGTTGAAGGGCTACAACGTCGTGGTACCATTCTACGCCGACAGGAACGGTCTCCCCGTCGAGGTCCAGGTCGAGAAGACCTACGGGATAAGCGCCCACGAGATGGCCAGCACCCCAGAGGGCCGCAGGAGGTTCCTAGAGCTCTGCAGGAGCTTCCTCGACAAGGCCGAGGCCGAGATAGTCCGCGTCTGGAGGAGGATGGGGTGCAGCTTCGACTACTGGAGGAACGGCACCGATAGCCCCGAGTACAGGAAGCTCACCCAGGCGACATTCATAGACCTCTTCAAGAAGGGCCTCATCTACGAGGCCGAGAGGCCTGTGAGGTGGTGCCCCCGCTGTAGGACCACGCTCGCGGAAGCCGAGATAGAATACCGCGAGGAGGAGGGGTACCTATACTACGTGAAGTACACGCTTAAGGACACAGGCGAACCCCTCGTCGTCGCCACAACCAGGCCCGAGCTGCTGGCTGCCTGTGCAGCCCTAGCCTACAACCCCGAGGACGAGCGCTACAAGGGCCTCGCTGGCAAGAAGGCAGTGGCGCCACTCTACGGCCACGAGGTAGTCATAGTGGAGCACCCGAGCGTCGACCCTAACTTCGGAACCGGCCTCATGATGATATGTAGCTACGGCGACGAGGACGATGTGAGGCTATTCATGGAGCTAGGCCTCAAGCCCCGCGTAATAATCGGTGAGGACGGCCGCATGCTCCCCGAGGCCGGTCCCATAGCGGGTCTGCCGGTGGAGAAGGCGAGGGAGGAGATAGCTAGGATACTAGAGGAGAAGGGACTCCTAGTGAAGAAGGAGAAGATAAGGCACACCGTGCCAGTCTGCTGGAGGTGCAAGACCCCCCTCCAGATAATCCATAGGAGGGAGCTCTTCCTCAAGCAGCTAGAGTTCCGCGAGGACGTGAAGAGGATCGCCTCGAAGATAGAGTTCAGGCCGGAGATGCATAGGAGGAAGCTCTACGACTGGATAGACTCCCTGAAGATGGACTGGCCCATAAGCAGGGACCGTTATTACGGGACCGAGATACCCCTCTGGAGGTGCACCAGGTGCGGGGCCCTCCTAGTGCCCGAGCCCGGCCGTTATTACAGGCCGTGGGAGGAAGAGCCCCCCTGGGACCGCTGCCCAGTATGCGGCGCCCCCAAGGAGGCCCTAGTCGGGGAGAAGAGGGTCTTCGACACCTGGTTCGACTCGAGCATAAGTATGCTCTACGTAACCGGGTGGAGGAGGAACCAGGCCTTCTACGAGAAGGCGAAGGACAGGGTGCTGAGACCCCAGGGCCAGGACATAATAAGGACGTGGCTTTACTACTCCATACTCAGGGTCTACCAGTTAACGGCGAGGCCAGCGTTCAGGTGGGTCCGGATAACTGGCATGGGCCTCGACCCCAAGGGCAGGCCCATGCATAAGAGTCTGGGCAACGTGATAGACCCCGAGCCCCTAATAGAGGAGTACGGGGCGGACGCCTTCAGGTTCTGGGCAGCAACCGCCGCCAAGCTAGGCTATGACTACAGGGTCGACTACGGCAGGCTCCGCACCGGCAAGGGGTTCGTGACGAAGCTCTGGAACCTAGCGCGCTTCGTGAGCGGCTTCGAGAGGCCCAGCCTCGAGGAGTCGAGGCTCAGGCCCGTGGATAGGGCCTTCCTGGCCCTCCTCGACGAGTACCTCGAGAGGGCCGATAAGGCGTACTCACAGCTCGACGTCTACGAGCCAGCCCTGGCCCTCTACGAGTACGCCTGGGACTACTATGCGAGCAACTACGTTGAGATGGTTAAGGAGCGCGCCTACAATAGGAGCGGTAGGTACAGCGTGGAGGAGCAGAGGGGCGCCTGGTACACCCTCCACGAGATACTGGAGAGGCTCACTATAGCCCTCTCCCCCGTGATGCCCTTCGTCACAGACATGATACACCGCCGCCTCTACGGGGGCACGGTCCACAGGAGGGAGTGGCCCAAGCCCTTCATAGCAGACCCCCAGGAGAGGGCGGCCCTGGCGGCGAAGGCGAGGCTAGCGGCCAGGGTTAACAGCGAGGTGTGGGGCTACAAGAAGAGGAGTGGCGTGAGGTTCAAGGAGCCAATACCATCGGCGGTCATCCTGGTGCCTGAGGAGCTAGGCGACCTCCTCGATGAGCTACGGGACCTCCACAAGACGCCCTTCAAGACCTACAGGGAGCCCCCGCCCGGGGCGAGGGCCCTGGGCGAGGCGGCCTACCTCCTGGAGGCCCAAGCCTAAGGGCCTCCAGCCCCCACCAGGATCCCTCCGGGTGTGGTTCCCGGGTTGAAGGTTAGAGTGCTAGACAGGAGGGGCTGGAGGCTCGAGGTTAGGCCGGAGAGCGAGGAGGACCTCTGGGTCCTAAGGAACACTCTCCGCCCCGGCGACCTGGTCACGGGTAGGACCCTTAGAGACGTGGCGGTCAAGGGGAGTGAGTCGAAGAGGAGGAAGCCAGTCACGGTGACTATGCGTGTGAAGTACGTCGAGTTCCAGCCCTTCACGGGGAGGCTCAGGATATACGGCGTCATAGTGGAGGGCCCCGAGGAGTACGGCCTCAAGGGGAAGCACCACGCCATGACAGTCTCGCCGGGGCAGGCTATTATCGTTGAGAGGGAGGGCGGGTGGAGCAGGCGCGTCGTGGAGAGGCTCGAGTCCTCCGGGCCCCGTGGGAGGGCGGTCGTAGCCGCTGTGGACTACGACGAGTACGCTATAGCCGTGGTGGCCCTCCACGGCTACAGGATAGTGGCCGAGGGCTCCACGAGCCTCCCTGGGAAGGACGATCCAGCCAGGGACCAGGCCCTCAGCCACTACGTGGACGCGCTGGCGAGGCTGATAGTAGAGACGGCTAGCCGCGAGGGCGCCAGGGTAGTCGTGGTGGCTGGGCCCGGCCCCCTCAAGGAGGAGGTAGCCTCGAAGGTGAGGCTCCAGGCCTCCACGCTGAAGGTGTACACTGACTCGACCTCGATGGGCGGCACTGCCGGCATAGGGGAGGCCCTCAGAAGGCCCCTCATCAGGGAGGCGCTCAGGGAGTACAGCCTGGTCGAGGCGGAGGCGTGGCTCGAGGAGGCGATGAAGGTGGCCGCCAGGGAGCCGGAGCGAGTGGCCTTCGGCGTCAACGCCGTACTAGAGGCGGCTAGGCTCGGCGCCACAGCTAAGGTGCTCGTCGCCGACGAGCTACTCTACAGCATAGAGGACAGCATCAGGGAGGCGGTAGACGAGGCCCTAGCGGAGGCGGAGAGGAGGAGGGCGGAGATCCTCATAGTCCCGGCGGAGAGTCCCATAGGGGAGAAACTGAAGCCGCTCGGGGGCGTCATAGCTATCCTGAGGTTCCCGCTGCCCTCCCGGGGGTCAGGCTAGCTCCCTGAGGATATGAGGGTCGTGGTGGACTTCACGCCCGGCATCCCCCTGATCTTGGTTACGACTTCATCGAGTTCCTTGAGGTTGCCCACAACTATCTTGGCTACGATGTCGTACTCGCCGTAGGTCACGTGAACCTCCTTAACGGCTGGGATCTCCTCCCTTATCCTCCTCGCCACATCGTACTCCATGCCAAGCTCAATAATCATTAGTATAAACGCCGTGACGCCCTGCTCTCCAGGCAAGACCCACGCACCACAGCAGGGCACACGCCGGGGCTCCCTATTAAAGAGGCCCCTAACCCATAGGTATGGTAGGCCGCCGGCGTGTGAGGAGCGATCTCGGCGCTAGCCGCCCCCTGGGGCGGTGGTGTGCCCGGGCTGGCGCTGCCGACGCCGGCCCATCTCTAGAAGACTAAGGGTATGTAGCCCGCCTTTATGAGCCTGCTCACCTCGCTTCCAACATAGACTACCTCAACATGCTCTCTAAGCTTGTCCTCGAAGCCCTCTAATTCGGCTATCCTCTTACATGCTAGTGGCCTCCTCTTGTACTTGGAGAACTCTCTAATGGCGTCTAACAGCTTCTCATCACCCTTAGCTATAAGTCTCTCGACAGGCCCGAAGAATACTACCTCTACGTCATCGAGCCACTTATACTTGAGAGCGTTAGTGGCGTACATTAGGCCCGTAAGTGCCTTGTCAACGTCGCCAGACGATATAATTACTAGCACCTTAGACCCCATAGTACCACCCATGGGGTAAGGTGCTCGAGTAGCTTCCGTGTAGGCGAAGGGGATGAGGGTATTTATGTATTATGTGTCAACTCTCCTCTTTAATGTTAGCACATGTTTGGCGGGCTAGAGGCTCGGCCTCTTCCGGGAGCTTGGGTTTCGATAGTTAGCATGTCGTCCTCGATGTAGAGTACGTTGCCCCCAGCTTTGAAGTCCGGCATGCATTGTACATCGCCAAAGCTCTAGTCGCGCCTTGCTTGGCTGGTACCCTGGGGGGTCTACACCAATAATGCTCCTTCTCGCTAACTGGAGGCGAAGATTTTAGTAGTATCTTATCCTGAAGTCCTTGAATTCTCCTCTGTGCTCGCTGTACTCGATGTGGAGCTCCCTCACCACGGCTTGTAGGGGGCCCCGGAGGCTCCAGCATATGACCCTCTCGACGTCGGCTCTCCTACCCTCTAGTACGGCTTCAACGCTCTCGCCATCGGGTAGGTTCCTCACCCATCCCTTCACGTTGTACTCCTCGGCCACTCTCTTCATGTTGGCCCTGAAGAATACGCCCTGGACCACGCCCCTCACTATCAGGTGGGCCCTCACCAGCTCCTCGGCCCTAGGGTCGCCCTCCACCGCTCCCACCCAGTATGCCTAGGACCCTCCTGAGCGTCGACTGCTCGGGGGAGGATATCACTGTTCCCACCCTCTCAACGCCATCGAGGCCGGAGTCGAGGGGCTCCCCGCCCTCACCCACGATGCTACCCCCGCACTCAACGGTGAGGCCGAGGCCAGCGGCGACGTCGACATTGCGCAGCTTCCCCCTCAGGTCGAGGAATACTTTGGCCCTGCCTAGGGCGGTGTAGGCCAGCTCCAGCGCCGCGCTGCCTAGGCTTCTAACCTTCAGGCCTCCGAGGCTCTTGGTGACCTCTGCCAGCGCCATGGCAGCGTCGGGCCTCTCAACGTAGACGAATATGACGCCGGCAGGCTCTTCGAGGGGCTCCACGCGCATGGCTCCTTCGTAGCAGCCCGAGCCCCTCGAGAAGCTCAGTGGTGACCCCCAGAACACGGGCGCCACAACCCCCGCGACGACGTCCCTCAGCCTCCGCGAGCCTCTTGGGGCTACGGCTATGGAGACGCTCGACCAGGGGATGCAGTTGCGGTAGTTCGTGCTCCCGTCCAGGGGATCCACTATGAAGGTGGGCCCCTCACCCCCCAGCTCGACGAGGCCCCTCTCCTCTGTGACGACCCTACCACCCATCCCCTCAGCCCTCAGAGCATCTATGATGTACTCCTCCGACTCCAGGTCAGCCCTGATGGTCTCTCCTCTGACCACCCGCGTGTGAGACTCAATGCAGCTAAGGTCCCTCAGAAGCCCGGCGGCCTCGGCCGCGACGCGCAGGATCACCTTCCTATACTCCTCGAAGGATCCCGCCTCCGAAGCCCCCACCCCCCGGGAGGCTGGCGGTACTCTAAGGATTAAACACTCGGATGGCAGGCCCATACCCCTGGGGTGCTTGGGTGCAGGGGCTGAGGCGCGCGCGGCTAACAATCCTAGCCTTCACCCTCTCCCTCCTGGTGCTGGCGTCAGTCGCAGCCTCGGCAGGGCCTGGGGGGCGGGGCTCCGATAGGATTGCTGTCGTTAGGGGCCGCAGTATGGAGCCCATACTCCATACTGGGGACATAGTGTTCCTCGTCCACAAGGATCCCGGGTCCATCAAGGTTGGGGACGTGGTGGTATACCGTGAGGGGGCCACGTTCATAATTCACAGGGTCGTTTACAAGTATCGCTACGCCGATAGGTGGTGCTACGTTGTATGGGGCGACAACAACCCCATACCGGATCCGGGGGATCCCATGGAGTGCGGGGTAGTCAGCGTCGTCAACCCAGCCACCCACGAGGTTCTGACGGGCGTGAGTGGCATACCATACTCGTGGATAGTCGGCGTGGTCTACACGGTCCACGATAGCATATTGAAGATACCCTACCTCGGGGGCCTGGCCCTCCTGGCGAGGTAGCTCATCAACTCAGGCACCTCGAGGGCCGCCCGGGCCGCCTCGGAGACCCACCTTCCAGCCTCGCCCCTCCTGGCTATGGCTTCTAGGGCTCCCCGTATGTTGGTACCGAGCCTCGAGGCTATCACGGGCAGCTCGGAGGCCAGCCTGTCGAGCGCCATACGATGGAGCCTGCAGAGGCCCGCTGGGGCCCCGGGCTCGCTTTCCCGGCCACAGATTGGGCACCTCGACTCCGGCTCTATGAGGCCCATACTAACGGCTAGTCTCTCGCCGATCGCGTCTATCCGCGACTTGAAGCCCTCCACAACGTTCCTGATAGCCTGCTTGGCCTCCTCGACCACCTCCACCCTACTCCTGGCACCCCTCCTTATCGACTCTAGGAGCTCCTCGAAGCGCCTCGTAAGCTCCGGGCCAGCTATGATGGGCACTAGCTCCTCTATGGTATCGGCCACCGCCTCTCCCAGGCCTGTTACGACCGTGGAGCCGCCCCTCGACTCTAGGTAGCCCCTCTTGAATAGTATCTCAACTATCCTAGCCCTCGTGGCCTCCGTTCCTATGCCAACGGACTCCATCCACTTCACCAGGCTGGACTTGGAGAGCTGCACGGAGGACCTGCTCCACTCGGTTGAGTAGGAGACGCCCAGGATCCTCGCCTCCTCCCCCTGCTTGAGGAGGGGCACGAGGCCCTCCCTGGGCCTGGTGTAGTGGTAGTAGGCCAGCCAGCCCTCCTCGACAACCTCGACCCCCCGGGCCTCGTACTCCCTGCCCCTAGAGTCCACGAGCACGAGGGTGGTAGACGCCACTCTAGCGGGCCGCGAGAAGGCCGCGAGGAACCTCCTAACTATCAACTCGTATATCCTCCACTCATCCCTAGAAAGGGCCCTCCTAGGCAGCTCCCCCGTGGGGTATATGGCGGGGTGCGCGGGGTCATCCTTCCGGCCCTGCACGGGCCTGAGGGCGCCGCGGGCCTCGGAGAGGAGCCTAGCCGCGAGCCCCCCCAGGCCGCCAGCCTTGAGGGCTGCGAGCCTCGATATGATCCAACTATAGTCTATAGTCGGGGGGAGCTTCTGGCTGTTGGTCCTCGGGTAGCTTATGAGGGCCTCGAGGTACAGGTTCTCCGCTATGCTCTGCGTCTTCATCGGCGAGTACCCGTAGATCCTCGCGGCCTCAGACTGGAGGTCTCCGAGGTTGAAGGCTGGCGGGGGCCTTAGGATCCTCTCGACCGCCCCGGCGGAGGAGACCCTGAGGGAGGCCTCGGCCCTCAGCTCCGATGCTATCCTAGAGGCCTCCTCCCTAGAGCCCGGCTCCCAGCCCCTCGGGTGGGCCGTGAACTCGACCCCCCCGGCCTCTAGTCTGAGGCGGAGCCTGAAGCGGGGCTTGGGGACGTGGAGGTTCCTCTCCCTCCACCTCCTCACCGCCTCAACGAGCGTGGGCGTCTGGACCCTGCCAGCGCTGAGTATGACCCTCCTACGGGAGGCCCTTCTCACAGCGTCCATAAGGGCCCTGGAGAGGTTTATGCCCCAGAGCCAGTCTAGCTCGTGGCGGGCCATCCCCGCCTCAACCATCTCGCGGTCCAGGGGCTCGAGCCTCTCGTAGGCGCGCCTGATGTCGAGTGGGGATAGCGTGGAGAACTTCATCCTACGGGCCCGGCGGGGGTCCCCCAGCATGTATATTATCATGTAGCCAATCACGCTACCCTCTATGTCATAATCGCAAGCGTTGACGTAAAGCCTAGCCCCCCTACTGAGGCGCGCCAGCATCTCATGGAACTTCCTCAGGTGGGCCGAGCCCCTCTCGAACTCCCAGAGCGGCCTCCACTCGTAACTGAAGACCGGGTAGCCCCGCTCGCCACTATAGGGCCCATAGAGGTGGCCAGCGCTAGGGGCAACCACGAGCGTGGAGCCATCCCTCCACAATACCCAGTAGGGCACCCCCCTCCAGCGGCACTTCACGGGCCTCCCCTGAGCGAGGGCCCCAGCTATCCTCTCGCCAGCCTTGGGCTTCTCCGCTATGACCAGCACGTAGCCCGGCCTTGGGCTGCAGGCGCTGGGCTGGCGTGTGGCTCCGCGCCTCGAGCGCAACCAGGACCCCCGGTCAGCCGCCTAGGGCTAGCTTGGGAGTGGGAGGGTTAGTATGAGGAGGGCAGCGTAGAGGGCCACGGCTACCTGACCCGCGGGGCTGAGCCTCTCCTGCGGGAAGGCGGGGCCGGGGTGCCTACCACCCGAGAGCAGGTAGAGTAGCAGCGCCAGCAGGGCGAACCCTGCTAGGTATGGGTAGAAGAGGCTCGCTGCCAGCAGGGCGACTATGAATGCCTTGCTTACGATCGAGTGGCCCCTGTCCCCTAGGGCCGCCCTCACGACGTGGCCCCCATCGAGCTGGCCTATGGGCATTAGGTTGAGGAATGTGACGAAGAACATGACGTAGGCGGCGAATGCCGGGGGACTCATGACGACTAGGCCGCCGCCCCTGGGGCCGAATGCCATGTCGAGGAGCAGCATGGAGAGGGGCACAAGCGGCACGGTCCCCGTGCCGGGCGGGGGCGTGGTGGGGGCTAGGGAGGCGTGGAGGCCCCAGATGGCCACTGGTAGGGCCGCCAGGTAGCCAGCCAGGGGGCCGGCTAGGCCTATGAGGGCTAGGGCGTCGGACGTTGGGGGAGGCCACCTCATGAGTATTATGCTCCCGAATGTCCCGAGGAACCAGGGGTACGGGGGGGCGGGTAGTGGTATGGGCACACTGCTCGGCACCCCGTAGCGCCTCATGGTGAGGTAGTGGCCGAACTCGTGTATGAGGAGCGGCGCTAGCAGCCCTCCCAGGTAGGCCAGGGGGGTCCAGGCGGTGCCCCCCACACCCTTGGGCGCCCCTTTGAGGTAGAAGACCCCGCTGACGTAGAGTGTCGCTACGACGGCGGCTCCGAGGCCCAGGGCGAGTAGGGCCCTTGACTTCTCGATCTTGCGTGTCACCAGTATCCTTAGGAGCCCGTTCTCCCTCCTAGCGTAGGCCATGCAGCCGTGCGCTGAGAGCCTTCTATAGAGGCTCGGCCAGTCCACCCGGGTCCTCTCGAGGGCCAGTATCATGAGGCCCTGCGGGACCTGCTGGGCCTCGAGGACCTCCAGGCCCCCGCCTAGCAGGGAGACGCAGCCGCCTAGGCCGCTATCTGTAGACCCTGCCCCCGACAACCCTCCTCTCAACCTCTAGGAGCACCTTGAGCGGTATAGCCTGGCCCCTCCCCGTGCCCTTCTGGTAGCGGTAGATTGTGACCGGTAGGATCCCGTTGTCGACCTCGTACCTAGCTATATCTATCGGGTCAAGCGAGCCTACAACCTCGATATCAACCAGAGGGGGGGCGCCGTGGTATATCTGGAGCGCCCTGGCGCCTATGAGCTTAGCCCTCTCATACTTCGTTAGCATCGGAGGCCCTATCCTGATCTCCTCAGCCACTCTGGGGTATACCGAGTAGAAGTCGCCCCCCTCACCCTCCGACAACAGTGCATCCCCCGGACTGGAGGCCCCGCGGCCTCGGAGCCTTAAAAGCGGGCTTCAAATAGAGCCGGAGGCTCCTGGAGAGGGCTCCTGAGGCGGCGGGGCCCGCATGGCCTGGGAGGCCTTGTCTCTGACGTCTCTCGCCCCAAGCATTATTAGTATGCTCCCTATGAATGCCAGAACGCTTCCGGCCCTCGTGACTCCCAGCAGGATCCCTAGGAACCATAATATGACGCCCAGCTTGACGAGGCTGCCTCCGGGCTCGTCGCCAAGCCTCCAGAGGGCTATTGCTATCATGATAGCCCCCACTATGGCCAGGATGCCGCCTAGGATGAAGAGGCCCACGGCGAGGCCCATCGAGACGGGGGAGGCAGTCATGGCGCCGGGTATGAGGGCGAGAACCGCTAGGAGGACAACTATGACGGCGGCCAGGTAGACCTTGAGCCCAGTAACGCCGACACCGAACCTAGAGGCGTCGTACTCCTTCAGGCTCCTAAAGCCGTCCCAGAGATAGTAGAGGGAAGCCAGTATCAGGACGAGTGCTATCAGGGCTAGTGTAGCGAAGGATCCCACGCTAGACCTCAAGGCGGCGCCCACATTGCCGCCATGCATGATCGCCCCCATGCCAGCGACGCCTGCGGCGAGGACCGCAGCGAACGCCAGTATGAATGCTATAAACGACAGGAGGTAAGACTTGAAGACCCCATCAGCACCCCTGTATAGGAGCTCCCATCTCCTATAGGAGGACGCCACTACAGCCACTCCTAAACACCACTATACCAAGAGATGGTGGGGGATATTATCGTGGAGCCCGTCGCAGTATGGACCGCTCGGCTCCGGGTTCGTCGTCACTCCAGCCTCAGCGACGCCTAGCCCGCCTCACAGCGGCCCCAAAGAGCAATGGCGGGCCTGGCTACTAGCCCTTTACCTCCACGCCCCTCCGCCTGGAGGCTGGGGGCTGGCGCTGTGGTTGAGAAGTGGCTCCTCTACTCTCTAGCGTGCCTAATACTCTGGGGCGCCTGGGGTGTGATGCTGAAGGTAGCGCAGAGGATGCTCCCTACGTGGTACGAGCTTTATGTATCAACGAATCTGGCCATAGTCATAGCGATACTCGTTGTGTGGGCCGTTTATAGGCATGACATTAACCCAACGCCTGCAGGGCTTGCCGTGGCGATGGCCGCGGGGGCGCTAGGCACGCTCGGATACGTGTTCCTTGTGCTATCACTCGAGGCTGGGGGTCCCGCCTCTCTTGTGATACCGCTTACAGCACTATACCCCGCGGTCACAGCACTCCTAGCCGTGGGGCTTCTCAAGGAGAAGTTAAGCGTCGAGCAGGCGCTAGGGGTTGCACTAGCGGTGCTAGCGATATACCTGCTCTCGCGCTCACCGGGGTAAAGGTACTCCCGAATCTCCCTGAGTAGGCGACCTAGTAAGGGCGTCTGGAGGCTGGTAACGAGTTCGTCGATTGTGGGCTATCCGGAGGGTAATAAGGATATGTGACCTAAGTTTAGAATGGTTATTGAGAATAAAGGCTAGAGGGGATGGGGCTAGAACTCGAACTTGCCGCTCTCCTCCTCGCCCTTCTCCTTCTTCTCCTTCTTCTTGGGCGGTGCAGCGGCTATGATGTCGTCGATCTTCAGTATCGAGGTGGCCGCCTCGCTGGCGCTCTTAATCACCTGCTTCTTGACTAGCACGGGCTCGTAGACATTGATCTTTATCATGTCGTGCTCTATCTTGCCCTCGAGCACGTTTACGCCCGCGTGCTTGAAGCCCTGGTTGTGGAGGGTGCTCAGCTGTAGTAGGGTGTCGAGGGCGTCCATACCGGCGCTCTCCGCCAGCACGGTGGGTATGACTTCTAGGGCCTCGGCGTAGGCCTTTATGGCTAGCTGCTCCTTGCCCTTCACGGTGTTAGCGTAGTCCTTGAGCCTCTCGGCAAGCTCTATCTCCACAGCGCCGCCGCCACCTACTATCTTGGGCTCCCTCATTATGTTCCTGAGGGCGTGGAGGGCATCCATGATGCTCCTCTCGGCCTCATCGAGTAGCATGTCGTTGGCTCCGCGTAGCAGTATTGTTACGCTTCTCGGGTTCTTTGCTCCCTCTATGAAGATCATCTTGTCTTCTCCTACCTTGCGCTCCTCCACTAGCTCTGCGTAGCCTAGGTCCTCGGGCTTCAGGTCCCTGATGCTGGTCACGATCTTCGCGCCAGTCGCCTTAGCTATCTTCTCTATGTCGCTCCTCTTAACCCTCCTCACGGCCATGATCCCGTGCTTCGCTAGGTAGTGCTGCGCAACCTCGTCAATACCCTTCTGAGTAATCACCACATTAGCACCAGTAGCAGCAATCTTCTCCACCATCTCCTTGAGTAGCCTGGTCTCCTCCTCCAGGAACCTGTCGAGTTGCTCTATGTCGGTCACCCTTATCTTCGTGGTTATGTCGGGCTTCTGTATCTCTAGTGGGGCGTCTAGCACGGCTATCTTGGCGTTCTCAACCCTCCTAGGCATGCCTGGGTGCACGACCTCCTTGTCGATGACGACACCCCTTACGAGCTTGCTGTCCAGCAGGCTGCCACCCTTCTTCTTCTCGATCTTAACATTGTCTAGGTCGACGTTGTAGGTGCCGTCGGGCCTCTTCTCCGCTATGATCTTAATGGTCTCGACGACCATGTCTATAATCTTCTCCTTCTCAGGCCCGTGACCTATGTACTTGCTTGCTAGAGCGGTCTCCGCTATCCTCCTGAGGGTAGCCTCGTCCTCGACGTTTATCGGCACTGCTATCTGGTCTAGGAGCTCCAGGGCCTTCTCCTGGGCCTTCACGAAGCCATCAATTATCACGGAGGGGTGTATGTTATCGTCGAGGAGCTTCTCGGCCTTCTCGAGTAGCGTGCCAGCGAGGACGACCACGCTTGTGGTGCCATCGCCTACCTCGGCATCCTGGGCCTTAGCCACCTCAACTAGGAGCTTGGCCGCCGGGTGCTGGACCTCCATCTCCTTCACTATGGTGGCGCCGTCGTTCGTGACGGTTACATCGCCGAAACTGTCAACAAGCATCTTATCGAGGCCCCTGGGGCCTAGGCTGGACTTGAGCAGCTCAGCTAGGACCTTAGCCGCGAGGATGTTGTTCCTCAGCGCCTCTCTACCGTAGGTTCTCTGGGTGCCCTCCTTCAATATGATTACTGGCACTCCACCCATAGCCATCCTGTTACACCCCCTGTTACCCGGGTCCTCCTAAGCTCCCAGCAGTCCCTTATGGCTACACTTCTATATAAGCCTTGCGCTTCCGAAGAGCCTCCTCCAGCTTCGGGGAGCGCCGCAAACCTAAGAGCTAACCCGGCGGGGGAGGGCATGAGGGGAACAGGCCTGGCGCTAGGGGAGGCCAGATGCAGCGTCTGCGGCAGGAGAGCCGTCTACAAGCGTGCCTACAGCGGCGAGCTCCTCTGCGGCAGGTGCCTCCTGAGGGCGCTCGCTAGATCCGTTAAGAGGCAGGCGTCACGCTCCGGAGGCTTCAGGCCGCGCATGGGCGTTGTTGTCCCAGCAGCACTGGAGGCCCCGCATCTAGGCCTGGCGCTGGCGATGGCGCTCCACGAGGCGACGCGGGGACTAGACGTCACGGTGCACATCGTCGTACCGGAGGGCAGGGGCTGGGCGGTCGAGGTTCCCCGCGAGGTGCTAGCCAGGCTCGCCGGGATGGGTAGGGTGAGGCTTTGGAGGGCCAGGCTCCAGCTGAGAAGGCTCCCCTCCACATTGAGGGCATGCATAAGGCTCGACAGGGCCTGGAGCGCCCTCGCCGCGAGGCAACTGGGAGCTGGGGCTGTGGGCCTGCCAGTCACGAGGACCACGGCGACACTCGCAGCCGTCGACGCCCTGCTGAGAGGCGAGCCTTGGGGGCTCAGTGAGGCACTCGAGGAGTCGGTCTACATAGGCGGTATAGCGGTCGCCCCACTATTCTACTCTGTAGAGGGCGAGGCTGCCTCCGCCCTGGCGGCTGTGGAGGGCCTCAAGGCTTGGGGGCCATGTAAGCCCGAGAGCCTCTCCTGGGGCCCCCTCATGAGCGTGCTACACGGCCGGCCCGAGCTAGAGTTCAGCCCAGCCAAGGCCATAGGCCTCCTAGCGGGCCAGCTCAGGGGGATGCCGAGGTGTAGGCTGTGCGGGGGCTACACGCCCAGGCCTGGTGTGTGCCCCGACTGCGCTGGTGTGGGCCTTGAGGCAGTGGAGGTAGAGCCCCTCCACGAGGCCTAGGGGGCCGAGGCCCTCTCGCGGAGGATCCTCTCCAGCAGCAGCCTCTCGCGGCGGGACAGGAAGAGCTGGATCCCGTACTCCCCCGGCCTCCAGAGGCTCGGGGGTTTAACCTCGTTATCCACCACCACGTAGCCGGCTCGGAGGGCCTCTCTCACGAGCTGCGGGGGGCTTCTCCTGGCGAAGGACTCTAGCATGCCCTCGAAGCCTATAGACTTCTTCACCTCCTCCTCGCTCAGGCTCGCACCGCACACGATACACGTTAAGTCTGGGGCGACCGCGTTGAAGCCGCAGCGGGGGCACCTGATGGGAGTCGGCCTGCCGTACCTGTTCCAGAGGTCCCTGAGCGCCTCCACTATATGGTCAGCGCCGAGCCTTCTGGCCTCGTGGTAGAGCATTGGCGCCGCCCTCCCAGCGACCTCGGGAGCAGCGCTCACTATGAGCTCCAGCTGTTCAACGCTATAAGGAGGGCCCCTCTCGACCAGTTTAGCAGCCAATCCCTTCAGGAACGCCTCCTTATTCCTCATGATATTCTTGACGAGGCTCTCTATGCTGGGCTTGGTGCTCCTATTAGCGGCTATGCCCTGCACTATATCAGCTACCAGGTCCCGTATATCGGAGGGGGAGAGCCCGTAGTAGTCGAGTCCCAGCCTCTCGGCGACCTGTCTAGCTACCTCGGCTGAGACACTCTCCACGTCAAGCTTGAAGCCCCGCCTCCTAGATGCACGCGAGGCCCTAGAGCCGCTACCCTTGGAGCCCCTCGATCTCGAGGACCTACTCCTACCCGACCCCCTCCTACGTGGCAGGAGGACCACCACCCGAGGAGGCCGGGGGGCGCGAGTCCTTATCTGCAACAGCCAGGCGCCCTGGGGGAGCCCTGGTTATTACGATTCCCCGCGCTGGCCCCTCCCGGGGGCCGCTTGAGGGTTAGGGACTCGCTGCGTGTCAGGCTGAGGCTCGTGGCCTATGACTACCTGGTGGAGCCGGTGAGGGTCCTGGCCTTGAAGGATATAGGGCCTCTCCCGCTGCCGCAGGGAGCGGTTAACGTGAGGAGGGGAGACGAGCTAGACGTGCCCCGTTGGCAGGCTAGGGAGCTTGAGAGGCTGGGGCTCGTGGAGGTTAGGGCCCGCGGCCTGGATATTGACACCGTAAATATGTACCACTACAAGGAGAAGAGGGGGCAGGCCGCCAACCAGCTCCAGAGCATACCTCAGGATTTCTACATGGCGGCTAGGGAACTCATAGAGAGGCTTGATGAGATGATCAGGGAGAGCCCGTCGACCATGCTGATCAGGGACAGGGAGGTCGTCGAGAAGAACCTCCTAGACATAGCTGAGACTAGGCTGGTTAAGCTACTCAGGCTCGCCGCCAGCGGCGGGGAGGAGTTCAGGGAGAGGATGACCCCTGAGGAGTCCATAGCCTTCGATGCTATTAGGGCTGTCGTTGAGGTGTTCAGAGATTATGTCAAAGGGCTAGCAGGGGGTGGTGGGAGTGGCTGAGAGCAGCCTCGAGTTGGATTATGCTGAGAGGTTCAAGGATTTCCTCAGAAACTTTAGGGACCGCCTCGGGGAGCTGAAGTACCTTCAGAGGCTCCGGAGGATGATAAGCTTCAATCAGTCTAGCCTAATCGTTGACTACCCCGACCTCTACAGGTACGACACGGAGTTGGCCGAGGCCGTGGTGGAGGACCCGGATAGGTTCATACGCAGCGCTGGCGACGCCATCAAGGAGCTGGTCGCCCAGGAGGACCCGGAGTACGCTGAGAAGAAGAGGAGGTTCGTGCCCAGGTTCGTGAACCTCTTCGAGACCGTTAAGATCAGGGAGATACGCTCCGAGCACATAGGTAGGCTCGTCCAGATAGACGGCGTTATAACGAGGATGCTACCAGTGAAGAGCAAGCTTGTGAAGGCTGTATTCCTCCACGACAAGTGCGGGGGCACATTCACCTGGCCTCCTGGCGATGAGGAGCTTCAGGAGGACAAGCTGGAGAGGCCCCCCTATTGCCCCCTCTGTGGTGAGAGTGGGGGACGCTTCATACTGGTGAAGGAGAAGAGTACCTACATAGACTACCAGAAGATCGTAGTGCAGGAGAGGCCCGAGGACGTTCCGGGAGGGCAGATGCCTAGGAGCATAGAGGTCAAGCTGACCGGTGACCTGGTCGACACGGCGAGGCCCGGGGATAGGGTGCAGATAGCTGGCATAGTCAGGCTGGAGCCGGCCTCGCCTAGGAGCACCCTCTTCGACATCTACATTGAGGCGAATAGCATCAGGGTTAGCGAGAAGGAGCTGGAGGAGGTATCCATAACTAGGGAGGACGAGGAGAGGATACGCCAGCTTGCCCGCGATCCCTGGGTGAGGGAGAGGATCATAGCCAGCATAGCCCCCAGCATCTACGGGCACTGGGACCTCAAGGAGGCCATAGCACTCCTACTCTTCGGCGGCGTCCCCAAGGTGCTGCCGGATGGTACCAGGATAAGGGGCGACATACACGTGCTCTTCATTGGAGACCCTGGTATGGCGAAGAGCCAGCTCCTCCAGGCGGCTGCCCGCGTGGCTCCAAGGGCGGTCTTCACGAGTGGTAAGGGCAGCACGGCGGCGGGCCTCACGGCGGCGGTCCTCAGGGATCCGAAGACGGGGGAGTGGTACCTCGAGGCTGGCGCCCTCGTGCTCGCCGATGGTGGCGTGGCTATAATTGACGAGTTCGATAAGATGAGGAGTGAGGACAGGACTGCGATACACGAGGCGATGGAGCAGCAGAGCTATCACAGGGACTTCGAGATACTGCTCGGGGATGGGAGGAAGGTTAGGATAGGCGAGCTGGTAGACTCCCTCATGGAGAGCCGCCGGGCCGAGGTCATAAGGGGCAGGGAGACCGAGGTGCTGAGGGTTAACGACATCTACGTGGTAGCCTATGACCCAGAGGCCAAGAGGACTGTCCTAGCCAAGGCTGATAGGGTAAGCAGGCACAGGGCTCCGAGGAGGCTTGTAAGGATAAGGTTCTCCAACGGCAGGGAGGTAACCGTGACCCCCGAGCACCCGATCATGGTATGGACGGGCGGCGCCATCAGGGAGAAGCCCGCCTCCGAGGTGAGGCCGGGCGACATCGCAGTGGGCGTGAGATTCTACGGCATACCAGAGATCTACAATACCGACCCTAAGACAGCCGGTGTAGCGGCGCTCCTCGCCGCAGCCACCGAGCCCCCCAGCTTCGAGGGCGGGTGCCTGGAGGCCACCCTGCCGGGGGCCAGCGGCCTCTGCGTCGAGGTGGCCCGCGAGACGCTCTCGGGCATCGAAGCGGAGTATAGTGTGGAGGAGCTGGATGGGGGCTGGTGCAGGCTCCGGATCTGCGGCAATGTCGCTGAGGCCCTCGAGGCCCTAATGCCGGAGCTCCTCTGGTCCCGCGGAGAGGCCAGGATTCCGGCCAGGATCCTAGCAGCGAAGAGGGAGGCGAGGAGGGAGTTCCTGAGGGTCTACTTCCAGCTGAGGGGCCGCATAGGCCCCGATGGCCTCGCCCTAGGGGCTAGCGGTAGGGGGCTCGCGGAGGACTTACAGGACCTCCTCTTGGACTTCGGCGTCTACAGCGTGCTCGACTGCTCCCGCGGCTCCTGCAGTCTCCGCGTCCAGTCCCCACGCGACGCTGAGGTGCTCCTATCCATAGCGGGCCTAGAGGGCGGCTGGGCTCTAGCCTGGCCCCAGGGGGGTGAGTGGGACGAGCTGCCACCGGACGCCTCGAAGCGCCTTGTGGACGCCGCGGCCCTCGCGGGCGTCAGGGGCGTGGCCTCTACCCCCGGGGGAGGCCTTGATAGGGGTATGGCGTCGAGGCTCCTAGGCGAGCTTCGCGAGCGGGGGGCCGTTGGTGGCGTCGAGGATCTTGAAGGTATAGTAGGGGGCAACATCAGGTTCCTGCGGGTCGAGTCCGTTGAGGTCGTCGAGAATAGGGACTCGGAGTGGGTCTACGACGTCACGGTGGAGCCCTACCACCTCTTCGTCTCCCACGGGCTGGTCCTTCACAACACAATAAGCATATCGAAGGCTGGCATAGTGGCGAGGCTCAACGCTAGGGCTAGCGTGCTCGCTGCTGGGAATCCCAAGCTGGGCCTCTATGACCCCACGAAGAGTTTCGTGGACAACGTTAACCTGCCCCCAACGATACTCTCGAGGTTCGACCTGATATTCGTGTTAAGGGACATACCCGACAAGAGGCGTGACGCCGAGCTAGCGGCGTACGTACTCGAGGCCCACACGGGCAGCGATAAGATAAGGCCCGACATAGACCCCCAGCTCCTCAGGAAGTACATCCTATACGCCAGGCGCTACGTGAGGAGGATCCGCCTCGCACCCGAGGCCAAGGAGATGCTCAAGGACTTCTTCACTAGCATGAGGGCGAGCGTGCTATCCAAGATGCAGGGGGAGGGCCCCATACCGATACCGATAACGACGAGGCAGCTCGAGGCGCTCATAAGGCTGACGGAGGCCCACGCCCGCATGGCCCTAAGGGAGGAGGCTGGCCCCGAGGACGCCGCCGAGGCTATCAGGCTGACGCTCAGCTTCCTGACGAGCGTTGGCTTCGACGTGGAGACCGGGGTGGTGGATGTCGGCATGCTAGCCTCGGGGGCGACGTTCAGGATGAGGACTATAATGAGTACAATCCAGGATATAATAAAGGAGATGCAGAAGGAGAGGGGCTGCGTGCCCCTCAAGAGGATCCTGGAGGAGGCGGAGGCCCGCAGGATCCCCAGGGAGAAGGCGCAGGAGGCCGTCGAGATAATGCACAGGAGGGGGCTGATATTCGATAAGGGGGGCAACCAGTGCTACGCCCTAGTGCCGTGAGCCTATCTCCCTCTCGTACCACTCCCGCGTCAGCCTCTTGGTAGCCTCGACTAGGAGCCTCGCAGTGTACTCAACATCGGATAGGCTTAGGACCTCGACGGGGCTGTGGATGTACCTCGTTGGTATGGATATCGTCGCAGTCGGCACCCCCTCCCGGGTGAGGGCTATCACGGCGCCATCCGTGGTGCCCCCGGGCAGTATGGAGAGCTGGTAGGGTATCCCGGCCTCCCTGGCCGCCGCCTCGAGGAGGCGCAGAAGCTTGGGGTGCGTTATCAGCCCGCTCGACGCCCTGCCATCCGCCACGGTCAAGGCGGGGCCTCCCCCGACCCTGGCGACCTGCTCCTTCGGCTCAGCGCCGGGCACGTCGTTCGCCGTGGTGACATCAACTGCCAGGCCGATGTCGGGTGAGAGGGAGTAGGCGGCGACCCTCGCACCCTTGAGGCCCACCTCCTCCTGGACGGCGGCCACGAGGTATACGTCGGCCTCCTGGCCGTCGAGCGACTTGAACGCCTCTATTATAGCGGCGACCCCGGCCCTGTCATCCATGGCCTTGCCAGTCACCCTGTCGCCCTGCAGCCTTATCGTCTCCCTGTCTAGGTCCACGGGGCTTCCAACGTGTATGCCGAGCTTCTCGACCTCCTCGCGGCTCGACGCTCCTATGTCCACGAAGAGCCTGTCGAGGGGCACGACCTTCTCCCTCTCCTCCTGCTTGAGGAGGTGCGGCGGCTTGCTCCCCACGACGCCGTAGACGAGAGACCCGGAATCCGTCAGGATCCTCACCCTCTGCCCCAGGACTATCGGGTCCCACCAACCGCCCACCGGGGAGAGGTATATGAAACCCTTATCATCTATGTACCTGACGAAGAAGCCTATCTCATCCATGTGGGCGTCCCAGAGCACCCTCAAACCGCCGCCCGATCCCTTCTTGTAGGCTATCACGTTGCCCAGCCTGTCTACCCACACCTTATCAGCGGCACCCCGCAGCTCCTCCACGATCACGCCCCTGACCTCGTCCTCGTACCCCGAGATGCCGAAGGCCTCTGTGAGCCTCTTCAAGAGATCGTAGAGGCCATCAGACCGAGCCATCAGCATCCACCACCGACCCCGGGCAGTCCCCGAGAATATAGCCTCGACTGGGGCCCCCACTATAGTCAGGGCCCTGGCCCTCCCCGAGGGTCCAGCGGTCCTGTGGGGTGCCTCTGTTGGCCGCTAGCCAGGTGAACGGGGCGGTCGCGGAGCTGCTGAAGCTGCTGGGCGTGAAGAGGCTCTACCCCGTCCAGGAGGAGGCCGTTAGGGCCGGGGTGACACGGGGCGAGAGCCTGGTAGTCTCAGCTCCGACAGCGTCGGGTAAGACGCTCGTCGCCCTGATGGCCATAGTCTCGGCCCTCGAGGGGGGCGGGGGTAGGGCCTTCTACGCGGCCCCCCTCAGGAGTATAGCGTTGGAGAAGTATAGGTCCTTCAGGGTCCTCGAGAGACTGGGGTTCAGCGTTAGGGTCAGCGTGGGGGACCTAGAGAGGGGGCTGCCAGGTGCCGACGTCGTTATTACGACCTACGAGAAGCTCGACTCGAGCATACGCAACGACCCCGGGATCCTCGGGGGCCTCAGGGTCGTGGTTGTTGACGAGGTGCACTACGTGGCCGACCCTAAGAGGGGCCCCCTCCTCGAGGGCCTCCTAGCGAGGCTCCTCAGCCTAGGAGAGAGGCCCCAGATCGTGGCCCTCAGCGCTACCATACCGAATGCTGGCGAGCTAGCCGAGTGGCTCGGGGCCAAGCTCGTGTCCTCGACGTGGAGGCCCGTGCCTCTCAGGGAGGGCGTGCTAGACTCGGGGGAGATAGTCTACGCGGACGGCTCCAGGAGGCCCGTGGAGAGGCCCACGGGCAAGCCATACGTGGACCTCGTGGCGGACCTCGCCGGGGAGGGGGGCCACGCCCTGGTGTTCGCGCAGAGCAGGCGTAGGGCCATACAGATGGCCAAGCAGGCCTCCAAGGCCCGCTCGATGCTGTACTATGACGAGGCAAAGGCTAGGGAGTGGGCCCGGAGGATAGCCTCGAGCGGCGCCCCCGCCCCGATTAGGGAGGAGTTGGCCGAGCTTGTGTCACGCGGGGTTGCCTTCCACCATGCTGGCCTCGGGAACGAGCTGAGAAGCCTCGTGGAGGACGCATTCAGGGATGGCGCCTTAGCGGCGATATACGCCACGCCCACGCTCGCCGCTGGCGTCAACCTGCCGGCCCGGAGGGTAGTCGTAGCTGAGTACCTCCGCTACGAGCACGGGTTCAGGAGGCCGATAAGTGTGGCCGAGTACAAGCAGCTAGCCGGCAGGGCCGGCAGGCCGGGGCTAGACGAGTACGGGGAGGCCGTGATAGTGCCCCAGGGGAGGGACTCCCCCGAGGACATCCTAGACCGCTACGTTAGGGGCGAGCCGGAGCCCGTGGAGAGCAAGCTCTCCGGCCTGAGGGGGCTCAGGCACGTCATACTGGGCCTCATAGCCTCGGGCGTTGCATCCACGAGGGAGGCCATACTGGGGGTGGCGTCGAGGACCCTCTACGCCAGGCAGAGGGGCAAGAGGCTACTAGGGCCCCTCGTCTCGAGCGCTCTGAGCCAACTCGCTGGCTGGGGCCTCGTGGAGCAGGGCCCAGGGGGCTATAGGGCGACGGCCGTGGGGCTCGAGGCGAGCAGGTACTATGTTGACCCAGAGACAGTGAAGATATTCACGGACTCCCTTGAGGAGGTGGAGGGCGAGCCCAGCGACGCCCAGCTCCTCTACATCATAGCGGCGTCCCCCGACATGCCCAGGGTAAGCGTTACCCGGCGGGAGGCTGAGGAGCTGCTAGACGAGCTACTCGACAGGGCTCCCGAGGTATAC
This sequence comes from Acidilobaceae archaeon, assembly GCA_027080775.1. Taxonomy (GTDB): domain Archaea; phylum Thermoproteota; class Thermoprotei_A; order Sulfolobales; family Acidilobaceae; genus Calypsonella; species Calypsonella navitae. Next base: position 138,965 of record JALWPV010000032.1, read on the forward strand.
GATCTCATAGACTACGTCGGCTGGGACGAGTCGTCTGCGGTGAAAGAGACGCTCATACTCCTCGACTGGATAGAGGAGGTGCCCGAGGACAGGATAGTCTCGAAGTACGACGTGTGGCCCGGCGACCTCTACTCCCTAACAGACACGGGCCGCTGGCTGGCGAGGGCCCTCTCGGCGGTAGCCGAGGCCATGGGGCACCCCGGGGTGGCGGGCAGGCTGAGGGTGCTGGGCAGCCGCATACGCCATGGCGTCAAGCAGGAGCTACTCGAGCTACTCTCCATACCGGGGATAGGCAGGGTCAGGGCGCGCCGCCTCTACAACGCTGGCTATAGGAGCCTAGCCGACCTGGCGTCGGCCGAGCCCTCCAGGCTCCTCGCGGTACCCGGGATAGGGGCCTCCACGGTGGCGTCGATACTGGAGTTCCTCGGCAGGAGGGAGGAGGCGGAGGAGGTTAGGAGGCGCTCCGGGAGGGGGAGGGGCCTAGCGGCATTCCTCGACTAGCACTGATTCGGGGTCGACGCGGGACACCCTGATGCCCCTCGCCTCGAGGTAGCCTAGGACCTCGCTGAGGTGACCGTTGAAGCCTAGCTCCTCCGGGTAGTGGATACCCGGCTCCCTGACGCGGCGTGCCTCGAGAGCGACTCTGAGGGTGGCGACTGCTGAAGCGCCCGTCACCCTGGCCATGGCGCTCCATTCGGCCTCGGCCCCGACTATCGAGAGCGAGGCCGCCGCCCCCCTCTGGGAGGAGGCCTTGACGGCCAGCACAACCACGTCCTCGACGCCACTCGTATTCTCCTCTATAAGCCTCGCGAGCACCGCCCTAGGCCTCACCATGCACCCGTCGACGTGGACGGGCTCGTCGCTCAACATACCCAGGCTCCTGAGCTTCAACACGAGGTCGAGGTGGCCCGGGTGGCGTAGCGTGTACTCCACGAGGTGCGAGGCCCTCCCCCTCATGGTGTGGAGGAGGCTCCTCAACCCGTCGGTGGGGAAGGCCTCCATCACGCCAACGCCCGGGATCCTCGCCTTACACGCTGACGAGAGAGGGTCGAGCGCGGCGACCTCTCCTGCCCTGAGGATCCTCGCCGGCCTCAGGTACTCGTCAATTAGATCCTCAGCGTTCCACGTGGCTGCGAGGCCCAGCGGGTTAGCGTTGGGATCCCGCGAGACGCCCCCGACTAATATGTAGGCCTCCTCCAGGAAACCCAGCTCCCTATAGGCTGACGCCACCAGCATGTTACTAAGGCCCGGGGCAACCCCGGCATCCACAACCACCCTAATACCCGCTCTAGAGGCCAGCTCGGCGTAGCGCTCCGGTATACTCTTATAGAAGCTTACATCCACGGCGTCAACTCCAGCTTCCACGACGCTCTCGAGGGGCCTCCCACCGAGGCCCCCCGGCAGGGCTATGAGGGCGTAGTCCACGTCCCTGAGGGCCTGAGCGAGTGCCCGCGGGCTAGAGGCATCCGCCAGGCGCCCCTCAGAGCCCACGACCTCGGAGGCCCTCCTAAGAGCCCTGGAGCTGGAGTCAACCACGACGACATCATAGCCCAGGCCAGCCAGCTCCCAAGCAGCTCTCAAGCCTATGCGGCCAGCCCCAACAACGGCGACCCTAGACCCCAACTCCCGGGGAGCACCCCCACGCGGCCCCCAGAGCCAGGCCGTGGCTGGGGACTCAATGTTCCGGCTCTCCACATCCCACGATTCAGGAGACTCCCTTCCACGGCATCCCCCCAACCGCGCCTGGCCCGGGGGGCCGCGCCATTAGAGGTAGCGCATCGAGGGAGGCTATATCACTGACCAACGATGCCGAGTACTAGAAAGCGCGTGCGCCAGCCTGAAAGCAATAAACCCCCGCCACCCTAGGGACTTCCGTGGAGCGGCCGTCGTCTAGCCTGGACTAGGACGCCGGCCTCCCAAGCCGGCGATCCCGGGTTCAAATCCCGGCGGCCGCACCATCCCCTTTAAGAGGGAGTAGCCCTTAATCTAGGGACACGCTTGAGGACTCCGCGTGCTAGAAGCTTGAGGGGTCCTTGTACAGGGCCTACCGTTTTATGTGTATTCTGTATCCGTGCTTGATTTCTGATTGTCGTGTTTGGTAATGATGTAATGTATAGTGTATTCTTCGTTGAGCCAAAAGGTAATAAAGGAGTATGCTGCTGATAATATCTATGGTGGGCGGCATGAGCGAGCAGGTTAAGGAGGCAGGCAGGGAGGCCCGCGCCGACAAGCTGGAGGAGGAGCTTAGGACGCTCTTCGGCCAGGTCGAGAGCCTCAGGCAGCAGGTGGCCACGATAGACGCTACGGTCATGGACCTAGCAACGGTCATAGAGACCCTGGAGTACATAAAAGAGAAGGGTAGGGATAAGACCGTGCTAGTCCCCATAGGCGCCGGGAACTTCATACGCGCAAAGATAGTGGACACCGAGCACGTGGTCATGGGCGTCGGCGGCAGGCTAAGCGTCGAGGCCACGATAGACGAGGCGAAGGAGCTGATAAACGAGAGGATACGCGCCCTCGAACAGCTGCGGCTGGACCTCCGTAGGAAGCTCGAGGAGCTGAACGCCAGGATCAGAGAGCTGATCCGAGAGTACCAGGGGTCCCCGGCGGAGACCGCCTAGCCCTCCCTAACCCTATCATCCCCGGCAGCTCTTGGGGGGTAGCGCTTCTTTGCAGGGCACAACACAGCCCGGGGCTAGGGAGAGGGTGCTGGCCGAGCTAGAGTTAGCCCTGAGGGAGCTCGAGGACGCGGAGGCCCTCCTGAGGAGGCTCGAGCCCTCAAGGCGCGCCTACATAGGCTTCGCGGGGCGCCTCATGGTAGAGGTTACCGTGGCCGAGGCACTCGACTACGTTGAGGAGAGGAAGGCGGGGCTCAAGGCGCTACTCGAGAAGCTGAGGAGGGAGGCCCCCCTGGGGGAGGGCTAGGCGCCCCCGCTCCGTCTCCCCTTTATCTCCCCGGCGAGCCTGTAGGCTAGGAAGAGGGCTATACCAGCCTCCACGACAGTAAATATCGGATCCCTCCTGAGGTACGCGTAGAGGGTTAGCACGACCGTGCCGCTTAGGTTAAGGCTGTAGAGCCACACCCAGCTCTTGACCACGAAGCTCGCGAACACAAGCACCATCCCAGCGAGTCCCAGGGCCTCGAGCCACCCGATCACAGAGGGATCCTCTAAAGCCATGGCGTAGGCGGGGGTTTATCACGCTACCTATGGGGTTCCCTGATCTCCCTGAGGTGGGCGCCTCGCCGGTGCACGCTTATGCCGGTAACCCTCAACAGCGTCATTGCGAGGCTCACGCCCACCTCGGCCGCGGCCCTCCTGATGGGGTAGGGGTCGAGTATGCCCCTAGCGGCCAGGTCCTCGTCTACGCGCTTCTCGTACTCGTTCACCCCCGCAGCCCAGCGGCCCTGGGCGTGGAGGGCCTCGAGGGTGGCTAGGGCCTCGTGGGGTTTTAGGGCCGAGTGCCTGGCTAGGGTGGAGGGTATGACCTCTATGGCCTCGGCGAACGCCTCCATGGCAAGCCTCTTCTTCCCCCCGGCCCTGAGGGCCTTCTCCCTTATCCTGAGGGCGGCCTCCACCTCGGGAGCCCCGCCCCCGGGGAGGGAGCGTGGATCAGCCGCGTAGGCCTCAAGGCCCCTCGCTGCCATGCGGGCCTCCTCGTAGGCCGTGTCAACGGCATACCAGGGCCCCCGGATGACTATGGTGGAGACGCACCCCCCGCGGGCCTCTAGTATGGTGTAGTACCTGTCCCCGAAGGCCCTCTCCTCTAGACGGTCGATGACTCCCACGTCCCCGGGGCTGGCGTCTTGGAGCCTCGAGAGGAGCCTCGCGCCCGAGGCAGTCGCTATGAGTCTCGCCTTCTCGGGGGGGATCCTGCGGAGTACTAGCACGCCCCTCCTCTCCAGCTCCTCCTCCAGTCCGGCCTCGAGGCCCTTGACGTCTACGAGGAGCCCGACCCCGAGCTGGGAGAGCTTCTCCACGGCCCAGAGGTGGCTCCTCGAGAGCTCCTCCCCAAGCCTGAGAGCGGCCTCAGGGTCGCTTGCAACGAAGTTGTAGCCCTCATACCTGAGGTCCACGTAGAGCTTCTGGTCCACAACGGCAACCCTCAGGGGACCCACCTTGAGCCTCGGCATGCCCGGCCTCGAGAGCCTCTTCCTCACCACCACGCCCTCCACGAGCGTGGAATCGGAGAGGGAGCCCCCCTCGATCCTCTCGAAGCCCACCACCTCCGAGAAGGGCTTGCCGCAGCCGCTGGCCTTGTAGCGCTCGAGGGCCCTGCAGAGGAGGGGCTCCAGGATCCCCGAGGCCTGGGACCCGGTCAGCAGGGCCCGGGCGGCCGTGGCGCAGTCAAGCCTAGGCGACCTACCCGCCAGCTCCTCGAGAGTCTCGACGTACACTCTATAGGCGGCACTGTAGCCCTCGAGTATCGTCGAGGGCCTGAGGCCGTAATCCCTTTCGAGGCTCAGAGCCCTCTCGTAGAGCTTGTACGCCAGCAGCAACGCCGTCTTGACGCCATCCCCGTATAGCCTCCAGAGCCCCCTCGCTGCCTCCCAGATCAGCTCAACCAGCGGGTTATCCTTGGAGGCCTCGTTGAGGAGCAGGTACACCTTAGCCGTCGGCACGACGTCGCCGTACTTGCCGTGCACGAGCTTCAGGGCCCCCCTATAGCCCAGGCTGGAGCCCGAGAGGTAGCCGTAGACCCAGAGGATCCTCAGTATAGCCTTCCTAGACTCCCCATCGCCCACGTAGTCGCTGCCACCGACAGGTACAACGACCTTAAAGGGGCCCTTCTCATGCGCCGCGGCTATCTTCAAGGGCCACACCAAACCTCTCAGGGTGATTGGACCATAGAGGCTTAGGGGTTCTGATTGTTAATCATACATTATAGCTTGGATACACCATCCAGGCACCCCCTTACCTATCCACTAGAAATACCTTTTACGTACGTGTAAATTAATATCCATGCGGCCCTTCTGGTGGGAGTATGCCGTTGGAGTCAAAGTATTTTGAGCCCTACTTTGAGACCATGCCCCGTGATGAGCTCAGGGAGCTCCAGAACAAGAAGCTCCGCCACCAGGTGCTCAGGGGTTACACATTCGCTCCAGCCATAAAGGAGCTCTTCGACGAGCTAGGCGTGAGCCCCAGCGACATCAGGACCGTGGAGGACCTCCAAGAGAAGATACCCGTAATGTACAAGGACAAGGTCAGGGAGAGGAGGGCGAGGACCGGCGACCCCTTCGGCGGCTACCTGGCCGTGCCCGAGGAGGAGGTCTACACCGTGCAGCACAGCACGGGCACGACGGGCCTCCCCACGTTCATAGCGAAGACAAAGAAGGACATAGAGGGCTGGATAACCAGGGAGTACGCCCGCCACGCTTGGGCGGCTGGCGCGAGGCCCGGTGACAGGATACTGGTATGGGGCTACTACTGGCACGGCTGGCTGAAGGACGGCAATGACCGGGGCTTCGCCGCCACGGGAGCGCAGGTGTGGGAGTTCAGCAGCATGCCTACCCCCACAGACATAGAGAGGCTCCACATGATAGCTAGCGCCGTCAAGTTCAACGGAGTCGACCACGGCACGCTACCAATGTTCCGCTGGATGGACTACGCTAGGGCCCGCGGCATAGACCCCAAGGAGGCCTACCATAGCCACGAGTGGAAGTTCATACGTACAGCTGGCGACATGCTGACCGACCCTGTTAGGAAGTACAGCAGGGACTTCTGGGGCACCCTACACCTCGACGCTAGTGGTGGCGGCGACTGCGTCGTGGCGACGGCGGAGAACCGCGACCAGGTGGAGACCGGTAACACCAAGGGCCTCATGATATGGGAGGACATGTTCTTCGTGGAGGTCGTCGACCCGAAGACCCATGAGGTCGTAGCTGACGGCGAGAAGGGCGAGTACGTGATAACGCCCCTGGACTACGAGGCCCTCGTCTACCTGCGTTGGGACTATGAGGATATGGTGATAAAGGACTCCTCGAAGGATGTCAGCGGCCGCACCCACGCCACCCTGAAGTACCTGGGCCGCACGATATTCGGCGCGATAGTGCGGGGCAAGCACATAACACAGAGGGACGTGGAGGAGGTGTTGTACAGCTTCCCGGAGACCATACTGAAGCCATGGCAGTTCATAAGGAGCAGCAAGGACCTATTCAAGGAGGAGGACAAGCTCCGCATCAGGGCGGTCTACGACCCCAACCTGACCAAGGATCCCGAGGAGCTGAGGCAGAGGATAGCCAAGGCCCTCGAGGAGAAGCTCGGCGTTCCCACGGAGGTCGAGTGGATACCCGAGGAGGAGGTCAGGACCCTGCCACACAAGGTCTACAAGCTATACGTGAGGAGCGGTTAGCAGAGCCTAGCCCCCACTGCTCTGGTACCCTTACCCCCAATTTCTACGTCTTTTTAGATCAGCTCTAGGTCTTGTATGGGGTGAGTGCGGGGTTGCCGTCGAAGCCCTGGCTGAGGGTGTGGCCTAAGGGTGTGCCGCAGAGCATAGAGTACCCCGAGGAGCCCGTGTATGGCCCCGTCCTCGAGCAGGCCTCCAAGTCCCCCTCCCGCTGCGCTGTGGCGCAGGCTGAGAGCGGTACATGCTACACGTACGAGAAGCTTGTCTCCATGGCCAAGGGCGTGGCCGCGTGGCTCCAGGCCCGCGGCGCGGGCCCCGGCTCCCAGGTGCTGTACTCGGCCTTCAACACCGTCGAGGCCGCCGCCGGCCTCCTGGGTGTTTGGATGAGTGGCGCCTCGGCCGTCCTCGTGGACCCCCTCACGACGAGTGAGGATCTGCAGTTCCAGCTCGAGGGTAGGGGCATAAGGCTGGCGGTCCTCGCACCCGACTTCTACGAGAGGGAGAAGGGGGTCCTCGCTGGAGTCGGCGTCGAGGAGGCCCTACTCCTGAGCCCCTACCACGAGACCAGCGGCGCCCCGAAGGCCTCGACACTCGGCGAGGCCCTAGGCCTGGCTGGCGAGTGGAGGGAGCCCGAGATCAAGCCTAGGGAGGATGTTGGAGTGGTAATGTACTACTCCGGCATAGCGGGCCGCACGATGCAGACCCTCCACACCCACTTCGGGGCACTCTCATCGACGATAGCATACACTACCATGATGCAACTCAGGGGCCCCCCCAACTCGATGGTCGTTGCCCCCCTAACCCACATCCTAGGCCTCCAGGCCGGCCTACTCTCATCACTCTACTACGGCGGCACGGCAGTCCTCATGAGGAGGTGGAACCCTACGGTAGCGCTCTACGCCATAGCCTCCTGGGGGGTTAACTACCTCTCAGGAGCCCCCATGATGCACGAGGCCCTCCTAGCCGAGGCCAAGAAGAGGGGGCTACCACCGGGCTGGTCCCTCGAGCTAGGCGTCTCGGGCGGCGCGCCCCTGAAGCCGGAGGTCCAGGAGGAATACTCCAAGGTGACTGGGGCGCCCCTCGTGCAGCTCTACGGCATGACTGAGACCTGGGTCGTCACATTCCAGCCGAGGCACCTGGCCCACGTGAAGGCTACCGTGGGCATTCCACTCCCCGACGTCGACGCCAAGATAGTTGACCCCGAGAGCCCCACGAGGGAGCTGGGCCTCGGTGAGACCGGTGAGCTGCTGATCAAGGCCCCCTGGGTTATGAAGGGCTACGAGGACGAGGAGGAGAACAAGAGGGCCTTCGTTGACTCCTGGATCAGGACGGGCGACCTGATGGTGATGGATGAGAACGGCCTACTATACTTCAGGGGGGTGAGGAAGAGGATGATAAAGTACAAGGCCTACCCCATATTCCCGAGGGACCTCGAGATCATACTTGAGAAGCACCCGGCCGTGGAGAAGGCTTACGTCTACGGCGAGCCACACCCAGACTACGGCCACCTGCCAGTAGCGAAGGTGGTCCTCAAGCCGGGCTACAAGGGCATGGTAACCCCCGAGGAGCTAATGGACTACGTCAACAGTAGGGTGGCATTCTACAAGAAGATAAGGAAGATAGAGATCGTCGACAAGCTACCCTAGCCGCACGTGAATCCCTCCCCTCAAGACTGGGCACCTCTTTTCCATGCGCTGCCTTTATATGCTACGAGGATCGTTGTTTTTAGAATGGATAGAACTCGCTCTCAATAGACCTCGTCAGTCTTAATATTAGCGAGGTCAGCTCGTCCTTGGTAACCCTGGACTTGGGGCCTATCTTGACGAGGGTGAAGAGGTCCCCGGGCAGGGATACGGGGAGCTTCTCGAAGCCGTACTTCATCACGGGGACCTCCATTATGAACATAGCGTACACCCTGCACTCGTCACCGTAGCAGTCCCAGTAGTCAGGGTTACCCCTTATGAGCAGCACTTTATCATCGAAGAAGGGATCTGTCACCGTAGCCTCCAGCAGTGTCGAGCCTATGCCGTGGCGGCGCCACTTCCTGCTGACCTCAGTTGCTATGTCGTACACGTCCTCGAACGCTATCTTCGACGGGAGACCCTCGAGTGTCCACTGGTAGGCAACGAGGAATCCTACTATCTCGTCCTCGTGGGTCGCTATGGCGACGTAGTCGCCCCTCTCAGCGGCCTTGGCGAGGGGCTCGACCCCCATAACCGGGTTTATGAAGTACCCGAAGCCCTGGGCGAGCTTGTAGCTCCTTATCGAGGCTGCATCACACCTCCTCTTGACCTCTATGTCGCCCCTGTCGCTCTTGATGACTCTGTAGACCTCGCAGGCCCCGTTCCCCATTGAGCTTATCCTCCGTGTAGAGGAGTGGGTGCATGGGTAAATAAAGGGAGAGATGGGGGAAGGCTTGTGGAGAGGCTCTTCAGCCCTTCCTCTTCCACTCGTGTACGACGTAGGTCTTCTTCCAGACGGGAGGCTGTATTGTGCCGGGTGGGGCGTACTCTACCTTGACGGGGACGCCTAGGTGCTTGGATAGCTTCTCCTCGAACCCCCTGGCCCAGGCGTCGGGGTCCTTGGGGGCCTCCTTGGGCTCTAGCCTAACGTAGAGCCTGTCGTGTTCTAGGCGTGTCTTCTTTATTATCTGGTAGTCCTTTATCTCGGGGTACTCCCTGACGACGGCCTCCACGTCCCATGGTAGTATGTAGTGGTAATGGCCGTCGAAGCCCTTAACCTTGACGAGCCACTCCTCCCTGCCTAGGACGCCGAAGGGGAACATGGGGTGGGTCCGGCCGCAGCCGCCAGGACCCTCTCGGTACTCCGCTATATCCTCCACGTTGAACCTGATTATAGGTAGGGTGTGGTTTATGAGGCTGGTAACGACTAGCTCGCCTCTCTCGCCGGGGCCGAGGGGCTCCTTGGTGTCGGGGTCTATGATCTCGAACACTGCAGCGTCGAACCACCAGTGGTCGCCCTCGAACCATGGGTCCTCGGACATCTCCGTGAAGGGTATCTCGCTGAAGCCGAAGAAGTCGAAGACGTAGTCTGTGTTGTAGATGTCCTGCAGCTTCTTCCTGACCTCCCTAACCAGAGGCTCGCCCGCAGTGTGGACGACCTCGAATGGCGGTTCTATGCCCCACTCCTCAACCATCATCCTCGCCAGGTGGTAGAGGCCGCTCGGCGTCCCGCCGACGACGGTTGGCCTCACCTCCTCTATAGTCCTCCTCGTTAGCTGGGGCATCGTGGCTATCGGCGCACTGCCGTGTGGTATCACCTTCATGCCCATCATCCAGGCGGTCTTGTAGAACCTGACGCCCCACGCGTAGTTGAAGTCCATTCTCCAGGCGTTGAGGTAGACGTCGCCGGGCCTCATCATCATAGCCCAGAAGTTCCTGGCGTTGAGGTCCCTGGCGTAGGCCTCCTCGGCGGGGCTCCACGTGTTGTAGGTTGGCCTCCCAGTCGTGCCAGTGCTCGTGGCTATCTTGTAGTGATAGCTATCCGGCAGGCCGGGATGGGAGCCGTAGGGTATGGGCTCCGTCTGTATCTTATGGCGCACGTCGTCCTTGACTATGAAGGGTATCTTAGGGAGGTCCTGGAGGGTCCTAATGTCATCGGGCTTGACGCCGGCGCTCTCCATGTGGTCGTGGTAGAATCTACTGTTCAAGTAGGCGAATCTCACTATGTACCTCGTCTTTCTCTCGGTGAGTCTGACCAGCTCGTCCCAGGGCATTGTCTCGATGCGCTTGTCCCAGTAGAGGGGCCACTCCTTCCTCTTAGGGTCGGGCCTGGCCATGGCCTTCACACCTCCTCCCACTTGACCCTCTTAACCTCGAAGTCTAGGCGACCGCCAGCGTAGGATCCTATCCTAGGCCACATCTCCAGGTCGGGGTCAGCCACGAAGTCGTTGCGGTACCCGTCTAGCTGGGCTACGATCTCCTTGAGGACGGGGAGTATCATCGTGCGGATCGGCAGGCTCGCGTAGGGGAGGCCTGCCTCCATAGCCTTCCTGTAGGCCTCCACAAGCCTCTCAGAGGCCTCCTCGAGGAGGCGTAGTATCTCAGACTCAGGGCCTGCCTCACTCAAGGCTAGAGCTCACCCGAGCCGATATACCCACTCTAGCCCCACGAAATTAATCGTTAAGAGGGCCCCCAGCATATACTCCGCTCCACCTATTAGCCCCTCCCGGCCCTCCCGGTAGTGGGAGGCCCCCCTTGCGTATAGTGGACTTCCACCTGCACCTGCCCCTGAGCATGGCTGGCGGCGACGTCCACAGGGCCCTCCACCTCCTCCTCGGGGAGATGGATGATGCAGGCGTCGATGTGGCAGTAGCCATAGCCATAGAGGCCAGCCCGGAGGTCGTGAGGAGGAATGTCACACCCGAGAAGCTACGCAACGCCATCCAGCCCCTGCTATACGACTGGAGGGCGCTAGGCCACCCCTCACTCTACAACGCCATGGTCAGGCCCCGCGAGGCCCTCGAGGACCATCTGAGGCTCGTGGAGCGCCACCTAGCCAGGAGCGAGGACGTCGCCAGGGCTGCAGCGGCCTCAGGGGGTAGGGTGCTTGCTGTGGCAAGCTACTGCAGGCTGAATAGCGTAGAGGAATACATAGAGAGGCTCGAGAGGATAGCCTCGATGGGCCCCCTGATAGGGGTCAAGATCTACCCCACATTCCACTTCTTGAGACCCGACGACCCCAGCCTTGAGCCTCTGTACGACTACATGGAATCCAGGGGCCTGATACTCATAGTCCACACGGGCTGCGACCCCGGCATCTGGGAGCTCCCGGCCCTCTGCACGAAGGCAAGCCCCCGCTACCTCGAGCCCGTGGCTAGGAGGCACAGGGACCTCATGATAGTGGCCGCCCACATGGGTAGCTACAGCTACCTCTTCCCCGGCATATACTTCGCGGACGCCATACGCCTGGCTAGGGGCAACGATAACGTCTACCTCGACACGAGCGCCACGACGCTCCACCAGGTCAGGATTGCCCTCAACAAGCTGGGGCCCGAGAAGCTCCTCTACGGCAGCGACTATCCCTACTTCGAGGGCCTCCACATGAAGGATATAGTTGAGGCCTACCTTGCATTCAGGGTGCCGGAGAGTGTGAAGGAGAGGATACTCCACCTCAACGCCGAGGAGATACTGTCGAGGATAGGCGTCAAGCTAGCCCTCCCGCGCGGCTAGGATCCCACTAAGGTAGTCAACAAGCTCCTCGTAGGCCCTCCTGCCCTCCTCGGTCAGGTACACCATGGTCCTGACTCCCCTCCTCGTGAAAACCTTCCTAGTGGCCGCGAGCCCCCTCCGGGCGAGGAACCTCACGTTGGAGTCTAGGTCACCCCAGCTCAGCCCCGTAAGCTCCCTCAGCCGAGCCATCGACATGGACCCCCTGAGGTATAGGAGACTGGCTATGGCGAACCTCTTAGGTGAGAACAGCGCCGCCGCGGGCCCCGATGGCGGTTGCAGCGCCTCCTCCCTGTTCTCACCAGTCATCGGCGCCCGGCACCTCGCGGCCTACTCCCTAGCCAGTATCCTGGAGGCCCTCCAGATTGACCAGGTGCCTCCCGCCAGGTAGCCGAACATGAGGGATGCAAGCGCCACGTCAACGTTGTTACTAGCGAGGACTAGGGGCAACAGGCAGGCCATGGAGCTAGACGCCACTATGAAGGCCCACCCCCCAAAGAGGGGCGCCAGCACCGCCAGGGTGACGTCTAGGGCGTAGTACCAGGCCACGTTACCGAAGCCTGGTGCGAGGTAGTAGACCAGGTAGGAGGCCCCCATATACACTCCGATGAATACGGCGAGGGTTGCAATGAATAGGGTGGAGGGCCTCCTCCACCTCCCCGCTCCCGGCCTCCCCCCAGCCCTGAGGGGTGCGAACACCTCCCTCACGATGAGCCAGACAAGGATTGTCGAGAGTATGCTCCCCACGAGGCTGCTTATGGTAACGCTAACGCCAAACGGGAGCCCATACGTCACCGCGAGGCCCTCAGCCAGCAGTATCGAGGCTGGTACCGCTATGCCGTAGGCCAGGAACATGTAGGAGCCAGCTACCCCCTCGAGGAAGGCCCTCGTGCTCCTGACAAGCCTCCCAAGGGCGGCCATCTCCCTGATTGCATCCTCCCCGCTGTAGTCGCCCACCAGGCCAACCCCACGCCTGTCTACTCCAAGGAGTAGATTTGAGTCCAAGCGCTTCTCTGAATCTCAGAGTCCCAACACGCTATATCAATCACAGGCGCCACCCGGCTTCCCGGGGGGCTAGGCTTGGAGGCCCTCGTCGAGGCCCTCGGCCTCAGGAAGGTCTACCCAGACGGCACCGTGGCTGTGGACGGCGTGAGCTTCAAGGCGGGCCCCGGGGTCACAGTGCTGATGGGCCCAAACGGGAGCGGTAAGACGACCACCCTATCAATGGTTGCAGGCGCCCTCAGGCCGACCTCAGGCAGGGTAGTAGTATGCGGCTACGACATGTGGGGGGGCGAGTGGAGCAGGCCCCGGGAGTGCGTGGGCTTCGCCCCCCAGGACATGCCGTTCCGGGAGAAGCTCACAGTGATGGAGAACCTCGTATGGTACGGCCTCATCAGGGGCCTCAGCCTGGGCGAGGCCAGGCGAAGGGCGAGGCGCCTCCTCGAGGAGGTCGGCCTAGAGGGCGCGGGTAAGAAGAAGGTTGCAGAGCTGAGTGGGGGCATGAGAAGGCGCCTCTCCCTCGCGGCGGCCCTCATGGGCGACCCGAGGGTCCTAGTGCTCGACGAGCCCACGAGCGGCCTCGACCCAGCAGGAAGGATGAGGCTCTGGGGGCTCATCAAGCGCCTCGCCGGTGAGAGGGTGGTGATAGCCTCAACGCACATACCCGAGGAAGCAGAGGAGCACGCTGACACCGTTCTAATCTTCCACAGAGGCAGGATAGCCGCCTCAGGCAGGCCAGCCGAGCTAATCAAGGAGTACGCCAGGCACTCCAGGATAGTGGTTGAGGGCCGCGGCCTCTCAAAGGCGGGCCCCCCAGGCTACGCCGAGCTCGTGGAGGCCTCCGACACGAGGGCCTCCTTCCTAGCCGAGGAGCCCGAGGAGGTGCTCCCCAAGCTCCTAGCAGACCTCCTAGCGGCGGGGGCCAGCGTGGAGAGGGTCGAGGTCAGGAGGCCCGGCCTCGCCGAGGTGTACTTCGCGGTAACAGGTGAGGCCGAGCTACTAGGCGGAGGTGGAGCCGGTGGGTAGCCTCTGGAGGGTCCTGAGCGAGACATACGCCTTCCTCAAGGGGTTCACCCGCTACAAGGAGACGCTCTTCTGGACCGTCATATTCCCCATAATATTCTACGCCATAATGGCCGGCATATGGGGCACGCCAAACCCGCCAACAGTCAGAGTCGGAGTCTACAATGGCGACGCCACCCAGGGCCCCTACAACATGAGTGAGGCCCTCCTCAGGGCCATGAACTCCTCCGGGGTCTTCAAGGTTAGGCTGTATGGGAACGCCTCCAAGCTAAAGCTGGACGTGGCGCATGGCAGGGTGGACGCTGGCGTCTGGATACCAGTGGACTTCACGGAGAACATCACGAGAGGCGAGGCCTCGACCCTAGGGGTCTACTACGTCGAGACGAAGTGGGGAGGCTTCGTGGGGCAGACGCTAACCTCCTTCTTCAAGGCGTTCTCTGACATCCTGCGGGCCCGCGTGGTTAACGTGTCGCTCAGATACATAGAGGACTCTGACATGCCGAGCAGCTTCAAGTCCATGGCGATCCGCTGGATGAGGTTCATAGAGGAGCCACTAAGAGTCAACGTGAGCGTGGAAAAGCCACCGCTCATAGCAACGTCACACGGCCTCAAGGCCTACTATGCCATAAGCATGGTGGCCATAGAGGCACTCTTCATAGGGATCTTCAGCGGCGTCGAGGCGGTGAACGAGAAGAAGAGGAGTGGCACCCTGAGGGTCCTCCTAGCATCCCCCATGAACGGCTGGGAGCTCCTCGCAGCAGACACCCTCTCAGCGCTCGCCGCCGTTGGAATCTCCGCGGTCGCGGTGATCCTGTTCAGCATCGCAACGGGGGCCCGCTACACGGCGGCACCCACCGCACTAGCAGTGACGGCTCTTCTGCTCGTAGTCGGCACGCTCTCCATGATAGGAATAGGCCTCCTCCTGGCTCCCCTGGCGAAGACGCCTGAGGGCGGGACGGTGATAGCCAATGCATTAGCCTTCCCGCTAATGTTCATCGGGGGCATAACGATACCACCATTCGCGCTACCCAAGTACCTCAGGGCCTTCGCCGCTAACTGGCCGCTAGGCAAGGCTACCGAGGCTATCAGAGAGGCACTCATATACAACGTGGCCCCACTCAAGGCGCTGGAGGCCGGGTGGGAGACTATAGTGGCCAGCCTCGTGATCTACGCCCTAGGCGCCCTCGTATACCAGAGGCTCCTCATCGGCATGGTGGAGCACTACTAGGATTAGTATCTCCACTTAAGTCTCGCGAGCCCCCAGCACGCGCCCCCCGGGCGGGGGGCTTGGGTAGGCTCTGGAGGATCCTCAGCGAGAGCTACGCGGCCGTCCACGGCCTGGTCAGGTATAAGGAGCTCCTCTTCTGGGCCGTCATATTCCCACTCATACTCTACGCCATATTCATAGCGATCCTCGGAGGCCCCCGGCCCCCCAGGGTTACAGTTGGAGTCTACGACGGAGACCCCCTCGGGGGTAATGGGACTCTCGGAGCCCACCTGGTGGCGGCGCTCAGGGCGTCGAAGCTCTTCACAGTTAAGACCTACAACTCCACGCAAGCACTACTACACGCCCTCAAGGTGGGGCAAGCCTCCGCGGGCCTGGCTATCCCCGCCAATTTCACCGAGTCGATCACCTCGGGCAGGCCAGCCGGGCTGAGGGTCTACACCACCGGGAGCCTCTGGGGGCTCTACTCGAGAATGCTGCTAGGAGGCTTCCTAAGCTCCTACGAGGACTCGATAAGGGCCTCACTAGCTTCGGGTGCCCCGGCCCCCTGTAGGGGCGTGGCTAGCCTCATAGCTGATCCCGTGAATGTGAGCTACACTAGCATATCACCCCCTCTACTGGCTACGAGGGCCGGTGTGAAGGCATATCACGCAGTCAACATGGTCGGGCTCGAGGCCCTCTTCATAGGCCTCTACACCGGGGCACTCTCAATCAACGAGAGGAAGAGGAGTGGCACCCTGAGGGTCCTCCTAGCATCCCCCATGAACGGCTGGGAGCTCCTCGCAGCAGACACCCTCGGGGCGCTCTCCATAGCGGCGTTCTCAGCCTTCTCGGTGATAGCTGCTAGCCTGGCCGTAGGAGCCCGCTACACGGCGTCCCCCACGGCGGTGGCCGCCTCCCTAGTCCTCGGCCTCACCGCGGTGTTCTTCACGATAAGCCTGGGCCTCCTCGTGGCCCCCCTCGCGAGGACCCCCGAGGGCGCGGGGGCCCTAGTCAACGCCATAGGCTTCCCGGTGATGTTCGCGGGGGGAGTGCTCGTGCCACCCTCAGCCTTACCGGGCGCCCTGGGAGTATTCGCCGCCAAGTGGCCCCTAGGCCAGGCCCTCGAGGCGGCCCGCTCCGTGCTACTCTACGGTGAGCCCCCGAGCCGGGCCCTCTGGAGCGCCCTGCCGGCGATGCTGGTGACCGCGGCGCTCTACGTTCTCGGCGGCCTCGTGTACCTCAGGCTCCTAGAGAGATCGGCCGAGTACTACTAACCGCCAGCCCCGGCTTCCAGGGCCTTCCTGAGGGCCTCGGCCACGTCACCTGGAGTGACGCCGTAGAGCTCGGCGCCCCCGAGCCTCGCCTCCACGAGTGTATAGAGCTGGTCCCCGACGGGCATGCCCTGGAGGGCTGCGGCGGTGTTGAACGGCTCACTAGGGGGCGCCGCCATGAAGACACCATCCACGCGTGCGAGGCTCACGTAGCGGCCCTCGTAGAGTGAGACTCCCACCCTAACGCTGTAGGGGCCCCTCGAGACCGAGGCCTTGAGTGGGAGGGGCGAGGCGCCCGTGTAGAGCTTCCACCTGGGATCCCGGTAGGCCCTCTCTATCCTCGAGGCGGACTCGGGCACGCCTAGCCTCGACGTGCTGGCTCCGGGCCTCGCCACGAGCCCCCGGGCGCACTCTAGGGCCTCGCTGGCGTCGCCGGCTACTACCTCGACTATGCCGGCACCCAGCTCCCTGGGCCCCATCCTAGTTGCGCCCCACACGCCGCCGCCTAGGCACTCCGCGAGCCCCCGGGCAACCCCCGCAGCCTCCGCGAGATCCTCGGAGGCGAACACCAGGCCGACGTACCAGGAGCCCGGGCCAACCCTCGCCTCAGGACCCCCTGTAATGCGCCTCCAAGTAGCTCTGGGGTCGGCGTCGAGTGGGGAGGCCTGATAGTAGCCTAGAAGCACGCCCTCACCCTCGGGCTCGCCTATGAGGAGGCTGGCCTGGAGTTTCCCCTCGAGGAAGAGGCCTACGAGGGCCTCGAGGGACGCCTGGAGCCTCTCCAGGGGCCCCCGGGCCTCGACCAGGGTTATCCTGCTTGAGGGTAGCACGCTGGCCGCACCACTGGGCGTGGCGTGCGCGCGCTAGGGTGTTATGAGTCTCTCCCTGGAGCCGTCTACCACGGGTTCTATCTCTATGTTGCCCTTGAGCAGGCTCGTCTCTATTTTGGGTATCAGGACGCGCTCTATCTGGAAGTAGCCCGCCCTATCGTTCATGTAGACCGATATGCGGAGCGGTTTCTCCTCGCCCCGGCTGATCTCGACCTTCTTTATGGAGAGCGCTGAGAGGGCGTGTATGTCGCTCTTACCCCTCTTGTAGGGGTAGCGGGCCCTGCCCTCGGCCATGTCGGTGGCGTCTGCAACCTTCACTATACTCGCCTCCATCGTCAGGGCCTGCACGGCGGGGTGGGTGGCGTATATGGCGTGGGCTATCTCCATCTCGAGCATCTTAATCCTCTTCACAGGCCCCCCCTGTAGGATCTCTGGCAGGATCCTGTCGAGGATCCTCATTGCCATGAGGCTCCCGGCGAACTCGTGGTTATCCCTGTGGAGGGAGTTGCCTATGTCGTGCAGGTAGGCGGCCGCCAGTATTATGGCCTTGGCCTCGTCGAGGTTGGCGGCAGTCCCCTGCTGGACGCTCGTTGGTAGAATGCCTGCCCTGAAGAGTATCTCAGCGATCTCCAAGGCGCTGCCAGAGACTATTCTGGCGTGCATTGGGCCGTGGTCGTTGTAGAGGAGTCTGGCTACCGCGTTGATATTGGCCATCCTCAGGAGGGCGTCTATCTCCTCATCACGTGTGAGTCTATCCCAGAGGGCTTGGAGTAGCTTGCTCCTCCTTATGTGGCCCTCAACCAGCCTTGGCCCCACTTGAGCCGCCATCACCCCTCACCTCGCTCAGCACCCACTCCAGGTAGTCGCCCAGGCCGGCCTCGACGGGGAGGGCGATCGCCTCCGGGACCTCGTATGGGTGTAGCTCCTTGACGGCCTCCAGGAGGCTATCGAGGGCGGAGCCGCTCGTCTTTATTATGAGTAGAGACTCCTCTGCCTCCTCGACTCGGCCCTCCCACCAGTAGACGCTCCTAAGACCCGGCACCACGTTGACGCACGCCGCCAGCCTCCTCTCAACCAGGGCCCTGGCGAGTCTCTCCGCTTCGCTGGGCGGCGCGGTGACTAGGACTACGTAGACCCTATCACCACTCAAGGGGCCTTCACCTCAAAAACTCCTTGAGAGCTTAAGAGAGAGCCCCGAGGAGTCATATATAAGTGTTTCCTAGGGGAAGGGGGCACGGCCCGCGTAGCGCGCGACGGGCCCGAGCTCGTGCTCTATCTCTATGAGCCTGTTGTACTTCGCATTCCTCTCGCTCCTAGCGGGAGCCCCCGTCTTTATGAGGCCGTGGCCTAATGCGACGGCGAGGTCTGCTATGAAGGGGTCCTCGGTGTCGCCGCTCCTGTGGCTCACAACGACCCGCAGGCCCGCCTGGCTGGCCATGCGGGCGTAGTCGAGTGCCTCCGTGAGCGTGCCGACCTGGTTGACCTTGAGTAGGGCGGCATTTGAAGCCCCCTCCCTTATGCCTCTCTCGAGTATGGAGGGGTTCGTGCAGTATATGTCGTCTCCCACTATGAGGACCCTGGAGCCTAGGGACCTGGTTATCTCCTTGAAGCCCTCCCAGTCGGACTCGTCGAAGGGGTCCTCTATATAGGCTATGGGGTAGTCCTCCACGAGCCTCGTGTAGTACTCCAGGAGGCCGTTCCTATCGAGTTCGAGGCCCTCCCCGGAGAGCCTGTACTTGCCCTCTCTGTAGAACTGGCTGGCCGCCGCGTCTATCCCTAGGAGGAAGTCCCTGCCAGCGGTGTAGCCCGCCTTCTCGATAGCCTCCACCATGAGGGAGAGGGCCTCCCCCGCCCTGGCTACGGGTGGCGCGAAGCCTCCCTCGTCGCCAACAGCCGTTGCCTGCTTGCCGTACCTCTCTGCTATTATCGACTTGAGGTCATCGTAGACCTCAACCGCTATCCTGATGGCCTCCGTGAAGCCATTGGCCCCCACTGGTATGAGGAGGAACTCTTGGATGTCGAGGGGGTTACCGGCGTGGACCCCCCCGTTGATCACGTTGAGTAGGGGCGTGGGCAGCACTCGGGCCGCTGGCCCTCCGAGGTACTCGTAGAGTGGGAGCCCCGCCGTGGCGCTGGCGGCCTTGGCGTTCGCTATGCTCACGGCCGTCGTGGAGTTGCCTCCAAGGAATGACTTGTTCCTCGTGCCGTCGAGGGCAACAAGGGTCGAGTCGACGAGGGCCTGGGAGCGGGAGTCTAGACCTATGAGAGCCGGCGCTATCACGGTCTCAATCCTGGATATGGCTAGGCCGACGCCCCTGCCCTTCCAGGCCCTCCCGCCGTCGCGTAGCTCGACAGCCTCCTTGGAGCCCGTGCTGGCCCCGCTGGGCGCTATGGCCACGCCCCTCCCGCCTCCACGGGTCTCTATGATCGCCTTTACCGTGGGCCTCCCCCTGCTGTCCAGTGCGAGGAGAGCCTTCACCGACTCGATCTCGAAGGGGTTCTCGGGCATTACCAGCACCATGCGGGGATTACGGGCGGCCTAGCCTATAAATCAAGTGGCCCCGGCCCCTCCCCCTAGGGCGGGCGGGGTGTGCGCATACTAGTAATAGGCGTCGGGGAGATGGGTAAGATACTCGCGAAGAGGCTGAGCGAGATAGGCCACAGTGTGACCGTAGTCGACAAGGACGAGGATAGGGTTGTGGCCGTGAGCGACGAGGCGGATGTAATGGGGATAGTGAGGGACGCTACCGATCCCAGGCTCTACGAGGAACTCGATATGTCTTCTTTCGACGTTGTCGTCGCGGCCACTGATAGGGACGAGGTGAACCTCTTCGTGGCCGCCATAGCGAGGATGTACAGGGTGCCCAGGGTCTTCGTTAGGGTGAGGAACCCAGAGACTGCGAGGCTACTCAACATGCTGGGGATAGAGGGTGTCATAGCGGAGAGACAGATAGCCGCCAACATAATGTACTCCTACATTCAGGGCTACTACTCCATAGTGGAGCTGATACCGGCCCTCCAGGGCGAGTTCCTCGTGGTCTCAGGCGTCGTCAGGTCGACGAGCCCCCTCAGAGGCAAGAGCATCAGGGAGGCGGAGAAGATGATCCCGCGGGGGGCGAGGCTACTCCTAGTTTATTATGAGGGCGAGTTTAGGGATCCCAGGGAGGTGGCCTACCTGGAGGAGGGTATGATGCTCATCTTCATCGCTAGGAAGGACGTGCTGAGGGAGGTCGCGAAGCTCCTCTAGGCTGTAGCGTGGGGGTGGCTGAGGTGGATCCCGGGGGCATACTGGGCTGGCTCGAGGAGGCCAGGGCCTTCCTGCGGGAGTACCCCATAGTGGCGAAGACATTCTACTCCCTCGTCCTTGCGATTATAACGTACCTCGCACTACGCCTCTACTACGGTATACTCAAGAGGCTCGCGGGCATAAGGGCCCTCGAGCCCGACGCTGTCGAGAGGCTCTACCGCTTCACGAGCCTCGCCGCCTGGACCATAGTCCTCTCGATAATAGTGTACATCGTGACTGGGGCGACCGCGGCCTGGGCCACCGCCCTCATACTGGTTATCGTGATAATAGCGGCGAACGGGGAGCACATAATCAACATGTTCAGCTACTACGCCATACTAGCGCAGAGGCTAGTCAAGCCCGGGGACTACATCGTAGTAGAGGGACTAGGCTCCGGGAGGGTCAGGGAGGTCAGGTACCTCCACACCGTTCTCGAGGGGGAGCAGGGGGTTCTCTTCATACCCAACAGAGAGCTAATCAGGAGGGGCTTCCGGGTCCTAGACGAGGTCATGCCCGCCAGGATCACGATAAGGGTCACGGGCCTCAAGAGCCCGGAGGAGGTGGAGGAGGTTAGGAGGAGGATAGAGACCGTCCTAGAGCTGAGGGGCGGCGAGGTGGCAGCAATAAGGCACCCACTCCACGGCCCCGGGGCGGCGAGGGCCTACGTGAGGGGCCTGACCAGCGACTCCGCCGAGTACCTCGTCGAGATACCCGTGCCGAGACCAGTCTCGGGGCCCAGGAGGCTGGGCTCCCTAGTCTACCCAATAGCGGCGGCGCTCCAGGAGGCAGGCTACGCGTTCGAGATAAAACTAGAGCAGACCAGCTAGACCCCCGGCACCCAGCGTCTTGGGGGTGGGCGGATTGGCTAGGAGTAGGAGAGGCAAGAAGCAGAGGGACCCGTTCGTCTGCCCCAGGTGCGGCACGCGCGTCGAGGAGCCAGTCAAGACTTGGACTCTAGTCTCGCCGTTCCCCGATAAGAAGGGTAGAATAACGGTCACTGTTATGGGTAGCTTCCGCTGCCCCAAGTGCGGCTACACCTGGAGGGCAGTCATCAAGAAGATCAAGACTGAGGCCGCCGCCCCCGCGGCTGAGAGTGAGGAGGAGAAGCGTGAGGGGGAGATCATAGAGATAGATCTCGACGATCTAGATAGCATAGAATGAGCGGGGCTCCCGGCCTAGCCTGCACCACACGCCCCGCCGCGGCCTGGCGGCTTCGGCGCCGGCGATCGCGGCATCGCCCCGCCCCTCCCGCGGGGTTGCAGGGGCTGGGGGTTTATGTGAATCTTATCCCATCGACGCTCCTAACCACTATGCCCTTGTATAGCCAGCTGATCTGCCTCAGGGTGGCGTGTAGGTCGAACTCGGTGAGGGCGCTTATCCCGTCGACGGGAACAACCACCTTATACCACCTGAGAGCGGCGCTTGCGGCGGTGTGGAGCACGCATATGTTGGCTACAGTGCCTACTATGACCGTGTACTTTACGGAGTAGACCCTTAACAGGTCGTCGAGGGGAGTCCCGTAGAAGCCGTCGTAGCGCGTCTTCTGCACAACGATGTCGCCGGGCTGGGGCTTTAGCTCGTCGATTATCTGCCAGCCCCACGTGCCGTGCTTGACGTGCTCGCCCCATATGGTGAACTCGGGGTCGCCGTCGTAGTGGGTGTCCTGTGTGTAGAAGACTCTAGCGCCGGCGCTCCTGGCCCTCGAGAGGAGCCGCCTAATCGGCTCTACTGTGGCGGGAGCCGTGGGCACGAATAGCTTCCCCTCGGGCTTGACGAAGTCGTTCTGCATGTCAACAACTATCACGGCGGCCTCGCGCGCCGGGACCTCGACGCTCTCAACAATCTCGTACTCTGGAACCTCGACCACGCGGCCCGCCAACGCTCTCCAGCCCCGGGGGCTCTCCGGTGTGAGGGGAGGGCTATCACTAGTCATACTGAGGCGGGCCGCTACACCAGGCTCGGGGGCCTGCAGTGCAGCTCCAGCCCGCGGGCCCACTGCACGACGGCCGCTACCTCGTCTAGCACGTCTATCGCTGTCATACCCTCCCCGCGCTTCTCGTAGGCCCTCTCCCCGGCCCTCCCAACAGTGAAGGCGGCGGCCGCTGCAAGGTGGATGGTCTTGAGGGGTAGGCCAAGGCTGGCCCTCCTGGCTAGGAAGCCGGCTGTCACGCCTGTTAGGACGTCCCCCGTGCCGCCCGTCGACATAGCTGGTACACCTGTCTTGTTGACTCTGCACCTGCCGCTGGGGTCGCATATGTAGTCGACGGGGCCCTTTACTATGACGGTTGCCTGGTACTCCCTCGCTATCCTCCTAGCCGCCTCGCGGGGCTCAGCCTCCTCGCCCCCGAGGAGCAGCCTGGCCTCGCCCCTATGCGGTGTCAGGATGGCCTCTGGCCATAGGGCCCCTCCGATCTTGGCTAGGGCCTTGAGGCCATCAGCATCTATGACAACCGGCTTCCCCCTAAGCTCTTCGAGCAGCCTACCAACGGCCTCCACGGTCTCGCTGCTCAGGCCCAGGCCGGGGCCTATGGCTACCGCGTGGGCCCTGGAGGCCTCCTCGAGCACCGCCTCAGCGTGGTCTGACTTCAGGTAGTCGCCGTCTAGGGGCCTCGGTATAATCGAGGGGTTCCAGGCCGCGGCGCTCTCCGCGACCCTCCTCGGCGCCGCTAGGAACGCCAGGTCCGCCCCAGCCCTGTAGGCTGCGAGCGCAGCCAGGGCGGGCGCGCCGAAGTAGAGGCTCGAGCCCCCCACAACGAGGACCCGGCCCCCAACTCCCTTGTGCGCGTCCCTGGGCCTCGGCGGCACCCTGACGGCGACGTCCCCGGGGCCTGCCTCGACCTCGGCCTGCGGGGGCGCCCCTATCTCTGCCACGAGGACCTCGCCGGCGTACATCCGGCCAGGCTCCCTGAGGAGGCCCGGCTTCGCGGCGTGGAACGTTACTGTCACGTCTGCTTGGGCGGCGCCCTCCGCGGCCTCGCCCGTGTCGGGGTTGACGCCTGTGGGCACGTCAACGGAGACCCTGAGGCCCTTGCTCCTGCTGAACGCCCTCGCCGCCGAGGCTATCGGCTCTAGGAGCTTGCCCCTAACGCCTATGCCGAGGAGCCCGTCTATCACGGCGTCGGCCTCCACGGGCTCCAGCTCTGAGGGGCTGCGGATCCTGCGTACTCTAGCATAGCCGCTCCTCAGGAGCGCCTCGAGGTTCATGCGGGCGTCGGAGTGCTCGAAGAGCCTCTCGTGGTAGACCAGGTACACCTCGACCCTGGCCCCCCTAGCCGCTAGGTGCCTTGCAGCAACTATGGCGTCGCCGCCATTGCCCCCGCGGCCAGCGAATACGACTACCCTCCTGCCCCTCACCCCTCCCAGCCTGCACTCCACGGCATCAGCCACTGCCCTACCAGCGTTCTCCATGAGGAGCGTCAGGGGGACCCCGAGCCAGACCGTGTTGACCTCAACGGCCCTGATGTCCTCCGTATCGAGGACCTCGGCCTCACCCGCGGGCCTAAGCCCCGGGCACGAGCCTGCCACTGGGCCACACCCGCGGTCAGGCGCTCCCTCATGAGTATATACGGGGGCCCTCAGCAGTCAACGCCCTCTCCACCCGGGGAGGCGTCAGAGCCTCGCCCGATCGATCATCATTGGGGGCGGGGGTTCGGGGCCATCCTCTCCTATCACCGGCCCCCAACCCTGGGGGCGTCATCTAACAGCTCATCCATTCCACACTCCCCCAGCCCCCGCCTTCTATCACCGCTCTCCGAGGCCTTAGAGTCTGGGCCGGGGCCGTCCTCCTCGGGGCACGCCTCCCTGAGCCTCTCGAGGAGCCTCCTCAGGCCCTCCTTGAAGAGCCTGCAGGCCTCCCTCGCCTCGGCCTCGTAGCCCGCTTTCCTGAGGAGCTCGATGGCGTCCACGACCTGGAAGGTGGTGTAGAAGGGTCTGAGGCGTGCCTTGAACATTACTATGGATGCGAGTTCCTCCCACCCCTTCCTCGAGAGCCTGTATTTAACCCTCCTCCCACTCTTCACGTGGGCGGTCTCGACGCCTGCCCTCTCTATGACGCCCTCGGCCTCCAGCTGCTCCAGCAGCGGGTAGAGGGTGCCCGGCGTGGGCCTCCAGCAGCCCAGCGTTGCCTCCTCTATCCTCTTGATCACAGCGTAGCCGTGGGAGGGCCTCTCAGCCAGCACCCTGAGCACAGCGGCTCTGAGGGTCTCTCGGACTAGCCTGCCGCCGCTACTGGGTCTACCATTGGTCTCCCTCGTCTTCAATACAGAGCACCCAGCCACAAATCGAAGTGTCTTCGGACGGGATTATAAATTACACGCACAGACACCCCAATCCCTCCTAGGGGAGGGCTGTGAGGAGGGCTGGTATTGCCGACCCCTAAGTAGGGAGGCGGGGATGCGGTCGGACACCAGACATGGAGCCCTCCCCCGCGGCTGTGAGGAGATTGTTCCGGCGGCACCGAAGCCCTAGGGGGTGTGGAGCGCTTCGCTGGCCGAGCCTGCCCTCCCGTTATAAACCGTGGCGTGGCCCCTGCCCCCGGCTAGACGGGGCGCTAGTGATTGGCGGGTGTCCCCTCCGAGGTCGCCGAGGAGATCGTCAGGGAGTGGCGCAGGATACGCGAGATGCTGGAGCCGCACCTAGCCGAGGCCGCGAGGAGCGCCAGCGAGGCCGGCCTCGAGGAGGTGGCATCCTATATTGTCAGGGGCGGCAAGAGGTTCAGGGGGTTCCTAGTCGTCCTGGTCGCAGAGGCCCTCGGGGGGAGGGCGGAGGACGCAATCGACGCCGCCGTGGCAATCGAGCTGGTGCACAGTGCGAGCTTGGCTATAGACGATATCATAGACAAGGACAGGGTCAGGAGGGGATCCCCCGTGGCCTGGATAGTCCACGGGGTGGAGAAGACCGTGCTCGCGAGCCTCCTCATGATACCCGTGGCCCAGAGGATGGTGGAGCGCTACGGCCTCAGGGCCCTCACGAGGGTCGTAGCGGCCTGGGAGAGGACTGTCCGGGGCGAGATACTCGACTACCTGGCGACCCCCCACCTGCCCCCCTCGAGGTACCTCGAGCTGGTAGATATGAAGACCGGGAGCCTCTTCGCCCTCGCAGCAGCCCTGGGAGCCATAGCGGCCAGGCGCCCCGACCTAGCGCCTCGCCTCGAGGACTACGGGGGCCACCTTGGGAGGATCTACCAGGTGGCCGACGACGCCTCGGACTACTACCTATACATCAAGGGTAGGAGGCCGAAGCTGGACCCGAGCGAGGAGCTGTTCGAGAAGTGGGCCACAGAGCAGCTAGGCGCAACGCCGGGCGAGGACGCGGTCAAAGCCGCCCTCGAATACGTGGCGCGGGAGGCCAGGAAGGCCTCCCAGCTACTAGAGGGGATCCCGGCGAGTAGGAAGAGGGAGATACTCAAAGCTATACCCAGATTCATGGCGGAGAAGCTAGTGGAGGAGGCAGGCCTCACCCTCCCTTAGGGCCTGGAAACTTTAAACTCCCCGGCCAACCACGTCAAACAACACGGAGAGAGCCGGGGTGGCCGAGCGGCCCAAGGCGGCGGGCTCGAGGGCGGCAAGCGGGTTACGCGCCCGCCGCACGTGAGACCCGTTGCCCCGAAAGGGGCGCGCGGGTTCGAATCCCGCCCCCGGCGCCATTCCCGCCTGCCGCACACCCTACTCCAAGTCCCCGCAAGCTCGTAGCGGGGCCTACATCCCGTAGAAGGGGAGGGCTCTCGGGGGCACTGGAACGCTTCATTCCAAATGCCACGGTCATACTCTTAGTTACGTGGGCAGCCACCGCTTAGGCCTTCGAGGCTCCTGGTTGCAGGTGCTACCTAGAGTAGGTGCCCATAGCGTAGCCCCATGCTAGCGCGTGGCCCCTAATGGTGTTGAGCAGCTGGTTCAGAGTGTAGCCCCTCGAGAGTCCCGGGTCTCTGTCGAGGGCTAGGACTAGGAAGAAGTACCTATGCGGCCCGTGCCCCGGGGGAGGGCAGGGGCCGCCGTAGCCTATCCTCCTGAAATCGTTCCTACCCTCGACAGCGTTGGGCGATGGGAAGGAGACCGTGGGAGCGGCTGGCTGGTAGGCGAGCCAGTGTATGAACGTGCCCAGGGGCGCGTCGGGGTCATACATTATCAGGGCGACGCTCTTGGCATCGGCGGGCACCCCGCTCACCTCGACCCTAGGAGCCCTATCGGGGCCATCGCAGGTGTACTCGACAGCTATCCTGCCGTCAGCGCCTATGCCCTCAACACTAACCCTAAGGGACTCAGGCGCGCCCGAGACCAGGTCCTCGAACCTCTTATCCACAAGCACGCCTCCACCACCCCGCTGGCGGGAGGCCCAGGCCAGGGCCATCCCAACAACAAGTAGGGCGACAAGGACAATATACACTAACCGCCTATCACCACCGCTAATACCCATACACCCCACACACAGAGAGGTACAGCGGGCAGTTTTTGCTCCAATCCAGAAACAGGACATTACCGTGGATCCAGCGAGGCTACTACCCTCTAATGCTAAGGCTAGGAGGCGAATAGAAAGTGGAAATCACCAGAGGCGTAAGCAACGATTACCACGTATGAACGCGCTGTGTACATAAAGAAAAGAGAAGTAACGCTGAAAGAAGGCTGCTCTGCGCTCTTGGTGGGGCCGCGGGGATTTGAACCCCGGACCACGGGGGCCCAAGCCCCGCATCCTAGCCAGGCTAGACGACGGCCCCTCCCCGCGAGGGTGTGGGCTAGGCTGTGGGGTCTATTAGGGTTAAGCCTCCTAGGGGCTAGGAGAGGAGTGGTTCGAGGTAAAAATGGGGGGTTACTGGGGGCGGGGTTTAGGCTGGCTCGAAGTATTCGATGTCTGTTATGTGTCCTGTCCTCTGCTCTGGGGGCTTCCAGCGTGGCTTGACCTCCATGCCTATGTAGACTGTGTCGGGGTCTGCTTTGACTATGTGTATTAGGCCTCCCCTGCGCGCGTCGTCTGGGCGTATGAGTGCTAGTACCTGGGGTTCGGGTAGTGGGTTCCCGTAGATATCCTCGTATACTATCGTGAATGTGGCTATGCGCCAGGGGCCCTTGACCTCGACTAGCTCGCCGGGGCTGCCGTCGGGGCAGTAGGTTTTGGGTGGCACGTGGATGCCGCCGGGGCACTTCATGCCGAGGATCCTGCCCTCCTTGAGCGCCTTGGCGAACTCGAGGCCGTGGATGCCTGGTGTGTAGACGTACTTCTCCACCTCCTGTGTGCCTGGGTAGTGGATTACATCGCCTATCCTCCAGGCCTTCCACACCATCGCCCGGTCACCCCTCTATGGGCTCGAAGCACTCTATATCGTTGATGTCGCCCCTCCTCTCCTCTGGGGGCCTCCACCGCGGCTTGACCCTCATGCCTATGGCGCGGCCGCTCATGACGTCCTCGGGTGTAACGCCGCAGAGCCTATGGAAGAGGCCGGCGAACTCGTAGCCGCCGGGCGTGTAGCCGGGGGCGTCTAGCTGTATGACGCCCACTATGACGGGCTCCTTCCTCCTCTCCCTGAACGTGCCTATGTAGCTTATCACCGCTGTGTGTATGACGCCGGTGCCGGGTAGCTCCACCCACTCGAGGGTGTGGGTGTGGCAGTACTCGCAGTACATCCTCGGGGGCACGTAGACCCTCCCGCATCTGGGGCAGCGTGTCCCCAGGATCTTGCCCTCCTTGAGTCCCATTAGGAACCTCGACTGGGCCTGGCCAGCGCTGAAGAGGTACTTGGCCCTCGGCGGATACTCGACAAGGCCCACTAGGCTGTACATCTCGTCCCTCTTGAGGTAGTGGCCGGGCGGGTTCACCCACCCGGGCTGGGGCCTCCCACTCCTACTGCTCACCCATCACCACCCCCTAGTTTCCTAGGACTATCACGGTCCCGGCCTGCATGAGGTCGCCCCACGCCTGGGCGACGCCGTAGTGGACCGGCTTCTTCACCTGGCGGGGCCCGGCCTCGTAGCGGAGCTGCCAGAAGATCTCGGCGACCTTCATGAGGCCAGCGGCAGCTATCGGGTTGCCCACCCCCAGCAGGCCCCCGCTGGGGCTCGTGGGTAGCTCGCCGCTCCTGTCGAACCATCCCTCCTCGAGTAGTTTGGGGGCCTCGCATGGCCTGGCCAGCATGAGGCCCTCTATGTGGTGTAGCTCCTTGTAGTCGAAGGGGTCGTAGGGCTCCGCGACGTCTATCTCCTTCCAGGGCCTCTCTATCCCGGCCATCTTGTAGGCCATCCTGGCGGCGTAGTTCACGTACCTCGGGAAGGCTAGCTCCCTATTGTACCAGTGGGTGTTGTCGAGTGTGAAGCCTATCCCCTCGACCCAGACAGGCGAGTCCGTTATCCTCCTAGCCTCGTTCTCCCTAGCCAGTATGACCGCGGCGGCCCCATCGCTCACCGGGCTGATGTCGAGCCTGTTGACGGGCCACACGAGTAGCTCGCTGTTGAGGACGTCCTCCACTGTTATGTTGGCCGCGGCCTGGGCGGCGGGGTGGTCTAGGGCGTTCCTCTTGTTCTTAACGCTCACCTTGGCTATCGTCTCCTTGGCGGCGCCGCACTTGTACATGTACCTCCTCATCTCCATGGCGAATATCCATATCAAGTTGGGGCCGAGGGGCCTCTCGAGTATCGGGTCCCAGATGTAGGCGAAGACCCCCTGGGGATGCGGGTGTGCGGGGCTCATCTTCTCCTCCGCAACTGCCAGTACGGTGTCGCAGAGGCCGCTGGCGGCGTGCCACCACGCTGCTACGGGCACGAAGACCCCGGTGCCGCCGCCGACGTACACCCTCACCGTGGGCTTCCCGAAGCCTCCGGCGTCCGCTATGTACTCCCCGTTGAAGTGTAGTCCATCGAATGCGTCGGGGGCGGTGCCCGTCACTATGCAGTCGATGTCGTCGAAGGTTAGCCCGGCGCTCTCCAGTGCCTGCCTCGCCGCCTCCCAGGCGAGCTCCCTAGGAGTCTCCTGGAGCCTCCTCCTGAAGAGTGTGAGGCCAGCCCCCACGACTGCGACCCTATCCTTAACGAAGATATTAGTCCTCACCACTACCACCCCGCCGCCTACTGGGCCCCTAGCACTGCCACAGCGCTGGTGTAGGTGGGCGGGCCCCGCCAGGAGGCCACGATAGCCCTGGGCACGTCGTACTTGTCAGCGTGCTCCCTCAGCTCTAGGTAGGCCTCGAGGGCCCTCCAGAGGCCGAGGGCCTCGAAGGGCACGCCCACGCTGAGGCTGCCGCCGCTCTGGTTCACGGGCAAGTAGCCTCCCGGGGAGAAGTCGCCAGTCTCGAGCATCTTGTGCGCCTCCCCCTCGCCGGCCAGGCCGAGCTCCTCGAGGGAGAGGAGCTCCATGAAGCTGAAGCGGTCCTCCACCTCGGCGAAGCCTACCTCGCCAGTCGGGCTGTCTATTCCAGCAGCCCTGTATGCCATAAGGCCGGCGGCCTTCAGGCTGGGCATGTGGCCCCACTTGTGGTACTCAACGGCGCCGGTGCCCACCTCAGTCGACCAGCCAACGCCCTCAACCCACACTGGGTTATCCGTGAGTCTCCTCGCGGCTTCCTCCGAGGCTAGTACCATCACCACGGCGGCGTCGGCGAATGGGGCGACCTCATAGCGGGTCATAGGGTAGATGTAGTAGGGCGCCCCCAGTATGTCGTCGACAGTAACCCTCCCAGCGTAGGAGGCCCTGGGGTTGTGGAGCCCCATCCTCTTATTGGCGGCCGCCACCATCGCGAGGTGCACCCTCGAGGCGCCAGTGCGGCTCATGTACGCGACCGCGTCGAGGCCAGCCGTGAAGAGGGGGTTAGCCGCGCGGAGGGGCCTGATTGTGTGGGGGTCGAGGGCGAGGTCGTATATCCCGTCGAGTGTCACTATATCACTGGGCTTAGCGTGGCTCTCAACGGCTACGATGTCGAACGCCCCACTCTTAATCATCATGTAGGCCTGGGCGAGGCCCTGGAGGCCGTCGCCGGCAACCGTGTAGGTGGGCCTAAGGGCTCCCCCTATGGGCTCGGGGGCGAACTCGTCCGCTATCGCTATGCCCTCCCAGTAATCCTCCTGGCAGGAGACGAATGCGTCCACGTCCTCCCTCGGGTCTACCCCGGCGTCCTCGTAGGCCCTCTGGGCGGCCTCGAAGACTAGCTCCCTGAAGGATAGCTCGGGCACCTGCGGGCGGAAGCCCGCCCAGCCTGCTCCCACTATCGCTACCCTACGCATCAGGGGGACCCATGTTATGGGGGTGCCCACCACTATATTAGGGTGAGTCGCACCCACGTAATGAAGCTCCCGGCACTCAATATGTGTACATATAAATATTTGTGGCTAAGTGTATTTCCAGGCGAGTAAGGAGGGTGGAGTCGTGCCCAAGATAAGGGTTGGCCTCGTGGGTATAGGAAACTGCGCCTCGGCAATAGTTCAGGGTGTCTACTACTACGCCTCCCGCGGGGACTGCGAGGGCCTCATACACTGCGAGATAGGCGGCTACAGGGTCGAGGACATAGAGTTTGTGGCTGCGATAGACGTGAGCCAGCACAAGGTGGGGAGGGACCTCTCGGAGGCGATATTCGCCCCGCCCAACCTCACACCCAGGATAACTGAGGTCCCCAGGCTGGGTGTCACTGTTGCGAGGGGCGCCGTGCTCGACGGCGTAGCACCACACATGGCTGACGTCTTTAAGCCGGCCCCCGGCAGGGATCCCAGCTTGGATGAGGTCGCCGAGGCCCTCCGCGGGGCGGACGTGGTCGTTAACCTACTCCCCGTCGGGAGTGAGGAGGCCACGAGGTTCTACGCCACAGCCGCCATCAAGGCTGGCGCGGCGTTCGTCAACGGGATCCCGGTATTCATAGCCAGCGACCCCGAGGGAGTATGGCCCCGCCGCTTCGAGTCCGCGGGCCTCCCAGTCCTCGGGGACGACGTTAAAGGACAGGTGGGGGCGACCATAACACATAGGATGCTTGTCTCGCTCCTCAGGGATAGGGGCGTGAAGGTAGAGGCCACTTATCAACTAAACGTCGGCGGCAACACAGACTTCCTCAACATGCTGGTGGAGGAGAGGCTCAAGTCGAAGAGGATAAGCAAGACCAGGGCGGTCACGAGCCTCGTGGACTACGGTAGGGAGCTGGAGGAGACCGGGGGCGTCAGGATAGGCCCGAGTGACTACGTGCCGTTCCTGGGCAACACTAAGGTAGCCTACATGTACGTGAGGGGCAGGGGCTTCGCTGGCTTCCCACTAACCATAGACCTCAAACTAACCGTCGACGATAAGAGCATGTGCGGGGCCGTCCTAGTAGACGCCATACGAGCAGCGAAGGTGGCACTAGACCGGGGCGAGGCCGGCGCCATACCGGAGGCCAGCGCTTGGTATTTCAAGCACCCGCCGGTACAGGCGCCCAGCGATGCCGAGGCCAGGCGCTGGCTCGAAGAGTGGCTAGCCACCGACAAGAGGCTGGCTAGCTCCAACTCCCCGGGCCCAAGGGACTAGCGGGGCCCTCCCACGGCTCCTCGCCAATATCACGGGGGCCCTCCTCTTTCTCCTGCAATCGAGGCCGTGGGCTGGAACCTCGGTAGGCACCCCCTTCTCGTGGGGCGTGGGAGCGGCACTCCGGCGGCCTCAGCGGGATCCTAAGCGGGTGGTATCGGTTAGGAGATATGTTTATAAGCTAGATACGTGTTGGGACTCGATATATGGGTGCTCGCTTGGGGGCATCGGAGGCTATCGCGAGGAGGGCCTGGGCGGTTATACTGGCGTGGATAGTCATAGCAGGCCTCGCTGCGCCCCTAGCGGCGAAGCTTAACAACGTGATACAAACCAAGGAGGAGTCCTACCTGCCCCCGAACGTGGAGAGCGTTAGGGCCGAGAGAGCCCTAGGAGGGGGCTCTAAGGCCCAGCCCGACGCGGTCATAGTAGTTGACGGCGTTAACGTGAGCCTTGAGTCCTACTGGAGGCTCAGGGAGCCCTGGAGGGGTATAGACTGGGGCAATGCGACGCACATAAGCTGGATAAGCATACTTGACGGCATTTACTCCAAGGCATACAATGAGAGTCTTGGGGGGGTGAACCAGACCCTCCAGGGCCTCGAGGGCTATGAGAAGCTCTGGAACGCCACCCTACAGGCGAGCGATGGCCTGGAGAAGCTGGCGCTCCTACTCAACGCCACGGCCAAGAGCCTCGCCGGGGCCGACAGGGCTTACAAGGGCTACTGGAGCGCCGCCCAGTCCCTGGCTAGGGCGAAGCCGGGCCTGGAGAGGCTCCTGGCCGCGGTCACAGCGCTGTGCCAGGGCACACCCAGAGCCTATGGAGCCCTCCTCTTCGACGTGGCGAGGGCCGAGTACCTGATAGAGAACCTGACCAACGCATACGAGAGGGGCTACCTGACCAAGGCTGATGTTGAGAGGGTGGTGCAGGCCTCCAACATGAGCTCCGCCGGGATCCCACCGCTGGACCCCATGGTTGTGGTGGAGGTGTTCAACCTCACCATGAAGGCCGGGGGCCCCTCCTTCTTCACTAACACCCTCGCGGCCTGGGAGGCCTACGCCATACTCAACGCGACTATGCCTCCCCAGACATCAAGGTACCTGGAGGCACTCTACCACAGGGTATCCGAGAAGCTAGCCGGGGAGCCGAGCCTCAGGGGCCTAGCCTCCCAGGGCCCCCAGGGCCTCAGGGAGGCCCTCGGCATAGCCCTGAACACCACGGTAGCCGAGGCCGCCCCCGCGGCCGTAGACTACGGGTGGGCCCTAGCCAATGAGACCAAGAGCCCGATAGTGGGCTGGGCCGTCGAGGCATACGCTAGGGCCGAGTGTAGCCCCAACGCCAC
This sequence comes from Acidilobaceae archaeon, assembly GCA_027080775.1. Classification (GTDB taxonomy): domain Archaea; phylum Thermoproteota; class Thermoprotei_A; order Sulfolobales; family Acidilobaceae; genus Calypsonella; species Calypsonella navitae. The sequence goes on from JALWPV010000032.1 coordinate 171,917, forward strand.
CACGGAGGCCCTAACCTACGCTATGTACAAGCAACTCGTCTCCAACAAGATGAACCCCGAGGTAGCAGCCTTCATAGCACGCGGCGTGGCTAGAGGCAACCTAACCAAGGAGGCCGTGGCCAGGGTCTCCCTCAAGGTGGTGGCTGCTACGGCCGCAAAGGCCGGGGCGCCCCCCGTGCTGCTCGAAGCCATAAACAGCAGCGAGGCAGTAACCATTCTACTACGCTTCGACCCCAACGCAACCGGCGCCCTAGAGTCCAATGCAACCCTAGCTAGGCTCGCCGCGGCGAGGCTCCTCGAGGAGCGCCACGACGGCATGGAGATCGAGCCGCAGGTCCTCGAGGCCTTAGCGGCCGGGGAGCCGCCCGAGAGGCTTGCTATAAAGCTCGTGGAGGCGAAGGCGCCCCCCCAGGCCAGGCCACTCCTGAGGCTCTTCGAGGAGAAGGGAATACCCCGCAGCAGGGAGGAGCTGGCCGAGATGGCGGCCCCCCTAATGGTTGAGGCCGCCGTGGAGCGCGGCGTCCCCAAGGCCCAGGCCGAGATGGCCGTCGAGGCAGCGGTCAAGGTCTTCCTCGGCGAGGAGAACCTGACAAGCGCAGCCGCCTCGCTAGCGCGCAAGGTCCTCGAGGCCGCCTGGGGCGAGGTCTTGAAGAACATCGAGGGTTCAATGGTCTCCAAGGACCACAGGGCCTTCACAGTCATACTATTCCACGTCACATACAGGCAGGCCAAGAGGATAGAGGGGGAGATAAGCAATGCTACCGCCAGGGCTGGCTTCACAGGCGCCAGGGTGGTTGGCACCGGCGGCGTCATAGTAGATCACGACATGAAGGAGTCAGCAATAAAGAGCGTCGAGAGGAGTGACAGGGTCAGCATGGCTCTGGTATTCATAATACTGGCCATAGTACTCGAGAGCATAGTAGCAGTGTTCCTCCCGTTCACAGGCATAGGCCTCGGCCTAGCCACGGCCCTCGGGGTGGCATACCTGCCAGCCAGGGGAGGGGCGCTGACGATAACCGATGTCTCGCGCTCAATAATGTTCTCTACGGGCCTGGGTCTCGGGATAGACTATGCCACGCTCATATCGAGGAGGTTCAGGGAGGAGTACGCCAGGCTAGGCGATAAGAGGAGGGCGGCCGCCGCTGCCCTCAGGCTAAGCGCCAGGCCTGTGGTGGCCGGGGCGACGACGGCGGCGATAGGCTTCGGCAGCCTGGCTCTAGCCTGGGACTTCCCGTTCCTGAAGAGCATAGGGCTCAGCGTCCCCCTGGCCATAGGCTTCGTGGTAGCGGCGAGCCTGACATTCATACCAGCGCTACTAGCCCTCGTGGGATCCTCCAACGCCCTCTGGTGGCCCGTCGGGGCCAAGCCCCGCGGCACTGGCAGGGGGGCCCGGGCCCTGGGGAGGCTCGTCTCTAGGAGGGCCGCCGCGGCGGCTCTCGTAGCCATAGTCGTGGTCGCTGCGGCCCCCGCGATATACGAGCACGTAACTTTCAAGGGGAGCCACGACCTCACACTCATGATGCCCGAGGGCACGGAGAGTCTCGAGGGGCTAAAGATAATCAATAGCAGGTTCGACCCCGGCGTGCTCTACCCACTCTACGTCGTGCCCTCCAACACGAGCTCGGCGAAGGCAGTAGCGGATGCGGTGGCGAGCCTCTCATGCGTCTCCAAGGCGGTGGTGGAGAACACCAGCTCTGGTACAAGGTACGTGCTAGTTATACCCTCAGTGGTCCCCATGAGCAGGGCTGGCGTGAGCTGCGCTAGGCAGGTGAGGGAGGTCGCCCACAAGATAGACCCCGGGAGCCTCGTGGGGGGCGCGGCGGCCATGAGCCTAGACGTGGAGGACCTCCTAAACGCCCGCTTCTACCATAGGGTCCTACCGGCGGCCGTGGTCCTGATGTTCGTATCCATGCTCGTAGCATACGGCGGCGCAGTAGCGGCCCTCGCTGCTGTAGCAGTGGTAACGCTGGCGGCGGAGTACTCCATAGGCCTCACGGTGTTCTACTACCAGAGTATCAGGGGCATGCCGGTCGTCTGGTTCCTCCCGATAGTCGTATTCACGGCCATACTAGGGGTGGGGATGGACTACAATAGCTTCTCGATAAGCAGGGCGGCCGAGGAGTGCCTCAAGCGCTGCGACCCCAAGGCTATAGAGGAGTCCGTCTCGAAGGTGGCCATACTCGTCCTAGGCCTAGCAACCATAATGGCGGGCGCCTACGGGGGGCTCACGCTAAGCTCGACTCCGCACATGAGGATGATGGGGGTCTCGCTGCTGCTAGGCGTGCTCTTCGCTGGCATACTGGCGAGCATCGCCCTCACGCCGCCCCTCATAGCGCTCCTGGGTAAGGCGGCCTGGTGGCCGTGGGGCCCGAAGGCGGAGGCAGCCGAGGAGGTCTGAGAGCCTTGGGCTACGACCCCCTGAAGGTGAGGCTGAAGTTCATGGTATTAACGCTCCTAGCCGTGAAGCCTAGCCACGGCTACGAGCTCAGCAAGGAGATAGAGGAGGTCACACTCGGCAGCGTGAAGGCTGGCCCCGGGAGCCTCTACCCGGTGCTGAGGGAGCTGAGTGAGGAGGGCCTTATTGAGGAGGAGGTCGAGGTCGAGGGTGGAAGGCTCAGGAAGGTCTATAGGCTAACCGAGAAGGGCTGGGCGGAGCTGGCTAAGGCTATAGAGGCTGCCTACACTATCAGTAACAGTATAAACGAGATACTAGCCCTCGCTAAGAGGAAGCTCGAGGAGAAGGGCCGCAGGTCCTGCGTGCCCCGGGACATCCTCTACTACCTCGGCCGCCTCGAGGAGAGGATCAGGAGGATAAGGGAGGTCCTCGAGGAGAACGCCTGCCCCGACTAGCCGGGAGCCCCGAGCCTCTTTGAGCCCCTCCTAGCGGCTAGTATCCTCGAGCGCCCCGGGATCCTGCGGGCAACCTCCTCCACGGGTAGCCCCAGGGCTAGGTGCCTCTCCCCGGCCGGGAGGACCCGTGCGAGCCTCTCCCTCACGGCCTCCGCAGCCTCCTCCACCCTGAGATCCCCTGGCGCTAGGACCACGTAGGCCAGGCTCCTCAGGGCCACGAGGTCCTCGGGGCCCACTATGGCCATGGGCGCCCCCTCCTCGGTAACCGCGAGGCCCAGGGCTAGGCGCATGGGTATGGGGGGTAGGTAGTTCTTCCTACCGTAGACCATGAAGGCGCCCCTCGCTAGGTACTCCCCGGCCGGGGGGCTCTTGGATACCTGGCGCCCCCAGGCCCAGTAGACCCTAACGCTCCCCAGGCCAGCCTTCCAGGCTCTGCTGTAGGCCGCCGCTATCACGGCCGCGTCGAGTAGGTCCCCCTTGCTGGGGGTCCTGCCCTCGGTCTTCACGACAACGGCGGGGGCGCCGTGTATGTCGGCGTGCATGAATATGTCCTCGTCGCCAAGGTAGCGCTTAACGACACTCTCGTTCTGGCTGGCGTCCCTGCCCCCTATGGCGAGGAAGCCCCCGCGCGTTATGATCCAGTGGTACTTCTCGTACCACTCCCTCCTCCTGGTCCTAGCCAGCTCGGCCGCCCTCCTAGCCCTGGCCCTCACCTCGAGCTCGGCCAGCCTCTCCTCGGCCCTCTCAATGGCCTCCCGGGCTCTCCTGGCCTTAGCCTCAGCCTCCCCCGCCTCGGCGTAGAGCCTCACTATCACTCTATCAACGGTCTCCCCCGCCCTAACCGTGAGGGGCTCGGGCAGGTCGGGTATCCTGAGCGTGTAGGATCCCCGGGAGGCCTCGACGCTGGCGACGCCGGGGCACGAGGCGACAGCCTCCCAGCCCCCGCGCCGCCTGGCCTCCTCGGCGCAGCGCACAGCCTCCTCGACGGCTTGGTAGTTGGCGGCGACGGCCTCGGCGAGCCTCCTCAACCGCCTGGCTCTCTCCTCGTATTCCCCGAGGGTCCTCCTCGCCTCCTCCAGGCTCGCGAGTAGCTTGGCCTTCTCGGCGTCAACGCTTCCCCCGCGAGTCCCCGGCTCCTGGAGGAGGTGGAAGAGCTCGTCCAAAGCCCAGTCGACGCTATCATAGGCCCTGACCTCCACGTCCCCCCGGCCCTCGAGCCTCGTGGGCCTGAAGGGCGTGGCCTCCAGGACCCCGGGTCCAACGGCTAAGTAGCCCCGGCCCTCGAGGGACTCCCTGATTAACCTCGAGACAGCATCGGCGAGGGCCTCCAGCTCCCCCCTGCCGAGGCTATCAGGGCTCCTAGAGGCCTCAATGCCAGCCCTGTAGGCGGCTTCCTCCGCTGCCTCGCCGGGGAGGCCGAGGCCCCTGACCAGGCCCCTCACCACGTCCCTCTGACCAGCTAGGCTTTCAGCAAGCTCCTCGGGCGTGGGGGGCTCCAGGGGGTTCCGGGCTGGCGGGGGCGGGGGCTTGTAGGGCTGCTTGGGCTTGACGATCCTGTCCCTGACCTCCATGTAGCGGCTCGCAGCCAGTATCACCCCGGACTCGTCGAGAAGCGCCGCTACCCCCCGCGGCACCAGCTCCACTAGGAGGCTGTGGCCCCCCTGGAACCTTAGGACTGCTATTCTGTCCCACCCGAGCCTCTCGATGGCCTCCAGCCTCCTGCCCCTCAAGTGCTTCCTAGCCAGTGCGAGGAGGGGCGTCTGTCTGGGAGTCGAGGGTGGTTGAAGCCTCCTCGTTGCGTGGATCCTCCTACCAGGCTCAGCCGCGACGAGTAAGTCTAGGCCGGGAGCCTTGAAGCGCAGTAGGAGGACATCACCCACCTGGTAGATATTCGCGAGCCTCGCTCCAGCCAGCGCCGAGCCCGTCTTGCCGAGCCATGCCTCGAGGTCTAGTATGCTCATACTCTTCCTAGCCAACGCGTACTCCCCAGGGCCCACCCCCCGGGGACCCGTATTATCTATGGGAGCCTGGAAACGGCCACGGCTGGCTGGGCTTTTGGGGGTGCACCAAAAAGAGGGAAGGCCGCGCTGGGGATCGGGAGTGGGGTAAGAGTCCGGGGTCTTACTCGTAGATCTTGTAGCGTAGCCTGATCTTGACACCGTCTACCTCTATCTCAACAGGCTCCTCCTCGAGCTTCTTCAGGTCCACGTCGGGGCTGACGAGCTGCGCCTCGGGTGGCATGGGCTTCCTGGGCTTCCACTCCTTGGGCGGCGGCGCTGGCTTCGAGGTCTTCTTCTTGCGTAGGAGGCCGAGCTTGTACTTGTAGAGCAGGTTGCGGAGCCTCTGTATCGCCTGGGCGGGATCCACCACCTTGGGGCACACCATGCTGCAGGTCCCAGCGTAGTGGCAGCGGTGGCAGCCGTGCTCGTCGTCGGCTATCATAAGCCTCATCTCCCAGGCCTCATCCCTCGGGTCCACGACGTAGCGGAAGAGGTAGCCGAGGGCCTGGGGGCCCAGGTACTCTGGGTCGCTGGCGGCGACGGGGCACGCGGCGTAGCAGAGCCCGCAGCTTATGCAGAGGGTGAACTCCTCCATGAACTCGAACTGCTCGGGCGTCACGATGTAGGGGCCCTTCGGATCCTCCTGCTCCTCCTTATCGTTCCTTATCAGGTAGGGCTTGACCTTCTTGTGCTTCTCGAAGAAGCTCGTGAAGTCTGTGAGGAGGTCCCTTATCACGGGGAAGTTGTAGAGAGGCTCCAGGGTGACGACGGGGTTCGACTCGTCGGCCACCTCGGCTATCTGCGTCTGGCAGGCGAGCCTCGGCACGCCGTTAATCACCATGCCGCAGCTACCGCAGACACCCATCCTACAGCTGTACCTCCAGACTAGCGTGTGGTCGATCTCCTCCTTGATCTTAAGGAGGGCGTCGAGGACAGTCATACCCCTGCTAGTCTCGACCTTGTACTCTTGCCACCACTCCCTGCCGCTGACGGGGTTGTACCTCCTGATCCTGAAGGTCACGACCTTCGGCGGGGCCTTAGTAGCCGCCTCAGGGTTTATACCGACCATCCACCATCACCCCCCGGCTAGGGCCACAGCGCCACCACAGTCCATGTCGCTATCGCCGCGAATACTATGAAGAGGAACCAGAACAGTCCATCCCAGACCTTGCCCCACCTCGGGCTCCACTCGTGGAGTATGCCCCTGACGCCGTTCAAGCCGTGGAAGAGAGTTATGTATGCCAGTATCAGCAGGCCCCAGGCCCACCAGCTCTGGTACTGGTGCTGGACGAAGGCGGTCTGGAGGGTCTGGTGGTAGTGGCTGTAGCCCCAGAGCCATGGCAGCCTCTCGGCTAGGTGGTAGCCGAGGAAGAAGATTATGAGGATGGCCGTTATGTACTGCCACACCTGGATCCTAGAGGCGCCCATCGCTACCACACCCCGAATATGAGCAGGCCAGCTATAACCCATAGCACGGGCCAGAGGGCGAAGACGACGTAGAGGAGCTTCCTCTGGCATGCCCTATAGGTCGGGGGTATGTAGGGTGGCTTAGGCCTCTCGGGCCTTCCGATGCAGAGGCCGAAGAACTCGGTTATCAGGAGTCTTATCCCGTTCATGCCGTGGAAGAGCACCGAGCCGGCGACGATGAACTCGCCTATCTCGTTCCAGGGGTTGTTGAACTCCTCCATGAGCTTCGTCCAGGCGTCCCAGCCGGCCCTCGCGGGGGTGTTGGTTACCACGACGTGGGCTAGCAGGTAGAGTATTATTATGACGCCAGTGACCCTGTGTAGGACGAACGCGAGCCTCTCCGGGTGGTCCTCCACCCGGACGAGCCAGGGGTTCAGGCTGGCCCGGAGCAGGCCGGGCCTGTTCTCCTTGAGCCTCGCCTTAGCCCCACGAGACAAGGCCATCACCCCGGACTAGTACTTCCTCTCCACGGGCTTCCATGTGGTGACGGCGACCGGCCAGTAGCTTATTGAGACGTCATCCTCGCCGTACCTCACGGCGAGGCTGTGCTTGAGCCAGTTCTCATCGTCCCTCTTGGGGTAGTCGAGCCTGTAGTGGGCGCCCCTGCTCTCGGTCCTGTTTAGGGCCAGCTTAGCCACGACTAGGGCAACGTCTAGGAGGTTGGCGGTCTCGATGGCCGCCGTCAGGTCGGTGTTGTATATGGGGTCCTTGTCCTCGACGTAGACGCTCTCCCTGAACTTCTTCCTGAGCTCCAGTATCTTGGCTAGGCCCTCCTGCATCCCATCGCCATCCCTGAAGACGTAGAAGTACTTACCCATTACGTTCCTGACCTCCCTCTTTATCTCGTAGCTGGGCGTGCCGCTCTCCCTGCTCAGCAGGCCCCAGACCCACTCCTCCTCGCGCCTGGTTCTCTCGGGGCTAGGGCCTGTTACGTCGCTCTCCCTTACTCTAAGGGCATACTCGGCCGCCAGGAGCCCGGTTATCCTACCGCTGACAAGGCACTCGGCAGTGCTGTTCGTGCCGAGCCTGTTGGCACCGTGTATGCTGGCACATGCCGCCTCGCCCGCCGCGAAGAGGCCCCTGATCCAGCGGCCCTCGGTGTCGAGGACCTTGTAGTTGCCGTCCGTGTGTATACCGCCCATCGTGTAGTGGGCCGCGGGCCTCACGGGTATCGGCTCCTCGGCCGGGTCTATGCCTGCGTAGCGTATCGCTATCTCCCTGACGGCTGGGAGCCTCTCGTTCAGCTTCTCCTCGCCTAGGTGGCGGAGGTCTAGCAGGACGTAGCCGAGGCCGCTCTCCTCGTGGACGAACCCCCTGCCCTCCAGTATCTCCCTCATCATGCACCTCGACACTATGTCCCTCGGGGCCAGCTCGCCCTTCGTGGGTGCACACTCCTGGCGGAGCATGAACCTCTCGCCCTTATTGTTGAGTAGGTAGCCGCCCTCTCCCCTGGCGCCCTCCGTTATCAGGATCCCGCTCGGCACGAGGCCCGTGGGGTGGAACTGGACGAACTCCATGTCCTTGAGGGGCACCCCGGCCCTGAACGCCACGGCGTACGCATCGCCGGTAACTGTGTGGGCGTAGGTCGTGAAGTTGTAGAGCCTCCCGCCGCCTCCCATCGCTATTATCGCGGCCTTGCTCTTGAAGAGGTAGAGCTTGCCCTCCCTGAGGTTTATGGCGTAGACGCCCTTGTAGGCGCCGTCCTCCACTACGATGTTGGTTATGAACCACTCGTCATACCTCTCCCAGCCATCGTACTGGAGGAGCTTGTTGTAGAGGGTCTGCATCTCGAAGAAGCCCGTCTTGTCCGCGGCGAAGGTTGCCCTGGGGAAGCTGTGGCCGCCGAAGGGCCTCTGCGCTATCCTGCCGTCGGGCCTCCTATTCCAGGGGAGCCCCCAGTGGTCTAGAAGCAGTATCTCCATTGGCATAAGCTTCACGAACTTCCACACGACATCCTGGTCGGCAAGGAAGTCGCTGCCCTTGACGGTGTCCCAGGCGTGGAGGGCGAAGCTGTCTCCCTCGTCGGGGTAGAGCACGGCGGCAGTGCCGCCCTCGGCTGAGACGCTGTGGCTCCTCATGAGGTGCAGCTTGCTTATAATGCCAACGTCGACCTTGTCTCCGTACTTCCTCTTAATCTCGACGGCCGCCCTGAGCCCCGCTATACCGCTCCCCAGGATCACCACGTCGTGGTATATCGTCTCCACACCGCTTGACACGCCCTAACACCCTCGCACACTAGTGGGCGGCGCCCTCACGCCCCAGGGCGCGTTGCCATGGGGCATCTATGAAGGGGGAGCTACATATATGTGCAGGGCCCTTATAGCAGGATAGTGTTTGGGTTCTAATATGCTAAAAACCCCTGCCAGAGGGCTAGCCGAGGCTCATCCTCTTGAGCTCCCTGGCGAGGCGCTCGTAGCGCCTAACGTCCTCCGGCGTGAGGCTCGGCGGCACCCTCTTGAGGGCCTGCTCGAAGTGCCTCATCGACACTGGGCCGACCTCGAACTTCTCCCTCAGCTTCACCATCACCGCCTCCCTCACTAGGGCCTCAAGGTCTGCGCCAGTGTAGCCCTCCGTCATCTCGGCCAGCTTGTCTAGGTCTACGTCGTCGGCTAGCGGCACCTTCCTGGTGTGTATCTGGAGTATCTGCTTCCTAGCCTCCTTATCAGGCGGCGGCACGTAGATGAGCCTATCGAACCTCCCGGGTCTCAGTAGCGCTGGGTCGATTATGTCGGGCCTGTTGGTGGCTGCTATCACCACGACGTTCTGCAGGGGAACTATGCCGTCCATCTCGGCTAGCAGCTGGTTCACTATCCTATCGGTGACGCCGCTCGTGTCGTGCCTGTAGCCCCTGGCTGGCGCTATCGAGTCTATCTCATCGAAGAATACTATGGCGGGGGCGACCTGCCTGGCGCGCTCGAAGATCTTCCTCACAGCCTTCTCGCTTTCCCCGACCCACTTGGAGAGTATCTCTGGGCCCCTGACGGCTATGAAGTTCGCCCCGCTCTCCGTGGCAGCTGCCTTGGCTAGCAGCGTCTTGCCCGTGCCGGGCGGGCCGAAGAGTAGGATCCCCTTGGGGGGCCTGATACCCATGTCCTCGAATACCTTGGGGTTCTTGAGGGGCCACTCGACGGCCTCTCGTAGCTCCTGCTTGACCTCCTCCAGCCCACCTATGTCGTCCCAGTGGACCTCGGGCACCTCGACGTAGATCTCCCTTATGAGAGTCGGCCTGACAACCTTCATGGCCTCCATGAAGTCGGCCATGGTGACCTTGAGGTTCTTCAGTATGTCGGCGGGTATCTCCTTCACCGTGTAGAGGTCGAGCTTGCCCTCCTTGATGAACCTCCTTAGGGCGGCCATCGCCGCCTCCTTGGCGAGCGCTGCTAGGTCCGCGCCGGTGTAGCCATGGGTCATCTCGGCTATCTTCTCGAGGTCCACGTCATCGGCGAGTGGCATGTGCCTCGTGTGGACCTTCAGTATCTCGAGGCGGGCCCTCTTGTCGGGCGGCCTGATCTCTATCTCCCTGTCGAACCTACCCGGCCTCCTGAGGGCCGGGTCGAGGGCGTCGGGCCTGTTGGTCGCCCCGATCACTATCACCCTACCGCGCTCCTTGAGGCCGTCCATTAGTGTTAGTAGCTGCGCCACCACTCTCTTCTCGACCTCGCCCGTGACCTCCTCCCTCTTTGGTGCGATGGCGTCTATCTCGTCTATGAATATAATGCTTGGGGCATTCTCCTCGGCCTCCTTGAATATATCCCTGAGCCTCTGCTCGCTCTCACCGTAGAACTTGCTCATGATCTCGGGGCCGTTAATCGTTATGAAGTAGGCCCCGATCTCGTTTGCCAGAGCCTTTGCTAGTAGTGTCTTACCCGTGCCGGGCGGCCCGTAGAGTAGGATCCCCTTGGGGGGCTCAATGCCCAGGTGCCTGAACAGCTCCGGGTGCTTCATAGGCAGCTCCACGATCTCCCTTATCCTCTCCTTCGCCTCCTCCAGGTCCCCTATGTCCTCCCAGGTGACGCGGGGCACCCCGCGGGTCCTCCTGACCTCCTCGGGCTTCACAGGCTTCTCTCGTATTGAGACATCGGTGGCCTCGGTTACGTAGACTATGTGCGCTGGCTGCGTCGAGACCACCACTAGGGGGAGGCCCTCGAATATGGGTATTATGATTGTCTCGCCGCGCGCTAGGGGCTTACCCCTGAGGAACTCCTTCACGTACTCGACGAAGTCCCTGCCAAACCTTATGGGCTCGACTGGCGCGAGGACGACCCTGCTGGCGGGCTCCACCTTCTCCGCTTTATAGACAGTGACGTAGTCTCCTATACCAGCCCCGACGCTCTCCCTGAGGAAGCCGTCCATCCTGATGATTCCCTTGCCCTCGTCCTCCCTCTGGAGGGGCCACACGACCGCCACGGCGTCGCCCTCGGGGCCCTCTATCCTTATGAAGTCGCCCACGCCGACGCCTAGCTTCTCCATGGTTCTCCTGTCGATCCTGGCTATCTTCCTGCCCACGTCCCTCTGGTAGGCCTCTGCCACCCTCAGCTTCAAGCCTTCACTGCGGGCGGACATGCACTACACCCACATGCTTGATGAAAGCGGGGGCTTAAGTATTCAATGCCAAGAAGAAGAGGCGGGGACGCCTCCCTGGAGAGTGGGAGGGTCGGGGCGTCCCTACTTCCTAAGGTTCCTGTCGGCCTCCCTTATTAGGTCGGCTATGATCTCCAGGCCCTTCCTGAGGTGCTCCTCCTCTATGACGAGAGGCGGTGCTATCCTTATTGTGGAGACCCCGGCTCCTATCACGAGGACGCCCCTCTTGAAGGCGTGCTCGAGGATCCATGCAAGCTCCTTCTTAGCGGGCTCCTTTGTCCTGTGGTCACGCACTAGCTCAACGCCAATCATGAGGCCCTTGCCCCTGACGTCGCCTATCAGCTCCACCTCCTCGGCTAGGTCCCTGAAGAACCTGATCACCTCCTCCCCTAGGCGGGCTGCGCGGTCGTAGAGTCTCTCCTCCTCTATGACGTCTATCACGGCCCTCATGGCTGCTAAAGCCACGGGGTTGCCCCCGAAGGTTGTGGCGTGGCTCCCAGGCGGCAGGTCCATCACGTCCCTCCTACCTATCACGGCCGCCAGAGGTAGGCCACTGGCTATCGCCTTGGCGGTGGTCACTATGTCAGGCTCCACGCCCCAGTGCTGAACGGCCCACCACTTGCCGGTCCTGGCAAAGCCGCTCTGGACCTCGTCCACGGCGAGTAGTATGCCGTGCTTCCTGGTGAGCTTCCTGAGGCCTGGCAGGAAGTTGTCTGGCGGCACGATGTAGCCCCCCTCTCCCTGTATGGGCTCGAGGATCACCATGGCGACCTCGGAGGGGTCAACAAGCTTTGAGAGCACCCAGTCCTCGAGGTATGCGAGAACCGCCTCACCGCACTCCTCGGGCTCCTCGGCCTTGAAGGGGCACCGGTAAGGGTAGGGGTAGGGCACGTGGATCACGCTGGGGAGCAGGGGGCTGAAGCCCTTCCTGTGAACGGGCTTGCTCGCAGTGAGGCTCAGGGCGCCCATGGTCCTCCCGTGGAAGGCCCCCAGGAAGGCTATGATGTACTGCCTCTCGCCTCTGAAGTGGCCCCTGGCCACCTTTATGGCTCCCTCGACGCTCTCGGCCCCGCTGTTGGCGAAGAACACCTTGCCCTCGCTTATCGGGGCCACGGAGAGGAGCCTCTCCGCCCCGAGGACTGCCTCCTCGTAGTAGAAGTCCGTCAGGCTGTAGTGGAGGAGCTTCTCGGCCTGCCTCTTAATGGCCTCCACGACCCTCGGGTGAAGATGGCCGACGTTCAGGACTGCGAGGCCGCTGTTGAAGTCTATGTACACGTTACCATCTACGTCCTCGACTAGGTCCCCGCGGCCAGTCTTTATGACGAGTGGGTACCACCTGACGAAGCTCTGCATCAGGAGGTTCTCGTCTCTCTCAATGATCTCCCTGGCCCTGGGGCCCGGCGGTTCCACCACTATCTTAGGCGCCTCCTCGGGCATATGACCCACCAGACAGGGGGAGGGTGGGCCCCTTCTATTAAAACAAGCAGGTATGGACGTCGCCTAGGCTACCCCAGGCGGGCCTTGACGCCCTCCTTGTAGCGGGTGAGGTTCGGGGTCTCGTGGGGGTCGACGCCGCGCAGTCCGGCGGCTATAGTTGAGGCGTACCCGGCTAGTATGGCGGAGCGGGCCAGCTTGAAAGCCGTACTCGGGCCCTGGAGCATCACCTCCTCCACCCTATAGCCAGCACTCCTATGCATGGAGACGCTGGCGTCCAGCATGACGTTGCAGACCGGGTCAACGGGGTCCCTCAGGACTAGGAGGAGCCCCCTGAACCCGGGCTTCGCCTGGAGAGCTACTATGTCGTTGTGCCCGCTCTCCGGGTAGACGTCGTCCCTCGCCGGCATCTTGGTGTTCTCCCCCAGCTCCGTCCTCCACCTGCGGGCGGCTGGCGAGAGGCGGCCGCACGCTGCTATGAAGGCGCAGTCCGCCCAGGCGAGCGCCTCTGCTATGCCGCGCGCCTCCTCGGGCTCCGTTGACTCGAACGCCGCGGTCACGTGGCCCGCCAGCTCCTCGAGCCTCCCACCGGCCCCCGAGGGCTTGGAGAGGAGCCCGAGGATCCCGCCGAGCAGGTAGGCCATGCTTGTCCTACCGTACTCCCCGGGCTCCACCCTCACCGTGGGCCAGCCGCGCTCCCCGGCGATGGCCAGAAGCTCCCCCCCAGCGGTGACAGCCGCTACGGAGGCCCCAGCCCTGGAGGCCCTCCTAGTGCACTCGAGGGTCTCCCAAGTGTTGCCGGAGTAGCTGACCGACACCACTAGATCACGGCTCGAGAGCCATGCGGGCGGCTCGAAGCTCCTAACGATAGTTAAGGGTGCCCTGAGGCCCACCTCCTCCAGGATGGCGGCGGCGTGCTCCCCGGCGGCGGCGCTGCTGCCCATCCCGCAGATGACTACGGCCCTGGGCTCCACTCCGGGGCTGGCCTCGAGGCCCCTCTCCCAGGCCAGCCTGAAGTGGCGGGGCCAGGCCCTGTAGCGCTCGATCATGGACTCAACCCTCTCCTCGATGCCCCCGCTCACGCCCCTCCACCCCGTTAGCCCTCTACATAACCATAGTGTCCTGCCTGGGCCCGGCTCCAGTGCCGAGGCGGGCGTTGAGTCTCTCCACTATTATCTGGTACGCATTGGAGAGCACCCTACAGGTAGTCATCACCTCGCGCCTGAGTATCCCCTCAGCCTCCCTGGTGTAGAGGGGCACCTCCCTCGAGACAAGCATTCCCTCCATAGCGGTGGAGCCGGGGGGCTGGGGTATGACCACGCAGTCGGGGCATAGGTGTAGCAGGGACTCCACCAGCTCGGCCCTCAGCTCGAGCCTCTCGGGCTCCGCGAGGGAGTTGAAGGCGTTCTGGTGGTGCGGGGCCAGCTTGACCCCCATGCTTAGCACTATCTTTGGGATGTTGGAGGGCTTCTGAACCGCTATGTTGACCTGGAGCGGGGCCTTAACCGTGACGAGCATAGACCACTCCAGCGGCGCCTGCGGGGGTACCTCCATCTTCTTTACCTCGAACCCCTCATCGACGAACCAGGACATCAGCTTACCCCTAAGGTCTTCGCCCAAAAGCACCCACCACCCGAGGCTCTAGCAGGCCCGGGTTATAATGGAGGGCCCTCACCGCCTAGGCCTACGAGCCGCAGGTCCTCCAGGGCTCCGGCGGGGGCCCCTCACCGCTCCAGGGCCTGGCCCTCCTGTGCGGATCCAGGGAGGCCGGGAGGGGGCGGCCCCGGGTTATGGCGTCGGCTAGGAGCCTGGCCAGTGCCGGGGCCGCCATGAGGCCGTAGCCGTCTAGGCCCGCGAAGACGTAGACGCCCTCGACCCACTCGCCCACGGCGGGGAGGCCGTCTCCCGTTATCATGCAGGGGGCCGCCCAGCTGCTCGTCGGATAGGACTCCTCGAAGACTGGGGAGACTCTGGCCAGCTCCTCAAGAACCTCGTAGGGGGTCCCCGGCTCGGGCGCGGCCTCCCCCGGCTCGCCTAGGATCCTGTTGGGCCCATCGCCGACTATCGCCCTGCCCGGGGCCTCGGGTACGGCGTAGGCGCTCTCACCGTCGTGCTCCACGTAGAGTATGGCCTCGAGGCTCCCCCCGGGAAGGCGCACGCTTGAGGCCTCGCAGTTATAGAGCGCGGAGCCCGCCACCTCCGAGGCTGGCGCCCCGAGGACCATGGGAGTCCAGGCCCCCGCAGCCACGACGACAACGTCAAAGCCATCCCGGAGGGCCCTCCAGGGGTCTGCCTCGACCGGGCGTATGGGCCCCGGCGGGGGGCTCGTGAGCCTCGAGAGGAGCCCGCCTAGGTCGACGAGGGCCTCTAGCGTGTAGCCGGTCCCCCACCCGTTGGGGGGCTCGATGGGGAGCCCCGCCAGCCTGGATGCCTCGCCGGGGCTGAGGGCGCCGGCCTCGACCCCGTGGTACCGCAGCTCGAGGAGGCCCCCGATGCACTCTCCCGGGGCGACGAGAATCCCGGGTAGCCTCCGGGCCACGCCCAGGGACTCGTAGAGGTCCAGGGACTCCACGCTCCAGCTGAGGGGAGGCTCGGGGAGCTGGAGGGTGACTATACCCGAGGCCGCCCCCGTGGCGCCTCCCATGGGCCCCCGGGGGTCGGCTACCTCGACACTGGCCCCGCGGGATGCTAGCTCGCGCGCCACCATTAGGCCGGCGATGCCCGCTCCTATCACGAGGACCCTCAACTCGCCGCGCAGCCCATGGAGGCCCTCCGGGGCTGGGCGAGTATTTCAACTAGCGTGTGCGTGTGGTTGCTCCCCGGGTGTCATAGCCCTGGCGGGGGAGTCATGCGGTAGCGGTAGGGGGAAGGTTAGGGCCCGCGACATAGTGGGGGCCAAGGGGCGTGGGAGGCTGGTCATGGTCACGGCCTACGACTACCCTACTGCTCTGGCTGTCGATAGGGCTGGGGTGGACTCCATACTCGTTGGCGACAGCCTCGGGATGGTGGTTCTAGGCCTCGACTCCACGCTGCAGGTGACCATGGAGGACATGGTCAGGCACACAGCGGCCGTAGCCCGCGCCAGGCCCTGCGCCTTCCTCGTGGCTGACATGCCTTTCATGAGCTACGAGCCGAGCGCCTCGAGGGCAGTGGAGTCTGCGGGCCTCCTGGTGAGGGCTGGCGCCGAGGCGGTTAAGCTGGAGGGTGGAAGTGAGTACGCCGACAGAGTCAGGGCCATAGTCAACGCTGGGATCCCCGTGGTCGGCCACGTAGGCCTAACGCCCCAGAGGATGCACAGGCTAAGCGGCTACAGGAGGCAGGGCAAGACCGAGTCCGAGGCCTCTAGGCTACTGGAGGATGCGAGGAGCCTGGAGGAGGCCGGTGCAATAGCCGTGGTCATAGAGTACACGAAGGCCGACGTGGCCAGGATGATAACTGAGAGGCTCTCCATACCGACGATATGCATTGGGAGCGGGCCTTACTGCGACGGCCAGGTGCTGGTGCTCCACGACATAATAGGTCTCTCAACGTTCACGCCGCCATTCGCGAAGCGCTACGCAGACGCCATGGGCCTCATCGTTGACGCTGTCTCGAGGTTCGCCAGCGAGGTCCGCTCTGGGGCCTTCCCGGGGCCTGAGCACTACAAGTGATTCTACCTAGAACCTACTTCATAGTGGTAGTGGTTAACGTAATAAACCGCTCCCTTTAACGGCGTTTATGGGGGGCACTATTGGCTCTAACCGCAAAGGAGCTTGGCTGGCTGGAGAAGGGCCTGAGCGGGTGCAGCAAGGTCTACGCCCTCGTCGGCGCCCCCAACACGGGTAAGAGCACGCTCTTCAACGTGCTCACGGGGGGCAAGGCGAGGGTCGGCAACTGGCCCGGGGTCACTGTCAGCGTCAGCGTCGGCAGGCTCGACGGCGTGTGTCTTGTGGACGTGCCTGGCGTGTACGGCCTGGGGAGCGTTAGCCTCGAGGAGAGGGTGACGAGGGAGTTCTTCCTGAGGGTGCCGGTCGATGGGGTCCTGGTGCTGATCGACGCCACCGTGCCGGAGAGGAGCTTCTACCTCCTCGTCACGCTACTGGAGGCCCTCCGCAAGCCCGCGGCTATAGTCGTGACTAAGATTAGGCTTGCCCACGGCCTGGGGGTGCACATTGACCTGGACGGCCTCTCTAGGGCCCTCGGCCTCCCAGTCATAGCCACCAGCGCCCTAGAGGGTGTTGGCGTTGAGGAGCTTAGAGACGCACTGAGGAGGGGCGTGGGGGCCAGGCCTAGCCTGAGGGTCGACTACGGTGTGGCGGAGGAGGCCGTCGAGGAGCTGGAGGGGCACCCCGACCTGAGGGCTGCCGAGGAGAGGCTGGGCTTCACTGCCAGGTGGCTGGCGGCCCAGCTACTCGCGGATGATGAGCAGGTCAAGATGCTGCTCGAGTCCATGGGCTTCGGAGGCGTGGTCGAGGAGGCCGAGAGGCTCGCCGAGCAGCTCAGGGAGCGCACTGGAATAGAGCCGAGCCTCCTCATAGCCCAGGCCCGTGTGAGGGTGGCCGAGGACCTCGCATCGGCGTACGTCGTCAGGAAGAAGCCCCGCGGGAGCCCCGCCTGGCTAGACAGGATCTTCAGGCACCCGATATGGGGCCCCCTTGCCGGGCTCGGCCTCCTCTTCGCCGTGTTCCTAACAGCCTTCAGCGTCAACACGGGGTTCCCCCTGAACGTGATAATAGCCCACTGGAGCCCCGGCGCGGCCGCGGCCCTCGAGGAGTACAGCCTGGGGGGCCTCATCAGCAGGGGCTTCGAGGCCCTCAAGTCAGCCGTCGTCCCCCTACTCCCCCAGGGTGCCATCGCGGGCTCTGTTGCGGCCGTGATAGACGGCGTGGGCCTTGTGTCTGGCTTCATACCCCTCGTCGGGACCATCGTGGCCCTCACAGCGGTGGTGGAGGATAGCGGCCTCTTCACGAGGATGGCGGTGGCCTTCCACCCCATAGTCAGCCGCTTCGGCCTCAGCGGCAGGAGCGTCTACCCTCTGGCCCTCGGCACCGGCTGCAACGTGCCAGCAGTGCTCTCAACCAGGATCCTGGATCCCGTGGAGAAGGTCAGGGCTATAATGGCGATACCCTTCATACCCTGCAGCGCCCGCTTCATAGTGATATCAATATTCGTCTCCGCCTTCTTCCACAGCCCACTCACCCAGGCCCTCGCCGCCACCGGGATATACGCTACTGGCATACTCGTCGCCCTAGCGACGGCGAGGCTCACCGCCCGCTGGCAGGTCCACCGCTACGGTGGCGCAGTCGAGGAGGAGCCACCCCTGGTCATGGAGCTGCCCCCCCTCCACCCCCCGAGCGGTAAGGTGGTGTGGTGGGTCACCAGGGAGGCCCTGCTAGAGTACATGAAGAAGATAGGCGGCCCCATACTACTTGGGGCCCTCGTGGTATGGGCCCTCATAGCCTACGGCCCCCACGGCTACACCCAGGATCCCACGGCCAGCTTCGCCTACTACCTCGGGAGAGCAATAGGCGTGCTATTCGAGCCCATAGGCGTTGGGAGCGCCCACTGGGTACTCGGCCTAGCAGCCCTGGCTGGGGCCGTGGCGAAGGAGATCTTCGCCGACACCATAGCCGTGACCATGGGCACCCCCGAGCCCTCGAGGGCCGTGGCGGCCCTCGGCCTGACCCCGGCTCAGGCCTATGCCGTGCTCGTCTTCGTCGCGCTCTACATCCCATGTGTGGCAACCTTCACGGCCATGGTGTCTGAGCTGAAGGAGAGGAGGCTAGCCCTGTTCTACGTGCTCTACAGCACGACCATCGCGACGATACTAATGTACGCCAGCTACGCCGCCCTCCGCCTAGCCGGGATCCCCTAGAGAGGGCTGAGCCCGGGATGGAGCCCGGCGAGAGGGAGAGGCTCAAGCGTTTCCTACTAGCCCTGGCTAGGGGGGGCACCGTAGAGGAGGCAGCCCGCGACGCCGGCATCAGCGTCGGGGAGGCACACCTCCTCGTGGCGGCCCTTGCCTCGGCCGGCTACCTAGAACGCCTCAAGCCGCCGGGGAGGGCCGGGTGCCCCTGCGATAGGTGCCCTCTCCGAGCCGTCTGCGGGGGCCGCAGGGCGCCCGGGGCGTACGTGCTGACGGAGAGGGGTAGGAGGCTCCTCGCCTCCCTCCTAGGAGGCGGGGGCCAACATTAACCCTCCGGGAGCTAGCGCACCGTGGGGGTGGAGTGCTTCATGGCCCGGGGGCGCCAGGTGGACCCCGAGGAGGTGACGCACGAGGAGGGAGCCCTCCTCGTCAGGCTGGCCAGGGAGAGTGTGGAGTACTGGTTCAAGCACAGGGAGAAGATGCCCCTACCCAGGGGCCTGCCGGAGAAGCTCCTCAGGCCGGGGGCGGCCTTCGTCACGATCGAGAGGTACCTGGAGGGCGGCAGGAGGGAGCTGAGGGGCTGTATAGGATACGTTAGGGCATTCAAGAGCCTCGCCGAGACAGTAGTCGAGGTCGCCCTCGAGAGCGCCTTCAGGGACCCCCGCTTCCCTCCGATGGAGGAGTGGGAGCTGGACCACGTGACATTCGAGGTCTCTGTCCTCTCCCCCCTCGAGGAGGCCCCTAGGGATCCCGAGGGGAGGCTCCGATTCATAGTGGTGGGCAGGGATGGCGTGGTGGTGGAGAGGGGCGCCTTCAGCGGCCTCCTGCTCCCAGTGGTGCCCGTGGAGTACCTATGGGACGAGGAGACCTTCCTATCGGAGACCTGCGTGAAGGCCGGCCTCTGGCCCGACTGCTGGCTTGACCCGGAGACGAGGGTCTACAGGTACAGGGCCAGGGCCTGGAGGGAGTCCAGGCCCCGCGGCCCCGTCGAGTACAGGGACCTCAGGAGGGAGCTCGAGGAGGCCCTGAGGAGGTATGGGGGCGGGTAGCCCACTAATATAACGACCCGCACCGGCCCGCCTCCCCTGGGGTAGGACTGGATTGGCTGGAGCAGGCAAGGGGCTGGGCGGCAAGGTGCGGTACTACATCGACATGTGGAGGAGGATCCTCAAGCTCAGCAGGAGACCGGACGAGGAGGAGTTCAACCTGCTCGTGAAGCTTAACCTACTGGGCTTCACGCTCGTCGGGGGAATAGCATACATCATACACCTGGTGCACGTCTTGATGGTGAGGTAGCTTGGAGGGAGAGGAGAGGGAGGCCAGGGCGGGCGAGGCCCTCGAGGGGGAGACCGGGGAGGAACTCCCCAGGCCGACGACGAGGTTCTTCGCGCTAACCGTGGTCGGGGGCACGGAGGAGAGGGTGGCGCTCATACTCGCTGAGAGGGCCCGGGCAGCCGGCCTCTCGGTTAAGAGTATTATAGTGCCGCCTGGCCTCAAGGGCTACGTGATAGTCGAGGTGAAGAAGGTAGCGGACCTCTATCACCTCATCAGGGGGATAAGGCACATCAAGAGAAGGAGGCCCCTGCCCGTGAAGCCGGAGGAGATAGTGGCTATAGTCAAGCCTAAGGTGGAGATACCCGAGCTGAAGCCGGGCGACATAGTCGAGATCGTGGCCGGCCCCTTCAAGGGCCTCACCGGCAGAGTCGTTGAGGTGAGCAAGTCGAAGAGGCAGGTGGAGGTGAGCCTCCTCGAGCTGGAGTTCAAGAACGTCGTAACAATACCCCTGGAGCACGTGAGGCCCGTGAGGGAGGAGGGGGCCTCCTCTCAGGCCTAGAGGGGCCTGGAGCGGGTCACTAATATAATCCCTCCAAGCCACGGCGCCGCTAAAGGGTGGCTGGCATGCCCCAGGAGAAGGTCGTGACGGTCCAGATCGAGGGGGGCAAGGCGAGGCCCGGCCCGCCCCTGGGCCCGACGCTGAGCGCCCTAGGACTCAACGTTAAGGAGGTCGTGGATGAGATAAATAGGCTCACGAAGGCCTACGAGGGCCTCACCATACCAGTGAAGATCATAGTCGACACGAAGACTAAGAAGTACAGGATAGAAGTGGGCATCCCAACCACCACAGCGTTGCTACTGAAGGCGGTTGGAGCCAAGGAGCCCAGCGGCGACCCCATGCACCAGAAGATAGGCGACCTACCATTCGAGAAGATAGTGGAGATAGCCCTCCAGAAGAAGCCCCAGCTCCTAGCGAAGACCCTCAAGGCGGCCGTGAAGACCATACTAGGCTCGGCCCGCAGCATAGGCATAACGGTCGACGGCAAGGACCCCAAGGAGGTCACGCGAATGGTAGAGGAGGGCTACTACGACGCCGTGCTAGCGAAGTACGAGGAGGAATGGGAGAAGGAGGAGTAAGGCGCCGGAGCCCCCTCCTTATATACCCTAGCCGCTCCCGGCCCACCCGACTCCACCGAGGCTGGTGGAGGAGGGCCCCGGAGACCTTGGGGCCCGCCTGTGGGGTGTGTGGGCGTTGAGCCTCGAGTTGAAGGACTCGCTGGTCGAGGCCGTAAGGAGGGCCCTGACCCTCGGCAAGAGGAGGAGGTTCAAGCAGAGCGTGGACCTGATAGTGGTCCTCAAGGACGTCGACATAAGGAGTCCCGAGGGGAGGCTGAGGGAGGTCGTCTTCCTGCCGCATAAGCCCACGAAGGAGCCGAGGATATGCGTCGTTGCCGAGGGGGACATGGCGATAAAGGCTAGAGAGCTGGGGGTTCCGGTCTATGGGCGCAGCGACCTCCAGGAGATGAGGCAGAACAGGAAGCTGGCCAAGAAGGTTGCCCAGCAGTGCGACTGGGTACTCATAAGGGTCGACCTCATGGGCCTAGCGGGCGGCGTCCTCGGCCCGGCCCTGGGCCCCAGGGGTAAGGCCCCTACGCCTGTGCCGCCTAATGCCGACATAGCGGACCTAGTGGAGAGGTACAAGAGGGCGGTCTGGGTCAGGACCCGCAACCAGCCGCAGGTCATGTGCAGGGTGGGCACGGAGGACATGAGGCCCGAGGAGATAGCGGAGAACATAGAGGCTGTGCTCAACACTATAATCCATAAGCTGGGCAGGCAGAGGATCGGGAGGGTCATAGTCAAGAGGACTATGGGCATACCGGTCGAGGTGAAGCTCTAGGGGGGTGGCCGCCGTGAGCCTCGCCTTGAGGAGGAGGGGCAGGTCTGAGGAGGAGATCCCGGAGTGGAAGAAGAGGGTTGTAGAGGAGCTAGCCGAGCTCTTCAAGAAGTACCCGGTGGTCGGCATAGCTGACCTGACGGGGATGCCGACGGCCCAGCTCCAGAAGATTAGGAAGAAGTTCAGGAGGCACGTCTACTTCAAGGTGGCGAAGAAGAGGCTCATACTCAGGGCCCTCGAGAGGGCTGGGATAGACAAGAGCCTCTTCGAGCCCTACCTCCAGGGCAGCACGATGCTCCTCTTCACGGACATGAACCCCTTCAAGCTAGCCCGCATGATAGAGTCGGAGAAGATGCCGATATCAGCAAAGCCGGGCCAGGTCACTGATAGGGAGATAGTGATACCCGAGGGCGACACCGGCCTGCAGCCCGGCCCGATACTCAGCACATTCGGCAAGCTCAGGATACCCTACGAGATCAGGAGGGGCACCATCTACGTGAAGAAGGACACAGTAGTGGCTAAGCCGGGGGACGTGATAAGCCCCGAGCTAGCCGGGCTCCTCCAGACCCTGGGAATACAGCCGTTCGAGATAGGCCTGAAGATACTTGCGGTCTACGATGGAGGCGTGATGATACCCAGGGAGGAACTCCTCGTCGACCTAGAGCAGTTCAGCAGGGACGTAGCAGACGCCGCGCGCGAGGCCATACTAGCGGCGGCCGAGCTAGGCCTAGTCTTCGTGCCAGAGGCCCTCGAGATGAGCCTAGCCAAGGCAGCGGCCGAAGCGCTGGCGGTCGCCAGGGAGGCCAGCCTACCGCTGCCCGGCCTCGTAGAGGAGGCAATCAAGGCCGCGGTCGCCAGGGAGCTGGCCATAGCGGCGGCGCTAGGCGACAAGGCCGCTGAGCTGGGCCTGGAGGTGCCGAAGACCGAGGAGAAGCCGAGGGAAGAGCCCGAGAAGGAGGAGGCCAAGGAGGAAGGGGGAGAGGAGAAAGAGGAAGAAGAGGGCGAGGTAGACATAGGGGAGGGCCTAAGCGGCCTCTTCGGCTTCTAGCCCTCCCTCACCAGCACCGCCAGCCCCGCGGGGGTCGGCGCAACGCCGCCCCTCCACGGGGGCCTCCCCATCATTTCATAGAACCTCTCCGGCGGCCGCGGGAAGTAGGCGTTATGGAACAACGCAACCCCACCCACAGCCAGCTTCTCCCCCAGTAACTTCAGGATCCTCGGGTATTCGCGTTTAGCAACGTCAACAAACGCTAGGCCTAGACCGCTAGCCGGTAGCCCCTCCAGGAACTCAGCGGCGTCACCGCATATCCACTCAACCCTCACCCTCTCCAGGGGGGCCTCGGCGAAGAGGCGCCTACCCCTCTCGGCTAAGCCGCAGTCGGCCTCCACGGCGTAGAGCCTGCAGGTCCCCCGGCACCCATACTCAAGCCCCGCGGCTATCCAGGCTGTCGAGTAGCCTATCCCGGCGCCTAGGTCCGCGGCGGCCAGGCCGGGTAGCCTGGAGCTGGTTAGGAGACCGGCGGTGTAGAGCACCAGACCGTCCTCCCTGTCTATGCTGGGTATGCCTAGCCTCCCACTCTCGAGCCCCACCTGCTCGATGAAGCGTGCCAGCGGCTCCAGCACGCAGCCCACCCCACTCATGTTATATTTGAATGTAGCTAATGTTACGTTCCTCAATCTGTAGCCTTGTAGTGGGGTTCCACACTATTCATAGATGGAAAAAGGTTTTAAGGTCGGCATACAGTGGGAGGCAGGAATACGGGTTCGGGTGGGCTCAGGCATGGCTAGCGCCAAGGTATGGGCGTCAGTTATCATCGTGATACTGATCATCGCTGGCGTGGCGGCCTATTACTATGCTGCGAAGGGTGGAGGCGGAGCCACCACGACGTCCACTACTACCCCGGCAGCCACTAGCAGTCCGACAACGACGGCTCCAGCTGCCACCTCCACCTCAACAACCACTTCGGCTGGGGCTGCCACGGGTAAGATAACGTACGTCAAGATAGGCGCCTTGTTGCCGCTGACTGGCGACTTGGCGTCATTCGGTAAGGCTAACAAGGCGGCAGTTCTCCTAGCGGCACATGACTTCAACGAGTACCTAGCCAAGAAGGGCGAGAACTGGAGGATAAAGGTGATAGTAGTGGACACAATGACTGACCCCGCCACGGCTAGGGCCAGGTTCGACGCTCTCTACAGCCAGGGTATCAGATTCTTCATAGGCCCCATGAGCAGCGCTGAGCTATCCAAGATAGTGAGCCTTATACACCAGGGCTACAAGGCAGTCGTGATAAGTCAGTCAAGCACGGCCCCCAGTCTAGCACTGAAGGACACGGTCTTCAGGTTCCCGCCGCCAGACGAGTTCCAGGGCAAGGTGCTCTCGGTCCTCTACCAGCACGATGGGGTAAAGTACATTATAATAGTATACAGGAACGACGACTGGGGCAGGGGCCTCTCAGGCTACGTGAAGCAGTACTTCACCAAGGCCGGCGGCACGGTCTACGACATGATACCCTACGACCCCAAGGCTGCTAACTTCGATAACATAGTAGAGCAGGCTAGGACTGACGTGCAGCAGCTCATAAACAAAGGCGTGAAACCCAGCGAGATAGGCATAGAGCTGATATCCTTCGAGGAGGCAGCAAAGATACTCGAGACCGCCAGCAACTATGACATACTAAAGAAGGTCCACTGGTACGGCAGCGACGGCACTGCCCTAAGCCAGGCAGTCCTCCAGAGCCCCATCGCCGCCAAGTTCGCGGCCGAGGTCGTGTGGAAGAATACCATAACCTTCTCTATTACAAACAAGACGGGCAAGGTCTTCTGCACCCTAAAGAAGGAGCTAGGCTACACCCCCGACCCCTACAGCCTGATAGCCTACGATGCCGTATGGGTAATGGGCCTAGCCATAGAGAAGGCTGGAGGCCCCAAGGCCAGCGTCGACGCTGTAGCAGCGGCGATACCCCAGGTTCTCAAGACCTATGAGGGAGTCACAGGTAAGATAATACTCAACCAGTATGGCGACAGGGCCGGCTCCGACTACGGTATATTCACGATAGTCAAAACGCCCAACGGGTATCAGTGGAAGATTATAGAGCTATACAAGTACCTCGAGAACAAGATTGTCGAGGTGAAGACTAACCCGCTTTCGTGCAAGTAGCGTCTCCTACATGCCGGGGGGCTCCGCCCTCCTTTCTTCTTTCTTCGTGTTTTTAGGCTTCAAGCCCCCGGTAGTGGGGTTTAATACCCGTGGGTTCGAGGGCTACTGGCTAGGGGGCTGAGCGGGATGGATTACATACTAGAGGCACACGATCTGGTGAAGAAGTTCGGCGAGCTGCGGGCCCTAGATGGCGTCACAATAAGGGTGCCGCGGGGCATGGTGACTCTGCTGATAGGGCCGAATGGTAGCGGTAAGACCACCTTCATCAACACGGTGAGCGGCGTCTACAAGCCGGATGCTGGCCGCGTCATATTCGATGGGGAGGACATAACTGATCTGCCGCCCCATGAGAGGTTCCGGAAGGGCCTGGTCAGGTCATTCCAGGTGCCCAGGCTCTTCACTGGCTTGACAGTGCTCGAGAACACGGCCTTCGCCCGCTACGGCAACCCTGGCGAGGGCGTGATAAGCGGGATACTAAAGAAGATCTGGCTGGGCTTCGAGACCCAGACCGTTAGGAAGGCCGTAAGGCTGATTTCATTCACTAAGCTGAGGCACCTCTGGGACAAGAGGCCCGGCGAGCTGAGCGGCGGCCAGATGAAGCTGCTCGAGGTCTCCAGGGTCATGATGCCGGACCAGCCCAAGCTAGTCCTCATGGATGAGCCCACCTCAGGGGTCTTCCCCTCCTTGGCGCACGAGATATTCAGGTACATCAGGAGGCTCAGGGAGGAGTACGGGATGACCTTCCTCATTGTAGAGCACAGGCTAGACATAGCGGTTGAGTATGCAGACTATGCTTACGCCATGGCCTACGGGAAGGTTGTGGCTGAGGGCAAGCCCCGTGAGGTCCTCGAGAACCCGAAGGTGATCGAGAGCTACCTCGGGGGGTGATGGACGTGAGTGAGGCCCCCATGATTGAGGTCCGGGAGTTGAACGCGGGTTATGGGAGGTTCCACATACTCTTCGATGTATCACTCGAGGTCGAGCCCCGAGAGATATTCATAATAGTGGGCCCCAACGGCAGCGGTAAGAGCACCCTCCTCAAGACGCTCTTTGGCCTCACCAAGGTGTACTCCGGCAGCGTGAAGCTCGAGGGCAGGGACATAACGAGGATCCCGCCACACGCCCGAGCCAAGCTGGGGATGGCCTACCTGCCTCAGGTGGGCAACGTGTTCGCAGAGTTGACGGTTGCGGAGAACCTCAAGATGGCTGGTTACACCCTCGAGGCGAGCGAGCTGGAGGAGAGGATAAGGGATGTACTAGAGGTCTTCCCGTTCCTAAAGCAGAAGCTCAACGCTAAGGCCAAGACCCTCAGCGGCGGCCAGAGGCAGCTCCTAGCCATGGCTATGGCACTAATCAGAGAGCCGAAGGTCTTCATGTTCGATGAGCCTACAGCGGGCCTCGCACCGAAGGCCGCGAAGGAGATCATAGACAAGATGCTGTGGCTCCGCAAGGAGAAGGGCAAGACCATAGTGCTCGTCGAGCAGAACGCCAAGCTGGCCCTCGAGATTGGAGACAGGGCAATCCTACTAGTCTCAGGGAGGGTAGCCTACAGGGGCAAGGCCTCAGAGCTGCTCGCCGACAAGGAACTCGGCAAGAAGTACCTGGGCCTCAAGGGGTGATCGCTTGAGCATACTGCCAAGCCTCCCCTATACACTGGACGCCCTGGCATACGCCTCGGCCATAGGCCTCCTGAGCATGGGCCTCTCCCTGACCTACGCTACCACCAAGGTCCCCAACTTCGCCCAAGCCTCCATAGCAATGTTTGGGGCCGTCACGCTGCTCCTGCTCATAGACCGCTACTACTACTACCACCCCGGCTGGAGCGTCTTCCTCGCCGGAGTCGTCCTCGGAGGCCTGGTCACCGGCGCTGTGGCGTGGCTGGTGTACGTTACCGTGTTGAAGCCGCTCGCTGATAGGGGTAACACTGTCATAGGCCTTATGATAGCGACGTTCGCCCTCGACATAATATTCGTCAATGTCCTCACGGCGTACCTAGACGAGGCTCACGGGGTGCATATACCGAAGCTGATAGGGGCATCCATAACAAGCTTCGAGCCCAGGCTCCACATCGGGGACTACATAGTCTATGGTTACACCATAGCCCTACCCATAACCGCTGTAGTGCTGACAGTGATCTTCCACTTATTCCTCACGAGGACGAAGTTCGGAGTCGCCATGAGGGCCACAATAGAGAACCCCGACCTAGCCAGCGTGCTGGGAGTCAACGTCAACCTAGTCTATATGGTCTCATGGTTCCTCAGCGGCTTCCTCGCTGGCGCCGCCGGCGCCCTGATGGCGTACACCCTGAAAGGGGTGGACCCCAGCGCTGCCGAGCTAATCATTGTGACCGTGTTCGCCGGCAGCATAGTAGGCGGCCTAGAAAGCGTCTACTGGGGCCTCATAGGGGGCTTCATAGTGGGGCTCGCCGAGAAGCTGGGGATGACGCTGCTAAACAACTTCTACAGGGACTACTTCGTCCTAAAATGGCACGCGCCCAACGTGTCCCTGTTGAACTATGAGAAGTTCATGAGCCTAGGCCTCGTCGTTGTGATGCTACTCTACGCCCCCAGGGGCCTCGCAGGCATCGACTGGGGGGCCGTGGCCCGAAGGCTAGGCCTTAGGCGCGGGGGTGGTGGGAGGTGAGCGTGTGGATATTCAGCGACGCGTTCCTAATAACGCTCTTCTCATTCATAACAGTGGCGATAAGCCTCAATCTAGAGGCCGGCTTCACGGGCATACCGAACTTCGGCAAGCACGTCTTCGTATTCGTGGGGGCCTTCGCCGCGCAGGGGATAGGCGTTAGGATAGCGGCGTGGATATACGAGAAGGTCGAGCCCCAGGCGGCCCAGCAGGCCCTCGAGCACCTCAGGAGCATGGTGCCCGGCGCCACCTGGAAGTCACTAGTCGGGGCGGCTGCCGATGTGGATGCGAATAGGATCGTGGTTAACAACTACTTGAGGCCGTTCTTCGTCAGCCACGTCGGCCTCGAGGCCCTACTAGTCGTGCTGCTACTAGTAGTGACGGTGGCGCTGGCGCTATTCTTCGGGCTCATAGCCAGCTACGCCGCCCTCAGGCTGAAGGAGGACTACCTGGCCATACTGCTGCTCTCATTCGCGGAGCTCATGGTAATGGTGCTCTTCTACCAGTCCCAGAGCCTAAACGGGGGCAACCAGGGCCTCTGGGCGATAACCTTCACCAGCGACCCCGTGAAGTTCGCCCTCATAGGCAGCGGGGCCCTAGCATTCATCTCATACCTCTACGCCGAGAGGCTGGCTAACAGCCCCATGGGGAGGGCCATGAGGGCCGTCAGGGACGACGACGTGGCGGCGAGCGTGTTCGGCAGGGACATAGCAGTGATAAGGCTCAAGGTAATACTCGTCTCCTCGGTGCTAGCGGGCCTAGCGGGCTTCTTCTTCATACAGAACGCAGCCCTCTCAACCTCCATGACCTTCAACAGGGTCATCTGGACCTTCCTGCCATGGGCCATGATAATACTCGGCGGCATGGCCAACAACCTCGGCGCAGTCGTCGGCGCCATAGTGTTCCTCATAGGGAAGAGGCTCTTCGAGTACTACCAGATACCAATCTCAAACGCCCTCCACCTAGGCTCCAGCATAGTCTCAGCCCTACTGCCAAACATATTCATAGGCATATTCATAATAGTCATACTCTACGCCCTACCCCAGGGGATCCTGCCGGAGAAGCCCAGCAAGACCGTCAAGTTCGAGGAGATACTCGAATCCGAGCAGGGGGAGGAGGCCTAGGGGGCAGCAGCGCATGGCGGGCCTGAGGGGATCGACCCTCGCCGTACTAGGAGCGGGGAAGATAGGCTCCGCAATAATACGGGCCACCCGCCCCTGCGTCTCCAAGGTCATAGGCACTGGCAGGAGGCCCGAGACCCTAAGGGCCGTGGAGGCCCTCGGAGCCGAGGCCACTAGGAGCAACAGGGAGGCGGTCGAGCGGGCCGACGTGGTCATAGTAAGCGTTAAGCCCCACCACTTCGCCGCCGTGGCGAGGGAGATAAGAGGCTCCGTGGAGGGCAAGACGGTCGTCTCCGTGGTCGCGGGTGTCAAGCTCTCAACCCTCAGGGCCGCCCTCCCCGGGGCCGAGGTCTATAGGGCGATGCCGAACATAAACGCCGTCATAGCCAGGAGCACGACGGCCCTGGCGCCCCACGACGCCCGCTCCACCCCGGGGGGCGGGCTGGCCGAGGAGCTGTTCAGGTGCCTCGGGAGCGTCTACTGGATCCCCGAGGAGTGGATGGACGCCTGGACAGCCCTAGTCGGCAGCGGCCCAGCCTTCTTCGCGGAGATAGTGGACGCCCTAGTCCTGGGGGCGGTGATGGTCGGCATGCCCCGGGAACTCGCCTACGCCGCCCTCCTAGACGCCATGAAGGCGACGGCGGAGCACCTAGAGTCCAGGAGCGTGCACCCCCTCGAGCTGAGGGACGAGGTCACGACACCGGCCGGCACGACGATACACGGGCTCATAAAGCTAGAGTCCGAGGGCGTCAAGGCGGGCCTCATGAAGGTCGTCGAGGCCTCAACTAGGAGGGGCCGCGAGCTGGGGGCTCTAATCGACGCCGCCGTGAGGAGGAACCTAACCCCCTAGGATACTGGCTCCCAGAGGAGGCCCAGCTCGCTCGCGAGCATCCTAGCCTCCTCCACCTCCCTCCACGCGGGCCTCCCGGCTATGTCGGGCCACCTCCTAGGGTACCTCGCCACGAGGTGCATGGGCCTATACTGCTCCATGATATTCACGAGTATCCTGTCCCTGGGGAGGTTCCCGGCTATCCACTCCAGGATCCTCCGGGTGCAGCACTCGAGGTGGCCCGGCAGGACGAGGTGCCTTATGATCATGTCCCCGTGCTCAACGGCCACCCTCAGGTTCCTAGTTACGACCTCCCAGTACCTGGGCACGGCGCTGAGGCGCCTCGCGCACTCGTCGTTCCCATACTTGAAGTCGGGGAGCCATATGTCGATGATGTCCACTAGGATCCTGAGGGCCTCCGAGCTCATGTAGAAGTTGCTGTTCCAGAGCTGCGCTATACTCGTATTAACGTATTTGAGGCTCTCCACTATCACGTGGAGGCTGGGGGTGGGCTCGCCCCCCACGTGATTAATATTCCTGGCCCCCCTCCTGGCGAGGGCCTCCTGGATGGAGGCGAGCCTCCTGGCGTCGACCCTCACCCCCCTCCGAGGCTCAACCTGGCTTATGTCATAGTTCTGGCAGTAGACGCACGTGAAGTTGCACCCCCCATAGAATATCGTGCCGCTGGGGACCAGGGGCGCCTCCTCCCCCAGGTGGAGGAAGGCGCTGTGCACATACACGTCCCAGGCCAGCCTGCACGCCCCTACCCGGCCCCTGCGCCTCTCAACCATGCACCTGCGCTCGCAGAGCCTGCAGGGGCTAGCCAGCCTCCTGGCGAGCTCGGCCTTCACGTCGAGCAGGCTAACCCTAGGCCTCGGGATCTCGCCCAGGCTCATGGAGCCCTCCCTGACGAGCCTCCAGACCCTCCCGAACTCCCGGGCCCCCCGGTCGTGGCTGGCCCACAGA
>JALWPV010000033.1 GCA_027080775.1 Acidilobaceae archaeon
GGTCGTGGGTAGTGGGGGCAGCTGGGATGTGGGGTTCGTTATTATGCTCGTTATGCTAGTGATGTTTGATAATATTGTTATGGCCGAGGTCCACGAGCCCCCGGGCGGTGCGGTGGCGTTTGCTGGTGTGGCGCTGCAGAGGCGGTCGTAGAAGCCTATGAGTAGCCTCGCGGGCCCCGAGAGCCGGGGGGTCTCGACTTGGCCTGCCTCCTTTGAGAAGGGCACCGTTATGGTCTTCCAGGTGAGTCCCCCCACGGTCTTGATGTCGACCATGGCGTAGCCCTTGACGGTTATGGTCACGTTCTCCCCCTGGGCTAGGGCGTGGGCGAGGCCGCAGGTGACCTGTGAGAGGTCGACCTCAGTGGTTACGGTGAGGTTGTTCCAACCCTTCACGAGGTGCACGTAGGGTATGAGGCCGCTGCCAGCCGGGTAGCCGTTTATGTATACCTGGTAGTAGACTAGCTTAGCCATAACGGGGCCTGCGGGGTCGTAGATCTCGAGGGGCACAGTCACCTTGAGGGTGTAGGGTGGCTCGTAGTTCATCGCTGGCCTCCCGGAGAGCCTGTAGCTCCACTGGCCCCGGGTCTTGTAGAGGCCGTAGCCCCAGAGGGCGGCCCCGCCGATGATTATGAGGTACACTACGACCCTAATGACTAGGAGGGCCTTGGAGGCGCCGCCCGACAACAGCTGCACCCGGCCGCAGTGGGTTCCGGGGAGCTATTATTTCCGCCTCAGCCAGTAGAAGGCGAGCAGGGCCGGGGGCACGACGAGGGCCCAGAGAGCCGCCGCCACGGGGGCCAGGATCACCCTGAGGCCGTCCACGCCAACCTGCTCCAGGCCTAGGGCGGTGTAGGCGTACCCATAAGCCAGGGCCCCCGCGGCGCTCGCTATGTTGGAGGCGGCCCCCAGGTAGCCTAGCATGACGTTGCCCCGCGGCATCTCGCTCGCGACCTTCCTAGCCGCGGGCATGAAGGCCCTCCCCGCAGCCGTCATCAAGGCTATCCCGAGCCCGGCGACGTAGATGCTTGGCACGGGTATCGCGAGGGCCCCGGCGGCGGCCGCCGCGTAGGCCGCGGCCAAGGCGAGTTCCGAGCCGCCCACGTCGGCGAGCCAGCCCAGCCCGTAGCCCGCCACGGTGCCCAGGAAGCCCGCCACACCCCTCAGCGCGGCGGCCTCCGACCTGCTTATGCCGAGCACCTCGCGGTAGTAGATGTATGCTATGTCGCCGATCCCCATGACTGATATGTAAGAGACCGCCGCCATCAACACCAGCAGCGCCGCGGTCCCCAAGCCCCCGCTCCAGCCCCTGGCGCGGCCGCGGCGCTGCTGGTGTTGATGGCGGCGGTCTCTTACATATCAGTCATGGGGATCGGCGACATAGCATACATC
>JALWPV010000034.1 GCA_027080775.1 Acidilobaceae archaeon
GATCCTGTCCTAAACTCCCTGTAAAAATGAGATGGCCTGGGCTATCAAGGAGTTGGCCTAAAACCCTTGATATGAAAGGAGGAGCCCAGGCCAATGAAAAAGGTAGCACCAAGCAAAAAGATCAGCAAGGCCATGGAGGAGCTCTTGGATCAAGGTACTTCAGGTTACGTCTTGAGGGAGTTTCTCCGTTTGGGCAAGCAACTCATTATCCAGCAGTTACTGGAGGGCGAGGTGGAGGATTTCCTGGGCAGGGGCTACTACCAAAGGAGGAAGAACAGTGAATTTAGAGGCTACAGGAATGGATATGAGCCCAGGAGACTAAAAGACGTGGAAGGGGAACTGGAGCTCATGATCCCTCAGATTCGCCAGGCCCCTGAGCCCTTCAACTCCAAGGTGGCCAGCTTCTTCAAGGGGCACACGGAGATTCTGGATAAGCTGGCAATGGAGATGTATGCCAGGGGGTTATCCACCAGGGATATTGAGGATACCCTGGTGATCCTCACGGGGGAGCAGGTACTCTCTAAGAGCTCAGTCAGCAGAGTCACCGATGCCCTCTGGGAGGAGTACCAGGCCTTTAGTGAAAGAGACCTCTCCTATCTCAAGGTAGAGTACCTCTTTCTGGATGCCATATACGAGAGTCTGAGGCGCTACGGAGATCTGAAGGAGGCCATCTTGTGCGCCTGGGGGATAACCCAAGAGGGCAAAAAAGTGCTCATCAGTTTGGGGTTGGGCAATAAGGAGAGCTACGAGAGCTGGCTGGATTTCTTAAGAGACATGGTAGACAGAGGGATGGGGACCCCTGTGGCCATCACCTCTGACGGAGCGCCTGGACTCATAAGGGCCATAGAGGCGGCATTTCCCAAGAGTGTAAGGATCAGATGTTGGTTTCATAGAATGGGCAACCTCCAGGGGAAGGTACCCCAGGAGGTGTGGCCTGATATCAAGGCGGAGCTGGTGGCTATCAGGGATGCCTCCAGTTACAAGCAGGGAGCAAGACTGGCCCGGGAATTCATAGAGAAATATGAGAAGGAGTATCCTTCCCTGGTAAAGGCTTTCAAGAAAGATCTGGAAGCCCTTTTGTCCCATTTGAAGTTTCCCGTTGCCCACAGGAAAGCCATCAGGACCACGAATCTGATAGAGCGTTCCTTCGAAGAGGAGAGAAGGCGGAGCAAAGTGATTCCTCGGTTCTTGACTGAACAGGGGGCGCTGAAGCTGGTATATGCTGTGCTGATCAGGGCTTCCACCAGGTGGAGACGGATAAAGATGGGGGAAAGGGAGCGGCACCAGCTTAGGCTTATCCGAGAGAGGCTAAAAATGGCCGAAAAAGAGGAGGAAGTCCTTGTTTAGTCTGGGCTATCCGTTTTTACAGGGGAAATGGGACTTGACC
>JALWPV010000035.1 GCA_027080775.1 Acidilobaceae archaeon
GTCCTGACGTACATGCCTGCTTATGTAGCATGTACTATCCATTATGTAAGGTGGACCCCAATGTCAAGACAGTTCTTGAGTGAGAATAAGGTGAAGAGGTTGTGGTCGTTTTTACTTCTTTTCTCATTCTCACGCTGCCTTTTTCATTTCTGTTTCTCCCCAGTAGATCTCTGAAGGAGTTTTGCCCCCAAAGGTCTGATGAGGCCGAATGTTGTTGTAGAACTCAAAATAGGTCTTCAAAGCCTTCTTGAGCTCTGAAACATTCTCGTAATCCCTGAGATAGATTTCTTCATACTTGACTGTTCGCCATAACCGTTCCACCATGATGTTGTCCATCGCCCGTCCCTTGCTATCCATGCTGATTCTAATGCCATGTCGTTTGAGAACACTTGTAAAGGTTTCTCCCGTATATTGGGATCCCTGATCCGTGTTGAAGATCTCTGGGAGTTGTGAATGGGTCCTGATGGCCCTCTCCAGGGCGCTGACACAGAAGTCCTCCGTTAAGGTGACTGAGACTTCCCAAGACAAGACAACCCGACTGTACCAATCCATCACCACGGTCAGATAGGCAAAGCCCCCTCGAAGACGAATGAACGTTATGTCACTGCACCAGACCTGGTTCGGTCTGCTTATTTTAAGTCCCCGAAGGAGGTAGGGATATTTCTTGTGTCCTTTCCCCGGAAGGCTTGTCTGTTTCTTCCTCGGGGCAACGGAGGCTATCCCCATGAGCTTCATAAGCCTTTGTATCCGCTTCCGGTTGATTCTATCTCTCCCTTCTCTCTTTATCATCTCTCTGATCTTTCGACTCCCAAGGAAGGGATATTTGGTGTAGATCTCATCGATGCGTTTCATCAGCTCCAGGTTCTCTTGACTCTCTTTCCCAGTTTGTCCTTCCCGGTAGTAACTGGACCGGGATAACCCGATCAATTCACATTGCCTCGCGATGCTGATCTTCGGATGTTCTACTTCGATCATGGCTCTTTTCTCTCTAACGCTCCTTAGCTGATCCCGGTCTTTTTTTTAAGCCAGTCCACTTCTACCTGGAGTTGGCCCACTTTGCGATACAGCTGGTCTTTCTCTTTCTTGAGCCTTTCCGTCTCTTTTTCTTTCCCCCGGGAGAAGACTTGAGGCGCAACTTTTAAAAGCTGCTTTTTCCATTGGGTGATCTGGTTGATGTGGATGCCATATTCCTGGGCCAGTTCCCTGGCGGTCTTGTCTCCCTTGATGGCTTCTATGGCGACTTTGGCTTTGAATTCATCTGTAAACTTCCTTCGCTGTTTCATCCCTGTGAACCCCCTTTCTTTTGCCTACTCCTTTTCACTTTAACATACTGTCCCATTTTTGGGGTCCACTATA
>JALWPV010000036.1 GCA_027080775.1 Acidilobaceae archaeon
GGGGGCTCCTGGGTAAGGGGGCCGTTATCAGGGAGAGGTATGAGGCCACGTGCATGGGCTACGATGAGTTGTATGGTGAGGAGCAGTTCGAGAAGTATGCCGCCGCCGTGCCCCGGGTGCCCCCTCGTGGCAGGATCCTCGACGCTGGCTGTGGCACCGGCCTCTTGGCGGCCTACCTTGCCGGGGAGGGCCTCCTGGGGGGTGTGGAGGAGTATGTGTGCCTCGACTATAGTGGGTGCATGCTCTCCCTGGCGGCCGCCAGGCTCCGGGGCCTCCTGCCGGGTAGGAGCCTCGTGGTTATGGGTAACGTTGAGGCCATGCCGTTCCCTGATGGGTACTTTGATGTGGTGTATAGCTTCACTGTCCTCGACCTAGTGGACGACCTCGAGGCGGCGCTGGTGGAGCTGGTCAGGGTCTCGAGGGGCCCCGTGGTGTTTTCGATGTTGAAGAAGCTGCCCTACAAGGACCGGCTCCTGGGCCGCTACCCAATCCTGGGCGTGACGAGTAAGGACGTGATCTTCCAGGCTGGTGGGGGGCTAGAGTAGGGCCGCCTCTATGTCGCGGAGGCTCACTATCCCGACGAGCCTGCCCTCCCTATCCACTACTGGGAGGTGGCGTATCCTCTTCCTCTCCATGAGCCTCACCGCGTCCTCGACGGGGCTGTCCACGTCTATGGTTATGGGGTTGGGCGTCATGACCTCCGAGAGCCTCGTGGAGCGGGGGTCCCTCCCCTGGGCTAGGACCCTCTTGACCGCGTCCCTCTCGGTGAATATGCCCGCCAGCCTACCGGACTCGTCCACCACGAGTATCGAGCCTATGTCCCTCTCGGCCATGAGCTTAACTGCCTCCTCCACCGTCGCCGTCGGCGGCATCGTAACCGGGTTGGGGGTCATGACGTCTCTTACCCTCAGTAACACACCAACGCCAGCCAAGGCCCGGGCCACCAGCTGGTATGGGGTAGAACTGGTTTTTAACCTGGAGCCTGGCTGGCTAGGAGCTCCTCCACCTCCCGGGGCCCCGGCATGTTGTGGGAGCCGAGCCTCGAGACCTTGAGGGCCGCGGCGGCTGACGCATAGGTCAGGGCCTCAACGATATCCGAGCCCCTGGCCAGCTTTAGGAGGGCGGCGGCCGCGAAGGCGTCGCCGGCGCCGGTCGTGTCTACTACCCTCGGGGGCTTGAAGGCCGGGATCCTCCTCTCTCCCTCGGGGCCGTATAGGAGGGCCCCCTCCGCGCCCAGCTTCACAACCACCCACCTCGGCCCCCGCGAGGCTATTGCCCTGGCTGCCCCGGCTGGCTCCAGGCCCGTCATGGCCCTGGCCTCGAGCCTATTGAGGAACACTATGTCTACGTGCTTGAGCAGGGGTGAGAGCCTCTCGAGGCCTAGGGAGGCCAGCCTCCTCCCGGGGTCCCACGAGACCAGGGCCCCGTGGCTCTTGGCGAGCCTGGCAGCCTCTATGCTGGTGTCGAGCCTGAGGCTTGCTATGTGGACAGTCCTGGCCTCCCCTATGACCTCCTCGTCAATCTCCCCGGGCTCCAGGGCCTCTGCTACCCCCTTGCAGCCGTAGAGGGCTATGTGGCCCTGCGAGTCTATCGTGACGATGCTGAAGCCCGTGGGCCCCGTGGGGCTTATCCTCAGGCCCCTCACGTCCACGCGGGCGCTCCAGAGCTCCTCGTAGACTATCCTCCCGAAGGAGTCGAAGCCTATCTTCGCTATGACGCCGCTCGAGCCGCCTAGGAGGGAGACGTCTATCGCCACGTTGACAGCTGAGCCCCCTGCGCCCCGGGCCTCCCTGAGTATCTCGGCCTCCTCGTCGGGGCGGGGGAACCTGTCCACTACTACCCTGATATCGACGAGGGCGTGGCCAACCGCAACGACGTCGAGCCCACTCAAGCCAAGCCCTCACCCGCCGCTGCCTCCTCGGGGGAGGCCTCGCCCCTTATGACTGCCCTGCAGGCCCTAGTCATGGCCTTGATGTCGGGTGCCTGGAATATGTTCCTGCCAACTACGGCGCCCGCAGCCCCCACGTCCATGACTGCCTTGAGGTCCCTCAGGAACTCCAGGGCCGAGTGCCTCGCGGGGCCCCCACTCATCATAACGGGGACCCCGCTGGCGGCCCTGACGACCTTGGCGAAGGAGTCCCTGCTACCCGTGTAGTACGTCTTTATGAGGTCGGCCCCCACGCTGACGGCGGCCCTGACGCCGTAGAGCACCACGTCTAGGCTGTGCCTGTCCCTTATGGTTGGGCCCCTGGGGTAGGCCAGCTGGAGCGCTGGGACCCCGTACCTCTCGGCGGTCTCCCTTATGAGTGTCCACTGGCTGACCATGGCGTCCTCCTGGGGGCTCCCCCAGTACACGGTGGCGGCGACGGCGTCGGCCCCCAGGGCTATGGCCTCCTCGACCGTGCCGATTATGCTCTGCAGGAGCTGGGCGTCCGGGGGCCTCAGGCTAGTCTTGCCGGTGACCTTCACTATAAGAGCCGTCCTTCCGGCCCATATGTCCGAGAAGAGCCGGGCATCGCCGGGCGTGAGCATCACGGCGTCCACGCCAGCATCCACGACCGCCTCGAGTATCACCCTGGGGTCCAGCCTGTCCTCGGGGAAGTCCGCGGGGCCGTGCTCGAGCCAGTGGTCGAACGCGAAGACGAGGCTACCCGGCTCCCTCACGATCCTGGAGAGCCTCACCCTCTTACCCACGGAGGAGTAGGACGCAACCCCATACACGCCAGGGGCACCCCCAGGGATCCTAGGGGGCTTGAGGGCTTTATCGCAGGCCCTCCCAGCGGGCCCACTTTTTACGGCCCCCGCTAGTGTTGGAGGGGTGGACCAGCGGCCTGGCTCCTTGGAGGTGCGGGTGTTGCCTAGGTTCGTGGTAGTCAGTATGAGCCCCCTGCCCGAGGCGTTGATTGAGTCCTACTTCGCCCCCTACCTGGAGGACAAGGATTTGGAGGTCGAGGTTGTAGGCGTCTTCGGCAAGCCCAGGGAGGAGGTTAAGGAGGCCCTGAGGAGGGCCGACGTGGTCATTGGCGACTACACCTTCCAGATGAAGATAGACGAGGACCTATGCAGCGCCATGGAGAAGGTGAGGCTTATCCAGCAGCCGAGCACGGGCTTCGACCACATAGACGTCGAGGCCTGCAGGAGGCGCGGGATCCCGGTGGCGAACGCCGGCGGCGCCAACGCCGTCTCGGTGGCGGAGTACACTATAATGGCTGCCCTGGCCCTCCTGAAGAGGCTCGTCTACGCCCACGAGAGGACCCGGGAGGGTGCGTGGCCCCAGTGGGAGCTCATGGACATGGGGACCTACGACCTCTACGGGAGGACCTGGGGGATCATAGGCCTAGGCCGCATAGGCAGGGAGGTTACGAGGCGCCTCAAGCCCTGGGGGGTGAGGATCCTCTACCACGATAAGGCTAGGATGAGGGACCTAGAGGAGGAGCTGGGTGTCGAGTACAGGACCCTCAGGAGGCTCCTCCGCGAGTCCGACGTGGTCTCGATCCACGTGCCCCTTACGCCGGAGACCCGGGGCATGATCGGGGAGAGGGAGCTGAGGGCCATGAAGCCAGGCGCCATACTGGTGAACCCCTCGAGGGGCGAGCTTGTGGACGAGGAGGCCCTAGCGAAGGCCCTCAGGGAGGGCTGGATAGGCGGGGCCGCTGTTGACGTCTACAGCAGGGAGCCCCCGGGTAGTGACCACCCACTCATAAGGCTGGCCCGCGAGGGCGGTGTCAACCTGATAGTGACGCCCCACATAGCCGGGGCAAACAGCGACGCTAGGCAGAGGATAGTCAGGTTCTCGGTTGAGAACGTGCTCAGGGTGCTCATGGGCGGCGAGCCGGAGGCAGTTGTGAACATGTGAGGCGGGGAGCCTTGAGGGAGCTGACTGTAGCCCGGGTCGTCGCGGAGGCCCTGGCCGCGGCGGGGATCCCGCGGGTCTACGGTATAATAGGGACGAGTATACTCGACTTCCTCGACACGCTCTACGACTACAGGGAGAGGGTGGACTTCGTCACTACGAGGCACGAGCAGGTGGCCGTCTCAGCGGCCGATGCCGAGGCCCGCGTGACCGGGAGGCCGGGCGCCGCGGCCGTCCACGCTGGCCCCGGGCTACTCAACTCCATGACCGCCGTGGGGATAGCCTACAGGGACAGGGCCCCCCTCGTGCTCATCGTTGGGGCGGTGAGGAGGAGGCTCAGGGGCACCGACGCCTGGCTCGAGGTCGACCAGGAGGCCCTCGCCAGGCCTGTGACTGTGGGGTTCCACAGCATCTCCCAGCCCGGCGATGCCCCCGAGGAAGTCATAGAGGCGCTCAGGGACTCGGTTAAGCCGCCCAGGGGCCCCGTCGTGCTAGAGGTTAGGGAGGACGTGTGGAAGTCCAAGGTGAGGGTGCCGGACGACTTCGCCTCGAGGGCCCGCGAGGCCGTGGAGCCCCCCGACGCGGAGGGCGAGGAGGAGAGGTTCGCCTCCGACGTCGAGTCGCTCCTGGGCGACGCGGAGAGGCCCCTCATACTCGCGTGCGGCGAGCTAGCCCTCGACCCCCGCTTCCGCCAGGAGGAGCTGCTGGGGCTCGCCGAGGCCATGGGGGCCTACATAGCGACTAGCGGCAACGGCCGCGGCGCCTGCCCCGAGGACCACCCCAGGTGCCTTGGCAGGGTGGGCTTCGGTGGCGGGAGCACGGCCGCCGATAGGGCCCTGGAGAGGAGCGACCTAGTCGTCGTGCTTGGCAACGAGTTCGACGATATAACGACATACGCCTACACCCTAATGCCGGAGGGGGACATACTCGTAGCCAGCCTCGACCCCTCCGTCGAGAAGAGGCCGGCCTACTACGACCACTACAAGGCCAGCCCCCTCAGGGCCCTCCACGCCCTAGCCTCGAGGCTCCGGGGCAGGACGGAGAGGCCCGAGTGGGACCGCGAGGTCTCCGAGGCCAGGAAGAGGTGGGCCGCCGTGGTCGAGGCCCCCCTGAGGAAGGAGTACAAGGGGCTCCCCAACCCCGCCAGGTTCTTCGCGAGCCTCGACAAGGCGCTCCCACGCTCGAGGATCATAACCGCGGGCCAGGGCACCCACGTGCTCTACGCCTACTCCTACACCAGGATCTACAGGCCCCGCAGCTTCCTGGCGGCTACAAACCTCGGCGCCATGAGCTACGCCTTCCCCGCAGCGATAGGGGCGGCCCTAGCCAGGCCCGAGGGGGCCCCCGTGGTATCGATAGTCGGCGACGGCGACTTCCTCATGACCGTCCAGGACCTGGAGACCTTGAGGCGCGAGGGCGTGAAGGCAGGGATAGTGGTGGTGAACGATAACTGCTACAAGGTCCTCTACCTACGCCAGGTCATACAGCTCGGGGGCAGGGTATACGAGACCCTCCTAGGCAACCCCGACTTCCAAAAGCTAGCCGAGGCCTTCGACATACCATTCATCAGGGTCGAGAGCGACTCCGACATACCACGGGCCGTCGAGGCCCTAGCCAGGCAGGAGACGCCCATCCTAGTCGAGCTACCCGTATCCAAGGACGACCTGCCCCCATTGAACCTCGACTACACACTCAAAATGAGCAGCGCCTAAACCCCAACCCCAGCCCCTTGGGGGTTCTGGGTGAATACGTCCCACCCCCGCTCATCCCCCGCCGGGAGC
>JALWPV010000037.1 GCA_027080775.1 Acidilobaceae archaeon
CTGACTGCATGCTTAAAGTAAAGCTATGCCTTAATTTTTAAGAGCGTTAATATTCTCAATAGGTTATCCCCACATGGGTAACACCAATTTACTTTTGAGTCTGTCCCGCAAACATGGTTGCATTTATTGAAATTTTATATTAAAATTTGTGTATAATTATAATAAGAAATTAAATATTTGGGAGACAGGTTATGCATTACAATTTTCGAGCCTATAATCCAAAGCAATCATATCTCTTACCTCCATCTTTAGATGAATGGCTGCCTCAAAACCATTTAGCTCGATTCATTTCTGAAGTAATAGATAATATAGACTTATCTGATTTTATTAGATATTACAGGCCGAATGGTCAAGGCAATGCAGCATATCATCCTGTAATGATGGTTAAGATACTGCTGTATGCCTATTGTGTAGGCATTCCTTCAAGCAGGAAAATAGCCAAGGCCCTTATAGATGATGTAGCATTCAGGTGGTTGGCAGCGGGGAATTTTCCAGATTTTAGGACAATATCTGAATTTAGAAAGAGGCATTTAAAGGCTCTAATGGACCTGTTTCCCAGGGTATTGCTGCTATGCAAGGAGGCAGGATTGGTGAAGGCGGGGATAATAGCTCTTGATGGCACAAAAGTACGGGCTAATGCAAGTATTCAAAGGAATCGGAAGTATGAGAGTCTTACTGAGGAGGAGAAGGAATTAAGGAGGAAGGTCAAAGAACTTCTTAGACAAGCGGAGGTAATAGATGAAGAGGAGAATAGGCTTTATGGAGATAAGCGTGGTGATGAATTGCCTGATGATTTGGATACAGCTAAAAAGCGTCTTAAGAAGATAGAGGAGGCTAAGAGGATATTAGAGAGTCGTCATCAGGCAGAGTCCAGGGAGGAGGGAGTAGATACTATGGGAGAAAAAGTTGATCCCAAAGCCAAGATAAACATGACAGACCCGGACAGTAGAATTCAAAAGACGTCAAAGGGCTATATTCAGGGTTACAATGCCCAGGCAGTGGTTACAGAGGATCAGATAATAGTGGCGTGTGATGTGGTGGGCGAGGCGAATGATGTTCATCAATTTATTCCGATGGTGGAGGAGGCGAAGGATGCGCTAGAAGAGATTGGTGAAGAGCCGGTCACGGTTTTAGCAGATGCAGGATACTGCACAGAGGCCAACATGGAGTATGCCGAGGGGCAGGAAATAGAGTGTCTGATTGCCACAGGTAAAGAGAGCAAGTTAGGTAAGAGTTCAAGATCAAAGAGAAAGATCAGATCACAGAGGCGGAGGCGAATGTCGAGGGTGCTTAAGAAGCCTGTGAACAGATTCATTT
>JALWPV010000038.1 GCA_027080775.1 Acidilobaceae archaeon
GCCTTTATTAAAATGTTAATCTGTGTTTATCCGTGTTTATCTGTGGTTAAAATATTTAATTTTTAAGTTAGGGAATAGCTAGGTTGGGGGAACACCAATAATTAGTTTCGAGGATTAAAAAGTTGTATTATCGCTGATATTGCGTGGCTGAAGCCACGGCTCCATTCTTAAAGATTAAATAGGCTAAAAATATTCAAAATCAATATCGGCTAAATTAACATTTGGATAACCATAACGTTTAATTAAGGTTCTATCTGAAATTTTTCTTAATTGGGGATCAATCAGTTTGACCAAGATTTCATCAATTGTTGAAATATTATCTTTAATAATGGCATTAATATCTCTTACTTTAAGATGAGCATAAAGAAACAAGCCTGATGCCGCATAAACACCGCTTGAAAAGGACAAGATTTCATCGATAGCAATACGATATTTAAGAAAAGACTTAAAACAATAAGGTAACCCATGAATATCACTTTCCCTTATTCTTCTTCCCATATAGCCTTGAAAATCTTTAGGCGAGTTTGTAAGCATTTCTTGGTATATTTGTTGATACTCTGGATTATTCGGATTAAAAAAGGCTCCTTCAATAAACGCTTCAGGGTTCCAATCCATCTCAATGGCTTTGAATAATGCCATCAATTGTTGAAGGCGGTATAATAGCGGTGGATTCTCTGATATTTCTTTTTCAGACCAATATTTCATGTCCAAGCGCCTGTTTAACTCTAAAAATCGGTCTAATAACCGATATGCGGTTGTTTTTTGGTATTTCTTTTTCATTATTAAGTATAACTTGTGTGTTAGATATTTTGTTAATATGTGGCGTTTGAAAAACCAATACTATTGTGTAGTTTTGTAAAAAGGTTGAGTTAATCTTTCAAGTAAAATATCAATCTCATTTTCATCTCCAAATAAAATTTCTAACGCTTGATGTTTTAGTGTATAAAAAGAAACTGCCTTATTCACTTTTTAAGTATTTTTCACTATTTTATTGTTAATATTTCTTCTGCATCATCTGTTAATAAAGATTCTATAAGCAGAAGAGCATAAATAAATATAACATTATATTAAATGTAATAATATCTAAGGGTTATAAAATTAAAGTATATATAACTATATGATATATCATATTTTTATGATAATTAAACACTCAAATACAATAATTATATTAATAGATCCAGTTCAACAAGGGAACTTGATTAGAATACAGAGTTGTATTAGGTTATATCACCGCTACTCTAACTTGCAGAATTTATTATATATACTAAATATAATGTTATAATAAATTATGCTCATCTGCTTAC
>JALWPV010000039.1 GCA_027080775.1 Acidilobaceae archaeon
TGTGGATCTGTAAGGTTAAAGCCTATGGTTTTTAATTTATTTTCTACCAAATCGTTGTATTTTGCTTGTATGTCGCCATCAAGTGTATAAAAGAGTGCCAAGTTATTTGTATCTGCACTGTTTTCATCTGCTGATTGGGCATACATTAAAGTGCTGAAAAGAAGAAGTGTAGTTACACTCCATAGAATTTTTTTTGCATAAGTCATTAGGTATCCTTTGGACAAGTATAGACTTATAGAGTAACACATTAATAATATATACAATAAATTGAAATTATGATTTTTGTTCATTAAAAATGAAAAGCTACAAAAAGTTACTGTAAGAAGTGGAAAGAAATGAAGAATTAAAAAAGAGTTATATAAGAAGGAAAGTCCTTCTTATATGTGGTAAATTGTTTGATTAGTCAGCAATGGTTTTTACTGAATCATTTGTGTTTTCTGAAACTGATTTTACAGAAGCTGCAGATTCAGTTGAGATAGATTTTACAGATGCACTTGCATTTGTATTGGTTGATTGTACAGAATCTCTAGAGTCATTTGATACTGTCTTTACAGAGTCATTTACATTGGTTGCCACGCTAGTTACAGCATCTTTAGTATCTGTTGATACAGATCTTGAAGTACTATTTAGGTCATTAGATACAGTCTCAACAGAATCTCTAGAGTCATTAGAGACAGTTTTTGCTGTATCGTTTGCATTGTCAGAGACTGTTTTTACAGAATCTTTTGAATCATTAGAAACAGTTTTTACAGAAGTTGTAGCATCATTAGAAACAGTTTTAATAGAGTCTTTAACATCTGTGCTGATTACTGTACCAGAATCTTTAAGATCAGATGTTGTTGTCTTAAGCGAGTCTTTTGCATCTGTTGAGATAGCTTTGGTTGATGTTGTGATGTCTTTAGTGGTGTTTACTTCCATTGTTTTCATATCATCAGAAACTTTTGTAGAAGTATCTTTTGCATCTTCACTTACAGAAGTCACTGTTCTTTCAGCAGATTTTGAAGTCTCAACTGCTCCATCTTTCATAGCAGTGACAGAATCTTTCGCATCTTTACTCATGCTGATTGCAGCTTCTTTCATATCTTTAAACATATCTCCGAAATCGAAATCGGCATTTGCACCTGTTAGTAGTGCAGCAGCAACTGCACCTGTTG
This sequence comes from Acidilobaceae archaeon, assembly GCA_027080775.1. Classification (GTDB taxonomy): domain Archaea; phylum Thermoproteota; class Thermoprotei_A; order Sulfolobales; family Acidilobaceae; genus Calypsonella; species Calypsonella navitae. The sequence goes on from JALWPV010000039.1 coordinate 1,155, forward strand.
TAAGTATTTTTTTCATTTTGTTTCCCTTTTGTGATAATTTTTGTTCATATGCATAGTATCAAATATTATGTTAAATATAACTTAAAGTTTATTATAAAAAATATAATATGGGGTTAT
>JALWPV010000040.1 GCA_027080775.1 Acidilobaceae archaeon
GGGCATCATCTGGAGGTTCGCCTCGCTCGATCAATGGGGGGTTGAACCCGGCAAGCAACTCGCCCAGGACGTGCTGCAGGAGCCCGACTCCCGCCCCCGGGCCGACCGGCACGCCGGCCCCACCGCCCCGGTGGGGCCTTGGCAGCCGCTCCACGCCACCCCCAGCCCATCTGGGCCGGGGGCGGGGCCTTGAGGCCCTCTCGGCGGCTGTTGGTGTCATCCGGGCCCCCGGGGCCCTCGGGGGCCGTCCAGCCCGCGCTAGGGGCTCTGAGGCGGCCCCTGCGCGTGGCGTGTAGCGCTGGAGGGCTTGTGGCGGGGCGCCCGGGGCTCTGGCTGGCCCTGGGCCTGTGGGCGGCTGGGGTGGCTGGGGGGTGTGGCGTCCCCGGCCGGGTATTACCTGTGGGTTGCGGGGCCCTATATCTCTTCCCACTAGGGTGGGCCCGCGCTTGGGGGTGACTTAGTTGGGTTGTAGGCTGTACTGGGTGAGGCCCCGGCTCGGGGGGTGTAGCCTGCCTGAGCCGGGTGATGAGCGTAGGCTCTCGAGGCTTGGTGTGACGCTGCTTGTCTCGCTTGTCGAGTCCGGGGAGTTCTTCGAGGCGTGGCCTGGGGGTGAGGGAGAGTTCCTCGCCGCCATGGAGGAGGCTGGGGTTAGGGTGTTGAGGCTCCCCACGCCCGACTTCGGGGCCCCCGAGCCCGGGGAGGCTTGTAGGGCTTACCACGTGGTCAGGCGCGAGCTGGAGTCGGGGGGCCGGGTTGTGGCTCACTGCTACGGTGGCATTGGGAGGACTGGGACGTTCCTGGCGGGCTACCTGGCTTGGAGCGAGGGCCTAGACCCCGGGGAGGCCATAGGGGAGGTCGGGGCCCACGGGGCGGGGCCGCAGAGCGGGGAGCAGGAGCTCTTCGTCTACCTTATAGTCGAGTCGTGCCCCCGGGGGGCGTCGAGGCCTTAACCTGGCTGTGGGGCTCCCGGGGTGTTGGTGGCGGGCCTCTTGGGCGGCGAGGGTCACCCGTGGATCCCCAACTCTGACCCCCGGATCGCTGGGGAGATGCTCTCCCGCATGGGGCTTAGTAGCGTGGATGAGCTCTACAGGGACATACCGGAGGCTGCGAGGTTCAGGGGCTGGGACGAGCTCCCCATAGGGGAGGGCGGGCCCCTGAGCGAGGTCGAGGTCTCGAGGAGGCTCGAGTCGCTCCTCGAGCGTGTGAGGGTCTACAGGGATCCTCCCCCATTCATGGGCGGCGGAGTCTGGCCCCGCTACGTGCCCGAGCTCGTCAGGTACATAGTTGAGAGGGGGGAGTTCCTCACGGCCTACACCCCATACCAGGCCGAGGCGAGCCAGGGCCTGCTCCAGGCCCTATTCGAGTACCAGAGCCTCATGGCGGAGCTCCTCGAGTTGGAGGTCGTCAACTCGAGCCACTACGACTGGAGCACCGCCCTCGCCGAGGCCGTGCTCATGGCGTACCGCTACCACAGGGGGAGGAGGCGCAGGATCCTAGTGCCCGAGACCATGCACCCACGCCACAGGGCGGTGGTGGAGGCCTACTCGAGGCCCCACGGCATAGTGGTTGAGACCGTCAGGGTCGACCCCGAGACGGGCCTCCTGGACCTGGGGGACCTCGAGTCGAGGCTTGGGAGCGACGTGGCGGCCGTCTACGTGGAGTACCCCTACACCATGACTGGGGTGGTGGAGGAGAACGCCGCCCACATAGGCGAGGCCGCCCACAGGGCGGGGGCCCTCTACATAATGGGCGTCGACCCAGTAGCCCTCGCCCTCCTAGAGCCCCCCGGGAGGCTGGGGGCCGACATAGCCGTGGGGGAGGGCCAGCCCCTAGGGCTGGGGCTCAACTACGGGGGCCCATACCTCGGCATCATGGCCGTCAGGTGGGACGCCCGGCTCGTCAGGCAGATGCCCGGGAGGATCATAGGGCTCACAGTCGACTCGGAGGGGAGGAGGGCCTTCGCGATGATACTCCAGACGAGGGAGCAGCACATAAGGAGGGCCAGGGCGACCAGCAACATAACAACAAACGAGTCCCTAGCGGCGATCGCTGCCGCGGTCTACCTGAGCCTCATGGGCCCCGAGGGCCTCCGAGGGGTTGCGGAGTACAGCTGGTACATGGCCCACTACGCCGCCAAGAGGCTCTCCGAGATACCCGGCGTCGAGAGCCCCCTCCTAGCCGGGGCCTTCCTCTGGGACTTCACCGTCAGGCTCCCAAGGCCCGCCGGGGAGGTCAGGCGGGAGCTGAGGCGCCGCGGGATCCTGGCAGGCATCCCCCTCGAGGGCCTAACACCCTGGCTCGGAGGGGGTGACATACTACTCACCGTCACAGAGCTACACGAGAAGAGGCACGTCGACGCGCTGGCCGAGGCCATAGCGGAGGCCCTCGCCGGCAGCAGGGGCAGCTAGGGGTGATGCGTGGTGGCTGTGGGTGACTGGGGCTACAGGCAGGCTAGGTGGCCGGAGCCCCTGGTCTTCGAGTTGGACACCCCGGGTAGGAGGGGCTTCATACCCCCCAAGCCCCCCGGGGAGGTGGTCGAGGAGGTCGGCCCCCTGAGGGTCCCCGAGGCCGTCGCTAGGAGGAGGCCCCCAGCGCTCCCGAGGCTCAGCGAGGTGGAGGTCGCGAGGCACTACACCAGGCTCAGCCAGATGAGCTACGGCGTCGACTCGGGCCCGGTGCCACTCGGGAGCTGCACGATGAAGTATAACCCGCGGGTCGCGGCCCGCTACGCCTTCGAGCCGAGGCTCCAGCTAGTCCACCCCCTCCAGCCGGACGAGGACGTTCAGGGCCTCCTTGAGATGGCCTGGAGCCTCCAGGAGTGGCTCAAGGAGATACTCGGCATGGACGCCTGCACCCTCCACCCAGCGGCGGGCGCCCAGGGGGAGCTCACGGGCGTCCTGGTTATCAGGAGGTACCACGAGATCCGCGGCGAGCTCGAGAGGAGGACGACGATCATAGTGCCCGACAGCGCCCACGGCACCAACCCGGCCAGCGCCTCCATGGGGGGCTTCAGGGTGCTCGAGGTCCCCACGGCCCCGGACGGCAACGTGGACATGGAGGCGCTGAGGGCCGCGGTGGGCCCCGACACGGCGGGCCTCATGCTAACCAACCCCAGCACCCTCGGCCTCTTCGAGGAGCACATACTGGAGATAGCGGAGCTGGTCCACGGCGTTGGGGGCCTCCTATACTATGACGGGGCCAACATAAACGGCATCATGGGCCACGCCCGCCCCGGCGACATGGGCTTCGACATAGCCCACGTGAACCTCCACAAGACGTTCAGCAGCCCCCACGGGGGAGGAGGCCCGGGCTCGGGGCCCGTGTGCGTGAGGGACAGGCCCGTTACCCCCGATGGGAGCGTGAGGCTCAGCGACCTACTCCCGGGCCCCATAGTCGTGAGGGAGGGCGGCGAGTACAGGCTCAAGTGGCCGGGCCCCCACAGCGTCGGCCTGGTGAGGGCGTGGCAGTGGAACACGGCCCCCGTGATATGGGCCTACACCTACATACTAGCCCTCGGCGCCAGGGGCCTCAGGGTGGCCGGGGAGACCAGCGTGTTGAACACGAACTACTTCCTAGCCCTAATGAGGGGCTCGAGGGGCTACAGCCTCCCATACGCCCCGGGGAGGCCTAGGAAGCACGAGGCCGTGCTGAGCGCCGAGCCCCTCAAGGATGAGACAGGCGCCACGGCGGAGGACGTGGCTAAGGGCCTCCTCGACAGGGGCTTCTACGCCCCAACCATATACTTCCCACTCATAGTGCACGAGGCCCTCATGGTCGAGTTCACGGAGAGCGAGACGAGGGAGAACATAGAGGCCTACGCCAGGGCCCTCAGGGAGATAGAGGAGGCGGCCCGCCGCGACCCCCAGGAGCCGAAGAGGTGGCCCCGCAACACCAGCGCCGCCAGGGTCGACAACGTCAGGGCGAACCACCCCAAGACCGTCACGCCCACCTGGAGGGTCTACAGGCTCCGCCGCGAGGGCAGGATAGGCCCCCTCCGCTAGCCCCAAACTTAAAACCCTGGCAGAACCTTACCCCTCCATGGAGGACAGCGAAGGCCTTGAGCCCCGCCCTCCTGGCAGTGGCGCTAGCCGCCGTGGCGCTCCAGGTGGGGGCCGCCGTCTCGTCGCTCCTACTCGCACCCCTGCTAGCCAGGCGGGGCTGGGCCTGCGCGAGGAGGAGGGGGCCCGGGGAGGTCGAGTTCGTCATAACCACTAAGGCCACCGAGGGCGTGATGGGGGTCCTCAGGGAGGTGATAGAGAGGGTTAGGAGGGGCTTCCCCGGCTACACCATCTGGGTGGTCGCCGACCACGACAGCCCCGGCCTGGGGGAGCTGAGGCTCTGGAGGTGGGAGCTGGGCTTCAACCTCGTAGTAGTCCCCCGGGACTATAGGAGGGGCCGCTACAAGTCCAGGGCGATCCAGTACTTCATTGACAACTACGTGGACGAGGACAAGTGGTACGTCTTCCTCGACGACGACAGCTACCCCCTAGACGACAGGTTCCTATGCGAGCTGAGGGACGACGTGCCAGTCTACAACGGCCACATCTACCCGAGGAGGGGGAGGAGCCTCCTAGCCTGGCTCGCCGATGGGAGCAGGTACTACAACAGCATAACCCGCCAGAGGCTCGCCCTCGGCCTCCTCCACAAGCCCGTCTACGGCCTCCACGGCGAGCTACTCATAGTGAAGGGCTGGGTCCTCAAGAGGGTCCCCATGGCCTCCGACAGCCTGGCCGAGGACTCCCTCTACGCTGCGAGGCTCATAAGGGCCGGGATCCCCGTGGGCATGGTCTCCACCAGGGTCTCGATCCTGAGCCCCCACAGCGTGGTGGACTTCTGGAGGCAGAGGGCCCGCTGGAACCTGGGGGCCCTCCGCGACATGGCCCGGGGCCTCTACCCCCCGAGCATGATGGCCGGTAAGGGGGTCGACATAACCCTCTGGCTCCTAGCCCCCCTGAGCCCCCTCTTCTGGGGCATCCTAGCGGCGAGCCTCCACGGCCACCCCCACGGCCTCGAGGCCCTAGCCCTGGCGGGCACGGGCCTCTACGCCCTCTTCGTGGCGAACCACGGCCTAGTCGCCGCGAGGGAGCTGGGGCCCCTGAGGGGCCTCCTCCTCGTGGGCCTCTCCATACCAGCCCTCACGCTCCTCTACTACCTGAGCCCCGTCTACGCCACCCTCAAGGCCGGGGAGCTGGGGAGGAGGTTCGTGATCATAGAGAAGAGCCCCCGCCACCAGCGCCCCATCGAGCCCCCGAGGGAGTCCCCAATCCTCGAGGCCTCCGCCGCCCCACCCCCCACGGGGGTCGCGGGGCTAAGGAGGGGCCTCCAGGGCTAGGGGTGCCAGCCGTACCTGCCGACTAGGGGCACGAATAGAACCTCTATGTCCTCCCACGTCTCGACTCCCCG
>JALWPV010000041.1 GCA_027080775.1 Acidilobaceae archaeon
CGTTGCGTTACTGACGCTTGTGGGTATGTGGTTGATTGCGCTGTTGGCTATGACGACCTGGACGGCCTCCGCCCACCCCGCTCCCATCGCGCCTCCCATCGGGGCGGCGGCGACCCCCACCCCTTCTTCTGCAAACTACTGCGACACAAAATCTCTCGACTACGACCCCGAACGCTGCTTTACGTTTTTCGAGGGAGTCTCTATCATGGAATCGGACGCTGTCCGCGACGCGGCCACCACGGGGGTGCATCTAATAGACGCTGGCAGCTGGATATTTGCCCGTGTGGGGCTAACCGTCTTCCGACTCTCCGCCGAAGGCAGCCTCATGACCACTCTGCGCGAAAAACTCATGGGCGGACTGCAAGCCTTTTTGCCCAGCACGCTGCGGAGCATTGCGCTCGGCGGCAATGGCATCATGTATCTGGCGCTCATGCTGGCGGGAACCCTGATGACCGTTCCCACCCTACAAGCCGCAGGCTCCCGCCTGGTGCGTCCGGAACGGGTACTGCTGTGGGGAGCGCTATTGATAGCGCTCTTCATCAGCGGTTCCTTTGGCTATGACCTGGCGGATGGCATCGAGGGGCTGCGGCAGGACATGATGTTGATGATGCTGGGCGACGACCCGGGCGCCAACGCCGCTGCCCTGGTGACGAAGCCCATGCGAGCCACGGATTCCGAGTCCGAATTGACGCTGGATACCTTGTTGATCCTGCCCGAAAATTTCGAGAAGGAGTTTTTCCCCGAAAAGCACTTGTGGCAGATTTCAATCAAGATTCTGGAAAGCGGCACTCTTGCGGTCATGAGTACCATGGTGGAGGAAGAATCCTCGGCAGAGGCTCGCACTACGGGCGCTGCTACCAGCTTGGTCTATGCTCTGCTCGCTATTCTGGGCGGCGTGCTGCTGCTGGCTTTCGCCACAGGTTTTTTGTTTCTCAACATTGCCGCGCTGGTGCTGATGCTCTTTTTCTTCGCCGCCTTGCCGCTCGGTTTTTTCGAGTTCGGGCAGATGGTGCTGCAAAACTTGCTCTACCGCTATATTCAGGTGGTCGTATACAGCCTCGGTCTGGCTCTGCTCATGCGCATCAGCATGGAATTGATTAATACAGCCCTGCCTTCCAGCCTGAGCTCCATGTCGTCCGCCATCGAGTGGGGGTTGTTGACCGTTATTCTGACCATGTCCGTGCGTCTGGTTTCGCGCAGTACATTCGGTCTGATGACCGGCTCCTTTGGCGCAT
>JALWPV010000042.1 GCA_027080775.1 Acidilobaceae archaeon
CTCCTAGGCCCCGGGGTGCCCCTGTGTGGGGGTGCTGGTTAGGGAGGACTACTTCGACGGCCACTACAGGGTCGTCCTAGTGGATAACGGGTCTGAGAGGATCTACTCCATAGACGTCTACAGGAGGCTCCCCCGAGAGCCCGGCGGGTGCCACTCGACGCTAGACGTGGGAGGCCCGGCGAGGCTCTGCTACCTGCCGCTGGGCAGCGACTGCGAGGCAGTCATAGTCGTGGCTGGCGAGAGGGTGGAGGTGGTGAACCTCAGGCTCAGGGTGCCAGCCAGCAGCGACCCCCACGGGGGCGACACGGCTAAGGCTAGGAGCGCCTGCCTCGCCAGGCTGGAGGAGGCCCTCAGGGGGGCTGGTACGGGTTGAGAGCCGAGCTGCCCCAGCTCGTGAAGACGCGGGAAGCGCTCCGCATGCCCGAGGGCTCCGAGGCCCGGGTCAGGGGGTGGGTTTACAGGAAGAGGGACCTCGGGGGCAAGATATTCGTAGTGGTGAGGGACTCGGAGGGCATAATCCAGGTCGTAGTAGACCGCTCCACAGCCCCGAGGGAGGCGGTCCAGGCCGCCGAGGAGGCCACTATAGAGTCCGCGGTCGAGGCATGGGGCCGCGTCGCCCCCGACCCCAGGGCCCCGGGTGGCGCCGAGCTCAGGGCGGAGGGCTTCGTGCTCCACAGCAGGGCCGAGGACTTCCCCATCAAGGGAGGGGAGGGCGTGGACTACCTCCTGGACGTCAGGCACCTCTGGATTAGGAGCAGGAGGCTCACGGCCGTCTGGAGGATAAGGCACACAGTCCTCAAGGCGATGAGGGAGTACCTCGAGTCCAACGGGTGGTGGGAGGTTAGCCCCCCGATACTAACCCAGAGCGCCGTGGAGGGTGGGGCGACGCTCTTCGAGGTCAACTTCTTCGGGAAGAAGGCCTACCTAAGCCAGAGCGCCCAGTTCTACCTCGAGGCCCTCATCTACAGCCTCGAGAGGGTGTGGAGCCTCACCACGAGCTTCAGGGCGGAGAGGAGCAGGACCAGGAGGCACCTCTACGAGTACTGGCACCTCGAGACCGAGGAGGCCTGGGCCCGCATGAGGGACTCGATGAGGGTAGCCGCCGAGCTCACGGCGGCAGCCGTCCGGGGTGTGCTCGAGGAGAGGCTCGAGGAGCTCTCACTACTCAAGAGGGACACCGAGAGGCTCGAGGCCGCCGCGAGGCCCGACTACCCCAGCATTACCTACGACGAGGCGATAGAGCTCCTCAAGAGGAGGGGCGTCAGCATAGAGTGGGGCGACGACCTGGGCGCCGACGAGGAGAGGGTGCTCACCGAGTACTTCGATACCCCATTCTTCGTGACCCACTTCCCCAAGCACATCAAGAGCTTCTACATGAAGATAGACCCCGGGAGGCCCGAGGTAGTCCTGGGCTTCGACCTCCTAGCGCCGGAGGGCTACGGGGAGATCATAGGTGGGAGCGAGAGGGAGGACCGCTACGAGGTCCTGCTAGCCCGCATAAGGGAGGAGGGCCTAGACCCCCGCGACTACGAGTGGTACCTAGACCTCAGGAGGTACGGGAGCGTGCCGCACAGCGGCTTCGGCCTCGGCGTCGACAGGCTGGTCATGTGGGTAGCCGGGCTCGACCACATAAGGGACTCAATACCCTTCCCACGCTTCAGGGACAGGATCTACCCCTAGCCACCCGCCAGGGGAGGGAAGACGTCTATCTCATCGCCCTCCCCCAGCCTAGCCCCGAGGCCGCCCACGAAGTCGATGTCACGCCCGTTAAGGAGCACCTTATAGAACCTCCTAACCCTACCCCCACTAGTGACTACATCGTAGAGGCTCACGGCCCTCAGGGCGTCAGCCACGCTAGCCCCCTCGGGGAGGTCGAGCCTATGGATCCTACCCCCGGCGACCCGAATCAAGGTGGCGTAAACCCTCACGGTGACCCTCAAGCCCCCAAGGCCCCGCGGGAGGTGTACTTGCCCCTACTCTTATAGACGCCCGGCCCCAGGGGCCCGGGGGGATAGTGCCGCCTTGCCTCCGAGGGCGTCGCGCTCGGCTGTGCTCAGGGCCCTGAGGGAGGCCCTGGGGCCGGGGAAGGTAGTCGAGGACGAGGAGATAGTGAGGCTCTACTCCAGGGAGCCTGAGGGCCTCGAGGCGCCGGAGAGGCCGTGGGCCGTTGTCTTCCCCGAGGAGCCCCGGGACGTTAGCGCCGTTGCGAGGCTCGCCTACAAGCTCGAGTTCCCCATCTACCCCCAGGGCTCCACCACGAGCCTCTCGGGCTCCGCCTACCCCCTCGAGGGCGGCGTGGTAGTCAGCATGGAGAGGCTCCGTAGGATACGCTCCGTGAGCCTCGTGGATAGCAGCGTCTGGGTCGAGGCGGGCGTGAGGATCGATGACCTGAACCTAGAGTTGGCCAGGAGGGGCTACATGTTCCCCGTCGACCCCGCGAGCAGCGCTGTCGCCACAGTTGGCGGTGCGATCAACAGTGGGGCCGGGGGCATGAGGGGGGCCAAGTACGGCACCATGAGGGACTGGGTCCTGGGCCTCCACGCCGTTCTCGTGGACGAGGAGGGCACGACGATGTTCCTCGGGTGCAGGACCCTCAAGTGCAGGCAGGGCTACGACCTGGTGAGGCTCATAGTCGGCTCCGAGGGCACCCTAGCCCTGGTGCCTGACGCGTACCTCAAGATAACCCCCCTACCGGAGAACATAGTGACCGCCGTCGCCTTCTACAGGAGCCTAGGCGACCTTATGGAGACCGTAGTCGACATCAAGGCCAGGGGGATCCAGCCCTACATAATGGAGTTCATGGGTGAGAACTCAGTCAAGCTGGCGGCATCCTACGCCAGGGCCCCCATAGAGGCCGAGGGTAGCATGCTCCTCGTAAGCGTGGACGTTAACAGGGAGGCCACCGAGAGGGTCCTCGGGGAGCTCTCGGGGATCATGGGCTCAAGGGCCCTCAGGGTCTACACCGCAAGGAGCCTCGAGGAGGCGGAGGAGAAGAAGCTCTTCCAGGTCAGGAGGGGCCTATTCCCAGCGCAGGTCGAGCACGCCAGGAGGACCCTCGGCAAGGATAGGGTGCTAGTGATAATAGAGGACATAGCAGTCCCGCCCTCGAGGCTCGTCGAGGCGGTAGAGCTGATCAGGGAGGCCAGCGAGAGGCTGGGCTTCAGCGTAGCCGTGGGCGGCCACGTAGGCGATGGGAACCTCCACCCCGCCATAGGCGTGGACCCCGAGGACCCGGAGATGACTAGGAGGGCGAGGGAGTGGTTCACCGAGGTGATGAGGATAGCGATAAAGCTCGGCGGCACCGTGAGCGCGGAGCACGGCATAGGCACCCTGAAGAGGGAGGGCCTCAGGATGGAGCTGGAGGCCAACAACGCCCTCAAGGCCCTAGACATCATGAGGGCCATCAAGAGGGCCTTCGACCCGAAGGGCCTGCTGAACCCGGGCAAGGTGGTGTAGCCCGCCTTGACGCCCGAGGAGGCCGCCGAGTGGGTCTCGAGGGAGTCCTCCAGGTGCATGTTCTGCGGCTTCTGCGAGGCAGCCTGCCCCACGCTACCCCTGGGGCCCCACAGGGCCTACGGGCCCCGGGGCCGCGTGTACCTGGCGGGCCTCGCCGCCAGGAGGGGGGAGCTCGGGGCTGAGGGCGCTGCGGGGATATACTCGTGCCTCCTCTGCGCGGCGTGCGTTGAGAGGTGCCCCGCCCGGATAGACATACCGGGCCTCGTCAGGGCGGCCCGCATGCTTTTAGCCGAGGGGTACGCGAGGGCGCCGGGGATGGTGCCCGTCAGGGTCCTCTGAGGTGGTAACCCTTGGCCAGCGTCAGGGCGGTCCTAGAGTTCCTCGCCGACAGCACCCTCAAGACGGGGCTGCCGGTCCCCGTGCCCATGGAGGAGGTGTACTCCTGGGCCATACCCCTCGGCCTCCCTAGGAGCGGCAGGGTCCACCTCTACACTGGGGCCCTATACCAGCTCATGCCCTACATTGAGAGGCTGGGGAGGTACCTCGAGTCCCTCGAGGGCTCGAGGAGCGCGGCCGCTATACTAAGGCTGGCCAGGGCACTGATAGCGGCGCCCCGCTTCACCAGGACCCTCCTCTCACCCGAGCCCCAGGCCCTGGAGAGGCCCCGGGCGATACTCTCGAGGATAGCCCGCTTTCTCGGGGCGGCTGGCTACTACGTGGCCTACCCCTACGAGGGGGACCTCTACAGCGGCGTGCTACTCTACGACATGGGCCTCGACGACGCCTTCGCTGAGGTCGCCTCCAGGGTCTACAGGGTCCTCAAGGAGGCTGGGGCCGAGGAGATAGTCACCGTGGATCCCCATACAACCCACGTCATGAGGAGCGTCTACCCCAAGTACGTCGACGGCTACGACCTCGAGGTGAGGAACTACCTCGAGGTACTAGCAGAGGCCGTCGACTCCGGGAGGGTCAGGCTCCGCCCCCGCGTGAGGGAGGTAGTCATACACGACCCCTGCTTCTACGCCAGGTACGAGGGCATCATAGAGGAGCCCAGGAGGATCCTCAGGGCCGCCGGCGTGGAGGTCAGGGAGCCCAGGAGGAGCGGGCGCATGACGTACTGCTGCGGGGGGCCAGTAGAGTCCATCTCACCCAGGCTGGCCTCCAAGATAGCCGAGACCAGGCTCTCGGAGCTGAGGGAGGAGTCCAAGACGGTGGTTGTGATGTGCCCGATATGCTACGCCAACCTCTCGAGGGCTAACAGGCTCGGCCTCAGGATAATCGATATAGCCGAGGCGTTCGACGTAGAGGTGTAGAGGGCTTGGACCCCCTGGAGAGGGCCCTCAGGGACATAGAGAGGGCCCTTGGGGACGAGGCCTTCCAGGAGGGCGTGAAGAGGGCTGCGAGGCACGCCGAGGAGAGGGTGCCCCACATACTCGAGGAGCACCCCTACCTCAGGGAGCTGGCCCGCGAGGTCAGGAGGGTGAAGGAGGAGGTCCTATCGAACCTCGACCACTACATAGAGGAGGCCATGGAGTCCCTCGGGAGGATGGGGGCTAGGGCTTACCTCGCGGGCGACGCCTCTGAGGCGAGGGAGATAGTCGCCGGGATAGTGGGCACAGGCAAGACCGTCGTGCTATCCAAGAGCATGACCGCCGAGGAGCTGGGCCTCAGGGAGTACCTGGAGAGCCTCGGGAACGAGGTCTGGGAGACCGACCTCGGCCAGCTCCTAATACAGCTCGAGGGCGGGAAGCCCATGCACAGCGTGGCCCCCGCAGTCCACCTAACAAGGGAGAGGGTCGCCGCCCTCCTCAGGGAGAAGCTCGGCCTCAGGGTGCCGCCGGGGACGAGCCCCGAGGAGATGGTCAGGCTCGTGAGGGGCTTCCTGAGGGAGAAGTTCACGAGCGCCGACGTCGGCATAAGCGGCGCCAACGCCATAGCGGCTGAGACGGGCTCCATAGTCCTCGTCGAGAACGAGGGCAACATAAGGCTCGTGACGGGCCTGCCGCCAGTACACATAGCGGTCGCGGGGGTCGAGAAGATAGTGCCCACGCTCCTAGACGCCCTGAAGGTGGCGATAGTACAGGCGGCCTACGACGGCCTCTACCCGCCGAACTACATAAACGTCATCTCCGGCCCCAGCGCCACGGCCGACATAGAGCACAAGAGGGTCCGGGGCGCCCACGGCCCCCTCGAGGTCCACGTAGTCCTAGTCGACAACGGCCGCCGCGCCGCCCTGCGGGACCCCCTACTCTCGGAGCAGCTGAGGTGCATAAGGTGCGGCCGCTGCCAGTGGGAGTGCCCCGTTTGGCAGCACACAGCCAACCTCTGGGGGGGCCCATCCTACGGGGGCCCGATGGGTGTTGTATGGACAGCCATAACCCGGGGGGTAGAGGAGGCCTCGGGCCTGGCCCTCCTATGCCTGGGGTGCGCCCGGTGCGACTACGTGTGCCCCGTCGAGATACCGATATCCAGGATACTCAGGAGCCTGAAGGCCAGGTACTCCAAGAGGATAACCCGGGGGGTCTAACGCATTTATACCATGCCCCCGCGGGGGCTCCCGAGGTGATGCCGGCTTTGCTCGGAGCCCCGTAGGCGGGGGTCACTCGAGCCCAGGGGCCCGGGTAGCCGCTCCTAGTGGCACCGCCAGCCTGGGGGGTGCTGTAGTCTTGCCTAGGCAGCCTGCCTTGGAGCCTAGGGTGGATCCCTCCCTGGTCGCGAGGATCAAGGCCATCGAGGAGAAGTGGCAGGCCCGCTGGAGGGAGGCGGGGGTATTCGAGGCCGACCCAGACCCTTCAAGGCCGAAGTTCTTCGTGACCTTCCCCTACCCATACGTCAACGCCCTGCCCCACCTGGGGAGCGCATTCACCGTCCTCAGGGTCGACGTCACCGCCCGCTACAAGAGGATGAGGGGCTACAACGTGCTCTTCGCCCAGGGGTGGCACGCCACTGGGGGGCCGATAGTCGCCTCGGCCCTCAGGCTTAGGGAGGGCGACGAGAGGATCCGGAGGCTACTCATCGAGATGGGTGTGCCCGAGGAGGAGATACCGAAGTTCCACGACCCAGCCCACTGGGTGAGGCACTTCACCAGGGAGTGGAGGAGGGACTTCGAGAGGTACGGGCTGAGCATAGACTGGAGGAGGGAGTTCCACACTACCAGCCTCAACCCGCCCTACAGCAGGTTCGTGGAGTGGCAGTACCTCAAGCTCAGGGAGAAGGGCCTCATAGGCAAGGGGGAGCACCCCGTGGTCTGGTGCCCCAAGGAGAGGAAGGTCGTCGGTGACCACGACAGGCCCGACGAGTACGCCGGCATAAGCCCCGAGAGGGCCGTCATAATAAAGTTCCGGGGCGACGACGGCCTAGTCTACCCGGCCCTCACCTACAGGCCCGAGACGGTATACGGCGTGACCAACCTCTGGGTGCACCCGGAGGCGGAGTACCTCATAGCTAGGGTCGACGGTGAGAGGTGGGTCCTGAACAGCTACATGGCCGAGGAGCTGGCGGACCAGAAGCACGAGGTCGAGGTTGAGGGGAGGATCCACGCTAGGAGCCTGATAGGCAGGACAGCCGAGAACCCCGTGACAGGCGAGAGGGTCCCAGTGCTGCCAGCCTCCTTCGTCGACCCGGAGCTCGGCACGGGCGTGGTCATGAGCGTCCCCGCCCACGCCCCCTTCGACTACGTCGCCCTCGAGGAGCTCAGGGCTAACCCGGAGGCCCTCAGGGAGTACGGCGTCGAGCCCGGGGTGGTCGAGTCCCTAAAGCCGAGGCCCCTCATCAGGGTCGAGGGCTACAGCGAGCTACCGGCCAGGGACGCCGTCGAGAGGAGGGGCATCAAGAGCCAGGCGGAGAGGGAGAAGCTCGAGGAGGCGACGAGGGAGGTCTACAGCAGGGAGTACCACACGGGCGTCCTAACGGAGGCAACGGGCCCCTGGGCCGGTAGGAGGGTGAGCGAGGCCAAGGAGGAGATAATCAAGTGGCTCGTAGAGAAGGGCTACGCGGTAGAGGTCTACACCCTACCCCAGAGGGTCTACTGCCGCTGCGGCGCCAGGACCCACGTGAAGATCGTTAGCAACCAGTGGTTCCTACTCTACAGCAAGCCCGAGTGGAAGAGGCTCGCCCACGAGGCTGTCGATAGGATGAGCTTCTACCCCGAGCAGCTCCGGGGGGAGTTCCACAGGCTCATAGACTGGTACAAGGACTGGGCCTGCACCCACCAGAGGGAGCTGGGCACCCCGCTCCCATGGGACCCGGAGTGGGTCGTGGAGAGCCTGAGCGACTCCACCATATACATGGCCTACTACACGATAGCGAAGTACACCCAGCACCCGGAGGTCTACGGCATCAAGCCCGAGCAGCTGGAGCCCGAGGTGTTCGACTATGTCTTCCTAGGCCGCGGCGACCCCGGCGAGGTCGAGGCGAGGACTGGCATACCCAGGGGGCTCCTAGAGGAGATGAGGAGGGAGTTCCTCTACTGGTACCCCGTCGACCTCAGGATAAGCGGGAAGGACCTGATACAGAACCACCTCGTCTTCTACATATTCCACCACACCGCCATATTCGAGCCCCGCCACTGGCCCCGCGGCATAGGGGTCAACGGCTGGATCCTCGTTGGAGGCGAGAAGATGAGCAAGAGCAAGGGGAACTTCATACTCCTACGCCAGGCCCTCGAGTGGTGGGGGGCCGACGCCACGAGGTGGGCCGAGATACTGGCGGGGGCCGACCCGGGCCTGGATGACGCGAACTTCGAGCCCTCCGTGGCCGATAAGGCTGTCGAGGAGCTGCTGGGCTGGCTAGACTTCGTCAGGAGGAGCTATGGCTCGGGCAGGGAGGAGAGGCTGGCCGTGGACGACTGGTTCGAGAGCGTCCTGGAGAGGACGATAGCCGAGGTTACGGAGCACATGGAGAGGCTGGAGTACAGGACGGCTCTAGTCAAGGCTTACTACGGCCTCCAGGTGGCCTACAGGTGGTACCTCAAGAGGGCGGGCGAGCCTAGGAGGGACCTCCTGGCGAGGTACATCGAGGCCGTAACCCTCATGATAGCCCCCGTCGCGCCCCACATCGCCGAGGAGGCCTGGGAGGCCATGGGCAAGGAGGGATTCGCGAGCCTCGCCCCCTGGCCGGAGGCCAGGCTCGACAGGGTGAGGGAGGAGGCCCTCAGGGCCGAGGAGATAGTCAAGGCCACCCTAGAGGATGCCAGGGAGGTCCTCAAGTTCGCCCCCAGCGCCGAGAGGCTCCACGTGATAGTGGCGGCGGAGTGGAAGTACGGCTTCCTCCAAGCCGTAGCGGGCGCCCTAGGGGAGTCGAGGGCCCTCAGGGACGCCATTAGGAGGGCCATGGCCGCCCTCGACCCCAAGGCTAGGAGCCGCGCGGGCAGGCTGGTGCCCCTCGTAACCAGGAACCCCGAGGTGCTATCGAGGCTGGTCCCCAGGGAGGTGGAGCTGGAGGCCCTCAGGGATGCGGCCGGCTTCCTCTCGAGGGAGCTCGGCGTCGAAGTCGTGGTGGAGGCCGAGGAGGATAGCAGCGCCCCCAAGAGGGCCCAGGCACTCCCGGGCAAGCCGGCTCTCTACGCCGAGTAGCCCCGGCCCTGGGGCTCCACCAGCTCCACCCGGCCGTCCCCCTTCTCACCCGTTAGGCCGGCCTCGAGTACTTGGAGCTCGCACTCGAACTCGGAGAGCCTGAGGGGGCGCCCCCTGAGCCATAGGCTCCCCCTCTCGTAGAGGGGCTGCCAGAGCACGAGGGTCTCGCCCTCCCCGCCCTCGAGGGCCGGGTGGAAGCCGTGCCTCCTAGCGAGGGATAGGAGCTCCTCTAGGAGGGGCCCCTCGAGGATCCTGCCGAGGAGCCTGCACGGCAGGCCCATAGTCGCTATCCTCACTAGGGTGAACCTGAAGCCCTCCGCCACGAGGCGCCTCATGTACTCCTCGGGGTCCACGCCCCACTGGGGCGAGTAGAGCCTGACCCCCAGCCTCTCGGCTATCAGTCTGAACCTCCTCTCCTGGTAGCGGCTCGCTATGCCCCCGACGACTAGGGCGTCGAAGCCATAGCGCCTCTTGAGGGGCTCGAGGGCCCTGGCGAGCTCCTCGACCTCCCTCTCCTTGACCCCGGAGACGGCTATGCGCTCGTGGCGGTCCTCGAGGCCCATGGCTCGGGCCTGGAGGGCTACGAGGTCCACGGCGGGCACGTGGAACATCCAGCTATCACTCCTGGCGGGCCTCACGCTGGCTATGCAGGCGACCTCGTGGCCATCCCTCACGGCCCTGTAGAGGGCGTAGTTGCTATCCTTCCCCCCACTCAGGAGCGAGCAGACCCTCACCCCAGGAGCACACCACAGCCACCCACCCGGCGGCCCCCTATAAGGCGCCCTAGGAGGGGCGGAGACTCCGGGGGGCTTCTAGCCCCGGCCCCCGAGCCTGAGGGCGGCCTCGGGGCACTCGTAGACGACGCGGTACTTGACGCCGAGCTCGTCCTCCTCGAGTAGCTCGGCGAAGAGCCTCGTGCAGTTGTCGAGGGACTCGAGCACCTCCTCGACGCCCCTGCAGGAGCCGCCGAGGCAGTTCTCCCACTCATCAAAGGCAGCCACGAGGCCGCCCCTCGGCGTCTCGACCCTCACGGACTTCCTGTAGCCCCAGTACGTGATTGCCTCCTCGACGACTATCGAGACCTGCAATCCGGCAAGCAGGTGGGCGGGGAGGCCTAATTAGGAGGGGTCCAGGCGCGTGGGTGTGGGGGATGAAGTGTAGCGAACCATGAGACCCCCAGGCGGGTGTGATCGGGGGCTCTCGCTTCCTACTGACCCCCGGCCCGGGTGGCCCAGTACTTGTAGATGCTCGTGACCCTCACGTCGCTGACTAGGGTCTGGAGCACCACTATGCTGGTGTAGTCCTTGACGCCCTCTATCCTGGTTATCATCTCGAGGGCCTCGGCGGCCTCCCTGTGGGTTGGGGCGGCTATCTTGGCTAGGAGCTGGTAGTCCCCCGCCACCTCGTATGCCTCGGCCACGAAGGGCAGCTCCTTCAGCTTCTCCCTCGCCTCACCCATCCTCGAGGGGTCGACCTTGAGGAGGACGAACATCAGGGAGGAGAGCCCCATCCTCGAAGCGTCTATCCTCGCCGTGAAGCCCTTGAGGATCCCGAGCTCCTCGAGCCTCCTTATCCTGAGGTATATTGTGGCCTCGCTCACGCCCAGCATCTTGGCTAAGCGCCTCCACGGCAGCCTGGCATTACCCTCCAGGGCCTCCAGTATGCGGAGGTCCTTCTCGTCTACCTCGAGGCCCTGCATACCCGTCATGCACCCGCATAGCACGAGGCCGGGGTGGTTTATAACATGTCAAACTATCGCAGGCGAGTATTCCCAGGAGGGATCCCCGCCCTAGCCCCCGAAGACTAGCCTGAGGAGCCTAGCAGCGAGCCCGGGCCTCCGGGCCAGCTCCCTCGCTATAACGGACCTGCGGAGGGTCCCCAGGGCCACCTCGGCGTGGACCCTAGCCGGTATAGACTTTAATAGCTCCCCCCTCCTAGCCGGGCTCATTGCCTTGACTCTCTCGAGGATCCTCCGCTGGACCCCCACGGCCCTAGCCAGGGGGAGGCGCTCCTGCGCCTTGAGGGGGTCCCGCCCCGAGGCTAGTGCCTCCCCGGCGGCGTAGCCGCTGGCAAGGGAGGGCCTGATGCCCTCGCCGGTCAGCGGGAGCACGAACCCGGCCGCCTCCCCGGCGAGGGGGTAGCCGTCTAGCCTCCCGAGCCTGAGGCCCCCCACGGCGAGCCTGGCGCCCCTCGGGGCTGTGAGCCTCTCGTGCCTGCAGGGGAGCCTCTGGGCCGCCCAGCGCTCGAGGCGCTCGAGCAGCTCCCGGGGCCCGGCGTAGCCCCCCGCTCCGAGTTGGAAGCGGTCGCCGCCCCGGGGGAAGGCCCAGTAGTAGCCTATGAGACCCGTGTCGAAGTCTATGTGGAGTATGTCCTCCCTCAGGCAGCCCTCGGGGAGGCGGGCCTCGTACTCCACGGCCACTATGGTCTCGCCCTCGTAGAATGGGTGGCCCCCGGCCACTATGACCCTCGAGCCCAGGTCCACGGGGCCCCTACCCGGGATCCTGGCGGCCTTCCTGCCGGGGAGGTAGGGGGCCCTGTAGTAGATGTCGGCCCCCGCCTCGCTGGCGACGGCCTCTATGAAGGCCGCCTTATCTACGACGTACCCCTCGACCCAGCCCTCAGCCCTCACGGCGGGCGCCCCGTCAACTGCGAGGTGGAGGCCCCTAACCCTGACCAGCACGGTCTCGGGTGGCACCCTCAAGGGGAGGCCGGGTGCCTCGGGTATGCCCCACCCGCAGGGCTTCAACGCAGGCCTGGGGGCGGCCTCGAGGACCGCCACCCTGAGGCCACGCCTGGCCATCGCCGCCGCGGCGGCCACCCCAGCAGGCCCGGCGCCTACCACGACCGCGTCGTAGCCCGGGAGACCAGCCACGAGCGCGTCCCGGGGGAGGCGCTGGTGGGCGGTGGGGATTGAATAGCTGCGCGGGGCCTCGTGGTAGTCGATTTAAGTGTTGCGGCTCTCGGTGCTGTGGGCCGCGGAAGGGCGTGAGGGTGCACTGGGTCATGGCTGAGAAGCTGGCGCTGTACAGCTACAGGGCGGTGTTCCTGGACTCGGTTCACAGGTTCATACCCGTTAACACCGCCGAGTACGCCCTCCTCCAGACCCCCTTCCTCAGGAGGCTCCACGACGTCAGGCAGCTAGGCTTCGTCTTCCTTGTATTCCCTTCAGCGAAGCACTCCCGCTTCGAGCACACCCTAGGCGTCATGCACGTCGCCGGCAGGATAGCGGAGAGGCTACTCCGCAACGGCGCCATGACCCTGGTCTCGGGGAGGAGGGGGGCTGACGCCTTCGTCGAGCTCGCCAGGCTCGCGGGGCTGGTCCACGACCTCGGCCACCCGCCCTATAGCCACACGCTCGAGAAGGGCCTCGAGATGGCCGTGCTCCACCCCGAGGAGTTCGGCCTCGACCCCTCGAGGGTGCCCAGGCCGGACTGGTCACGCCACGGGAAGTACCACGAGTTCATAGGGGAGAGGTTCGCCTCCGAGCTGGCGGGGCTGGCTTCGAGGCTCAGGCTCCCGGAGGAGGTCAACGGGGAGGAGCTGGCCGGCCTCCTGGAGGCAGCCAGCTCGGCAGTATTCGGCTCTCCCCCCACCCGGAGGGCCCTGGAGGTCCTCGAGGACCTAGGGCTCAGCCCCGCGGCCCTCGGGGTCGTCTCCCAGGTTATATCGCATAGGTTCGTCGACGCCGATAGGATAGACTACCTCATAAGGGACGCCTACAACACGGGGGTAGTCTTCGGCTACATAGACATTGAGAGGCTGCTCGACGACGTGAAGGTTGTGAGGGCCAGCGACTCCTACGAGGTGACCTACGGGCCCAAGAGCATACCGGCCATAGAGGACCTATACGACGCCCGCTTCAAGATGTATAGGAGCGTCTACCTCCACCACAAGGTAGTGGCGCTGGCGACCGCGATAATCAGGGTGCTCAGGAGCCTATTCCAGAGCTGGGCCGAGGCCCGGGGCCCCCTGGCCCCGGGTTGCCTGGAGAGGCCTGAGGACTTCCTCGACCCCGACAGGCTCGCCCCCTGCATAGCGGGGGGCCGCATGTACTGGGACGACTCCGAGTTCAACGCCATGCTCAGGAGCCTCGCCCGCATGCAGGGCGCCCCCTCGAGGTGGGCGAGGGCCCTCGCACACGAGAGGAGGCTCCTACCGATAAGCCTGGTGAAGAGGCCCGACAGGATAGTCTCGATGGTGGCCGAGAGGGTGGGCCCCACCCAGGCGCCCGAGGCCATAGAGGCCGCCGTGGGGGCACTGAAGTCTGAGGGGGTCGTGAGTGAGTGGTACAGGATCCACGGCGTCGACAGGGTGGAGCAGGACGCCGTCATAGAGAGGATAACGCACGGCCAAGCCGGCGAGAAGCCCCACCTACCCGGGGGATCCTACAGCCTCTACCTCGAGGGCATAATAGCGATGGCCTCGGCCCCCCTACCCTTCGTGTACGCCTTCTCCGAGGACGAGCGCTCCCACCTAGACGCCTCGAGGCTAGCCGGGGAGGCAAGGAGGTTCGTCGAGGACTGGATAGTAGGCAGGGCCATAGAGGTGGCCCGCAGGCAATAGAGGGGGCTAGGAGGGGAGGAGGCCCGCGGCCCTAGCCCTCGCGAGCACCTCAGCGGCGATGGCCTCGACGGGGCCCCCGTCCACCCTGGCGGCCTCAACGGCCCTCTCCAGGGCCTCGGGCCTCGCGAGCAGGTAGCCAGCAAGCCTCCCAGGCCAGCCCTCCAGCCTGGCTAGGAGCCTGAGGCCCCTCCTCACCGCCTCTAGGTCACCCGGCTCGGAGCCAGCGATCCTAGCGGCTGCTACCACGAGGGCCGCGGGCCTCTCCCTGCCAAGGACCCACAGGGTCAGCTCTCCCATGAACCAGCACCTCCCAGCTCCACCACACCCCAGGGGAGGCTGGGGCGGGGGGCTTCCTATGCAATCACTCCTTGGAGCCCCCGGTTAGGCTAGGATTCCAAGTGCTAGCGCGGTAGTACCGCCCGGTGGGGAGGGGGAAGACTGAAAGTCTTGGAGGCCCGGATGGCGGGTGCGGCGAGCCAGCATGGCGGGCCCCCTGTGGAACTGGTATGTGGAGTGGGAGTTCCCCTGGAGCGGCCACCTGTTCCACAAGAAGGAGGTGCTCTGCCACTGTAGGAGCGAGTACCAGGACATAGAGGTGGCCGTGCTCGAGCCGGTGGGTAAGGCCTTGATCCTGGATGGGAAGATACAGAGCGCCCTCCTAGACGAGCACGTCTACCACGAGGCCCTCGTGCACCCGGCCATGATACTCCACGGCTCCCCCAGGAGGGTACTCATACTCGGCGGCGGCGAGGGCGCCACGGCCAGGGAGGTCCTCCGCTTCCGGACCGTCGAGAGCGTCGTGATGGTCGACATTGATAGGGACGTCATAGAGGCGGCCAAGAGGTACCTGCCGGAGTGGCACCGCGGCTCCTTCGAGGACCCCAGGCTGAGGCTGGTAATAATGGATGGCCTGAGGTACGTGGAGGAGGCCCTCGGCCGCGGGGAGAAGTACGACGTGATCATAGCGGACCTAGCCGACCCCACGGAGGGGGGCCCCGCCTACAAGCTCTACGTGAAGGAGTTCTACGAGAAGCTCAAGGGCCTCCTGGCTGAGGGGGGAGTCTTCGTTACCCAGGCCACGAGCCTCTCCTACGACGTTACCACACACGCAGTCATAAGGAACACGATAGCGTCAATATTCAAGTACACGGCCAGCTACAGCGTCTTCATAAAGAGCTTCGACGACGAGTGGAGCTTCGTCCTCGCCAGCGACCACAAGGACCCCGCGGCCCTCACACCGGAGAGGGTGGACGAGGCCGTAAAGGAGCTGGTAATCGGGGAGAACAGGTTCTACGACGGCGAGAGCCATAGGAGGATGTTCAGCCTCCCACGCTACGCCAGGGACATACTGGCGAGGGAGAAGAGGATAGCAACACTGGACAACCCGGTCTACGTACCAGTCTAGCCGGGCCCCCCAGCCTCGAGGAGGACCCCCGTGGGGGGCAGGGGCTCCCCGTAGCCCACCCTCAAGCCATAGCCTCGGGGCTCCAGAGTGCAGGATCCCAGCGGCTCCAGGGCCTCATCCTCGCCGGAGAGGAGGCGGGCCCACTCCCTCAGGAGGCCCTCAAGGCCTAGCTCGGGGGGCCTGCAGGATCCCCGGGGCTCCAGGGCCACGGGGGAGGAGGGCATGGCCCTCGACACGAGCACCGGGGCCTCCCCGCCAACGTAGAAGAGTGTGACCCCACCATAGACTAGCGCCAGGGCCTTGACGAGGTCCCCCCAGGAGGCGTCGAGATCCCGGGGCTCGCGGCCAGCGAGCAACGCGCAGACGAGCCTCCTAAGGCCATCATCTCGCACCTCCCCCTGCACAACGGTTGCCGCAACCAGAGGACCCGCGCGGGCCAGCACGACGGGTCTCAGGAGCCTTATTGTGGAGCAGGCTAAACCCTCTAAATCTCCGCTCATACCGTCGCCCCTCGGGTGTGGCAGGCACATTGAAGCCCCTTAAAGAAGACAGCATCAGAAACCCCGGCGAGGAAGGAGAGGCTTCTAGGAATTCTGAAAGGACGCCTTTAGCTGGTGGGGAGGGTGGCTTCGACCCGACGCTCGCCGAGGTAATAGGCCCCGGCGAGGTCGCCTATGTGGTTGACGCCGAGCTGGTTGACAGGCCCGGCTCCCTCCTCGAGTTCGCGGCGCCCATCGTTAGGATGGAGGCCAACATACTCAAGCTCCACGTGAACCGGACCACCAAGGGAAGGGGCAGGGTGCTGGCGATCATAGCATTCACCCCCGAGAGGGCCCCCGACAGCCCCGAGGACATAAAGAGGACCATAGAGTCCCTCGCCTCCAGCGTCATCAACCTCAGGGTCTACGGGCCATACCACGGGCCCAGGATAGTGGCTCCGCCTCCCGCGGGCTACCTCGCCAGCCCCCCGAGATCGGGGGCTGGGAGGATACTCCTGATGAGGACCGACACTATCCAGTACCTCTTCGACACCCTCTACTGGGCCATGCCCCAGTCAATGAGGCCCCTGGGCCTGCAGGTGCTCTACATGCTGGGCCGCTTCATAGGGGCGTACATGGCCTCCCTGGCATCCAAGATAGTGGGCGACGAGGGCGGCAGGAGGCTGGTGGAGGAGGCCCTCTCAATACTCGTGGCTGGGGGCTGGGCGAGGGAGTACCAGGTCGAGGCGACCCAGGGAGGCCCCGGGGAGGCTACGTGCACCGTGACCCTCAGGGGCTACTGGCTCAGGCCCCTCGAGATCCAGCCGGGCAGCCACACCGACCCCCTAACGGCCGGCATGCTGGAGGAGATCCTAGAGGAGGCCTGGGGTGGAACCTGGAACGCCACGCTGGAGGAGTGGCGCCCCGGGGGCCCCGGGTCCTCCCGGTTCTCGCTCCACCGCTACAAGGCCCTCAGAGTCGAGTAGCCCCGGGGCTAGCGGGGGCCCACTAGCTCCTCGTAGGGCGGGAGCTCCTCGGCCTCCCCCCGCTCGGGGGGGCGGCGCGGGGCTAGCCTCCAGCCGGCGTAGAGGCCCGCTGCCAGGGCCGCGGCGGCTGCCCCCGCTATGAGGGCGTATGGGGGCCCGGCGCTGGCCTGGGTTTGGATGAACACGATGCCGGGGCTGTTGATTACTATGTGGGTTGCGTAGACCCTGCCCTTGTAGGTTATGAGGGCCTTGTAGGGCCCCGCTGGCAGGATGGCGCTCGCCCCCGCTGGTAGGGTTAGCTTGAGTGCGCCGCTGGAGAGGGTGATCCTCGCCCCCCGGAGTAGCTTGCCCTTGCGTGATAGCGGCATGAGGGTCACGTTGTAGGATGGCCTGGTGACGCCGAGGGCTAGGGTGTAGGTCTCGTTCCCCACCGGTATGGTGGCTCTGGTGGTTAGGGGCTTGTAGTAGGGCTCAAGGGGCGTCACCGTTATGGTGTAGGTCATGCCCTGGAGCAGGGCGAGCCTCGCGGTGCCCTGGGTGGCGTTGGCCACGGTGATGTAGCCGTAGAGTGGGTTGAAGGCCTTGACTACACTCGGCACTAGGGCGCCCGTGGCCTTATCGTAGACCACGACCGTCACCTGGGAGTAGAGCCTGGCCAACCTCAGGGTTAGGGTGGTGGCGGCGTTCAGCGTCACGCTAGCCGTTGCGGGTGCGTGGCCCGGGGCCCGCGCCGTGATGTTGTAGACGCCGGCCGGGAGGGCCAGGGTTAGGGTGCCGCTGGTGTTGTAGGAGCGCCTCACAGCACCCCCCAGGGGCCCCCAGACAACTACGGTTGCTGGGAGCGGCTGCCCGTTTGCGGAGTCCACCACGCTTATCTTCAGGGTTGCGATGGGCCTGTGGAGGATTATGGTGTAGTGCAGCACCGGCAGCACTGGGGAGACCCTGAGGGCCTCCCTCGCGGTGGCGTGGTAGGGGGCTGACACGGTTAGCGTGTAGACCCCCCAGGGTACGAGGATCCTCGCGTGCCCCCCGGGGCCCGTCGTGAGGCTCGTGTTGTAGAGGCTCGACGCGACCTCGACCCTCGCACCGGCTATGGGGGCGCGGGTTATGGAGTCCGTCACCACTAAGTCTAGGACTACCCTGACCCTCTCGAGTGCGAGCCTCAGGGTAGAGGGGGCCGAGAGGGGGCCGACGCTGGCGTTCGCGGGCGCGTAGCCGGGGGCCTCTATGACTAGGTTGTACTCCTCCCCGGCCCTGAGGCGCAGAACCGCCGTCCCGTTGCCCGTGGCCCTCACGCTATCGCCGCTGGACTCGGACCAGGCCCTTACGGTGAAGCCAACCGGCTCCCCCGTGAGGTGGTCCGTCACCACCAGCTCCAGGGTGACCCTCTTCCTCTCGAGGTGCACCACAACCGAGAGCGTCTTGTTGGGCTGCACGAGTATCGTGGAGGTGTAGGCCTCATAGTAGGGGGCCCGCACGCTGAGCGTGTAGACCCCCCAGGGTAGGCTAGCCTCCTCCCCCTGCCTGAGCGGGATGGCCCTGGACTCGTTGTAGAGGGGCCTCAGCTCCAGCGTGGCGCCGGGCACGGGCGCCCCTGTCTCGCTGTCCCGGACCACGACGACGACCGTGCCCTCGAGCCTCTCCAGGGCGAGCGTGAGCCTCGAGCCAGCCTGGATCGTGGCGGTGGCCGGCTTGTAGCCCGTTGATGTGACCCTCAACACTAGCCTCCAGGGCTCTGGGAGGGCTAGGAGCGCCTCCCCCCGGGCCTGGCCCGCCTCTAGGAGCAGGGGGCCCCCGGGGGTGAGGGCCTCTATGGTGTAGTTGAATGCTAGGGGCTTCCCGGTTAGGGCGTCAGCCACGGCTATACTAGTGTTGGCGTAGACCGGCTCGAGCCTGAGGAGGAGCGTGGACCTCGACCCCGGCTCCAGCGTAGCGTTCAGGGCCTCCACCCTATAGCCCGGGGCGCCCGCGAGGATCCTGTAGGACCCCCATGGCAGGCTCAGTACCACCCGGCCCCCGGGCGCCGAGGCGTCCAGCCTGTAGCTGCCTGGGCCTAGGAGCCTCAGGGTGGCGTTGACTGGCAGGCCGAATAGGCCATCCACGACCCTGACCTCCAGGGTGGCGTTGAGCCTCTCCAGCCGGGCCACATACACGCCGGGGCCCGGCGCCGGGATTGCTGCGGGCTCGTAGCCGGGGGCCTCAACTACTATCGTGGCGTTCCAGGGCCTGAGCGCCAGAGTTGCCTCGCCAGTGGCGTTCACCGCTCCAAGGTAGACCCTGCCCCTGGGGGTGTAGGCGTAGGCCCTCGCTGTGAAGCCCAGGGGGGCCCCCGTTAGGGCGTCCCTAACCACGATGGTGGCATTATACCTCGCCGGCTCCAGGTAGACGGTGCAGGCCAGCGTGGCGTTGGCCTCAAGCCGCAGGGAGGCCTCGTAGGCCCTGTAGCCCGGGGCCTCGACGACTAGCCTGTAGGATCCCCAGGGGAGCCTCACCACGGCCTCCCCGTTGGGGAGGCTGACGTTCACCAGGCCCTGGGGGCCCCTGAGGGTTGCGGTAGCGTTGACTGGGAACCCGTAGTCGGCGTCGACTACCCTCAGGTCTAGGGCGCCCTCGAGCCTCTCGAGGCCCGCCACCAGGCTCGTGGGCCCCGACACGTTGGCCTCCGCCGCCCATAGGGCGTAGCCTGGGGCCCTCAGCGTCACCCTATAGTGGCCCGGGGGTAGCTGGAGGGTGACGCTTCCGTTAGGGGCCTCTATCCCCGCGGTGCGGCCCGTCGCCCCGAGCGTTAGTGTAACGTTGAACCCCACGGGGGCCCCCGTTAGCTTGTCGCGGGCCTCCAGCACTACCCTGTAGAGGATGGGCTCTAGGGTCACGTTGGCCAGGCCGCCCCTATAGGGCTCGTAGCCCCCCAGCGAGACGGCCATGGTGTAGGAGGCCTCGAGCCCCGCCCTAACCGGGATCCCGGGGGCCCACGAGAGGTAGGGGGGAAGCAGTGCCTCGAGGAGGCCATTCTGGGCCACTCTGGCTTCGACCCTGCCCCACGGGCTCTCCACGTAGCCAGTAGCCCCGGCGGCAGGGCCCCTGGGCAGGAGTCCTAGGGGGTCGGGGGCCCTCGAGACCTCCACCCTGACAGTTACCATGTTATACTCTATAGTGGCGCTGGAGAGTAGGCCCCCAGCCGTAAGGTAGGTGCTCGAAGGCCCCAGGAGGGCGTCCCTAGTGCTCGCCTGGTAGCGGCCTGGGGGCACCCAGAACCTCGCAACCCCCTCGGGGTCCGTTTTGGCGGAGTATGAGCCGCCCGCGAGCCCTGTTAGGGTGACCGTGAGGCCGGGGCCCAGGGGCCTGCCGGAGGCTGTGGCCGCTATGTCGACCTCGACGAGCCTCCCGGGCTCTAGAACAGCCACCAGGCCCCCGGGGCCGGCCTCAAGGAGGCCCCAGCCAGCGCTAGCCAGGTGGGCCCCGGGTAGGGGTATCCCTGGGGGCCGGCCCCAGAGGGGCTCCCCTGTACTGTAGTCTAGTAGCTCGAGGCCCCCGGGGCCGGCGGCGGCTAGCCCGCCCGTCCAGGGTGAGAGGGCCTCCACCCCACCCTGGGGGGATGGCTGGGAGGCCCAGGCTAGTGTTGAGCCCTGGGGCCTGTACCTGTAGTAGTACACGGCTACACCATCGGTGAGCGCTAGGGCTGGCTCCCCGCTCGCGGGGTCTAGGAGAGCCACTATACCATGGGGGGCCGGGGCCCTGGGGAGTATGGGTGAGTCCCTCAGGCTGGCATTCAGCGGCGCCCCCTCGGCTGCGTAGACCTCGAGCCTCCACTGGCCCCCCGCCCCCACTAGGGCGGCTAGGATGCCCTCCCGGAGCGCGGGGTTCCAGGAGCCGACGAGGTAGCGGGGCAGGGGCTCGGCCCCGGGGCCCCACTGCTGGTACGCCCCTGCCACTTCGTCGGAGACTAGGTCTAGGAGTAGCACGGCCGTGGAGTTGAGTGTCACCGTGAAGTTCACCCTCGACCCCCCGACCTCGAGTTCGACCCAGGCGCTTGCCTCCTCGGCGGCGGCCGCGGGCACCATGGAGGGGCTGGGGGTCGAGGAGCCGGGGGTCACGTTATAGATGGCGCCGGTCCAGAGGATCCTCGGGGCCCCCATGGCGCGGGCCCCCATGGCTATGATGGCTGCTCCGGGGTGCTGGTGGAGGGCCTGGGTGAGGGCGTAGTCGAGCGCCCTCTGGACTAGGATGCGTGAGACCTCCCGGGTCAGGGGCTCGCCGGGGGCCGCGGGGCCCGCCTTGATGCTCCAGGCGCCGCCGGGGTGGCCCGTGTAGAGGTTGCCGTCAGCATCTACAACCCAGAGGGTGCCCGTGGCGGGGTCTAGCCACAGGCTCCCCGGCCTGGGGGTTGAGTAGAGGGCTGAGAGCCAGAGCCTGGTCTCGTTGTCCTCGTACACGAGGGAGCCGCACATCCTGGGCGGGGCTACGAGTACGGCCCCGGGGCGCTCACCCCAGGCTGTCTGGGCTAGGTAGGCGAGGCCCTCGGGGGCTCCCTGGAGGGGCCCCGCCCCCTCCCTAGTGATTAGCAGGAGCGTGCCGTCCTCGAGGAGGGCGGCTACCCTGCCGCCCCCTATGGCTGCGAGGGCCTCCACCCTGGGGGTCTGGGTGGTGTTGAGGGCCTCGCAGGGGCACCAGGATAGCCTGGCCCACGCCGCCTTGGCCTGGTAGTGGCTCCCAGAGCCGCCTAGGGCCTGGGGGGCTAGGGCTACTGCCGCCAGGAGGGCCGCCGCTAGGGCTGCTGTTAAGGCCTTCAATGGGGGCCCCAGGGTATTGTCTGGTTGGCTAGGGTCTTTATGTTAGGATGGCCTAGGGCGCGCCGCCTTCCTCGAGGACCGCCCCGGCTAGGGCCTCCTCGAGGCTCTCGGGGTCTATGCTGGGGAGTGTGAGGCTCGCCCTAGGCCCCCTGCCCCCGCCCCTGCCTCCTAGCCTCGCGGCCAGCCTCCTGGCCAGGGCCCCGGCGTCGAGCCTCTCAGCGGCCTCCCTGCCGAGGGCTATCTCAGCCACGCCGCCTGTGTCGCCGGGTATAATGGCGGCCGCCACGAGGTCTGGGTAGGCGCTGGTCAGCTTCCTGAGCATCTCCTGGGCGACGCGCCTATCCCGCTCTGGGACCCCGAAGGCCAGGATCCTGTAGGCCCCAGCCCTGCGGGCCCTTGAGGCCCTCTCGAGTAGCTGGGCGGTGTAGTGCTCCCTGTAGGCCTTGAGGCCCTCCTCCAGCCTCTCCTGGTGCTGGAGGGTGCTCCTGAGCCTCTGGGGGAGGTCCTCGCCGTGGCCGCCGAGTAGCTTGGATGCCTCCTCTATGATGCCCTGGAGCCTAGAGGCCTCCTCGGCGACCCTCGTGCCCGCCACGTATTCGAGCCTGACTACACCGTCCTGTATCCTCTCGGCCCTCACGATCTTGACAGCGCCGACCTCCCCAGTGTTGGTTAGGTGGGTGCCGAAGCACGCCTCGACGTCCCAGCCGTCTAT
The DNA here is from genome assembly GCA_027080775.1 of Acidilobaceae archaeon. GTDB lineage: Archaea > Thermoproteota > Thermoprotei_A > Sulfolobales > Acidilobaceae > Calypsonella > Calypsonella navitae. The sequence goes on from JALWPV010000042.1 coordinate 21,965, forward strand.
CTCCACTATCCTCAGCCTAGCCTCCATGGGGACGCCGCCCTGGTAGATCCTGAAGCCGTACCTCTCCTCGGCCTCGTTCCTATCCATGATGAAGGCCCTCACGGGCCTCCTCTCGTCTACCACCCTGTTGGCTAGCTCCTCTATTCTCGCGAGCTCCTCCCGGGTCAGGGGCTTGTGGTGGGTGATGTCGAGCCTAGCCTTCTCCACCGTCTTCTCGGCCCCCGCCTGCCAGACGTGGTCCCCGAGGACCCTGCGGGCGGCGCCTAGTATGATGTGGGTCGCCGTGTGGTGCCTCATCAGCCTGTACCTCCTCGGCCAGTCTATCTCGCCCTCCACAACAGCGCCGGGCTCGGCCTCGACGCTGCGGTCAAGCACGTGTACTATGACGCCCCCGACCTTGTAGGCCGCCTCCACCCTGGCCTCCCCCCAGGGGCCCCTTAGGACGCCCACGTCGTAGTCCTGGCCCCCGCCCTTTGGGTAGAAGGCCGTGGCCTCCAGCACGGCGTACCTGCCCTCGACCACTGCTAGGAGCTTGGTATGGAACCTCCTCATGTAGGGGTCCTCGTGGAAGAGCCTCCGGGTCTCGGGCATGCCCTTGACTGCCTCGACTACGCTCTGCGGTAGGGGCGCCTTCTCCTCGACCCTCCTCACCCTCTCCGGGGCCTGGTGGCGGCCCGCGACTATACTGTAGAAGTTGTGGGGCACCTCGACCCTGACGCCCCTCTTGGCCGCCTCCTCGGCCACTATCTCGGGCGGCACGCCATGGCTGTCGTAGAGCACAATCAAGTCGTCGAGGCTGAGGGCCTTCTTCCTCTTGAGGAGCCTCGCTGTGAGCTTCGAGCCCCTCCTGAGCGTCTCGGCGTACCTCCTCTCCTCGAGCTCCACCGCCTCGAGTATGTAGTCCCTATGCTCCCTGAGCTGCGGGAAGTCCCCGGACCAGTAGTCGATCTGGAGGTCCACAAGCTCCGCGAGCCCAGCCTCGGCGCCTAGGAGGGCCAGCTGCCTCATAGCCCTCCTGGCCACGAGCCTCGCCAGGTAGCCCTCCCCACTGTTGCTCGGCACAACGCCGTCGGCGAGCATGAGGGCTATAGTCTTGGTGTGGTCTAGCACGCTGTAGAGCCTAGCCTCCCTCTCGAGGGCAGCGCGGGCCTCCCCAGGGTCGAGGCCAGAGGAGCTGGCGACCCTGGAGTAGTAGGCCTCAACGCTCGAGGGGTCCTCGGGATCCAGCCTCCCCGCCGCCCTGAAGGCTGCCCAGAGCAGCTCCCCAGGGGGCTCCTCGACTCCTAGCCTCGACCTGAACTCGCCGAGGAGGCGCCCGTAGATGGCGTGGAAGGCTGTGGGGGTCTTCTGGGTGAACCAGGCCATCCTCTCAACGCCGTAGCCCGTGTCGACTATCTTGAGTGGTATGGGCTCGTAGCGCCCCTCCCCCGCTACCCTGTACTGCATGAAGACCAGGGTCGCCAGCTCGAGGCCCCCGACTGTGACCTCGAAGCTGGGGCCAGCGTTGCCCCCTCCCTCCCACCAGCTCTCCTTAAATACTATGAGGTCCCCGGGTATCCCTAGCTCCCTCGTGAAGAACTCGAATGCGAGCCTCACAGTCTCGTCCTTCCAGTAGACGCGCTTGTCGGGGTAGTTGAAGGCGTGGTGCGCCGCCATCTCGAATGTGGTGAGGTGCCTCCCAATCGTTAGGCCCACGTTGTCTATGTCCTCGAGCCTGATACTCGGCTGACTGATAACCAGGGGGTTGGCGGGCGGGGGCACGAGGCCGCTGGTGACGTGGGGCTGGAAGACCACGATGCTTGCTATCGTGAGGTAAAGGTCCTCCCTCCACCTGGCGACGACGGGCCTCGGCTTGACGGGCGTGTGGCCGTGCCTCTCGAAGAAGCCTATGAAGGCCCTCCGGGCCTCGGAGACGCTCATGGGGGGCCTCGAGGGTATCTTGTCGAACCAGTACTCCACGCAGGGGGCGTCCTGGCACGTGTCGAGGTCGGGGTTGAGGGTCCAGAAGTACTCGCCCCCCACCCTGCACCTCTTCCTGGTGAAGCCCTCCTCCCTGAAGAAGTCGAGCCTATACTCCTCCTCGCCGGCCCTACCGCTCACCTAGAGGCGCACCCCGGCCACGGCGGCGCCGCTGGGGGGTTAGATATCACGCCCCCCAGGGGGGAGGCCTAGGAGGTCCCTCCTTAGGAGCCTGAGTATGGGGAGGCTCCTCCTGGCCTCCTCGAGCCTCCAGGCCTCGAGCCTAGCCTCGGCGTAGGCCTCCATGGGCCCGGCGTCGAGGAGCTGGACCCCCATAGGGTCCACTATGGTGGAGCGCCCCGTGAACCTGGGCCCGGCGAGGGCCGCTACGACTGTGTAGAGGGTGTTCTCGTGGGCCCGGGCCCTGGCTAGCACGTGGAGGGCCTCCTCCTTCAGGGGCCCCCTGTACCACGCCGCCGGGGCCACGAGCACCTCCGCCCCCTGGAGCGCCTGGAGCCTGGCGAGCTCGCACACCCTCAGCTCGAAGCATATCATGAGGCCTAGCCTGGCCCCGCAGGCCTCGACTGGCCTGAAGACCTCGCCTCCCGGGGCTATCTTCTCGCTCTCCCTGTAGCCGTAGGCGTCGAATAGGTGGGTCTTCCTGTAGACCCCGAGGACCCCACCGCCCGGCTCTATCACCGCGGCTGAGTTGTAGACCCTGCCGTCGGGGGCCGGCTCGAAGAATGTAGCGACGACGCAGGCGGAGTGCTCCGCCGCCAGCCTCTCGGCCGCCCTGAGCCAGGGCCCTGGCTCGCCGGGGCTCTCGGCCTCCCGGCGGAGGATCTCGAGGGGGGCGTCGGTTGGGTCGATCATGGAGTACTCGGGCATGACTATTAGGTCCGCTTCCCTCACCCTCCGGGATAGCCTGGCTAGCCTCTCGAGGGCCTCCGCCTTGCCCCGGCTGGAGTGTAGCTGGAGTATGCCAACTGTGAGGTCCCTCAGGGCCACTCACCCCTCTCTATGGCGTCGAGCATCCCCCATACCGTCTCGTAGAGGAAGAAGTCCCTCACCGGGCCCCCGGCCCTCATTATGAGTGAGGCCTCGGGGTCCCTGAGGGCGAGCCTCTTCGCCGCCTCCCCGGGGGTCCTGACTCCCTCGGAGTGTATCTCTGCTAGGAGGTTCATCCACCTGACGAATATCTCCCTCTGCCTCTCCAGCTCCTGGGGGCCGTTGGGCCATATGCCGAAGTGTGTTGGGGCCACGGCTCTGGGCTGGAGCTTCATCATCTTCTCGAGGCTCTCCAGGTAGAGGCGGGGCTTCAGCCTAGGCGGCGTCGTGGGGGCCCTCACCACGCCGACCGTGGTCTCCATTATTATCCCGGCCGAGTCGCCCGTGTAGAGGACCCCCGTGGAGTCCTCGTAGAAGCTCTGGTGGTGGCTGGCGTGGCCGGGGGTGTGGAGGATCCTCAGCACCCTACCGCCGGGCAGCTCTACCTCCTGGCCGTCCTCGGTGGCGATGAGCCTCTCCCTCGGGGCTGGTACGGGCCTTCCGTAGGCCTCGGCGGCGTCCCCCATGACCTGCTTGGAGGACTCCCAGAGCCTGCTGGGATCCGCAAGGTGCGGCAGGCCCCGGGGGTGGACGTACGCCACTGCCTCGGGGTACTTCTCGAGCAGCGCGCCGGTCGCCCCCGCGTGGTCGAGGTGGACGTGTGTGACCAGGACGGCGTGGAGCTTGAGGCCGAGGGCGTTGAGGGCCTCCACGAGCCTCCCCGCGCCGGTGGCGGGCCCCGGGTCTATGACCGCGGCGAGGCCCCCGGGTAGGGGTAGCACGTACGCCGCCACGACGCCCCTGAGGACCTGGGCCCACGGGTCCACAATGTAGGCCATGGCCTCCCTGTCATAGGCGGGCGGCTTCAAGCACTCCACCCCGGGGGCCGGGGTGGCTGGGTAAGGGGAATTAACGGGGGAGGACTTGAAAGCATTATATGCCCGGGGCCCCCGGGGCCGACGGTTAGCGCCTCGAGCGGGTGTGCGTGGCGTGACGCTGGTCCTCGCTGGGGCAGGCCTGCACCCCGGGAATGTTACGAGCGAGGTCGCCGAGCTGGTCCGGGGTGCTAGTAGGGTCTACGTCGACACCTACACAATGCCCGGGTCGTCCTGGCTGCTCGAGTGGGCTAGGAGCGTGGGAGGGAGCAAGGTAGTCGAGGCGACCAGGGACGTCCTGGAGGCCGGGTCGTCGAGGATAGTGGAGGAGGCCCGGGGCTCCCTCGTAGTGGTCCTAGTGCCCGGCGACCCCCTCGTTGCCACTACCCACATCTCCCTGATAGTGGAGGCCGCCGAGAGGGGGGTCCCCTGGAGGGTGGCCCCCGGCATATCTGGGGTGGTGTCCTCGAAGACGATAACTGGCCTTCAGTACTACAGGTTCGGCCGCACCATAACCATACCCGGCCCCTGGAGGGGCGTCACCGCGGTGAGCATAGTCTCCCAGCTCTACGGCAACCTCTGCGTCGGCCTCCACACCCTAGCGCTCCTAGACGTCTCCGAGGGGGGCAGGCAGCTCAAGCCCGACGAGGGGGCCAGGCAGCTGCTAGCCCTAGAGGACAGGCTCGCCGGCGACATGGCCTTCGACCCCGTGCTCAGGGGCCTCCTGGCGGTCGCCGTGGAGAGGGCTGGGAGCGAGAGGCCCAGGGTCGTCTGGGGGCCCCTCCACTCGATAGCCGAGGGCCTGGGAGCGCCCTGGGGCGAGCCCTCCAGCATAGTAGTGCCGGGCCTCATACACCCCACGGAGGCCGACGTCGTCTCGAGGCTCTACAGCCTCGACAGGGAGGTGCTCGAGGCCCACAACAGGGCGGTGAGGGCCTCCAGGCTCAGGACCTGCAGGATATACGAGGCCCTCAGCCTCTAGCCGCCGAGCCTCCTAGCGATGGCCCACGCGGCGGCCTCCACGTAGGCCAGGGGCCCGGGGAGGCCCGGCGTGGGCCTCACGCGCCCCCTCCTAATGGCCTCCACGAGCCCCCCGGGATCCTCGGAGTCAGGGGCAACGATGCTGGGGCTCACGCAGACCTCCCTTGGTACGTGGGCATCGCTCCCACTCGTGCCGGGGAGGCCGAGCCTGGAGGCGGCGCGCACCGCTGGGATGTTGAACTGGGGCAGCCCCCTGCTGTTCCACACCTCCACGGCGTCCCAGAGGCCTGCCCTGGCGCCCTCCTCTAGGTGGCGGCCCCCCAGGCTGTGGCGGCCCGGGTGGTAGGGGTGTGCCGCCACGAGTATGCATCCCTCGGCGTCCGCCCAGTCCCTCAGGGCCTCGGGGTCCCTCGGGGGCTCGACCCCGGCTGGCGAGGCGCAGAGGGCTAGGACGTCGCCCCAGGATGTCCTGACCTCGACGCCTGGCACCACCACTATGGGGACGCCGAGGCGCCTGGCGGCCTTGTAGGCCCTCAGGCCCCCCTCGACGGTGTCGTGGTCCGTCACGGCGACTGCGTCGCATCCCCTGCGGGCGGCGAGGCGTATGAGCTGGAGGGGCGTCAACATGCCGTCGCTTACCCTCGTGTGGGTGTGGGTCTCTAGGCGGATCAAACCTCGAGCCCCGCCGCCCTCAGCCTCTCCTCCACGGCCCTGAGGGCCCTCTCGGCGTCTCCCCGGGCCCAGGGGATCCCGAGCCTCTCCATGGTCTCGGGGGTTGGGACGCCTAGGGTCGGGTGCCAGCCCCTCACCCTGTAGTACTCGCGTATGGCCTCCCTCTTGTCCTCCTCGCTGAGGAAGGCTGCGACTCCCTTGAGGGGCCCCGTGGGCTGGCCCTTCATCCACTTGGGGGGCACGTCGTCGTGTATCGGCGGCACGAGCCAGTCGAGGGCCGCGTGGATCCTCGCTAGGGCCTCGGCCCTCTGGGGTGCCCGGTAGAGGTCGTCCAGGCTCCTCTCGAGGCCCGTCACGAGCTTGTAGAGGCCTGGTATCTCCCTGCTGGGGTAGGAGACGAACCTGCAGAGGCTTAGGCTGTCGCGGAGGGCGTCGTCGTCCCTGTTCCTCGCGAGGCCGGGCACCACCTCCTTAGCGGGCCCGGCGCTCGGGGGCTCGGTCGTGGGGGGCCAGCCCCTGAGGTGGCTCGCCCCGACGTCGGCTGTGGCGTAGCTCACGGCGAAGCCCCTCCTACCACGGGGGTCCCAGGCTGGGGCCTCGAGGCCCTTGACGTGAACAGCCAGCTCGGCCCCCCGGCCCAGGATCTCGGAGGCCCTCTTCACGCCCTCCGCTAGCACGGCGCCTATGCCCCTCCTCTCGGCTATGAGGCGTATGAGCCTCTCCACGGCCTCGGCGTCCCCGAATCCCTTGACCTTGAAGCCTACCTCCTCCTCCCCTATGAGGCCCCTCTCGGCTAGCTCGAGTAGCCAGGCTATAGTGTTGCCTGTGCTTATGCTGTCGAGTCCCAGGTCGTCGACTAGCCTGTTGAAGTAGAGCACTGCCTCTCTATCGAAGACGCCCGTGGCGGCCCCGAGCATCGCCAGGTTCTCGTACTCGGGCTTGACCCTGAAGCGCCTCCCCTTGTACTCGGCCTCGGCGTAGCGGGCGCACTTTATCGGGCAGCTCGCCCCGTGGATGTACCACGGAGGGTCGACCTCGACCTCCTTGATGGCGTCGCCGGAGATCTTGGCGGCGAGGTCCACCGGTATGCCGGGGGTCTCGAAGTTGTAGGAGGGGCTCATGCCTATCGAGGCGCTGTAGACCAGGGCGTTGGTCGTCCCGTAGGTCCTCAGGTCGCCGTAGCGGGGGCTTGTGGCGAAGTAGTTGTACCACTTCTCGCCCTCAGCCCTCAGGCCCTCGGGGTCGGCGGGCTCGGGGGGCCTCCCATCGCCTAGGACGGCTATTGCCTTCAGCTTCTTGGAGCCCATAACGGCCCCAAGGCCGCCCCTGCCGGCGGCCCTCTCCTCGTCGAAGATTATGTTGGCTATCCTCACTAGCCTCTCCCCCGCGGGTCCTATGGCGGCGACGCTCGCCCTCTCGCTGGTCTCGCGGCGTATGGCCCGCGTAGCCTCCCTCGTCGTGGAGCCCCATATCCTCGAGGCGTCCCTCACCTCGACCGTGCGTGAGTCTATGTAGATGTAGACGGGGTCCCGGGAGGCGCCCTCAACCACGAGGGCATCGTAGCCTGCCTTCCTCAGGCTGGGGCCGAAGTAGTCCCCCGCGTGGCTGTCGTTGAGGAGCCTAGTCAGGGGGCTCTTAGCGAGCACCGTCACCTTACTCGCGCCGGGGACCAGGGCGCTGAAGGGGCCCGTAACGAAGTAGAGCCTATTGGAGGGGCTAAGGGGGTCCGTGCCCGGGGGTATCTCCCTGTAGGCCATGAGGTACGCGAGCGCCTTCCCGCCTATGAAGAGCTCGAGGTCCTCCTCACCGGGCTCCTCGACCCTCCACCTCCCAGTGGAGAGGTTGACACGCAGGATCCTCCAGTGATAGCCGCGGAGCCGCAACCCCCGACCCCCAGCCATCTGGGGGTGCACGCGTTAAAAGCCGCCCCTACGGTGAAGCCTTGGAGGGCGGCCAGCTGGCTACACGTTAAATGGGACGCCCGCCACTAGCCCCTTTGGGGCGTGTGCTGAAAGTAGGCTCCCGGGGGGTGCTAGGGTGTCCTCACCCGACACGGTGAACGTGGATAGGAGGTGGATCCTCCCGTACCGCGTCATAAGAGAGAAGCTCGAGAGGAGCGGTAGGGTCAGGGTGCTCCTGAGCGGCGAGGGGGAGGCGACGGACCTTATCTTCTGGGCCCAGACGAGGGGCTACAGGGTGGCGAGGCACCTCAGGACCGCCGCCGGCATAGAGGTGGTCATCGAGGCCCCTCCAAAGCCGAAGCCCAAGCCAGCCCAGCCCCCGGAGGCGCAGGCCCAGGCAGCGCCGGAGGCCGCCCCTGCAAGGCTCGCCGCCCAGCCCGCGGCCCCCGCGACCCCCACAGCAGCGGCGAGGCCAGCTCCAGCGCAGGCCGCCGCCCCGGCCGCGCGTACCGGGACGCTTGACGTGGTGAGCGAGAGGATGGCCGACCCTCTCTTCAGGGTGGACCTACTGCTGGCTAGCACCTCCACGAAGGCCGGCGAGACCAAGACCCCCACGACCCTAGAGGCCCTGGCGAGGCTGGCGAGCGAGGCCTCCTCGAGCGGCTGCGCCTACATGGAGGCCACCCACTCCAGCGGAGTGAGGCTCGAGCTACTAGCCTGCAGGGGATCCCTGGAGGGCGTCATACTCTACGGGGCCAACGAGGAGAGGGTCGTGGGCTCCAAGGCCCTCGAGGAGGCCTCCAAGGCCCTCTCCGGCGATGGGAGGCTCGAGTATAGAGTTATGAGTGTTGACAAGTCGTTCGTGGACAAGCTGAAGGCCTGAGGGGCTCAGGGGGCTCCTAGTCTTCACCCAGCCGCTCCTCAGCGGCGGCCGTTCTGTGTCCACCACACACATCACAGCCCTGAGGCTAGGCCCCGCCGCCGGGTGTATTAGGCGTTAGCCGCTCGCCTGGCGGGCCTGCCCCTGGGGCTGCTCCTCCTCGCCGCTCGTCGCCTTCCTGAACTCGTGTATAGCCTGGCCTATACCTCGGGCTAGGACTGGAGCTTCGTGGACGCTAGTATGAGTATCACAACTATGAGGCCCAAGATTATTAGCTCGTCTCCCTGGAAGAACGCTCCTACGGGGGTCTCCGTGGCTCCGCGTGTAGCCAGTGGTATATAAGCGGCCCCCTAGACCCCGCCGCGGGCTATGAACCAGTATATCCTCGAGTAGTCCCTCCCCGCGAGGCCACTGTGGGCGGCGAGCTTGAATGCCTCCGCGGCGGCGGAGGTCACGGGGGCTGCGAGGCCCCTGCTCCAGGCAGCCCTCCGGGCGTAGTCGAGGTCCTTGGCGGCCAGCTCTATCCTGAAGCTCGTCGGCCACTCGGGGCTCGCTAGCCTCTTGAGGTACTTGGAGGCTAGGGCCTCGAAGACCGTGCCCCTGTAGACCTCCTCGAGCGCCTCGAGGGGGGCGCCGTGGGCCTGGGCCATGGCCATGGCCTCGCTTAGGACTGCGAGGCTCGATATGAGGAGCTGGTTGAAGGCGAGCTTGAGGGCCTGCGCCACCCTGGGATCCTCGCCTGCGTCGACCACCCTCTCGGCCAGCGCCTCTATGTAGGGGCGGGCGAGCCTCTTGCAGTGCCCCCTCCCAGCCTCTATGACGACTAGCCTCCCCTCCCTGACGGCGTTGGGGCCGCCGAGGACGGGGGCCTCCACGTAGCAGGCCCCGCGGCCCTCCAGGTACTCGGCCACCCTCGAGGCGGCCTCGGGCGTCACGGTGGAGGAGTCTATGAAGACTAGGCCGTCGGCCCTCCCTATCCTAGCGGCGACGCTCATGAGGGCCTCGTCGTCGGCCAGGAAGGCTATAGCCGCCTCCGCGTTTGAGACGGCCTCCTCGACGCTACCCGCGACCCTGGCTCCAGCCCTCCCAGCGGCCTCCTCGGCCTTGCTCCTAGTCCTATTCCACACTACGACCTCAAAGCCCTGGGAGGCGAGCCTCTCGACGGCGGCGGAGCCCATGAGGCCCGCCCCGAGGACTGCGACCCTAGCCACACCTCACACCCGCCGGGGAGGGGTGGCTCGAGTCTAATAGGCCGCCCCCGCCACTGGGCGGGGGTGGGGAAAGGCAGGGTCATGGTGAGGGTGTGCCCGGTCTGCGGTAGGACCAGCGATGAGGTCCCCTTCATAGGGGGGCTCTGCAGGGACTGCTACGTCGAGAGGGTTGGAGTAGCGGTTGTCCCGAGGAGGATACGCTTCGTCTACTGCCAGTACTGCGGCTCCTACAAGTACCAGGGGGGCTGGAATAGGGGGCTCGGCACGGTGGAGGAGACCCTCCTAGAGTACGCCCACATAGTGCTCAGCAAGCGCCTCAAGCCCACGAGGGACATAGCGGAGGCTTGGATAGAGGGCATACGCCTCGACAGGCCCTTCACGGGCCCGGGGCTCTACAGGCTCCTCGTTAGCATCGCGGGCAGGAGCAGGGATGGGGTAGAGGCGAGGCAGGAGGTCGTGGTCGAGGTGAGGGCCGACGCCAGCGTGTGCCCGGCCTGCACGGCGAGGCTCACGAAGAGGGGCTACGAGGCGATAGTCCAGATCAGGGGCTCAACGGGGAGGCTAGGCGAGAAGTACAGGAGGGAGGTGAGGGGGTTCCTGGAGGGCCTCGACCCCCACCTGAGGGAGGCGATAGTCAAGACCGAGGAGGGGAGGGACGGCATCGACCTCTACGTCCTCGACCACACGAGCGCGAGGGTGATAGCCAGCAAGGTGAGGGCGGCATTCATGGGGAGGACCATTGATACCTACAAACTCGTTGGGAGGAGGCCGGACGGCAAGAGGAGGGGCAGGCTGACAGTCTCCGTCAGGATCCCGGAGATAGAGCCGGGCCAGGTCCTCCTAGTGGGCGGCAGGGAGACACTATTCCTAGGCCGCACCAGGAGGGGGGGCCTATTCGTCGACATGAGGAGCGGCGAGCAGTTCGAGCTGGACGCTGAGGCCCTCTGGGAGAGGGGCTTCACCCCCCACCCCGGCGGGGCCCCCGAGAGGAGGCTCATGCTCCTCAGCAGGTCTGGGGGCACCTACGTCTTCCTCGACGCCGAGACGGGCTACCAGAGGGTCCTAGAGTACCCCGGGGAGTACGTGCACGTCTACACCGACACCCTCGAGGAGGGGAGGCTCTACAGGGCCTTCCAGGCTGGGAGGAGGCTCTACATACTGGGAGAGGCCGTGGAGGAGGGCGAGTAGCTCCTCCCGCCGCCCCCTTATTACCTTCCACCCCCCAAGCCCCGGGGGGTGCGAGTAGGGATTGGCTAGGAAGAGGAGGGGCCGCGAGCAGTCGAGGAAGGGCGAGATGCCCCTGCCCAGCGATGAGGAGGGCACGATGCTCTGCGTCATCCAGAGGCTCCTAGGAGCCGGGTTCCTGGAGGTAGTCTGCACCGACGGCAACACCTACAAGGCCTGGATACCGGGGAAGATGAGGAGGAGGGTCTGGATGAGGGAGGGGGACGTGATACTCTTCCTCCCATGGGGCACTAGGGACATGAAGGGGGAGGTCGTCTACCGCTACGCCCGCGACGAGGTGAGGAAGCTCATAGAGTCCGGCCTCCTGCCCGAGGAGTTCCTGGAGGAGGTCGGAGAGGAGCTTTGAGGAGGAGGGCCCGCTGGCTCAAGAGGCTCCGCGACGAGGAGGAGAGGCTGAAGGACCGCGACCTCTTCAAGACGGTCGAGGAGGTCCTAGACCCCACCACCATGGGCCACATCTACAGGCTCCAGCTCCGGGGGGTCATATGGGAGTTGAAGGGCGCGATAAGCGCTGGCAAGGAGGCGAGGGTCTACTGGGCCCGCGACAGGGGGGGCAGGGACCTCGCAGTCAAGATATACCTCTCCTTCACCGCCGAGTTCAGGAAGGGTATAAGGAAGTACATCCTAGGCGACCCCAGGTTCGACAGGATACCCTCGGGCAACTTCAGGAGGCTCATCTACGAGTGGACCCGGAAGGAGTATAGGAACCTCCAGAGGATGAGGGCGGCAGGCGTTAGGGTCCCGGAGCCCATAGCGTTCCAGGGGAACGTGCTGGTCATGGAGTTCCTCGGCGAGGAGGGCTACAGGGCCCCACTACTCGTGGAGGCGGTCGACGAGATGACCCGGGGCGAGGTCCTCGAGGCCTGGAGGGGGGCGGCCGAGCAGCTCCGGAGGATAGTCTGCCAGGCGAGGCTCGTGCACGCCGACTACAGCGAGTACAACCTCATGCTCTGGAGGGGGGGGCGTGTGGGTGATAGACGTCGCCCAGGCCGTCAGCCACGAGCACCCCTACGCCGAGGAGTTCCTGGTGAGGGATATCCGTAATATCGCGGGCTTCTTCGAGGAGCACCTGGGAGAGGAGCCCCCGGGCCTGGGGGAGTTGAGGGGTGAGCTGCTGGGATGCCTGAGGAGAGGCCTCCAGTGAGGCCTAGGATGTACGTGAGGGTGCCCCCGGAGAGGCTGGGGGCTGTCATAGGCGAGGGCGGGAGGAACAAGCTGGAGATCATGAGGAGGACCGGCACGGTGATAACCGTTGACTCCGAGAACTCTATGGTGATAATAGAGCCCGAGTCCCCCGCGACCCCCCCATACAACGTGATGAAGGCCGCCGAGGTGGTGAAGGCGGTGGCCCTCGGGTTCCCGCTCGAGAAGGCGCTCCGCCTGCTCGAGGAGGACCAGGTGCTAGTCGTTATAGACCTCAAGCAGAGGGTGGGGGACGCCCCGAACCACCTCAGGAGGGTGAAGGCCCGCATAATAGGCGAGGGCGGGAGGGCCAGGAGGACCATAGAGCAGATGGCGGGCGTCGACATGGTGATAGGCGACTACCACGTGGCGATAATAGGGGAGTACGAGAGGGCCATGGCCGCCAAGGAGGCGGTCGAGATGCTTATAGATGGTAGGATGCACAGCACCGTCTACAGGCACCTCGATAGGATGCTCAGGGAGATAAAGAGGAGGGAGCGCCTCCGCCTCTGGGGCCTCGGGGGGGAGCCCTACGACTTGGGGTAGGGGGCCAGCAGGCCCCTCCTCTCGAGCAGCCTCATGAACTCCCTCATCCAGAACGGTATATCCGGCGGGTACCTGGCAGTCACCAGGTTGCCGTCCACGACCACCCGCTCGTCCACCCACTGGGCGCCAGCCGCCACGAGGTCGTCCCTTATGCCCCAGTAGCTCGTCAGCCTCCTACCCCTAACCACGCCAGCCGTTATCAGCAGCTGCGGCCCATGGCATATGGCGGCGACGGGCTTGCCCTCCTCGAAGAAGCTCCTCACGACCACGCCAGCCCTCGGGTGCACCCTAGCCCTCTCCGGCCCCCTACCCCCGGGTAGCACTAGGAGGTCGTAGCCCGTGGGGTCCACCTCGTCGAGGCCCACCGTGGCGTCGACCTCGTAGCCGTGCTTGCCCCTCACCCTCCCCTTCGAGGGGGCGGCTATGTCGACGTAGAAGCCGGCCTCGACCAGCCTGTAGTAGGGGTAGAGCAGCTCTACGTCCTCGAAGCCCTCCCCCGTGATTATCAGGGCCCTCGGCAACCCAGGCTAGCACCCCCGGCGACGGGGTGGGCGTCTAGGAGCTATTAGCGGCTCCCCTGGCTGGGGCCCCCGGGGATGGCCTGGGGGCTCGGGGGGCTTTGGAGGCCGCAGTGGAGCTCGTAGGAGTCAGGAAGAGGTACCCCGGGGGCGTCGAGGCCCTTAGGGGCGTGAGCCTGAGGGTCGACCCCGGGGAGGTCGTTGCCCTAGTCGGCCCTAACGGGGCCGGGAAGACGACTACCATGAGGATAATCGTGGGGCTCCTCAGGCCCGACTCTGGCACGGTGAGGGTGGCCGGCGTAGACCCCAGGGAGGGTGGGGTGCGGCTCAGGAGGATCCTAGGCTACCTGCCGGAGGACGCCGGGGTCTATAGGAGGATGAGCGGCATCGAGTTCCTCCGCTTCACCGCCAGCCTCTACGCTGGGACCGCGGAGGAGGCCGGGGAGATCGTTGAGAGGGGCGTGAGGCTCTCGGGGCTCTCCCTGGAGCAGCTCTCGAGGCCCATGGGCTCCTACAGCAAGGGGATGAAGAGGAGGATACTCGTGGCCAGGGTCCTCATGACGGAGCCCAGGATCCTGGTAATGGACGAGCCGACCGCCGGTGTGGATGTGGAGCACGCCGTGGCTATCAGGAGGATCCTGAGGGACTGGGCCCACAGGCGCGGCGCCGCCGTGATCGTCTCGAGCCACAACATGATGGAGACCGAGGTTCTAGCGGATAGGGTCTACATCATCAGCGGTGGGAGGATAGTCGCGGAGGGCAGGCCCGGGGAGCTGAAGGAGCGCTACAACGCGGAGAGCCTGGAGGAGGTGTACCTCAAGGCCGTGGGGGCGATGTAGCGTGAGCAGGCTCAGAGCGCTCATAGCGAAGGAGGTGAGGGAGCTCCTCAGGGAGAGGCTCGTCCTTGTGGGCATGATAATAATGCCAGCGCTCATAATGGCCTTCATGGGGGGCCTCCAGGGGGTCGCAGTTAAGAAGACCGTCCAGCAGGCCGCCAGGCCGCTCCGAGTGCTCATAGTCTTCGACTCCGAGCCCACTGCGAATGATACTAGGCTAGCCTCCATCCTGGCGGGGGAGATGGGTGCAACCCTCGAGGCCCGCCCCTACAGGGGCGACCCGGCCGAGCTGCTCTCCAGCGGGGACTACTCCGCGGTCGTGGTGCTCCACAGGGGCTTCGCCGAGAACTTCACTGAGGGCCTCCCCGTGGAGGCGGGGGTCTACGTGGCCATACCCTCCCCCACCCCCATGGCTCAGGCCTTCGTTGAGAAGGTCACGGCACAGCTCACGGGGGCTCTGAGGGCTCTCATAGCCTCGAGGGTCCACAAGGTCTTCCCCAAGGCGAGCGCGTCCTTCCTAGTCGAGCCCCTCAAGGCCGAGACGACGATAGTGGTGTGGGGCAGGGAGGTCCCCGCCCACAAGTATACCGGGTACATCCTCTCCCTCTACGGGGTCCCCCTGGCGCTCCTCATACTCCTGACATCCGCCACCCAGGTGGGAGCGATAAGCATGGGCCTCGAGAGGGAGGCCAAGACCCTCGAGATGCTCCTAGCCTCGCCCGTGACTGCGAGGGACGTGGTGCTATCGAAGATCCTCGGCGTCCTAGCCGTGACCCTCATAGGGGGCGCGAGCTTCGCCCTCGGCTTCCTGGTTTACAGCGAGTCCCTCAGGAGCGCCATGGGGGCCGCTGTGCCGGGCCTCACGGGTGGCCTCACGCCTGGGGCCACGGCGGTTGCCCTCGCAACCCTGGTGATGGACCTCTACATAGCGGCGGTGCTGGGCCTCATACTAGGCCTGGGGGCCCAGGACGTCAAGGGGGCCCAGATGGTGGCCAACTACTTCTCCTTCCTCCTCCTCATACCATACCTAGCGGTATTCATAGGCTTCGTGCCCTCGCCCACGGGGCCTCTGGGGGCAGCGCTGCTGGCGGACCCCCTCTACCCCCCGCTGATAGCCCTCTTGGGGGCCCAGTTCGGCAGGCCCGGCGTTGCCCTGGCGGCCCTCGCAGTCCAGGCCGGCCACCTAGCGCTCTGGAGCCTCGTGGCCCTCAGGCTCCTCGAGCCAGAGAGGCTGGTCGCCGGCATACCGCTCCTCTCGAGGCTCGCGCGGAGGCGCCTCCCCGGGGCTGGGGGTGGAAGCGCCTAAACCCCCGCCCGGGGGCATCCCCCGCTGGGTGGGCCAGGTGGCTGGCGGGCACATCACGCCCCAGCACATAAGGGCGGGGCCGGGCGACGTCGCTGAGAGGGTCGTGCTCGTGGGGGACCCGGCGAGGGCTAGGATGATAGCGGGAATGCTCGCCGACGCGAGGCTGGTCAACGAGAATAGGGGCCTCCTAGTCTACACCGGCTCCTACAGGGGCGCGAGGGTAAGCGTTGCGGTGCACGGCATAGGCGCCCCGAGCGCCGCCATAGTGATCGAGGAGCTGATAGCCCTCGGGGCCCGCTACCTGGTGAGGCTGGGCACCTGCGGGGGCCTCGTGGAGGACCTAGACATAGGCGACTACGTCGCCGCGAGCGGCGCCGCCTACAACCCTGGGGGGGCGATGGGCCAGTACTTCGGGGGCATATGCCCCCCGGCGAGCCCGGATCCCGAGCTGCTGCTAGCGGTCTACAGGGAGGCCTCTAGGAGGGGCAGGGCCATATTGGCCCCCGTGTATAGTAGCGATGCCTTCTACGCGGAGGACCCCGGCATGGCTAGGAGGCTCTCATCCATGGGGCTCAAGGCTGTCGAGATGGAGGTAGCCATACTCTACGCCCTAGCCAACATGAGGGGGGCCCGCGCGGCCGCCCTCCTGGTGGTCTCTGATAACCTCGTCGTGCCGGGGAAGGAGAGGCTGAGGAGCCACGAGGAGCTGGAGGCCCACGTGCGCGGCGCCGCCGAGGCCGTCCTGGAGGCGCTGGCATCCATGGGGTGAGGGGTGCAGTTGAGCGACACCAGCAGGGACTACAGGATACTCATGGCCCTCCACGCCGTGGACCTCCTCGAGAGGAGGGTGAGGCAGTGGGGCATGCCCTGGCCCGTCAAGAGGCAGGCCGCCCTCCAGGAGGTAGCCGAGGCCAGGAAGGCCCTCCTGAGGGCCCGCTACAGCTTCCTCCCAGCTAGGATGCTAGCCGAGAGCCAGGAGGTGGCAAGGGTAGCCGAGGCGGCCACTAAGCTCATAGCAATGCTGGTGCCCCAGCAGAGGCCCAGGCTCACGGGAAGCCAGGCGCTCGCCTTCGCCGAGATAAGGTGGGCCCTCGCCATACTCAAGGGCCTCAAGTCCAGGCTCCTCCTGGGCGATGAGAACAGGCCCGAGTACGCAGTCGACGTAGTCGGCGTGGAGGTCGTCAGGGTCGAGCCCATAAGGGGCACGAGGCTCTACGCCACCAGGGCCTCAGCAGGAAGCGTGGCGTTCACGATAGTGACGAACATAGAGGGGATAAGGCAGGGGGAGGTGAGGGCAGCCGCAGTCCTGCCGCCCCAGGAGTTCTCCGGGGTCATAAGCGAGGCGATGTACGCCAGCGAGCCCATAGACAGGGGGTACCTAGGCAAGAGGGTGCCCCCGAGGCTCCTCTCGGGGGAGGTGGCGGCGATAGTCAGGAGGATAACCGAGGGCCGCTAGGGGGCCCTAGGGGAGGGGGCCGCGCCGATGCCCCGCGCTGGCTCCAATAGGGAGAGGGGGCCGCTGGAGAGGCTCGACAGGAAGACGAGCGTGGAGACCCTCTGGCTCTACGTCATAGCAGCGCTCGCCGTGGAGGGGCCGACCTACGCATACAATGTTAGGAAGATAATAGAGAGGAGGTTCGGCTTCAAGCCCTCAACTATGACGCTCTACACGGTGATCTACAGGCTCGAGAGGAGCGGCTTCCTGAGGAGGAGGGACAACCTCTACGAGGTCACACCCGAGGGCCTCGCCCTCCTCGAGAGGGGCCTCGAGATGCTCGAGGGCAGGCTCTCCCTCCTAAGGGGCGCGCTCCAGGAGGCCCGGCGGCGGGGGGCCGAGGGTTAATAGCGGAGGGGCCCCTTCCTTACCGTGGGTGCTGGGCTTGCTATCAAAGCACCCCCTCGAGGTTGCGGGGGCCGGGAAGCTAGGCCCCCAGGGGCTCGCCGAGGCCCTCAGGCTCGCCATTATAGCGGAGCTGGACGCTGTGAACCTCTACCTCCAGCTCGCCAGGGCTGTTGAGGACGAGGAGGCCAGGAAGGTCTTCGAGGACATTGCGAGGGAGGAGAAGACCCACGTGGGCGAGTTCCTGGCGCTACTCAAGAAGATTGACCCCGAGCAGGTCAAGGAGCTCGAGGCGGGGGAGGCCGAGGTAAGGGAGCTGACCGGCGGCGACCCCCCGGCCACCCCGGAGACCAAGGCCGACCCCCCTGCTGGCCTCGAGGAGCTGGTGAAGTTGAGGGTTCTCTCGGTGGTGAGGGCCTCGAGGAGGCTCCGCGGGATCCTCGAGGCCGTTGAGGCCCCTGGGGTGGAGGGGGTCCTCGTTCAGGCCGACCCCACGGGTAGGGCGGTGCTGAGCGGGCTCTACGAGATCAGCGAGTCATTCTCCCTGCCAGCCAGGATCCTGGCGTACTGGTCAGCGACGGGCATCGAGCCCCCGATGCCCCAGCTCTACAGGGCCGCCCGAAGGCTCGCTGCGAGGGAGGACGAGCTGATAGTTGAGGCCCTCAAGTCCGCGGGCGAGGCGCATAGGCTGGAGATGAGCGACTGGTCCCAGCCAGGCGCCGCCGTGGAGGATGTAGCCAGGGCCCTGGCGGAGCTGGAGTCCAACGCCGTCCCCAGGCCCTACGTGCTCCTAGTCAGCCCCGCGAGGTACGCGGGGCTCGTGAGGTATAGCGAGAGGAGCGGTGTCATGGACCTCCACAGGGTCAAGGCCCTAGTCCACAAGGTTGTAATAGAGCCGCACGTGCCCGATAATGCAGCGATCCTCTTCTCAGCGGACCCCAGCGTGGTCGACCTCCTCGTAGGCAGGGACGCTACGGTCAGCGTGATAGGCGAGAACGCTGAGGGCAACGTGGAGTTCAGGGTATACGAGGCCATACTACCCAGGGTCAAGGACCCCAACGGCATCGCCATACTATCCTAGACCAGCCGCCGAGGCCTCGGGGCCGGGGGGCCGCATGGAGGCCTGCATAGGCGCCGCCGACGTGGGGGCCTCGAAGATAAGGGTGGCCCTCTTCAGGGGCCCCCGCCTCATAGCTAGGAGGGCCTCGCCATTCCCAGCCGCAGGCGGCCCCATGGCGCCCTCCAGGCTGATACTAGAGATGCTCGAGTCCCTCCTCGCCGGCACGCCCGGCTGCGGGGGCATAGAGGCCCTCGGCGTCGCCTCGATAGGCCCCCTAGACCCCCGGAGGGGCGTTGTGGAGGGGACCCCGAACGCCCCCATCAAGAGCTTCCCCCTACGCCGCCCCCTGGAGGAGGCGCTTGGCGTCCCGGTGGTGGTGGCGAACGACTGCAACGCTGGCGCCTGGGCTGAGTACACGCTTGGGAGGGGCTCCGGCCTCGATAGCCTGGCGTACATCGCCGTCGGCACGGGCATAGGCGGTGGCGTGGTCATAGGGGGCAGGCTCCTCGTCGGCCCCCGCGGCCTCGGCGCCGAGGTCGGCCACCTCGTCCTGGAGGCCTCCTCCCGGGCTAGGTGCGGCTGCGGGGGCAGGGGCCACTGGGAAGCCCTGGCCTCGGGCTCCGCGATACCCAGGACCGCCAGGATCCTGGCCCGCGGGTGGAGGGGCCCCGAGACGCAGGCCCTCCGCGAGGCCCTCAGGGCCCGCCTGGGGGCGGAGGCCCTCTACGCCTACGCCCGTGGGGGCGACGCCTTCGCCCTCCACGTCGTGGACTACCTCGCCGGGATCCACGCGGCGGGCATAGCGAGCGTCACGGTCGCATACGACGCTCAGGCGGTCTTCCTGGGCGGGGGCGCCCTCCTGGGGGGCTGGGACCTCCTCGCCCCCAGGATCCGGGCCGCCCTCGGGGAGTACCTGGGCTACAGCGTGGACGTGAGGGTTGAGAGGTGTATGTTCGGGGAGGACCAGCAGCTCTACGGCGCGGCATCCCTCGTGCTTAGGAGGCCCGAGACCCTCTAGGACTCCCTGGCCCCAGCCGCTAGGAGGGCCTCCCTGAGCTCGCGGGGGATCTCGACGGCCCTCCCCAGCCTCGGGTCGAAGGTGACCGTCACTATCTTGCAGCGAGCCGCCAGGAGCCCCCGGTCCAGGTTGTGGACCTCGAAGGTGTACTCTATGCTCTTCCTGCCGAGCCTCACATCGACTATGTCGACCCTCCACCTCTCATGCGGCGCGAGTGGCGCCTCGTAGTCGCACTCAACGTGCACCCTCGGGAAGACTATGGTGCCGGGCCTCCAACCCCTGCCAGCGAGGCTTATGAGGAACTCCTCCTCGGCCCTCGAGCAGTAGAGGAGGACGCTCGCGAAGTGGACTAGCTGCGCAGCGTCGGTCTCGTCCCAGTAGACCCTCCCCTCAACACTGTAGAGCGCCACCGCCACCGACCCGCCCTCAGGGCTGGGGGAGGCGATATACTAGGAGGGTACATCACCGCTCATGGACCCGGGCTTTTATTGGGGTGATATTTGCGGTTGCGGGGAGCGCCTGGCGAGGGCGCACACCACTATTGCTGCCAGAGCCGCCCCAAGCGCTGCGGCCGAGAGGGCCTCTGCCCCCCTGCCGCCCAGGGGCCCGGGGGAGGCCGTGGGGCTCGCGGGGCTTCTCGTCGTCGTGCCTGTGGCCTGGCGCTGGGCGCCGCCCGCCTGGCTAGTGGCTGTGTGGCTCCCTGTGTTGCCCGCGTTGCTGGCTGTGGTTATGGGCGCCGGGGGCTTCCCCTGGGACTCGCTGAGGATCCTCTCGAGCCAGGAGTAGAGGACGGCCTTGCTGGCGGCGATGAGCCTCACCTCGGGGCTCCCGGCTGACTCGGCAAGGCCTAGGAGGGCCCTCGAGACCGCCCCGAGGTCTCCGGAGGGCTGGAGGGCCCCGGCTATGAGTGTGAGCTGCCTGGCCGTCCTCGAGGGCTCGAGCGTGAATGTCTCGTGTATCACCCGGGTGGAGGCCGCTATAGACTCTATGGAGAGGCCTATCACCGCCGCCGGATCCCTCGAGGCTAGGGCCTCCCCCGCAAGGGCCTCAGCTAGGCCTGCCCTCGAGACAGGGGCCCCGGCCTCGCCCAGGAGGGTCTCGAGGTACGCCACCGTGGTCCTGGCCTGGGCCTCGAGGAGCGATGCCAGCCTGGCGAGCCTCTCCCTCGAGACCGGGGGTCCCGGGGGCGCTATCCTGGTGAGGTTAGCCCAGAAGGAGGCCCAGTAGGCCGTGGCCCCCGCCTGGGCCAGCGTCTCGACCCCGCGGGTGTCGAGGCCGGAGAGGAGGGTGTAGGGTATGTAGTAGCGGCCCCCACTATGGTCTAGGAGCCTGAGCGCGGCCTTGTAGTAGTAGGCGGCGACGCCCAGCATCCCGTAGGCCCTCGCCGCCAGCAGGTACCCGAGGGCGCCCCCGGCGCTGGAGCTGGCGTTGGCGGCCTCGTCCCAGGCCCTTATGATGCTCGAGTTAACCGCCTCCACCACGCCGGTCACGTCGAGCCTGTGCCTGAGGCCCCAGGTGAGGTAGCTGGCCTCGAGTGCGTCGGCGTAGGCCTGCACGGCCGTTATTGCAGCGTCGTAGGGCCTCCCCTCGCCCAGGAGCCTGAGGGCCTCGCGGGCCTCGCTGGTGGCGTTCGCTGCCAGGGCCGCTATGAAGCCGTATCCCCGGGCGGCGCCCTCGAGGGTCTCGTTGACCCTGCGGGCCGTGAGCCTCACGTAGACCCCGAGGGCGTCGGTGAACCAGCCGGGCAGCTCGGTCGTGGCCGGCCTCACCTCGAGGCTCCTGTTCGTGGCGAGCTCATACTCCTCGAGGAGGGTGGCGGCCGTGGCGACGCGTACCCCCAGCTTCTCACCGTAGGCAGTGAGGTTCACCGTGACGGGCTCCCTGACGACCCACACGAAGGGGCCCAGGGTCTTGTAGACCGTCTTGTAGTAGGTGTAGACCTCCTGGCCGGCCGGCACTATGAAGAGCCTCGCGCCCCCGCGGGCCGCCGCCTCTAGCTTCTCCTTCAACCCGCCCACGGGCCCTATGCTGGCGTCGGGCTGTATCATGCCCGTCACGTCGACCCTGGGGTTGCAGGTTGCGTTGGTTAGGAGGTCCAGCGTCGCGAGAGCCATGGCCGCCCCGGCGCTTGGGCCCCCGACTATTATGCTCGGCACCTCTATGGCGTAGTAGAAGTCGTACCTCATCATGTCAACACCCGCGAGGAGGCTCGCGGCGAACGCCGCCAGCCTCGCGCTCCCCTGCGTGTCAATCTCCGCGGCGGGGCTAGTGGAGATGTACACCCTACCCGAGCCGGGGTAGCGGATGGTAACAGTCAGGTTACCCAGCACCCCACCCCCAGCGCTCGAGACAGCCACGATGTGGATAGTGCAGCTCCTAACCCAGCCCCCACCCCCAGCGGGGGAGGCCGCAGCCACGGCTCCCGGGGGCAGGGAGGCGGCCAGGAGGGCAACCACAAGCGCCAGGGCGGCGGGGCGGAGCCTCACCTCGGGGCACCAGTGGGCTCTAGGGCCTGGGGGGATAGGCTATACGCGTTAGCCACCCCCAAGCACTCCCCTGGAGGGGCCTGCTGCCTTGAGGGCCGAGCCTAGGGGGAGGGTCTACACTATAGGCCACTCCACAAGGAGCCTCGAGGAGCTCCTCGGCCTCCTCGTGGAGCGCGGCGTCGAGGTGGTGGTTGACGTTAGGAGGTGGCCTAAGAGCAGGAGGTACCCCTGGTTCAACAGGGAGCACCTCGAGGAGGCCCTCCGCTCGGCTGGGATCGAGTACACCTGGCTAGGCGGCCCCCTGGGGGGTAGGAGGAGGCTCGGCGTCGACGCCCCCGACACCGGTGGGGCAACGTGCTTCGAGTCCCCCGGCTTCAGGGCCTACGCCATCTACCTGACGACGAACCCCACCGCCATACAGGCCATGCAGGAGCTCGAGGCCCTGGCCTCCCGGAGGCTCGTGGCCATACTATGCGCTGAGAGGCTCCCCTGGAGGTGCCACCGCAAGATAATAGCCGACTGGCTGGCCCTCAAGGGCTTCGAGGTCATCCACATAATAGACAAGCACCGCGAGACCCGCCACAAGCCCAGCAAGTGCGCAACAATCAGGGACGGCAGGGTGACCTACACCTAGACCCCGAGAGGGGGAGACCCCGCTGCGCGCCCGCGGTCATCCCAGGCGCCCCGGAGACCCGGGGGCGTCCCGCGGGCGGGGAGCGCGGAGCCTCCCCCGCCTCCCAGAGGGGTGGTGTGCCGCGGAATTAACCCGGAGCAGTCCAGCGGGCCGGGGCGGGGCTGGCGTTCGTGGCTGGCGGGGAGTGCCCTAGCGGTGAGGGCCTGCTCGTGGTGTCCGGCGACGCCGCTGGGCTCGGCGTGAGGGTTGCCTACTGTGCCTACGCGGGGCCGCTGGTGTCGAGCCTGGACCCCGGGCTACTCGACGGTGAGGTGGAGGCCCTCCGGGAGCTGGTGGCCTCGAGGTACACCCTGGAGGCCCTCAGGGGCGACCCGGTGGTGAGGGCGTATAGGAGCTTCTACTGGAGGATAGGCGTTGACCCAACGAAGACCAGGCCGAGCGGTGAGGCCCTGATGAGGAGGATCCTCCGGGGGAGGTTCCCCAGGATAAACCCCATCGTCGACGCGGGCAACATAGCGAGCGCCTCTACCCTGGTGCCCATAGGCCTCTACGACCTAGACAAGGCCAGGCCCCCGCTCACGCTCCGCCTCTCCCGGGGCGGGGAGGAGTTCCACCCCATAGGCGGCAAGCCCGAGGCCCTCCCCCGCGGGGTGCCCGTGCTAGTGGACTCCCGGGGGGTAGTGATGCACCTATACCCCCACAGGGACAGCGTGCACACCGCCGTGGGGCCCTCGACGACGAGGATCCTGGCCGTCGCCGCGGGGGTCCCGGGGGTGGCAGACGGCCTCCTCGTGGGGGCGCTTGAGAGGCTCTCAGGCCTCCTAGGGAGGCTGGGCTGGAGGCCCTGCTGGCCCCCCAGGCTGGCCCCCTAGAATGGGGGCACTGGCTGCTCGGCGCCGCAGGCCAGGCAGACGAGCACCCAGGTGCGGCCCCTTCTCTCGAGGCGGGTGTGGTAGCTCCCGCAGGTGGGGCAGCGCACATAGGTGTTGAGGAAGACGTTCAGGAACTGCTTTATCACCTTCCTCGAGACCTTAATGTTGAGTACCAGCTGCCCGCTGTTGGGGTCGTAGCTCCCGCCGGTGGCGAGCTCCTTCTGGAGGAACCTCGCGAGGAGCTGTGGGTCCCTGTTGAGCTTCTCAGCTATCTCCCTGAAGTTCCTTATGACGGTCTGGCTCCCAATCCTTATGACGGCGGGCTCGGGTATCTCGTAGACGTCCTCGCTACTCTTTGGGGGCACCTTCTCGTAGAGCCTCTGCAGCAGGTACTCGTAGTCCCTCAGCTTCTCCCTAACCCCACTCAAGCCCAAGCCACCTCTACGTAGCCCGGGGCGGGTGGGCTAATAAGGTCGCATAACACCCAAGTCCCCTGCTGGCGGGGGCGCCGGGGTGCCCGAGCGGCCCAAGGGGGCGGGCTTGAGACCCGTTGCCCCACGGGGGCGCGTGGGTTCGAATCCCACCCCCGGCGCCACCTCCCCTCAGAGCCCTAACGTTATGCTGGGGGCCAACGTATAAAGCCTCTCATATACATAAAAACCCTCCCACACACGGGCCGAAACAGTTTCCACCGGGGTGACTGGTGTTGAGCGGCTACGAGCCAGTGACACGCGGGGAGACCATAGCCTTCGTAAGGGCCGGGGAGGCCCAGAGGATCCCCCTGGTAATAGGGGATCCCCGTGGCTTCACGGGTAGGCTCAGCGGCTACCTCGAGGGCGACGGCTTCAAGGGCGAGTTCCAGCTCCTCGTGAGCGGGGGTAGGGTCAGGCTCTCCCTGTTCTCGGCGGAGCCCGTGGAGCCCTCGAGGCTGGCGAGGATGATTGCTGAGGCGAGGGATGGCTTCGTGGAGGTCGAGGTCCTAGACGAGGCTAAGGTCTCCATGGAGCTTGAGTACGCCTCCGAGGCCGGCCTGGAAGCCGTGGACGAGCCCCTGGAGGACCTCATGAGCGTGCTCTCCGGGGCCCTTGAGGCTGTCGAGCCCCAGCCTGCCATGCACGGCGATGTGGAGCCCGCTGGGGCCACCGGGGCCCCCGCCTCCCCCGAGCCTGTCGAGCCCCGCCGCGAGGCCTCGGAGGCCCCCGTGGATAGACTCGGCGTGCTCCTGGGGTTGCTCGAGTACAACCCCCGGAGGGTGGAGCGCCTCGGTAAGGTCTACTACAGCAAGTACCCCGAGATCGTGCGCCTCGCTGAGGAGCGCGCGGTCGACAAGAGGAAGCTGAGGCCCTACAGCGTGGACACGCTGCTCAACGACCTAGCCCTGAGGCTAGGGCCCGACAGGTACCTCGTGGCCAGGATATTCTACACGAGGGAGGAGGTGCTCCTAGTCGCCAGGGGCAGAACCCTCTGCCTCCTACTCGAGAAGGAGAGGGGCGGCTCCAGCTATAGGGTTACCGGGATAGAGAGGCTCGCCCGCGAGACGCCCGACGAGTACAGGCTCTACACCCTACCCGCCGGGGTCCTGGATGGGGTGCTCGGCCTCTGCAGGCCCCGCGGCGGTGGCAGCGGGGGCAGGCTCGGGCTCCCGGGCCTCGTTGGGAGATTCTTCAAGTAGAGAATAAAAGCTATTATATCTTTCT
This sequence comes from Acidilobaceae archaeon, assembly GCA_027080775.1. GTDB lineage: Archaea > Thermoproteota > Thermoprotei_A > Sulfolobales > Acidilobaceae > Calypsonella > Calypsonella navitae. The sequence goes on from JALWPV010000042.1 coordinate 46,731, forward strand.
TAAATGATAATAAGTTAAAAGGTTAATATACTCCCTAAAGAGAATGCATATGCCGTTTTACTAACAAGCTTATCACCCGAACCAACTGCGGCCTCCCCGGTGCCAGAGAGATGGCAGCCGCAAACCCCGTGAGGAGAATCCTGGGCGAGATAGCGAAGATAGAGGGAGTTCAGGGAGCCCTACTCGTCAGCAAGGACGGCTTCATAATAGACGCCGTCATACCATCCGCCGAGATCAATAAGGATGCTGTGGCTGCTATGGTTACTTCCATGTTTGACGCCGCAACCAACTTCTCGAGGGAGTTCGGCCTGGGCGACCTCAGCCTAATGACTATAGAGTATAAGAATAGCATGGCTCTGGGCGCCCCTATCGGCGACGCCTACCTAGTGGTGCTAGCGGAGAGCGGCGCAACCATAGGCAGGATACGCTACGAAATACAAAAACAAAAAGACAGACTAAAGGCCGCACTCTAAGGAGCCCCGGAGAAGGCCCTGTCCGGCTGCCCCTCCTCCCTATAGGCTCGGCTCCTAGGCTTGGGAGCGCTTCTTTTCCTCTGGAGTCCTTGGAGAACAATTGTCCCCGAGGACCGAGTGCGTATTAAGGTACGCTGGGCTCGCTGGGTTGGGTGTAGTGGTTGCCCGGCTATGTAGAGGGGCTCCTGGAGAGGATCCGGGAGCTGAAGAGGCAGAGGAGGGCCGTGATACTGGCGCATAACTATCAGCTGCCGGAGGTGCAGGATGTCGCTGACTTCGTTGGGGATAGCCTGGAGCTAGCCAGGAAGGCTATGAATGTGGATGCCGACGTCATAGTTTTCGCCGGCGTCTCCTTCATGGCCGAGATGGTCGCCGCCCTGAACCCCGATAAGGTAGTCCTCCACCCCGACCCCACGGCCGGGTGCCCCCTCGCGGACTTCGCCACGCCCCAGCTCGTGCGCCGCTACAAGGAGAAGCACCCGCAGGCCCCGGTTGTGCTCTACGTGAACTCCCTCACGGCAGCGAAGGCGCTGGCTGACTACGTTGTTACCAGCTCCTCGGCGGCGAGGCTGATTAGTAGGATAGGTGCTGAGGAGGTGCTCTTCGGCCCCGATAGCAACCTCGCGGACCACGTGCAGAGGTCAACGGGTGTCAGGGTGATACCCCTGCCCGGCCACGGGCACTGCCCGGTGCACCAGTACCTAATAGACGAGTACCACCTCATGAAGGCCCTGGACGAGCACCCCAACGCTAAGGTGCTCGTCCACCCCGAGGCCCCGAGGGAGGTCCGCGAGAGGGCCGACTTCATAGGGAGCACCAGCCAGATGCTCAGGGCCGTGGGGGAGATGGATGCGGAGGAGTTCATACTCGGCACCGAGGAGGGCCTGGCCTACAGGGCGAGGAGGCTCTACCCCAACAAGAGGGTCTACCCCCTCAACCCGAGGGCTATATGTATAGACATGAAGAAGATAACCCCACTCAAGATCCTCAGGTCCCTCGAGACCCTCAAGCCCAGGGTAACCCTAGACCCCGAGGTCTCAAGGAGGGTCCGCGAGGTCATCGAGAGGTCCCTCCAGCTCCTAGGGTGAGCGGGGTTGAGCTACTGCCTGGCCACCCTCCAGCGCAGGCTCCTGGAGTGGCTCGCCGACGACGCCCCCCACGGCGACCTGACGAGCGAGCTCGTGGTCCCACGAGGCCTGAGGGCCGAGGCCGTGGTACTAGCCAAGAGCCGGGGGGTGGCGGCTTGCACCTGGGAGCTGGCCGAGGCCCTCGAGGGCCTAGGGGTCGAGGCCGAGGCCCTCGTTGCTGACGGCTCCGAGGTGGGGCCCGGCGACGTCGTGATGAGGCTCCGCGGCGAGGCGCGCAGGATCCTGCTAGTGGAGAGGACCCTCCTCAACCTACTCATATACCTCTACGGCGTCGCCACCACCACGAGGCTCTACGTGGAGAGGGCCAGGAGCGTTAACCCCCGAATCAGGGTGGCGGCGACCCGCAAGTACCCCCCGGGGCTGGGGTGCCTGGCCAAGAGGGCCGTGAGGGCCGGGGGCGGGGACACGCACCGCTTCAGCCTCAGCGACGCCATACTCATCAAGGACAACCACATCCGCCTAGCCGGCTCGGTCGAGGAGGCCCTCAGGAGGGCCCTCGCTGGGAGGGGTTTCATGCATAGGGTCGAGGTCGAGGTAAGCACCGTGGAGGACGCCGTGAGGGCGGCGGAGGCCGGCGCGGACGTAGTGATGTTCGACAACATGAGTCCCGGGGAGATAGGGGAGGCCATAGAGGCCCTCAGGGCCCGCGGCCTCAGGGGGAGGGTTGTCCTGGAGGCGAGCGGGGGCATAGACCTCGATAACATAGTGGAGTACGCCAGGCTCGACCTGGACGTGGTGAGTACTAGCAGGATCACGATGAACCCCGTCAGGGTCGACCTGAGCCTCGAGGTGGTGAAGCCTTGAGGGCCAGGGTCGGCGTGGTGGGCGCTGGCCTAGCGGGCCTCACGGCGGCCCTAAGGCTGGCAGTGAAGGGCTTCGAGGTCACCGTGCTGCACCTGGGCGGCCTCGGGGGCTCCAACTCCTACAGGATACAGGCTGGCATAGCGCTGCCCCTGGGCGAGGGGGATAGCATAGCGCTCCACGTAGCCGACACACTGAGGGTTGGCTGGTTCACGAACGACCCCGAGGCGGTGTGGAGCATAATATCCAAGGCCGGCGAGGCCCATGAGTTCCTCACGAGCCTGGGGGTCAGGTTCGAGGGCGTCGAGCTTGAGGGTGGCCACAGCAGGCCGAGGGTCCACACGATACGGGGCGAGACGGGGCGCCACATAATGGAGGCCTTATGGAGCCGCGCCGAGGGGGAGGGCGTCGAGCTGGTCGAGGACCAGGCGGTCGAGCTTCTAATCCATGAGGGGGAGTGCCTCGGGGTCGCCGCCGCCAGCGGGAGGGTCTACGAGTTCGACGCCACCATCGTAGCCGCGGGGGGCTACACGGGCCTCTACAAGTACACCTCGGGCTCGGGCTACGACACGGGCGTGCTCCTCGGGGACTACATAAGGAAGGGGGGCCCCGCCCGCGACCTGGAGTTCATCCAGTTCCACCCCACAGCCTACATAGCCCCCGACGGCAGCGTGGTTCTCCTAAGCGAGGCGCTCAGGGGGAGAGGCGCCAAGATAATAGACGAGGGGGGCTCGAGGTTCGTCAACGAGCTGGCCCCGAGGGACGAGGTCTCACGGGCCATCTACAGGAAGCTCCGCAGCGGCTCCAAGGTCTACCTGGACGCCAGGGGCATCGAGGGCGTGGAGAGGCTCTTCCCCGGGATATACGAGGCCCTCCTAGAGAAGGGGGTCGACATGGCCAGGGAGCCCGTGCCCATAACGCCCGTGGCCCACTACAGCATAGGGGGCTTCCCCGTGGACGCCTACTGGAGGACCCCCACGAGGAGGCTCTACGCCATAGGCGAGGCCGCCGCCTCGGGGCTGCATGGGGCGAACAGGCTCCCAAGCAACTCCTCCCTAGAGTGCGTCGTAAGCGGCCTCGAGTCCGCCCGCACCGTGGCGAGGGACCTCGAGTCCCTGGGGCCAGCGAGCCGCGGCCCCCCAGAGCCCCTGGGCCCCCCGGGCAGGGTGGAGGCCCACCCGGGCCTCGCGGAGGTGCTCTGGAGCCTCGTGGGTATAGAGAGGAGCGGCGAGGGCCTAGAGAGGGCTATCGAGGCCATCAAGGGCCTGGAGGGCGTGCCCGGGCAGCTGAGGAGCCTAGCCCTGGGCATAGCGCTCTGCGCCCTCGAGAGGAGGGAGTCGCGGGGAGTCCACTACAGGGTCGACTACCCCTACATGGACGCCCGCTACAGCGGCCCCTCCCTCCTCGAGGGCGGGGCCTGCAGGATCCCCGCCCCAGGGCCCCGCCTAGCTTTAGCTGGTGGGTAATACATGGGCGCACCCAACAGTTAAAGTCCTCCCCGCCCCCAGGGTCTCCCCGGGTGCCGTCTTGGCCCTCGTGACTGTGGGCGAGATCGTTTCGAGGCACGTTGTAAGCGTTAAGCCCTCCACGACCGTCAGGGAGGCCTCGGCCATAATGAGGGAGCACAGGATAGGCAGCGTGCTAGTCATGGACGAGTCCGAGAACCTCCAGGGCATACTCACCGAGAGGGACATAGTCTACAGGGTCGTAGCCGAGGGCAAGGGCCCCGAGACGCTGGTAGAGGAGGTCATGACCCGGGACATCATAACAGTCAGGGAGGACGCCACGCTCGCGGAGGCCGCCAGGATGATGCTAGGCTTCGGGGTCCGCCACCTACCCGTGGTCGACAGGTCAGGGAGGGTTATTGGAGTGATAAGCCTGAGAGACCTAGCAAAGGCCATATGGGGCTCCTACGAGCCCCCCATGACCCCATAGCGAGGCCAGAGAGGCGGGGGGTTCTTAGGGGGCTCAGCGCCGCCACCTAGCTAGCCGTGGGTGTAGGATGCCCTCCGAGTAATTACTCGCCTGGGGCTCTTAGGGTCATAGCTTAAATTTCTCTCCAAGGCCGTAGAGTCTATAGTAGGGAGGCGATAAGATGGCGGTTCTGGGCAACGGCAGGAACGGCCACTGGAGAGTGAAGAAGCCCAGGAAGAGGCTAGACGTCGACTTCATAATCAGCGTTGACAGGTGCCTCATGAGTGATCACCACGGGAAGGTCTTCATAGGCTTCGCCGCCACGGGGCCCGCCATAGGGGTCCCCGAGAGGGTGTGGAAGTGGATCTGCTGCCCGGCCCCCAAGGTTGACGAGTACGGGAGGCCCTTCGTGGCGCCATACGCCCTGAGGAAGCTGGAGGCCGCCCTCCAGGACGCTGGCTTCAAGGCCTACGTCATAGACCCGGACTACGTGCCGTACTACGCGCTCCAGGGCGCGAAGGCCCTGATGATAGGGCACCACGACTACTTCGCTATGGGGCCGCCGAGCAATGAGTGGTGGCTCCTCACCGGGAGGGAGCCTGTGAACAGGAAGACCTTCAAGGCCTTCATCAGCCACCCGGCCATATGGGAGGCCAAGAGGAGGCACGGCATGAGGATAGTGGTCGGGGGCCCCTCGGTTTGGCAGTGGGAGGCCTGCAGGGAGGCTAGGAAGAGGTGGCCCGTCGACACGCTGGTGGACGGCGAGGCGGATAAGGTGATAGTGGAGATAGCGGAGAAGATCCTCAACGGGGAGGAGCTGCCCCCCAAGATAGTCATCCCGCCCCAGGAGAGCCCGAGGATAGAGGAGATACCGGACATCAAGAAGCCCAGCGTTGGCGGGCTGGTAGAGATAATGAGGGGGTGCCCCCGGGGCTGCAAGTTCTGCAGCGTGACCCTCAGGCCCCTCAGGTTCATGCCCCTCGATAAGATCGAGAGGGAGATACTGGTCAACCTGAGGGCCGGCAATAGGAACGTGCTACTCCACAGCGAGGACGTCCTCCTATACGGTGCCGACGTCGTGAGGCCCCGGGAGGAGCCCCTCATAAAGCTCCACAAGATGGTCGCTAGGCACCTCGAGGAGTACGAGGCTGGCTTCGCATGGAGCCACGCGAGCCTCGCGGCGGTGAAGTATGCGCAGGAGCATGGTAGGATAGTCTCGAAGATAGTGGACATAGTCCTGGACGGCGACGTTAGGAAGTTCTTCGGCGTCGAGGTCGGGATAGAGACTGGCAGCGTTAGGCTCGCCAAGAAGATAATGCCCGCCAAGGCCGCCCCCTACCCGGCGGAGAAGTGGCCCGACATAGTTGAGGACGCCTTCGCCATACTCACTGATAACAACATCATACCAGCGGCCACCTACATACTAGGCCTCCCCGAGGAGACCGAGGACGACGTCTACGCCACTATAGAGCTCATAGAGAGGCTCAAGCCCTACCCGAGCCTCATAGTCCCGATGTTCTTCGTGCCCATGGGGGCCCTCAAGGATAGGGAGGGCTTCAAGAGGGCCCACCTGAAGCCGTACCACGTAGAGGCCATGGTCGTGTCGGCCAAGCACTCGATACGCTGGGCTAAGTGGATAATAAACCATGGATACCTCAACAAGCCCCAGCACGCCCCCCTACGCCTGGCCCTGAGCTACTTCGTGAGGTACGCCGAGAGGAGGATAGAGGACTACATAAGGAAGCACGCCGCCGAGCTGGGCGTGGACGCCTCCACCGTGCTCAGAGCCTAGAGCCCGGGCATCCGAGGGGCTAGTCCGGCGGGGTGTACCTGCGCACGGGTATCGGCTTCTCCAGGGGGAGCATGCCCCCCCTTATCTTCCATATCAGCCCCCTCGTGGACGCTGTGAGCGGGAGCTTGAGGGCCTCGTCCATGGTGTAGTATGCTGCCTCCACGGCGTCCCCGCCCGGCCTCGGCTCGGCGCCGGGGTCCCTCGGCTCTAGAAGGACTGTAACCAGGACGTAGTGGTACCTGACCCCCCTCGAGTCAACCTTTATCAGGTCATCAACGTTAACGACGCCGAGGGGCCTAGCCTCGACCCCCGTCTCCTCGAGGGTCTCCCTGGCGGCGGCCTCGAGAACCCCCTCGCCAAGCTCCACGTGGCCCCCGGGTATGCTCCAGTAGCCCCTGCTGGGAGGGTAGCCCCTCTTGACGAGCAGGATCCTATCCCCAACCAGAACCAGGCCGCCCACGCCCACGAGGGGCTTCTCGGGGTAGAGGTGAACCACTAGCCCGGCACCCCACGGCCAATCCAGGCCCCGCTAGGGGTTTTACCCTGGGGGAGCCCGGGGTTATGGTCGGCTGATGCGGGCTTGCCCGGGACCAGGCTCCTCTACCAGGAGGACAGCTACCTGAGGGAGTTCGACGCCACCGTGGTCGAGGTCCGGGGGGACGAGGTGGCACTCGACGCCACGGCCTTCCACCCCGGGCCCCACGGGGGCCTCGATACTGACACCGGCTACCTAGTAGGCCGGGGGGGTAGGTGGAGGGTCGAAGCCGCCAGGCTTGAGGGGGACACGGTCTACCATAGGGTCCCCGGCCACTCCCTGGGGCCGGGCGAGAGGGTGCACGGCGTCATAGACTGGCCTAGGAGGTACGCCATGATGAGGCTCCACACGTTCAGCCACATACTAGCGGCCGTGCTCTACGAGCGCTACGGGGCCCTCGTCACGGGCGGCCACATAAGCCCGGAGGGGGCCAGGGACGACTTCGACCTATCCAAGGCCGGCGGCGAGTGGAGGAGGGCCCTCCTAGAGGGCTTCGAGGAGGCCAGGAGGATAGCGGCTAGGTGCATAGAGGTAAAGGTCTACTGGCTCCCCCGCGAGGAGGCACTCAAGATACCCGGCCTCGTCAAGCTGGCCTCGAGGCTCCCACCAGAGGTCGAGAGGCTGAGGATAGTAGAGATACCCGGCGTCGACATACAGGCCGACGGGGGCCCCCACGTCTCTAACACCTGTGAGATAGGCGAGGTCGAGCTTGTGGGCGTGGAGAGCAAGGGCAGGAGGAGGCGCAGGATCTACTACAGGCTCGCTGGGGGTGGCGGCGCTGGGGGAGGAGAGGCCTAGGGAGCCGGGGGCCGAGGCGGACCTCAGGCCCCGCGCTATAGCAGGCCTGGCCCTGGGCGAGGCCCGGAGGCTATGCGGCGGCCCCTACAGGCTCCAGCGCGGGATCCTGGTGGCCGTGGAGGGCATAGACGGCGCCGGGGTCTCCACGACGGCCGAAGCCCTCGCCCGGGTGCTCGACTCGATGCTCGAGGCTGGGGGGGCCTGCTACACGAAGGAGCCCACCTACGGGCCCGTCGGGTTCCTCATCTGGCAGGCCCTCAGCGGGGGCTACATGGAGCCCCTCAGGCTCCCCCAGATGCTAGGCCTCCTATTCGCCGCCGACAGGCTCTGGCACCTCACCGCCGAGGCCATCCAGGGGGCCCGGGGGGTGCTGGGGTGCCTGGCCAGGCCCGCCGTCGTGGTGAGCGACCGCTACAAGTACAGTAGCCTAGCCTACCAGCAGGTCAGCGGACTCGTGGCTGATAGGAGGATCCCGGGGGCCCCGAGGGAGTGGCTCGAAGCCATCAACTCCTACGCGCCCCCAGCCCATTTCCTAGTATACGTGGACGTCCCCGTAGAGGTAGCCCTCTCCAGGGTGGAGGGTGAGAGGTGGGTGCTACACCTCTACGAGAGGAGGGCCTACCTCGAGGAGGTCAGGAGGCGCTTCGAGGACCTACTCGACTCCCTAGCTGGGAGGCCGGAGGCCCCAGCCAGAGCCCCCTGGGCGGCCCTCCTCGAGGCGTGGGGCCTAGACCCCAGCGAGGCCTACCCCGGGGGAGGCTACCCAATACTCCTACGCCTCGACGGCACCGGGTCCCCCGTGGAGAACGTTGCCAGGGCCGCCTGCGGGATCCTGAGGGTAGCTAGTGAGAGGGGGCTAGTGAGTAGCCTTTGATAGAACTTCCCCGAGCCTCCTTGCTCCGACACCTCTCCACCTAAGGCCCTGCACTCCCAACCCTGCCCTGAAGGCTGTAGAGGGGGAGGTCGGAGGGCCGTATGAAGAGGCTGGGCTTACTCCTCGGGGGGTCGCGATGCCGGTACTATTTGTCGCCTCGCTCTTCTACAGCGCCGCCGCGGCCCTTGCCAGCGTCGCGGTTGCGGCCGCTCTGTGGGGCCTGGTTAGGAGGCTGGGCCTCCGCTTCCGCTCCCTCAACATAGAGGCGGCCTGGGCCTCCTGCAGGCTCACGCGCGGGGACCTCGAGAGGATTATAGCTGGGAGGGACCTGCCGAGCGCCGCCGAGATCTTCGGGGTGCCCCTGGGGCACTAGCGCTATCCTCAATAGCCGCCCCCGGGGCCGGGAGGCCAGCGGCGTATGGCCTTGCCCGTGGTTAGCGAGCCCTGGCTCGCGCTGCCTGGGAGCCCTACTAGGAGGCTTGACAGGGTGCTCGAGGGCCTCCGCGGCGTTGACATCGTGAACCTCGCCGCCGGGAGGCCCGGCCTGGCCCCTCCAGGGTGGCTCCTCGAGGCGTTCCACGAGAGGCTCATTAAGGGCGGCCTCGCCCCCTTCGGCTACACCCCCAGCGGGGGCCTCAGGGAGGCTAGGGAGGCCGTGGCCAGGGACATAGAGGAGACCGGCGGGCCCAGCCTGTCGTGGAGGGAGGTCGTCCTAACGGCTGGGGGGCAGAATGCCGTGGCGGCTGTCCTCCACGGCCTCCGGGGGAGGCATGGGAGGATCCTCCTTGTCGAGCCTGCCTGGTTTGCCTACGAGCCCCTGGCGAGGGCTATGGGCCTCGAGCCCCTCTACGTGGAGAGCAAGCCCCCCGATTACAGGATCCCCGAGGAGCCCCTCAAGGAGGCCGTGGAGCGCGGGGTCGATATGATCCTCCTGCCGGACCCCGATAACCCGACTGGGAGGCTCCTAACCGAGGGCGAGGCCAGGCTCCTCGCCGACCTGGCTGTTGACCACGACGCCTGGCTGGTGGTTGACGAGCCCTATAGGACCCTCGTCTACGAGGGCTCCAAGGTCTACCCGGCCAAGCTGGCCCCGGGCAACGTGGTTGGCCTCGGGGCCCTCAGCAAGGACCCGGGGGTCCCCGGGTGGAGGCTCGGCTACGCCTACGGCCCCGAGGAGGCGGTGAGGGCCCTTGAGAGGTTCGTGGAGTTCACGGTCTACTGCCCCCCGAGGGCGGCGCAGGAGCTCGCCATACTCTACTTCAACGATGAGAGGAAGTGGGAGTTCAGGAGGATCCTGCGGGAGGAGTATAGGAGGCGCAGGGACGCCCTCCTAGGAGCCCTCGAGAGGCTCCTCCCGAGGGCCCGGGTCCCGAGGGCGCCGGCGGGCATGTTCCTCTACGCCGACCTCACGGGCTACCTGGGCGGCGAGCGTGGCGTGACGGAGAGGCTGGCCGAGCACGCCCTGGCGAGGCACGCCGTCCTCGTGCTGCCCGGGGAGGCCTTCGGCCCCAGCCAGGCTGGCAGGCTCAGGCTTACCTTCACCTATGAGCCCCCGGAGAGGCTCGTGGAGGGCGCCAGGAGGCTGGCCGAGGCCATCCAGGATTTTAAGGGGTAGCGATCCATATTCCCTTGTGTGGAAGGTGGGGTGCAGGGGGTGCCGGATGCCGAGCCCAAGAGGTTCCTAGTAGTGGTGACGACGAACGAGGCCGAGAAGGTGCTCGAGGCACTCCTGCTAGCGGCCAATGCCCGGGAGATGGGGATGGACACCTACATGTACTTTACCCTCTCCGGGGTTGAGGCACTCATCAGGGGGCAGCTCAACAGGCTCAGGCCCGGCAGAGGCACAGTCGCCTCCAACCTGAGGAGGAGGGCCGATAGGATAGGCCTCCCCTCGAACCTCGAGGAGTTCTACGACGAGCTGAGGAGCCGCGGGGTCAAGGTCTACGTCGACGAGCCCAGCCTCCTAGCCGCGGGCCTAGCCCGCGGCGACCTCGTGCCCGTGGACGGCCTCGCGGGCCCCGGGTTCCCACTCGCCCTAGGCCCCGACACCTACACCCTAGTCATCTAGCCGTAGCGAGGGGAGGCTGGGGCAGTGGAGCTGCCCGTCGACCCCTGGAGCCTGGCCCTCCGCCTCTACGGCTCCGGGGAGCCCCTCACCCCGGGGCTCAGCGACCGGGAGGCCCTCGACGCGGTGGAGGAGGCATTAGAGGAGGCCGCTGGCGGCCTAGGCGTCGAGGCGAGGAGGTTCCACCTCCCAACCCTATCCTGGCGACTCAGGGCGGCCTCCTGCGAGCCCTGCGGGCCCCTGCGCGTGGCCCCCTACGTGGAGGACGCCGATGTCGAGGGCAGGGTCGAGTGGCTCGGCTCCGACCCCTCCGAGCCCCACGCCTGGAGGGGCTACCGGGGCGCCCCCATAGTCGTGGCCCCCGAGCCCGGGGAGCCCGACGACCTCGGGAGGGCCGCCCTCCTAGCGGCTGAGAGCGGGGCCGAGGCGCTCCTCGTCTGCCCCCGGGGGGAGCCGAGGACCATCGTCACAGTGGGATCCTGGGGCTACAGCTTCCACAGCGGCGCCCCCACCCCGGTGGCTGTCGGCTACCTCGAGTCCCCCAGGCCCTGCGGCCCCCACGCCCTCCCCGGGAGGGCTAGGGTCTACGTTGAGGCCCGCACCCTAGAGGCAACGGCGTGGGGGCTCGAGGCCAGGCTCCCCGGGAGGGGCAGGCCGTGGCTCCTGGGGGCCCACTGGGACAGGTGGCCCGGGGGCTTCCAGGACGATACCCTGGGGGTCGCACAGGCCATAGCGGCGGCCGTCGCCCTCGCCCGGAGGGGCCTCGAGGCCCGGGTGCTGGTGTTCCCGAGTGAGGAGCACGGCGCCCCGGGCTACGCTGGGTGGTACTGGGCGTGGGGGAGCAGGTTCTACAGCCGCCAGCTCGCCCAGGCGGGCCTCGGGGGCGAGTATGCTGGGTACATAAACTTCGACATGGCGGGCTCCACCCCCCTCGTGGCGAGCGGCTCCCCAGCCCTCCTCGGAGCCCTTGGGCCCGGGGGCTGGAGGGCTAGGCCCTGGGAGTGCCCGGAGTGCGATAGCATGCAGCTAGCCATGCTCGCGGGTATCCCCACGCTGTCGATCCACACCCTCTGGACCCCCAAGGCTGAGAGGGTGTACCACACGAGCCTTGACACCCCGGGGGCGGCCGAGCCCGGGGCCGCTAGGCTAGCCGTGAGGCTGGCTGTCGAGGCCGCCCTCAGGGGGCCCCAGTGGAGGCTCATGGACTGCATGGTCGAGGGCCTCCTGGGCCACGGGCCCCTCGAGGCTAGGAGGCTGGCCGTGCTCATACTCCAAGCCGCCAGGAGGGCTGGCTGGGAGGCCCTCCACCCCCCACTGGCCCGGGCGGCCCTGAGGCCCATAGATTATGGCAGCAGGCGGTGGGGCCACGGGCCCCTCGAGGCGCACTGGTTCCCTGAGGCCTCCCTGCTACCCCGCCTCAGGTCCGACCTTAGGAGGGGCCGCGACCCCGGGGAGGTCTGGGTGGCCGGGTGGGAGGAGCCCCTCTACCAGACTAGGGCCTCACCCCGGGCTAGGGCCTGCGGGTTGCCCTGCCTGGCAGCGCAGGCCCGGGGGCTCCTGGAGGAGATGGCGTTCCGGGTCGAGGAGGCTGTTAGGAGCGTGGTAGCATAGCCTTGGGGCTAGTCGCCGCTTGGCTCGCCTAGGAGCCTCTGGCAGACGTCCCTGAGGCTTATGACGCCCACCAGCCTCCCGTCGTCGTCCAGTACCGGGAGGTGCCTCACGCCGAGGCGTATCATTAGATCCCCCGCCTCCAGTATCGGGGTGCCTGGCCTGACGCTGGCGACCTCCCGGGTCATGTACTCGTCCACGGGGGCGTCTAGGGGGGCGCCCTCGGCCACCGCCCTGACTAGATCCCTCTCCGTGAAGACCCCCACGAGCCTCCCGGCCTCGTCGAGGACCATCACGCTGCCCACGCCCGCCTCGTGCATGGCCTTGGCCGCCTCCCTTATCGAGTCCCCGCTCCTGACAGCGACCACCCACCTACTCATGGCGTCTGCGACCGACAAGCCCTGGGCACCCCCATGCCTCAGCGTCTAGCCCCTCGTAGGGCCTTATAGGGCTATGAGGCCCCGGTGGGGGCCGTGCAGGCCTCTAGGAGCCTCCTGGCGGCCTGGGAGGCGGTGGCGTGGGCCTCGCTCATCGTGGTGGAGAGGGTGTAGGCTACATCGTTGAGGGGCTTTCCCTGGAGGATCCTGGCCGCGAGGGCCGTGGCCTCCCTCTGGGTTAGGCCTAGGCTGGAGGGGCTCCTGGATGCGAGGCAGTCCACCGCCGCTGCCCAGACTGCGTCGAAGGCCTGCTCGAGGTCCAGGCGGCCGGCTAGGAACTCCGAGAGCCTCCTCTCCATGTCGCCCGTCAGCGCTACGGGGCGGTGGTGGGAGGGGGCGGTGGCCTCGAGTATGAGTGGGACCCTCTCGGCGGCTAGGTCCCTGTAGATGCTCTGGAGGCTCAGGAGGAGCCTGACCCTGAATGCTGAGGAGGCCTCCTCCACGGCCCCACGCGCCCCGGGGGCCAGGGGCTTGGCGACGCAGACATTCTTCTCCCCCGTGGCCCTGTTGTAGCGGGGGCTGATGTAGGCCACGAGGTACCCATTCTCGACCCAGAAGCCAAGGACGTCGTGGCGGCTGAAGAGCGCGGTCACCACGAGGGCCCCATGCTTGGCTGCGTGGGCCTCTGCGCACCGGAGGATCCTGGTGCCGAGGCCCATCCTCTGGAGGGGCGGGGACACGGCTATCCTCACTATCCTAGCCCCCCGGAGCCCAGCCGCCTCGGGGGCGTGGGTCGAGAGGGCCTTCAGGCCCAGGCGGGCCGCCTCCTCCATCGAGGGATCCTCTATGGCAACGTCAGCGGCCGCCACGGGCTCGCCGCCGGGGGCCTCAAGGGCTATCAACTCGTGGTTCGAGGACTCGAGCGCCACCAGGATGTAATCGGGCTCGAACCTGTAGTGCGCCTGGGCCAGCACCCCCAGGAGCCGCGAGGTGTAAGCGTCCCAGGGCCCCAGCCTCCCCCGGGGGACCGTCCTGCAGGTGGCCCCGAGGGCCTTCTCCGGGGGGACGCTCGGGGGCTCGGCGTCGAGGTGGAACGCCCTGAGAACCCACTCCTCCAGGGGGTCGCCCCTCCTGTACCTGATGGGCTCCCCCAGCTCCACCCGTGCCAGGGGCCTGGGGAGGTCAGCCTCCAGCACGTGCACCAGAACCCTCCCGCTCCCCTCGTAGCCGTGCACCGTGGAAGCCACCATGACCCTCCCACTGCGCCAGGACAGCCTCCTGACCCTCGCGACCCCGACGGCGGCGGCCTCGTCAACAACCAGGAGGGGCGCCGGCTCGGCTGACTCGGGGCTCCTGTGGATGACGCTGAACCAGGGGCCCCAGAGCCTCGCCGTGTAGCCGGACTCGAGCCTCTCCCTGTAGAGGCCCCCGTAGCCGAGGGCCTCCAGGCCAGCCTTGAGGCCCCTGTAGAGGCTAGCCGCCGAGGCCGGGCTGGGGGCGACGACGTGCACCCTGCCAGCCTGGCGCTCGTGGATGGCGAGGGCTAGGGCTAGGCCTAGAAGGAAGCTCTTCCCCCGGCCCCTGTCCCCGAGGACCAGTAGGGTCCTCCCCCGGCCCCTGAGGAGCCTAGCCGCCGCCTCGAGGGCAGAGAGCTGGTCGGCCGTCGCCGCCAGCCTGGCGAGCCTCGCCGGGAGCCCCCGGGCCACCCGGGGCCCAGGGGACCTGGGGGGCGCTGGCTCCCGGGGGACGGCCTTGGAGTACACGGTGCCGGATTCGAGGTCTACTATTATGTGGGATCGGCTCCTCCTGATAGACTCCAGAAGGTAGCCCCTGTAGAGCCCGAGTCCGCCGGGCGGCCCGGGGTTCCACTCGCCGGGCGGCCCGGCCGCTATGACTAGTAGGCCGCCCTCCACGACTGTCTCGGCAGTAGCCGCCAGTATGTTCGGCCTCACGAGGCCCCCGAGGGCTACGAGGGCTACGAGGGCCTCGGAGCCGAGTATCTCCTGGTACCTCGCCGGTGAGAGGATCCTCGAGCATAGCCCCTCCAGGGCCGCGCGGGCCCCCGAGTCGGCTATGGCGTGGCACTCCCCGGGCTCGGCGCCTAGGGCTTCAAGGGCCGCGCGGGCGGCGTGGGCGTGGCTCCTATGGTGGACTAGGGCCAGGCCCCTCCAGCCGAGGCGCTGTAGGGCCTGGGCATAGCTGGCTAGCTCCTCCCCGGCCCTACCAGCCACGTGGCCGCCCTCTCCCCCTACTCTATCCTGACCGGCTCCCCCGTGTACCTGGCCTGCTCGGCTGCCCTGGAGCGCCTGGCGAGCTTGACAGCCGCCTCCACGGCCCTCCTGGCGTACTCCTCGGCCCTCTCGAGGGCCTGCATCCTCGAGGCGCCGGGGCCTATGATACCCATCGCCACGGGCTTGCCGTGCTCTATGCCGAGGTCCAGGAGCTTCCTCGCGGCCTGGTGCGCCACCACCTCGTCGTGCTTGGTCTCCCCTTGTATGACCGCGCCTATCACCGCAACGGCGTCTACGTCGTCCTTCCGAAGGAGCTGGGCCGCGGCGAAGGGGGAGTCGTAGATACCGGGGACCATGTAGATGTACCTCACCTCCGCGCCCAGGAACCTGGCGTGGCTGACGGCCTTCTCGAGCATTATCCTAGTCACGTCATAGTTGAACTCGCCAACCACGAGCGCGAGCCTGACGGGCTCACCCGCCATGAACGCCACCGCCACGACCCTGGGGGCGGGGAGGTTTAAAGCCGCCGGGAGGACCCGCCGCCTTGAAGCCGCCGTGCTACACGGGGATATTAGCTTGGGGCTCCCCGGCGACGAGCCCTGGTGGGCCTCTTGGGGAGTGGATGGGCTATCGAGGCGAGGGGCCTGAGGAAGGCCTACACCAGCCGTGAGGGGGGCCTGCTGCGGGGTAGGAGGGTTAGGGTTGAGGCCCTGCGGGGG
>JALWPV010000043.1 GCA_027080775.1 Acidilobaceae archaeon
GGGAGGCGGCCTGCGTGAGGGTGGTCTTGAAGGTAGGCAGGAAGGGTATAGTGGTCCTGCCTAAGAGGCTGCGGGAGGCGCTGGGCGTCAGGGAGGGCGATGAGATTGTGGTCGAGGTCCGCGGGGGCGAGGCCGTCCTAAGACCCCTAAAGCCCGTGGTGGTCGACGTGGACCCGAGCCTCGTCGAGAGGATCCTCCGAGAGGAGTACGAGCTCGAGAAGCGCAGGTACTCGGGGATGGTCTCCCGTGAGGAGGCTGGTGGTAGACACTAGCGTGCTCATAGACTACATCAACGCTAGGAGCCCCTACAGGGCCAAGGCCGCCAGGCTACTAGAGGACGCTGCCACCGGGCACCTGAGGCTATACGTCAGCACGGTAACCCTGAGCGAGACGCTCTACGTCGTCTCGAGGGTCTACCAAGCCGCTGGTATGGCGGATCCTAACGGGAGGGCCCTCGACTTCGTCGAGTGGGTTAGGGGTAGGGCGCGGGTGGTCGATATAGATGAGGCGATAGCGCTGAGGGCGGGGGAGCTCAAGAAGGAGCTGGGCATAGCGCTCCCGGACTGCTACGTCATAGCAACAGCCGAGGCGGTAGGCGGTACGCCACTCTTCAGGAGACCGGAGAGGGAGATGGAACCCGTACTGGAGAGTCTCAGAGCGCTGGGCGTGAGGTTCCTATCCGAGGAGGAGCTGTAGGCCCACTCCGAGTGCCAGGCGGCATTGATTAGGTTCTCCTGCCCTAGATGTTCCCTCGGGGCTCTGGGGCTTGCCTGGCGCTGCTAGGGGGCGGTGGGAGGAGCTTCTCAGGCTCTTGGGGGAGGACGAGGAGTTCCGCTACGCGGTCGCTGGGCTCCTAGGCCTGGATGAGATCCTGAGGAGGCTAGACTCGGTTGAGAGGGCCCTCCTCGCTCTCCAAGAGCAGGTTAGGACCCTCCAGGAGCAGGTCAAAAGCCTCCAAGAGCAGGTCTCCAGGCACACAAGGGCAATCGAGGAGATGGCCTCGACAATCCACGCTATCGGGGCGAGAGATGGCGCCTCTGCGGGAGGATCCCCCAGGGAGACAATGCGATGTCTACTCGACGACCTCCTAAAGGTGTACAGGGTGTCCGAGTGGGTGTACCACGATAGGGAGGGCCTAGTCTACGGCAACCCCTCCACGGTGGAGGCCATGATCCTAGTCAGGAACAATGAACACGTGATCGTCAAGCACAAGCTCTTGGCCGACCGCGCGGATGTAGCTGAGCTCCACAAGATAGGCATCCTCTACGAGAAGGCCACGGGCGTGAAGCCCAAGCTACTCCTGGTGGCATTAGCCATAAGGAGGAGGGCCCGGGAGTTAGCTGAGAGACTCGGTATTGAGACGCGGGGCGAGGTCATAGAGCCCTGAGCCCAGAGTGGCAGGGCAGGGCCAGCGCCTCGAGGCGCTTGATCCCAAGCGCTTGGGCGACAACCCCTGGGGCTATGTGGATGTAGGCAGTTACGAGCTGCTGGCTTTGCGGGCGAGCCTTAGGATCCTGGCCTGCTCCTCGGGCGTGAGGCTTGCCCAGTAGCCTGGCCCCACTATCTCATCTACTAGCCCCTGGAGGGATCTCTGGTCGAAGCTTAGGACGGTTCTCACGCCGTACTCTCTTGCGGTTACTGCTGTGACTGCGTCGGTGTAGCTCAGGCCCTTCCGCGCTATATGGGCCTTGAAGAGTTCTAGGGCGCCCTCTCGATCTCCATGCTGGCGTGTATAACCTCTATGAAGCCGCTCTCCACGAAGGCCTCCAGGAAGGCTCTTGAAGCCTCGGGTGAGACCTTGTACTTTAGTATGGTCAGGCTTTCGTCGAGGATGTGGTTCGTCACGAGGGGCCTCCCCCACCTACCTTCGGCCAAGTGAGCTACCAGGCCCAGGGAGTCAAGGTGGTGCGCGTCCCCGAGGCTGTAGAAGGTGAAGAAGACCCCAGTGCCAACTATCACCGCCAAGCCCCTCACCACGGTACAGGTACTCGTCTACCTCCCCGGCGTCCGTGGGGCCAACGTTCCTCGCGTGGCGGAGGCTCCCGAAGACTATGCTGGCGTCGAAGCTGGTCCTATCAAGGCTCTCCTCGGCTAGGTCTAGGACCCTCTTGAATGCCTCCCCGAGACTCTTATACCCCAAGCGCTTGGCCAGCCTCTCCAGCCTGTCGCGGTCCTCTCGCCTAACCCTAATGGTCGAGTAGCCCTCCCCGGAGGCCACCCCGACTCCCTGGAACACGGAAAGCAGTTACCAATTAATTTACGGGTATACGAGCGTGATGTGTGGAGCTAGCGGGTCTGGGCCTGGAGGGCCCGGGGGCCGCTTCCAGCCGGGAGCCCTAAGGTGCGATGCGCTCTCCCCGGGAGGCCTTGGGGCGTGGTTGTGGCTAACGGTCTAATACCCCCAGCCTCCTACTGGTGGCCCTTAGAGTGTTGGGCCCCGGAGCTGTGGTGGTTTGGCTAGGGGGGCTCTGGGCGAGGACGTCGAGGAGGCCGTTGCCGGTGGTACGTGGCTCTTCCTCTCGATGCTAGCTATGAGCCTTGCGGGCTTCCTGTTCTGGCTAGTGGTGGCTGGCCTCGCCGGGGTGGGCACGGTAGGCGTGGCCGGCTCGATTGTGAGTGCCTCCGGGGTGGCTGTGACCCTCGCCTCCGCGGGCCTGGTGCTCGCTGTAGCACGGGAGGTGGCGGCGAGGGGTCCCAGGGCCATCCCGGCGAGCCTGGCGGCCGGGATCCTCCTGGGCACCCTGGCTGCTGGCCTGGCGTGGCTGCTGGCCTCGAGGCTCTCCCAGGGGGGCCCGAGGGGCTACGCCTCCCTGCTGGCCTTCACGAGCGTCGCCTCCGGGGCGGCTCTAGCCTCCCTCTTGGGGCTCGAGGAGTTCAGGGGCTACTTCGCCTCGAGCCTCGGGGGTGCCCTGGCGAAGCTAGCCGTAGGGGCTGGGCTGGCGCTCGCGGGCTACGGGCTCGCCTCGGCCCTCGCCGGCTACCTGGCGGCTCCCCTGGCAGTTCTGGGGATTGGCCTCGCGCTCCTGGCCCCGAGGCTCCGCGGCCCCAGCCTCCGGGGAGGCGGGGGTGGCGGGGTGCTCCGCTCGATACTGGGCCTCACGGCCAGTAACTACCCCTACATACTCTCCAGCCAGCTGCTGACGATGCTCAGCATCTACGCCTACGCCCTCCTCTCTGGGGAGGCCTTCTCGACGGGGGTCCTATACATAGCCATGATGGTCGCCCTAGTCCTCACCGCGATACCGGGCTCGATGCTGAACGCCGCCTTACCCATAGCCACGAGGAGGGGCTGGGATCCCTTCGCGGAGGCCGCCCGCCTGGGCCTTGCACTCACCAGCCCACTGGTCGCCGTGGCTATAGCGGCCCCTGGGCCCCTGCTGGCGCTGGTGAACCCCGGCCTCTCGGGGGGAGCGTGGGCGCTGGTCGTGCTCTCCTCCTCGGTAGCCCCGGCGACTATCCTCAATGCCTCGATAAGCAAGCTCAACAGGGACGCCAGGAAGCGGGAGCTGGCCCTGCTAGGCTTAGCGAGGCTCCTCGTGCTCCTAGCACTCATAGCCCCGCTAGCCAGGCTGGAGGGCATAGTAGGCGTGGCCCTGGCGTACCTAGCGGCTAACGCCGCCCCCCTCCCCCTGGCCCTCCGCTACCTCGAGGCCGACTCCAAGCCCCTCCTTGGCCTCTGGGCGATACAGGCCGGGCTACCCCTAGCCCTGGCCCAGGCCCACTGGAGCCCCTGGCCCACCGCAGCCCTCGCGGCGGCCCTAACGCTCCTGCTCCAGCACGCCGCCAGCATAGCCGGCTTGGGGGAGATCAGGGACACACTCCAGGCCGCCCTGGCAGCCATTAGGAGGCCCTAGGCCTCCTCCAGCCTCTCGAGTATCAGTCTAACGAGTCTCCCGGCGCTCTCCCGGGGCTCCTCGCGGGTGGTGTCGAGGACTAGGTCCGGCTCCTCGGGGGGCTCGTAGGGGTCGCTGACGCCGGTGAAGTGCTCTATCTCCCCCCGTAGGGCCCTCTTGTAGAGGCCCTTCGGGTCCCTCCTGATGCACTCCTCGAGGGGGCACTTTACGTATACCTCCAGGAAGGGGGCCTCCTCCTCCACGATCTCCCTGACCTCGGCCCTAACGCTCCGGTAGGGGGACACGAAGCTGCACAGCACGATAACGCCGTTCCTGGCTAGGAGCCTCGCTATCCACGCGACCCTGAGGAGGTGCCTCCTCCTCTCCTCCCTCGTGTAGCCGGCGTCGGGGTTTATGGTCCTCCTGACCCAGTCACCGTCGAGGACCTCGACCCTATACCCGAGCCCCCTCAGCTCGCTGGCTGCGAGGCTGGCGATGGTGGTCTTACCGCTCCCCGGGAGCCCGGTGAGCCACGCGACGAGGCCCCTCTCCAGGCACCTAGCGCCAGGCACTCCAGCCACGCCCCCACGCCAGCCTGTGGGGCAGGGATTATTTCGTGGCCAGGGCCCACGCGAGCCTCGCTACCGCACCCGCCACGGCGAGGGCCGCCACGAGCAGTGGGATCCCCCTCTCGGGAGTCCTGCCCAGGAGCCTGGCTGCCGGCGCCGCCGCCAGGAGGCCCCCGACGAGCAGGCCAACCGCCAGCTCCAGGTCCATGTAGCCCCCCGCCCAGTAGAGGCCCGCTAGGAGCGCGAGGAGGGGCAGCTTCATGGGCGCGGCCAGCGCCACGGCCTCCCGGGGCTTGGCTCCGAGGATCCTCTGGGCCCACACCATCAGGAACCCGTAGCCCCCCACGAGGGCCTTGTAGGCGCCAGCGGCCAGTGCGAGCGCGCTGGCTGCGAGGGCCGGGTGCCCCGGGGGATCCCGGGGGCCCCGCCTCCCCTCGGAGGCAGCATAGGCCAGGGCCGCAGCCGCGAGCCCGGCGAGGAGGGCGGCGTATAGCAGCGAGGCCCCCCGCGGCTCCAGTCTGGTGAAGGCCAGCCCCGCCCCCAGGGAAGAGGCCGTGGCCGCAGCCGCGAGGAGCCAGGGCCTCCCCTGCGTGGAGCCTGTGATGTTGCCCTCCCTCAGGTGAGCCGCGTAGGCCAGCGGTATCGACAGGGCCTCAGCTAGGGCGGAGGCCGCGACGACGCTCCTCGGGTCGAGGCCTGCGAGCCCGGCTAGGATGACGCCCGCCGCCAGGCCGAAGCCAGCGGCGTAGGCGTAGTCCAGTAGGCCCGCTGCTACTCCAGCTGCTAGGCCTAGGGCGAGTGCCTCCAGGCCGCCCACCCCATTAATTAAATCCCATTACACCCGGCTCGGGGGAGGCCGCTGTATTAATTATATTTAATGAGTGCGGGGCTGGAGTTGGGGGTGGCGGCTGCTGGCGCAGCGCTCCAGGAGGAGGGGCCGCTACACCACGGTCTCGATACCAGTTAGCCTCTACGAGAGGATCAGCCGCCTCATAGAGGGCACCGGCTTCACGAGCGTCTCCCAGTTCGTCACCTACGTGCTGAGGGAGGTGGTATCCGAGATGGAGGAGGAGAAGCTCAGGAGCGAAGCTGTCAGCGAGGAGGAGAAGGCTGCCATAATCGAGAGGCTCAGGAGGCTCGGCTACCTCTAGGGGGGTGGCCCGGGGGATGGTGTCGAGGCCCCATGGGGGCAGGCTCGTGGATAGGGTGGTCAGGGGGAGGAGGCGGGAGAGGCTGCTGGAGGAGGCCCTCGAGCTCCCGAGGGTGGAGCTAGACGCGGGGCTGGCCTCCGATGTAGCCAACATCGCTCACGGGGTCTACAGCCCGCTGGAGGGCTTCCTGGTCCAGGAGGACTACGAGTCCGTACTCTACGACATGAGGCTCTCGAGCGACATACCCTGGACCATACCTATAGTCCTAGACGTGGACCCCAGCCAGGTGGCGGGCGTGAGAGAGGGGGACGACCTAGCCCTATTCTACAATGGCAGGCCCCTCGCCCTAATGAGGGTCGAGGAGGTCTACGGGTGGGACAGGGGCGAGTACGCTGAGAGGGTCTTCAAGACGAGGGACCCCAGGCACCCCGGTGTCAGGAAGGTCATGGCTAGGCGTGAGCTCCTCGTCGGGGGCCCGGTTGACCTGCTAGCCGAGCCCCCCGAGCCCTTCGAGGCCGTGAGGCTCTGGCCCAAGGAGACTAGGGTCCTCTTCGAGGCCCGCGGCTGGAGGACTATAGCGGCCTTCCAGACCCGGAACGTGCCCCACACGGGCCACGAGTACGTCCAGAAAGCCGCCTTGACATTCGTGGACGGCCTGTTCATCAACCCCCTCGTCGGCTGGAAGAAGCCTGGGGACTACAGGGACGAGGTTATAGTAGAGGCCTATAAGGCCCTCATCAAGCATTACTACCCGAGGGACTCCGTGGTATTCAGCGTCCTCAGGATGGAGATGCGCTACGCTGGTCCCCGAGAGGCGATACACCACGCTATAGTCAGGAAGAACTTCGGGGCAACACACTTCATAGTAGGCAGGGACCACGCGGGAGTAGGAAGCTACTACGGCCCCTACGAGGCCTGGGACCTATTCCGCGAGTTCCCCGACCTAGGGATAACGCCGCTATTCGTGAGGGAAGCCTTCTACTGTAGGAAGTGCGGGCAGATGGTCAACGAGAAGATATGCCCCCACCCCGAGGAGTACAGGGTGAGGATAAGCGGCACCAGGCTCAGGGAGATGATCAAGAGGGGCGAGAAGCCCCCGGAGTACATGATGAGGCCCGAGGTAGCCGAGGTAGTCCTAAGCCACCCCAACCCCTTTATAGAGGAGGGCGAGGCGCAGGGCTAGAGCAGCGCGGCCTGAGGTGCATAGGGTGAGCGTGGGTGGCGGGGGGAGGATAAGGAACATCGTAGTCATAGTAGTCGACACTCTCAGGAAGGACTACGCTGGCCCCATCGAGAAGGCCCTCTCGAGCTACGGGTTCGTCTCCTACGACCGCGTCGTGGCACCCGCCCCCTGGACGGTGCCATCTCACGCCTCCATGTTCACGGGGCTCTACCCCTCCCTCCACGGGTCCCACGAGACCCGCGATAGGAAGATCCCCTACGTCCCCTACCGTGGGAGGAATGCGTTAGCGAGGAGCCTCCGGGAGCGGGGCTTCAAGCCCTGCCTGTTAACGGCGAACCCCCTAGTCCACCCCCGCCTCGGCTTGGAAGGCTTTGACTGCGTGTTCGAATATGAGATGTATCCCAGGAGGCCCTTGTCCGCCCGAGAGATCGATGCAATCAGGGAGGTGAAGAGGGAGATAGGCTCTCCGAGCTCGGGGCTCAGACTCCTGCTAGCCCTAGCGAGGAGGGGGCATGCGGCTATAGCGTTTAAGCTACCCCTAGACAAGCTTTACCGCACCCTCTGGCTATGGCAGGCCAAGAGGAGGGGCTGGCCCCGCGAGAAGGGGTGCTCGGTCCTCCTCCCAAGGCTCGCGAGGATCCTGGAGGGCGGGAAGCCATACTTCATCTTCGTTAACCTCATGGAGGTGCATGAACCGTACAGTAGCCTTGACAACGAGGCCGTCGGTGCCAAGGCTTTGAGCACCGGCAATCCTCCCCCGGAGCTGGTGAGGCTCTGGAGGGAGAGGTACCCGGAGCACGTGAGGTACGTGGCTGACAAGCTGGCCGAGGCCCTGGAGCACCTGGAGCGCCGGGGAGCGCTCTCGAGCAGCCTCGTGATAGTAACGAGCGACCACGGCCAGCTCCTCGGGGAGAGGGGGCGCATAGACCACGGCGTGTTCCTCGACGACGAGCTACTCCTAGTGCCATTCCTAGTAAGGTACCCTGACTGGATGGAGGCTGCCCCAGCTAGTGCCCCGGAGGGTAGGTGGCTTAGCCTGACGCGCCTGAGGGACGTCGTGGATCTCATACTCCAGGGCGAGCCGGACTGGCCGCGGAGGCTCTACGAGGAGACCGTGTACGCCGAGTCCCACGGGCTCATCTGGGACTTCAGCCCATACCTAACCCCCGAGGAGCTAGCGGCCCTAAAGGAGAGATACGAGCGCCACCGCATAGCCGTCTACCACGGATACTACAAGGGCGTCTTCGACGCAGCCTCGTGGAGCCTCGAGGAGGCAGTCTCCTACAGGGGGCCCCTAGGCGAGGGGGAGAGGGAGGCGCTCAGGAGGGAGGCGGTGAGGTTCCTCCTCTACACGGCAAGACTGAGGAGGCCGCGGCTCCTCAAGAGGATAAAAGGAGGATAGCCCCTGACCGCGCCTACACGCTGGGGTGCCCATGGCATTGCCTCGGAGGCTGTTCTTCCTCGGCCTGGACTCGCTGCCGCCCCGGGTCCTTTACGAGGGCCTCGACGGTGGGGCCTTCCAGTACCTCAGGGGGCTCGTGGGGGAGGGGGCCAGGTGGGTGATGAGGACCTGCCACCCCCCCATCACCGTGCCGGCCTGGATGGTTATGTTCACGGGTAAGACGCCAGGGGAGTTGGGGGTCTACGGGTTCAGGCACCGCCGCCCCGGGGAGTTCGGCTACTACATTGTGAATAGCGGGTACATCAAGGCCCCTACCATATGGGACGAGGCCTCGGGGAGGGGCCTCCGGGTCGGGGTCTACGGTGTGCCCCCCACCTATCCTCCCAGGCCGCTCCACGGGTTCATGGTCACGGACTTCACCACCCCAGGGCCGGAGAAGCCCTACACCTTCCCCCCGTGGCTCAGGAGGGAGCTGGAGGCCTCGACGGGGCCCACTATCTTCGACATAGTCTACCGGAGCGAGGACAAGGATCGGGTGGCTAGGGACCTGCTTAGGATGCTCGACAACCACCTGAGGCAGGTGGAGTACCTGGCTACGAGGAAGAAGTGGGACGCATTCTTCTACGTGGAGATAAGCGTTGACAGGGCGCACCACGCCTTCTGGAGGTACTTTGACCCCAAGCACCCACGCTACGAGGAGCACCCCCGCTATAGCCGTGTGATACCCGAGGTCTACAGGAGGATAGACGAGTGGCTCGAGCGCCTCCACCCCCGGCTCCCCAAGGACACGATACTGGTGGTGGCGAGCGACCACGGCATAAAGGCGATGAAGGGCGCCTTCACGGTGAACCAGTGGCTCGCGGAGCAGGGCTACCTCAAGCTCAGGGTTGACCCCTCGAGCCTCAAGCCCGGCACGGACCTCGGGGAGGACATGGTTGACTGGCAGGGCACCATAGCCTGGGCGTGGGGCGGCTACTATAGCAGGGTATTCGTGAACCTCAAGGGCCGCGAGAAGCACGGCGTCGTGGAGCCGCGCTACTACGAGGAAACCCTGGAGCAGCTCAGGCGAGACCTAGAGTCCATAAGGGGGCCCCGGGGGGAGGAGTGGGCCAACAAGGCCTACAGGCCCAGCGAGCTATACCCGGAGGTCAACGGCGACCCACCAGACCTCATGCTCTACCTGGACGACCTCAACTGGAGGCCCGCCGGGACCCTCGGCTGGCCCACGAACTACCTGGAGGAGAACGATAGGGGCCCCGACGACGCGGTCCACGACTGGCACGGGGTCTACGCGGTCTACGACCCCGAGGGCACCCTCGAGCGCGGCGATAGGGGCGTAATGCCCATAGAGTCCATCAAGGCACACCTAGAACAGCTTATATTCAGCAAAGAGGAGGGCTAGCCTGGGGGTGCACGTAGGCCTTGGCAGGTGACAAGGTCGAGGTCAGGATAAGCCGGGACCTCTACGAGAAGGCCCGCGAGTTCATAGAGGAGACGGGGGGCTTCAAGAGCGTCGACGAGCTAGTCGAGTTCCTCCTCCAGGAAGTCCTCTCCGGCGAGGAGGAGGCAGGCCTCACCCAGGAGGACGAGGAGAAGGTCAAGGAGAGGCTCAGGAGCCTAGGCTACCTCTAACCCCTCTGGACCACTAGGCCTGGGGAGGTTGTCAATGCCCTTTCTTAAGTTCCGGGGCCCGTGCTAGTCTCGGGGCCGTCCGGCTTGAACGGTGTGGATAAGCGGCAGTACGAGGCTTTCCTACGCGAGGCGCGTGAGGCGCTCGGGGTCGCGGAGCGCATAGTTGGTGGTATGAGCCTCGAGGATTTCATGCGGAGCCCCGAGGCGCGCTTCGCGTTGCGTTACGCCCTCATACTCTTCGTCGAGTCCGTGGTAGACGCTATAGTCCTCGTCCTAGAGTCCGTTTATGGTGTAGCCCCGGAGTCATATAGGGAGGCGGTGCTACTAGCGGGGGAGAAGGGCATACTCTCCTACTCTACCGCCAGCGAGCTTGCAAGGCTGGCTTCGCTGCGCAACATGCTGGTGCATCGATACTGGAGGGTCGACGATGAGAGAGTCTACCGGGAAACGAGTAAAGGCCTCGGGGTCGCCCGGAGGGCCCTGGAGGAGCTTGAGAGGCTTGGCGAGGCTCTCGAGGGTCGAGGAGGCTAAGAGGAGGAGCACCCATCTCTCCCGGGAGCAGAGGAGGGAGGCGCTGGAGGCCATCAGGGACGCACTCAAGCCTAGGGGCGAGGTCCTCTTGGCGCTCGCCTTCGGGGGGATCCTTGTGGAGGGGAAGCCCATAAGGGACATAGACGTTGCCGTCTACACGGGCTACCATGTATCCCCCGAGGAGTGGCCCTACTACGCTGGCGAGCTGAGGGACCTGCTCGAGGCAGCGGTACGCTCCAGGCTGGGCCTCCGGAAGGCCGTCGACGTGGTGGTGCTAGAGTACGCCCCGCCCGGCCTCAGGGCGGCTATACTAGCGGGGGGCCGCCTGCTGGTGAACCGCAGGCCCGGCCTTAGGGCTCTCCTGCTCCTCCACTCGCGGGACGAGGAGAGGAGCATCCAAGCCAAGGCAGCCCGGGCCCGCCGGGGATCCTAGGCCTTGTAGGCCTCGTAGTTCCTGTAGGCCCTCTCTACTACCTCCCTGTACCTGAGGTACGCTGGCAGCATTAGCAGCAGGCTCCCGGCCCCATAGAGGTTGAACTTGACATAGTTGTAGAGGGCCCTCCGCAGACTGTAGCCCTCGCGGGGCAGCCTCGAGGCGGCCCCAGCGAGGGGTATAGCGAGTCCCAGGACGGCTAGTAGGGGCTTCACGGCCCCTAGGCCTATGAGGGCCGCCGCCAGGAGGTCCGAGGCTAGGTGGTATGTGCTCCTCTGCCTCCTCCGGAGGGCCCTGAGTATCGTGCTGGGGATCGAGCCGTCGTATAGGCTCCAGACCTCGTGGACCAGGGACTTGTAGGCCAGGCTCGAGAGGTACTCCCCTATGGGGGCCCTCCTGTAGACGTCCGAGTAGGGGCCCAAGTTGAGGTCTACGGCCGGGTGCCAGCCACCTGGGGGCCAGGCCTCGAGGACTGGTATGCCATGGTACCACGCTTTGAGGCCCAGCTCGGCGTCCTCACAGCACACCATGTCCTCACTCAGCCGCAGCACGCCGAGGCTACCCGGGGGTATGAGGGTCGCCCCCAGTGGTGGCCACTTGAGCTTGGAGACCCGGGGCTCGCCTATTCGGGCCCTGCGGGCCCTCTCCAGGAGGGAGCGGGCGTCCCCCTCCAGCTCGGCCCTCGACTGGTAGTAGCGGAACTCGTAGGGGGCGTGGACTATCGCCTTGCCCCGGCTTGCCTGGGCGAGCGTGCAGACTAGGTCCCCCGCCAGTAGCATGACGTCGGAGTCGAGGAAGAAGACGTGGTCGAAGCCCCCCGCCTCTAAGGCTATCTCCATGCCCCTGTTCCTGGCCTGGGGGATGTTACCCTCGTAGACCTCGACTACATGCTCTACCCCCCGCTCCTCGAGGATCCCCCTCACGAGGCCGAGGGTCCCGTCGCAGCTCCCCCCATCAACCACTATGAAGAAGTGCTCCACACCCTCCTGGGCTAGAGCCGACTCAAGGCTATACCCTACCGTCGCCTCGGAGTTCATGGTGAGCACGATGAACGCTACCCGGCACCCCATAGGGTCCCCAGGCCCACTCCAGCTGGGGGCCAGCCGATATAACAGGCCTCTCGAGACCCGCCGGAGGCCGCCTAGCCCGCCCGTAGGAGCCCGCGGCGCGCAAGGTACTCGGCGTACCCGTCTACTATGCGTACTATCCTCTCCTTGAACCTCTCCTTCGAGAAGGCCAGGGACCTCCTATAGGCTAGCCTGTGGAGGCGCTCGTAGTTCCTTATCGCGTAGCGTATCTTCTCCACGGCCTCCTCCACGCTGCTATAACCCAGGCCGTACCTCCCCCTCTCCACTATGTCGAACCAGGGCCCCCCGGACTTGTAGACCACCGGCACTAGCCCGGCGTTCATCCCCTCCACGACCGCTATGCCGAAGTGCTCGTTAGGCATAGCATGAAGGTAGACCTTGGCTTTGAGGAGCAGCTCCTCCAGCCTCCGCTGTGGAATGTTGGGGTGGAGGTGGACGTTCCTCAGGCCCCTCTCCTCCACCATACCCCTTATCCTGTTGTAGTACTCGACTGAGGCCCTGGTAGGCGTGGAGCCCGCTATGTGGAACTCGTACTCAGGCAGCCTACTCGCTATCTCAACCACCACCTCGTGCCTCTTCTCCAGCGTGAACCTGCCTATGGAGACGACCATGTCCTCCCTCCTCGAGGCCTCGACCTCCCCGGGGGTGAACCTCAGGTCCACTGGGGGGTAGACCACGAGCGCCCTCCGCCCCAGGGTTCTCAGTATGAACGCGGCGGAGAACCTCGAGTTAGTCAGCAGGAGAGTCTTGGATCTCCTCCTCATCCTACTCTTCTGTATGGAGTAATAGGGGGCGAAGTAGAGCCTCCAAAAGCCCCTAGCATACTTGCTATAGGAGTCCTCCCACACAGCTATTATCGGAAAATGCATGTAAGTTATATCAGCGTCGAAGACCAACATATCGCCGTGAGTATTGATTATTATATCATATCTACCCCTTAGCCTCGGAATCAGCGCTGAGGAGGCAAGCCGCATGTATATAGCCAATGCATTAACTTGGAAGGGAAGTAATCTAACCTCCTCATCAGGCCTGACCACGTCTCCCCAGGCCCGCCTCACCTTCTCCCAATCAGTAGGCTCGACCGTAGCGAGGGTCACGTGGTAGCCCCTCTCCTTGAGCGCCTCAATTACTGCCACGCAGACCCTCTCAGCGCCGCCAGTCGGCGAGAGGGAGTTGTGGACCACGGCAACCCTCACGGGCCTCCCGCTCGTCAATGGCTACCCCCGCTACCAGGCAGCGCACCACGCGCTCCCTATGCCCCGGAGCCTCCCGGTGATGAGCCCCTATAACCGGGCCCCCAGGGTTTTGTATGTCGCAGAGGCCCACAGCCATTGGGGGCGGCCACCATAAATACCCCCCACGCCCACCACAGGGGGCCGCGGGGGTGCGCCGAGGCCAGTGCCCGGGGCGCCAGGCGGTAGCACGGGCCCCCGTGAGGGGGACCCCCTGGAGGAGGCTGCGAGGAGGCTCCTAGCCCCGGGCAGGCTAACCAGGGCCCTCCTAGCCAGGGAGCTGAGGAGGGCCCGCCGCCTCGGGCTCTACTGGAGGATCCTGGACCCCCTGGAGAGGGCCCTCCTGGCCGCCGCGGCCAAGGCGCCGATAAACAGCTACAAGCCCAGCAGCCCGACGGCGAGGAGGCTCGCCGAGATCATAGCCAAGCTAGAACTTCACACCATGAGGGGCGCGGTCCTACTCGCGGGGCTCAGGAGGGCCCTCCAACTCAACCCCCGCCCCCTGGCCGGGGGGCTCCGGGCCCTCCTAAGCTGGGCCCGGGAGAAGCTCGATTACATCCTCTACCTCGGGAGGAACCTCCTAGTGGTACACTTATACTTCGAGCCCCTAGCGGGTGCAATGGCGTGACGCTAGCCCTGCGGTGCATGAGTCCGGGTATGGCGTCTGTAGCGGCTTGTAGGGACGGCGCTATTGCATGCTGACGCCCCCGGGGGAGGGCCCCTGGTGTCTGTTGTTATGCCTGCCTATAGGCTCTCGGGCCTCGTGGGGGAGAGCATTAGGGCCGTGGATGGGGTGCTCCGCGCCGCGGGCTACCCCTACGAGATCATAGTTGTAGACGATGGCAGCCCGGATGACACCTACGGGGAGGCCCTGAGGGCCTCCCGGGGGAGGCCGGTCAGGGTGCTGCGGCTCAGGAGGAACAGGGGCAAGGGGGCCGCCCTCCTCGCCGGCTACAGGCGTAGCAGGGGGGATATCGTGGTGTTCTTCGACGCCGACCTCGACATAGACCCGAGACAGATACCCCTACTCGTCCGGGCTCTCCACGCCACAGGGGCCGACGCCGTGGTTACATCGAAGTGGCACCCCAGATCCCGCACGGAGGCCAGCCCCACGCGCTGGTTCCTCAGCAGGGCCTTCCACGCCCTCGAGAGGCTCCTCCTAGGCGTGAGGGTCACCGACACCCAGACCGGAGCCAAGGCCTTCAAGAGGCAGGCCCTAGACGAGGTCGCCCCACGCCTCACGGTGAAGAGGTACGCGTTCGACGCCGAGCTACTAACAGCCATAACAGCCCGGGGCAAGACCATCGTGGAGATCCCAGCGGTCTGGAGGATAAGGCTGAAGTCGAGGTTCCACCCCCTCGAGATAGCCAGGATGCTCCTAGACCTCCTAGCCATAGCCTACAGGCACAGGGTCAAACACCAATACACAGCCTAGACCCCCGCGGGGGAGCAGGCTCTGCGTGGGGGGCCTCAGGATCCTGTGGCTCAACTGGCGGTGCATCAAGCACCCCCTCGCCGGGGGCGCGGAGGTCTACACACACGAGGTCGCCACCAGGCTAGCCGGGATGGGCCACGAGGTCCTACTGGTAACCAGTAGAGCCCCGGGGCTCCCCAGCATGGAGGACCTGGGGGGCTACAGGGTCATAAGGAGGGGCGGCAGGCTCACCGTCTACCCGGGGGCCTGGAGGGCCTACAGGCATCTAAGGGGGGAGGGGTGGAGGCCCGACGTCGTTGTGGATGAGGTCAACACCATACCATTCCTGACCCCCCTATACGCCCGGGAGCCCATAGTGATGCTCATACACCAGCTCTGCAGGGACTGCTGGCGCCACGCCCTACACCCCCTAGCCCAGCCTCCCGGCTGGCTCCTTGAGAGGCTCCTCCACAAGCCCTACACCAGAGCCGCCCGCAGCGGCAAGCTCAAGGCCGTCGTCACAGTCTCAGAGAGCACCAGGAGCGACCTCCTGGGGCTAGGGTACCCCCCAGAGCTGATCCACATAGCCCCAAACGGCCTGGACTGGAGCGCCTACAGGGACTGCCCAAGCCTAGCCCGGAGCAAGGAGGACCTAGTAGCCTACGTGGGCAGGATAGCCCCCTACAAGCGCCTCCAAGACCTCCTACGAGCCTGGAGCCTAGTCGAGAGGGAGCACCCGGAAGCCAGGCTAGAGGTAGCAGGCAGAGCCGACCCAGGCTACCTCGCCAAGCTCAAGCGCCTAGCCGGCAAGCTAGGCCTCAGGAGGCTCCAATTCAAGACAAGCATACCACACGGGGAGAAGAAGAGGATCCTAGCAAAAGCCAAGACACTAGCATACACCTCCACCCGCGAGGGCTGGGGCCAGACAATCCTAGAGGCAGCAGCATGCGAAACCCCCGCGGTAGCCTACAACGTCCCAGGCCTCCGAGACTCCGTGAAGCACATGGAGACAGGCATCCTCGTACCACCCGGGAACACGCGGAAACTGGCGGAAGCCCTAGCAACACTACTAGCAGACGACGGCCTCAGGGAGAGGCTAGCAGGAAACGCCTACAAGCACGCCAGGAACTACACCTGGGACAAGACAGCCGAGAAGTTCCACGAGATAATAGAGGCCGCCACAGCCTAGCACACGGGGCCCCGGCGGGGGCTGCTGGGGTAGGCCTTGCTCCTCGTGAGAGAGCTTAGCGTGGAGGGGTTCCGGGGCATCAGGAGGCTAGCCCGCCCTCTGCGCCTCGAGAAGCTGAACGTGCTAATAGGCAGGAACGACGCCGGGAAGACGAGCATCCTAGAGGCGCTATTCCTACTCTCAGAGCCCTACATGGAGCCCTGGGAGTCAGAGGCGGAGAAGTGGAAGCGGGAGCTATACCTGTCCATCTACAGGAAGCCTGCTAGCGCGGCAGCTTACATCTCCGGTCTGCATGGGAGCAAGTCGCCCTCAACTCTAATCTATGGCTATGCGGGGGGCGCCAGGCTCTCATATGTACTAGATGGCAACATTGAGGTCAGCGTCGAGATCACGAGTGAGGCGCCGATAAGCTTTCCTGATAAGGGTAAGGCTCTCCGCCTCCTGAGAAGCAGGCCGCCTGCCCTATTCATACCCGACTCCACAGACTTGGAGCTCGAGGACACCCTAGCCAGGGGCCTAGACCCCAGGCTAACCCCCGAGCTAGAGCTATGATCGTAACCCGAGGCAAACCCCCAGGAGCAACCCTCGCAGCAGCGCTCATCCTAGGCGACGGGCCAACCGACGAGGCGCTGGTAGAGGCCGTAGCAAGCCACTACAACCACAGCAAGGCACTAGCCATACCCGAGGCCCCCACCAGGGAGACAGGCCTCACCAAAGCCCTCGAGAGGGCCTGGTACATAATAGCCAAGCTAGGCATCACCAGGATCCTACTAGTAATAGACAGAGAGCACCTACCCCAGAACAAGAGCAGGCTAGAACGGGAGATGCGCCGCGCAGGCCTACACGCCACAAGCATCGAAGCCCCACACCCAAGACTACTAATAGCCAGAGCCGAGACAAACCCACCCCACACCAGGAGGGCCACCATACTAATAGCAGCAATGGGGGAAGACCCACCCAGCGTCGAGGCGGACATAGCCAAGCTAATAGAGGAGACACACGGCGACAAGGTAGAACCAACCAAGAAGAACATACGAAAACGGCTAAAAAGCCACGGACTAACACTAAAACAACTAGCAGAAAAAGCCACCAGACAACAACTAGAACAAGCACTACCACACCTAACAAGAGCACTCAAAACACTAGCAACACAAGACCCCCAAACAACATGACACACAACACCCAACACAAACCACTAGTATCAATAATCATACCAACATACAACTCAGCAAAAACACTACCACTAACCCTAGAATCAATAAAAAGGCAGACATACAAGAACATAGAGGTTATTATCGTGGACAGCTATAGTCAAGATAAAACAATTAAAATAGCTAGGAGATATAATGCAAGAATAGTACTAACGCACGGCAGGCTTCTCTGGGCAAGATACCTAGGCCACTTACACGCCAAAGGAGAGGTAGAACTCCTCCTAGACTCCGACCAAATACTCAACCCTACAGCCATTGAACGCGGTGTTAAGATGATGCTTAAGGAATACGACATGTTGATATTAGAGGAGAAAAGCTATAAGCCTAGAACGCTGATACAGTGGCTTTTTTACTTTGATCGGAGGCATATACATGCGATAAAAGACTTACACCCGGTACACGGTGTTTTACTAGCAAGAATGTATCGTCATAAACTGTTGCATAAGGCCTTCAATCGTATAAGGTATAAGCTGCCTTTGAGGGTAATGTATCGGCTTGTGTCGCAAGATCATGCCATAATATATTATGAGGCATGGCAGCATGCGAATAGAGCAGGTATTCTAGAAGATGCTGTCTATCATATTGAGCCGGCTACGTTAGCTGAGGTGGTAAGGAAATTCTATCGATATGGGAAAACAGAACTTAGCATATCAAAATTCTATCCGGAACTATCAAAAGGTAAGAGGACTCCTAGGAAAATAAGCATAAAACCGTATTCTCTAATATCGCTAGCACTATGGCTTGCAAAGGCTATACCATATGCCCTAGGAAAGCTTAATACCAATCTGTAAAAGCTTGCATGAAAATGAGTTAATACATTTAATTATGTTAAATAAAAAGATTAAAAATAATATAAATAAAGAATATCCTTTAGTCTCGATCGTAATACCAACACATAATAGAAAAAAGAAAGTAGCGCGACTAATAAAATCCATACTTAAATCTGAGTACCCCGAAGATAAGCTTGAGATTATTGTAGTTGATGATGCATCGACCGATAGTACATATGATTATATAAAGAAGTTATTTCCACAAGTCAAAGTTATCCGCAATGGAGAGGAGAAACTGCTTGCTGAATCGCGAAATATAGGCGTTAGAGCTTCACATGGAAAATACGTGTTCTTGATTGATGATGACAATGTTGTAGATAGAAATACGATAAAAGAACTCATAGACTACATGGAGAAGCAACCTAAAGTAGGTGTTGCAGCACCTCTCATGTACTTCCTGAGCGATCCAAAAAGGCTATGGTGTGCAGGCGTAAAACGTAACTACTGGACAACAATAACCAAATACATAGGTTTCAATAGTATAGATGCAGGCCAGTTCAACGAACCCTACGAATCGGATGATTTTCCAAACGCTTTCATAGTCAGGAGAGAAGTCCTCGAAAAAATTGGCTTATTTAACTCAAAACTGTTTCCTATACACTACGATGAAGGAGATTTCTGCCAGCGCGTAAAAAGAGCTGGATATAAGGTAATGGTAGTGCCAACAGCGAAGGTGTGGCATGACATACCTTTACCAGAGGAACGCAAAACATTCACTTTACGTTTAAAGAGCCCGCTTAGAGCCTACTACACATCTAGAAACAGGATACTCTTCCACTGGAAGTGGAGTAGAAATATGCTACAGAGGATAGTAGCGTTAATGGCTTCGCTAGCAGTAATACTGTACTACATTATAGTCGTAGTAAGAGACGATAGCATTGAGGATAAGGGTAAGATTATTTCAAATATTCTAAGAGGAATAATTGACGCGTTCAAGATCATAGGTAAAGGGGAGGTTAAGGATTTTTGAACATTTATAATAAATTAATGGACTTCTTAACATCAATAATATTCCCAAGTGCTGACGGAATAAATATTTTAGAACTTGAATGGGACTACCTCATAGTGCTCGATGCGTGTAGATGTGACATCTTCGAGAAAGTTTATAAATACTTCTTTCCTGAGAATACTAGCTTTAAGTGCATATCATCGACAGCATCGTCAACGATGGAATTCATGCGGAAAAATATTTTGGAGTCTCCACAAGTTCTTAGAAAGCTTAAAAACGTTGTCTTCGTTAATGCAAACCCTGTAATAGACCATGTGCTAGGTGATCGCATTTATAGGATATTTTACAGATACATCCCGCTATGGAGGAAGTACTGGAATGAGGATCTAGGCACAGTAGAGCCTAAATACACATACAAGGTGACACTGAAAACCTTCCTTAAGTATCCGGGTAAGAGAATGATGGTGTGGTTTCTGCAGCCACATTACCCGTATATAGACGAGAGATTTCGCCACATAAACGCTTTGGGCAGGGAATTCATGAATGAAGCGATACGGAGTAGCCGAAACAAAAACCTGGCAGTATTGATGAGAATAGTTACAACCCTAGCACGAAGGGGATATTTATGTGCTGGTATACCAGACAAGGTGTGTGAATATACGAGTCAAGCACGACTAGACGTCGTGAGGGCATATATTTATAATCTAATTATAACTTTAAAATACGTTAAGAAACTCGTAAAAATGCTATCAGGGACAATAATAATAACATCTGACCACGGAGAGGCTTTTGGTGAGAGATTAAATAGACTTGCGCCCTTACAGGTATACGGGCACATCTCTAGGATAAGAATAAAATCCTTAGTTCAAGTGCCATGGCTTCAAGTTACAAATAATATATCACAAAATGAAACTATAAAAAATATAATTAAAGAAGTTACAATACTATTAACAAATTTAAAATAAAAAATAAATATTTATTAAAAATATTATATTACTTAAAAATGAAAAAGAAAGTTTTAATTAGATATTCACACACATTAATAATACTTTTATTGTTAGCACTAGTAATGCCAATTTTTCTTCATTGGAAGATCTTTGAAAGTGATGCGTGGCCAAAACAGCTCCTTATAACTAAAAATCTCTATGTATTTTATAAGTTATCATTATATTTAAATATTAATATAATTAGATTTAATGAAATATTATATTATATTATTGAAATAATATCACTTTTTATAATAATTTATTCATTTAAAAGAATTATATATAATAAAAAAAGTAATATATTAGGTACATTACTATGTTTATTAGCAATTATTTATTTTGAATTTTATCCATATAATAAGCTTAGCGATGCTATTTTTAGAGGCATATATGTTTTAATGACAATTGCTGCCTCACTATCAGTATACATGTTAACCTCAGTTGTTACATCTAATAATTTAAAAGATATTTTAAAAACTTCGTTTTTATATTCAATTTTTCTTTTTCTTACATCTATAATTATCGGCCAAAGGGATCCCAGAATACTTGTCTATCCACTGACATTAACTTTTTTGATATTAATAATAAGTTTTATTTTAGTAATTTTTACTAGAAAATTTTTATTTACATTTATTAAAGTGCTCTTGTTCTTTGTTCCTCCCCTAGTCTTACTTTATCTTATGGGATCTATAAGAGTAAAAATTTCAGAGTCGTTGGCACCGATTGTTCCCTTAGACTTGGATGCTTTTAGAGGTAGATATGATGCTTTTCATTTAATCTCGGGTACCTCATGGGTTCTAGCTCATGTTCCTTCTAAATTATTGATTGCTGTAACATTTTTTGTATTTTCTATGTTAATTCTTTTTTCGATTTTATTCTTTAAAGAAATTGAAAATAAAAAAGTTTTAAATAGATCTCTAGGATACGACAAAGAAATTGTAATAAATGGCTATGTAATAATATTAACTTATATTATAATATTATTATTTGAATTAAATATAAAATCTATTATAAGATTTTTATTAAATTTTGATTATACTATGCTTTTGCTTAATAAGGTACCTTTTATAAGAGATTTTCTCATAATGCTGAGGATTCCTAGGTTTATGGATTTTTCTAATAAAGTAATTGTAACTTTTCTTATGATTCAACTTGGAGAAATCCTTGGAAGAAGCCGTTTAAAGAACATAAAGAAATATTTAAAAATTATGATCGTATTAATTATAATATTTTCATTTATTTTAGCTATATGTAACATCTTAATGTTAAAGCCATTAATGAAAGAGGGAGCTGTATTAAACTATAACCCAAAATCAATAGTTTTGCTAGGCGCTCCCAGTAAGCCTTTAGCAAGGGACTTTCCAATAGCCGGATGGGATAAAGAGAAGCTACTGCTTGAAGCGTTTTTGCTTGGAAGGATAAAAGTTGGGTCATTGATTCTTTATGACGACGGCATTATTCCTATAAAATTTAGACCTTATGCAAATATTTTTAAAAATGCTGGCTTCTCAGTTAGTGAGTTAAACTTAACTCGATATTTTGCTATTGTAAAGTTAAATAAAACTATGATAGTAGGAAGGCCTGTATTAATTCCTCAAGGCTTATACCTTGGAAGTGAAGCATGGAAAAAGGGTTATATACCTGTTTATCTAGATCAAATTGTGCCTTTGAATATTGTAAAGAAAATACTTAATTTAAAAATACCTATAATGATTTACAAAAATAAAGAAGAAACAGCTAAAATTTTAGCTATGTGGTTGATACTGAATAATAGGACATTAGATGCTAACTCAGCAATTAAGATTATAGTGCCTTCGTTTTACGCTAAGACCTTTACTCCAAGCCTGACACAGTGGAGCCCCGGGTTTATAGGAGATCCTCATCACGGAATTTTCTATGAACCCGCAAAAATATACGAATATGACTATACCTATAAGTTAAACTGGGGGGTTATTCAGGGTAGAGCTGTAAAAGAGCCTTTAAGAATACCATTTAAGCTCGGGACTTCAGGAAAATATGTTATAATGGTAAGGCTCATGAGTACTGGAAACGGGTCGCTTAGACTTTATTTAGATGGGAGAAATTGCGCGTATTTAAAGATAAATAAGACTGAAAACATAAATTCTAGAATAGGATTCATATGGGTTGATGTTTGCAATATTAATATTAAAAAAGGTATTCATTTATTGAAGATCTACTGGCTTCCTGCAAAAGAAGAAAGTGCTGCCTCTACTATTTACCTTAATTTAATATTGCTTGTTCGTGAAAAATTGTGGAGAGATGTATTAAATTATTCATTAAATTATATAAATAATAATAATATAAATTTATCAAGTTTATCTAATATAACAAAGAGACCCCTAATTAATGTTAGAGAGTCTAAGACTCTTTATCCTTTCTTAGGAAGAGAATTTAATATAAATATTTCAATTAGTAATATAAGAGAAGGGGTACCCTGGATAATAGTAACACGGCTCCCATGGGGGTATCCTCTTAAGATTAATAATAATAAAAATATACTGGAGGCCTTCTCTACTCCTGTAGATTATGTGAAAACCGGTATAATTATAATTTCTAAAAATAATAGGTTAACTTTTCAAATAAAAGAATACCAAGAATACACGACACCAATGGGTTTCATTAAAATAATCACTATATACTTGGCAACAATAATATTGCTTTACGGTTTAATTTGTTTTGCAAAGAAAAATTTGAAAAAATAATTTAGATCTCGATGTTGAGTCAAAAGTTAGGAGGTAGATATTTTATATGGTCAAGCTTAGGGTTTTAGTAGTAAATTATAAATTTTCAAATCTAAGAGGAGGGGTTCATAGGATTCAAAATTTAAGTAAGGGATTGAAAGATCTTGGATTGAAACAAGAATATGTTTCTGTATACGGAATTTCGGAAGATTTAGAAAAAATAAAATATGAAAATAGAAATATTTTAATAAGAAAATATTTTAATATAATTACAAAATATAAGATTTTAGGAATAATAAATAATACGTTTTTATTTTAATATAATTACAAAATATAAGATTTTAGGAATAATAAATAATACGTTTTTAAATGTAGTTATGTTAATAATAAATATAATAAAATATTATTTAAAAGAAAATAAATCAAAACCCGTTAAGATTGTAATGGTAAGCGTTCCATTACTATTTAAGCTTATACCATTTTTATTACTAAGAAAGCAAAGAGTGCTCATTGTTGATTTTGGTGATATATGGTCTAGATATACATATATATTTCATAAATTATTAAGAAAGAATACTAATATAATTGATCTATTAGCTAATTTCTATACCACTATAGAAGAAGTAATTGGTTTAAATATTTTAGCTCAATTACATAAAATGCACAATGTAGTTTTAATAACTGTCCCCACGAGGGTTATGGAAGTGTTTTTGAGAAGGTATGGTTTCAATAATGTGTATTTCCTTTACCATCCCGTCGATATATGTTTAGATTCCGGCAAGCATGCTAAGATTGCTTTTGAAAAGAGTTTAAATATTATAATTTTTTCTTCGTCAAATTTAACGAGTACTGAGGAGTTAGAGGTGCTTTTAAAAATTTCAAATTTTATAAAAAGAAAGAATTTACAATATAAGATTTTTATAATAAATAATAATTATAAGAAAGAAAAAGAAAGGTTGAGCAAATATGTGGATAATAGTAGTTTAATTGTGCTTCCAGTCTTGAGAAGAAAATATTATTTAAAACTTTTACAGAAAATGCATTTAGCTATTGTTCTGGAACCAGAGAATGTGGCATGGATTTCCTTAATACCTAGACATATATCCAAAGTAGCCGAATTTTCCTGTCTAGGCATACCCACTATAACAAATAGTCGAGTTTTGAGGGACTATGTCATAAATGGGTACAACGGTTACATAGTACCTCTAAATAATATACCATTGGTAGTTCAAAAAATTATAGAAAAACCCGAATTATTTTATAGATTAAAGGCCAACTCGTTGAAGTTTTGTAATGAGAAGCTATTTTATCGCAGAGTAGCGTTCAAACTTCTGAACCTTATACTACAAAATCTATAAATAAAATATATAAAAATTAAGAATAAAAATAATAATAAAATATTTCTCAATCTAAGAGATTACTTACAAATGTATAATACTAACTAGTGCTAACTAGATAGGAAGGTCAGTAGGAGTACATGTACTAATGTTAAACTCGAGATGTTTGCCCTCTTAATATAACTTTTTGAGCTTTTGATTGTTTTTAACGTTCTTGGTGATGTCCGTAATAGCCTAAGTTTCATTAAATAATTAGTACAGTTGATGTTAGTCAGACTAACTGCTTTGCTGTTTGCCTGACGGCCTCTAGGCTTGTCATCGTTGGCTTCCAGCCTGTCTCTCTTGTTATCTTGGTTATGTCTAGTAGCATGTGTTTTACGTCTCCGGGCCAGCCTCGGCCGTCGGGTGTTGCTGGTTTGTAGATGTATTTTACCCCCTCGAGGCCTAGGGCTTCGGTTATGGCATCCGCGATTTCCTTGACTGTTATCCAGTCTTTGTTGCCTATGTTGTAGGTTAGGGTGGGTTCTGGGGTTTCTAGGGCGTGGTTGGCTGCGGCTAGGGTTGCCGCTACTGCGTCGGTGATGTGTAGGTAGCTTTTCTTTTGGGTGCCGTCGCCTAGTATCTCGAGTCTCCTTGGGTTGCGTTTGAGTTTCCTTATGAAGTCGTGGATGACTCCGTGTGTTAGGCGTGGTCCGACTATGTTGGCGTAGCGTAGCACTAGGCACTTGATGTGGTAGAGCCTGGCGTAGGTGGCGCAGAGGGTCTCGGCTGCTGCTTTGGTGGCGCCGTAGACGCTTATCGGCTCTGGGGGGTGGTCCTCGGGGGTGGGTATGACTTTGGGGTCGCCGTAGACCGTGCTGCTCGAGGCTAGCACGAACAGCCTGACCCCCGAGGCCCTGGAGGCTTCCAGTGCGTGCATGGTTGCGGTGAGGTTTTGGTGGTAGTGCTCTAGTGGCGCCCGGGTGGAGTGGCGTACCTCGGGGTTAGCTGCCAGGTGGAACACTACGTCGACGCCCTCTAGGAGGCGTGGGGGCCACGCCGCGGGGTAGAGGAGATCCGCCTCCACGAAGGTGAAGCCCCTCCTACCCAGGGCCTCCCGGAGGTTCTCGAGGCTGCCTGCGCTGAGGTTGTCGAGGCCAACGACCTCCCAGCCAGCCTCGAGGAGCGCCTCGACCAGGTGGCTGCCAATAAAGCCCGCCGCACCCGTCACGAGGGCCCTCAACCCGCGCCCAGCCCGGTAGACTGTGTGTGCCTCCGACTCATTAATGAGCCACCTAGCATCTCCGGGATTTGATTGCCCGGGGGGTTCCCTCCTAGTAGGTTCTGGGAGAGGGCATTCGAGTGATGTAGATGGAACACGCTGGTTTTACATGGAGTTGTCGTGTTTTTATGTTTGCGTTCCCCAGCATGTTGTTAGTTGGTGTTGAGTTTGCTGGTAGTGGATTAAAGTAGAGAGTATTTGGGGTTGGTGGGGTAATGTTGGTGTGCGGGGCGCCTTATGTTTCGGTTATTTGGCTTAATTATAATAGCTATGGGATTAGGGGTGTTGTGAGGGAGTCCCTCAGAAGCGCCTTATGGCTTGATTATCCTTGCTATGAACTCATAGTTGTGGATAACGCTTCTAGTGATGGTAGCTGGGAGCTCATCAATAAGTGGCTGGGGGAGCTGGGGGCTGGAGAGGGGGTTCGGGTTAAGAGGCTCCGGCTCAGTAGGAATTACGGATTTGTTGGTGGGAACAATTTTGCTTATAGGTTTAGGGATAGGAGGAGTAAGTATGTCGTGCTTCTTAATAATGATGCCATAGCGTTAAGGGACAGCTTGAGGAGGATGGTCGAGTTCATGGAGGGGGATCCTTCGGTCGGCGCTGCCCAAGGTGTGATACTGCGCCCGGGCCTCAAGGTTGATAGTGCGGGAGCGTTTGTGACGGAGTTCATGGCGTCTCTGCACGCCTATTCCGGGTGTAGAGCTTCCAGGGTGCGGAGGCCCTTCTATGCGACTTACGCCTCTGGGGCCTACAGCATCTATAGGGTGGAGGCGCTTCGGAGGGCTGGCTTGGGGGATAGGTTATTCGACTGGGAGTTCTTCGCTTACCACGACGATAACGTGCTGGGCCTCAGGCTCTGGCAGAGCGGGTACAGGGTGGCGGTGATCCCCCATGTGACGGCTATACACGTTGGCAATGCCACCTTCGGCAGGTACACCTTCAAGAGGCTATACCACAGCATCCTCGGCGTGACAGCGCTCAACGAGGCGGCTAACAGCAGGTTCAAGGGCCTCAACAGGCTCCTCATTCTACTCTTCGCCCTGAGGGCCTCCCTGCTCTCGCTAGCCACAGGAGGAGCCTCCCGGGGGCAGACGCCCATCAAGGGCTTCATAGATGGGCTGAGGATCGCTGCCAGGAAGAGGGAGAAGATAGACCTCTACAGGGCCCCCATACCGAGCTACCCCCCATGGATCACGGTACTCTCGACGGTGATGCGGAGGCTCATGGAGAGGTACCTCCTCAAGATAGACCCCCAGGAGGCCTTCAGATACCGAGGGTCCCCCACCCTCCCCCCGAGCCCGGCGGCAAACGGGTAGCCCCGGGGGGCGCCGTGCATTATACCGTCGTAGACTCCCCGATCCCCAGGGGATTAAGGCTATGGGGGGGCGTCCTGGGAGGCTTCTAGTCGTTGGGGGCGCCGGTTTTATTGGGTCTAACTTTGTTAGGCACGAGCTCGTGGAGGCTGGGGCTGGTGATGTAGAGGTTCTGGTTTACGATAAGTTGACTTATGCGGGTAGGCTGGAGAACCTCCACGATGTGAGGGGCCTAGGGGGCTTCAGGTTCGTGAGGGGCGACGTGTGTGATGAGGGCCTCCTGGAGAGGGTTGTGGGGGAGTTCGAGCCCGATGCAGTAGTTAATTTCGCGGCTGAGACCCACGTTGATAGGAGCATAAACGAGCCGGCCCCCTTTATCCGGACGAATGTACTGGGCGTCTTCACCCTCCTCGAGGTCCTGAGACGCCTTGGGGGGGACACGGTTTACCTCCACGTGTCGACCGACGAGGTCTACGGGGACCTCTGGGGCGTGGAGGGCGAGGCCGACGAGTCCTGGCCCTTGAACCCCTCGAGCCCCTACTCGGCCTCCAAGGCTTCTGCTGACCTGCTGGTTAGGGCCTATGGTAGGACCTATGGGATCAGGTACAGGATAGCGCGTCCCTGCAACAACTACGGCCCCTACCAGCACCCCGAGAAGCTTATCCCTAGGACTATAGTCAGGCTTCTCCTGGGCAGGCCCGCCACGATATACGGGGATGGAGGGCAGGTTAGGGACTGGCTGTACGTCGGGGATACGGTGCGCGCCTTCGACGCTATCCTCAGGAGGGGCGGGGACTTCGAGGTCTACAACATATGCGCTCACCAGTATGCTACCGTGAAGAGCGTAGTGGAGGCGATCGTGAGGCTCATGGGCCGCGACCCAAGCCGCGATATAGTGTACGTTGAGGGGAGGCCCGGGGAGGACAGGCGGTACGCCATGAAGTGCGACAAGATAGCCGGGCTCGGCTGGAGGCCCCGAGTAAGCCTCGAGGAGGGGCTTAGAGCCACGGTGGAGTGGTACACGGGCAACCGCTGGTGGTGGGAGCCCCTAGTCGACGAGAGGTACGTGCTCGCCGAGAAGCCCTGGAGACCGGGGGGAGGGCCTTGAGGGTGCTCGTGACGGGCGGCACGGGCCTCCTAGGCTGGTGGCTCGTCAAGGCCTTCCTCGAGACTGGCTTCGAGGTACACGCGACCTATCATACCAGAAAGCCCTTGGGGCCCAATGGGGCATCGTGGCGCAGGCTCGAGCTAGCGGATCCGGCGGACGTGGCGCGGGTCTTCGAGGAGGCCAGGCCCGACGTTGTGGTCCACGCGGCTGCCTACACCGATGTGGATGGCTGCGAGAGGAGCCCCGGGCTGGCCTATAGGGTGAACTACCTGGGCACGCTTGCCGTGGCCCGCGAGGCCGCCCGCCGCGGGGCCTTCATGGTATACGTGTCGACGGACTACGTATTCGACGGCGAGAGGGGCCTCTACAGGGAGGAGGACACCCCGAGGCCCATCAACTACTACGGGCTCACTAAGCTACTCGGGGAGGCGTCCACGGCGGCGCTCCCCGGGGACTCAAGCCTCATTGTAAGGGTCAGCGGCCTCTACGGCTACAGCCCCACGGGTAAGAGGAACTTCGGCGTCAACGCCCTCGAGGCCCTCCTAGAGGGGAGGAGCGTGAAGGCGTTCGATG
The DNA here is from genome assembly GCA_027080775.1 of Acidilobaceae archaeon. Lineage (GTDB taxonomy): Archaea > Thermoproteota > Thermoprotei_A > Sulfolobales > Acidilobaceae > Calypsonella > Calypsonella navitae. The sequence continues at coordinate 27,931 of JALWPV010000043.1, forward strand.
ACCAGTACCTCTCCCCTACCTATGCCCCCTGGCTGGCGGGCGCCATAGCAAAGCTTGTCTCAAGCGGAGCCTCCGGTGTGCTGCACGTGGCCGGGGAGAGGATGTCGAGGTACGAGTTCGCCCTGAGGCTAGCCGAGGCGGTGGGCGCCGACCCCAGCCTCGTGAGGCCGACCCCGATGTCGAGCGCGAGGCTGGCCGCCAGGAGGCCCCGTGATTCAAGCCTGGACGTACGCCGCGCTAAGGCGCTAGGCATAACGCACCCACCCGCCGCGCAGGCCATAAGAGGGTTCGTCGAGGAGTACCTGAGAGCGCGAACAGAGGACCCATCCACGTTATAGCGCTGGCTAACGCGGCCCCCAAGAGGTGGCGGTGGCGCGGGATGCCCAGAGTGTCAGGTGTTATCCCAGCTGCCGGCGAGGGCACTAGGCTCAGGCCCCTCACACTGGCGGCTCCTAAACACCTCATCTCCCTCCTGGGCAAGCCGATGATAGGGTACCCAATAGAGCACCTCGTGGAGGCGGGCGTGAGTGATATCACGATCGTTGTAGGGTACCTGGGACACCTCATACGCGGGGCCCTGGGCGATGGCTCCAGCTTCGGCGCCAGGCTCAGCTACGTCACCCAGGAGGAGAGGCTAGGCATAGCCCACGCCATCCACCTAGCCATAGAGGAGGCCAGCATCGCTGGCCCATTCGTGGTTTACCTCGGCGATAACATCCTCAAGGGAGGCATAATGAGGTACCTCAACCGGTTCCTCGAAGGAGGGTATGACGTATACATACTCCTGGCTCGAGTGAGGGATCCCTCGAGGTTCGGCGTCGCTGTATTGAGGGACGGGAGAATAGTAAAGCTCGTTGAGAAGCCGAGGCATCCCATATCGGATCTCGCAGTGATAGGTGTCTACTTCTTCCGAGACCCTGATCTAGTGGAGAAGGCGTTCTCAACGCTGAAGCCCTCGGGGAGGGGCGAGTACGAGATCACGGAGCTCATACAGTGGTTCATAGACCACGGCTACAATATAGGCTACGAGACCGTATCGGGGTGGTGGAAGGACGTTGGCACCCCGCAGGGGCTGCTGGAGGCGCTTTACCTCCTCCTAGACGAGGTGGAGCCCCGGCTCGAGGGGTCCGTTGAGGGGGAGGTCTACGGGAGAGTCATCGTCGAAGAGGGCGCGGTTGTGGAGGGCAAGGTCTACGGGCCAGCATATATAGGCCGCGGCTCCCGCGTGGGTCCCAAGGCCAAGGTGGAACACTATGTATCCCTAGAGCCTGCCTCACACGTGGCAAGCGGCACGGTCACCCGCAGCCTCCTGCTGGAAGAGTCACTAGTCGACATCAACTCGCTGAGGCTAGTGGACAGCGTCATCGGGAGGAGAGCTAGGATCACGTGCAAGCGCGAGCTCTACGGGACCCTACAAGCCGCCCTCTCCGACTATAGCTCTGTCGAGATCTAACTAGCCTCGCCGGGCGGTGGCCATGCCCTTCAAGGAGTTCAAGAGGCTGGAGATACCGGATGTGATCCTCGTCGAACCCGTAGTCTTCCCGGATGAGAGGGGCTTCTTCGCGGAGCTCTACAAGAGAACACCCTTCCTCTCCGAGGGGATACCCTACGACTTCGTCCAAGTCAATATCAGCAAGTCCAAGAAGGGCGTGGTCAGAGGGCTCCACTACCAGCTGAGGCCCATGGAGCAGGGCAAGCTCATCACCGTACTCAGGGGCAGGATAGTCGACGTGGCAGTCGACATTAGGAGGGGGAGCCCCTGGTACGGCATGCATGTAGCAGTCGAGCTCTCAGAGGACAACCCCAGGCTCCTCTGGGTACCACCCGGCTTCGCGCATGGCTTCCAGGCGCTAGAGGATGAAACCCTACTACTCTACCTGGTAACCAAGGAGTACAGCCCCGAGCATGAGAGGTGCATAAGATGGGACGACCCGGATCTAGGCATACAATGGCCCCTCCCCAGGAGCGCTATATTAAGCGAGAAGGACAAGAAGTGCCCCCCGCTAAGGGAGGCGGAGACGAACTTCCACTACCCCTAACACCCCCGCGGGCCCTGAACTTTAGCTGGTACCAGCATCCCAGCCCGTAAGCCCTAAAGGATCTCCAGTAGTGCCAAACTAGCGCAACGGGAGTTAACAGATACATCGTGGGATTATCCATGCCTCTAGGCCGTGGGTGTGGCCTGAGTATATCTTGGTGCATGCGTCGAGGCCTCTGAAGCGCCGCCGGTACTTGAACCCACCTCGTATCCTGGGGGAGACGTGTCTGCTCTTGCTGTTGCAGCGTGGGAAGAATAGTATCGTGGGGGCTATGTCCCGTAGTTCGGGTGTGAATGCGTTGCCGTGGTGCGCCGCTACCTCGATCGCCACGCTGATTGTTGTGGCGAGTGTGCGTCCTTTGTAGTGGTGTTTGAAGTAGCTCAATGCTTGAGCGAGGGCGTCCCCGCTTAGGTCGGATGGGTAGAGGAGGACAACGGGATCATGGGATACCAGGTAGAATAGTGACCTGAAGGGTGCTGCCTGTGTAGTTGGGGAGTAGAACTCTCTGACGCTAGCGCATAAGGCTTTCCTATCGCTGCCGTACTCGCTGGTTTCTAGGCTGTATGCTAGTGAGAAATTATTGACTATGTCTCCGTGGAGCGCCAAGAGTTCGTAGTCATCGAGCTCAACGGCTGCCTCGGCGAAGAGGTACTCATACGTTACGGGGCGCTCTTCGCTGCCCATAGCTAGTGCCTCCTGCAGGCGTCTAGTCTCCCCCTCCTCGGGTGTGGGGCTCTTTGTCTTTGTTAGAATCTCATCGAGGTTAATGGTCTCGACGATTTTGCCTGGCGCCAGCCTATCGAGGATGTCTCCTGCCTCGCGCTCTCCTCGTTCCAGGGCTTCATTGCAGGCTCTCCCCCGCTTCTCCCTGCACCTCCTCATGGCCTCATCTAGCTTCCTCCTCAATCTATCAGCGAGTTTACCGCATTTCAGGCGAGCTTCACTATTAAATGGGGGCCATATGACATGGTAGACTAGCTCCCCGGCTTGGAGCCTTGACCCCTGCGATACGCCTACACGCTCTACGCTACCCGTAATACCGGTGAGATCCGAGATGGATGGCGGGGGGAGTCTAAGCAGGGCCGCTGTGGCCACGGCGAGTTTATGGTACTCCGCCACGGCCTCCCTGCAGGCCTGCAGGTCATACACTGCTGGCAGTATAACGAGGCTAGGCGTGGGCCACTGCCCGGCTCTGACGAGCCCCGTTACTATGGAGTAGTGGTCATAGTCCACGTGCGAGAGTATCCAAGCCCACCCACCACGAGGCCTCCAGTCATATCCTAGTAGACCTCCTAGGATTCTAATAGTTCCCTGATAGCAAGAGGGGTAGCTACCGCCATCGGTCACAACCATCGCTCCTTGATCACGCCAGTTGTGTATGAGCATGAAGCCCCAGCCCATAGGAGGCAGGATCAGGTGGCACATGAATCGCCACCCACAGGTGAAATCCAGCGATTCACTGGTTAATAAATTTAGTAGTATATAAAATATAAACGTTCCTCAGAATTTTTCGATCACCTGCACTCAGCAAGGCGCTCTTCAACAGTATCCAACAGTATCTCAGAAACGAAGCATAGTAGGTAGTGTTAGGTAGAGTGAGTGCACCCTCCTCGGCACATCTCTGGGCATCCCTCCGCGCGTATGTTCTCCTGTAATCATTTCCCTCCCTCCCCGGTTTTCGGAGCTACGGATTCTTTTTCAGGGTTCGAGACGTGTTCGAGCCCCTTCAGGCCCAGAGTTAGCCCTAGGAGGCGTTGACGCCTCCGAGCCTTGAGGTCCCCTCTCATACTACATTACGTACTCTATCTAAGGTGTACTGCCTCTGCAGCCGCTCTTGGGCGTTGGGGGCTCCTGGGGGAGTGGCCTATGAATTCCTAGGAGGCGTTGCCCCGGAGGGTGGCGAAGGCTCTATATTAGGGGTTATTGATTATAGGGTGTCTTCGTGGAGGTGTCGATCCCTACTAGGACAATCGAGCTGTGAGACCGTATAGACCTTGCTTCTGCTCGGGGATTACGTCTATGGAGTCCATGCTGGAGGGCTAGGGCTTCGGGCCTTGTGTGGGGGGTTTGTGCAGCGTGTTCTGTTTTGTAATTGGAATTATAGGTGGTGTTGCTCCTGGGATCGCGTGGGGGAGACGATCTTGACTGGTGGAAGCGCTGAGGGCGGGGGCGTGCGCCTTGTTAGGAGGTCCCCGGATTTCGTTGAGCGCTTTGCCCAGATGGTTATAGTGTCTTTCCCTAATGACGGCTCGGTATTCGTACTGGACTTCCTCAAGCCCGCCCTGGATATAGTGGCCGACGAGTCAGGACGAGTGACTAGTGTTAGGGGTGAGATGGAGCTCAATGCGCGGATAATCCTGCCGCCGCTTGTTGCCAAGAGGCTTCTAAGGGCTCTGGGTAGCATGGTTAGGAGTTATGAGGAGAAGTTTGGGGAGATAAGGGACGTCGCCGGGGAGCAGGAGAGAGGGGTAGAGGGTGGTAGAGAGGGCGCTGCCTAGGGTAGGGCTGCAGAGTAGTGGGCTCGCGATGGGTGGGCTCACCAGGTTTAGTAGTAGGCATGTCGCCAGTACTACCAGGGCTCCTATTCTCTATGAGGCCGTCGTGGCTAGGCTACCCGAGTACCAGGGACATCCGAGCCCCGGGCGATTCCTGGTCGTGGGATTCCCGTTGGCGCCCGTGGGGCTTAGGGTCTCCGGGCCCGCGGAGTCTGGCACGGGCGCCGTTGGCCCCGTTGGAGGCTTCATGGTGGAGATTGAGGCTGAGTGGCCGGAGCTGAGGGGGCTTGTTGCCAGGGCTAGGCGCGGGGAGCCCCTCAGCGAACTAGACGAGGCATGGTTGAGGGAGCTCTCGGAGGCGACAGGCTGGGATAGCGGGGATATCCTGGAGGACCTCGGGATGGCGGGGGCCGATCCCTCGGAGAGGGTGGAGCGCTACCGCGGGATCCTCGAGAAGTACCTGGAGGAGGCTAAGCGCCACTATGAGAGGGGCGACACTAGGCAGGCCGCCGAGAAGCTCTGGGGGGCCATAACGGCGCTCGTCAAGCTATACGCGGCCTTGAAGGGCGTGCCCGTGGTGCACTGGAGCCGGGGCAAGATGGAGAAGGTAATCGCGAGCAACGTGGAGGGCGAGCTACGCGGGCTCTTCCTGGAGCTACTAGACAAGGGCAGCGCTCTGCACGAGCACTTCTACGAGGGCCACATGACGCGCGAGACCTTCGAGGAGAGGTGGAGAAGCGCACTCCACCTAATCGAGGAGATCCGGAAACGCCTGCCCGGGAACCCACAGAAGCCCCGGGAGCCCGGGAGCAAACACTAACGCAGGCCCTCGGCCTCGTAGCGCTCGCTCCTCAATCTCGAGGGGCTTCTCTTGAGTGTGCTTCTCTATGCCTCCCGATTCTAGGGGTCGGGTGGGGTGTCGCGTTCTTGGGGAGGTTACCCTTTTGTGCTGAGGGTTAGGCTTGTTCTCTTAATCCTGCATGATCCGCTATCTCGGGGTTCACTACCATAAGGTATTACTCCCTTTAGCCTAGTATCGAGTGTGAGGGGGATGCGCGGATCGGCTGGTGCGCCCATCCTCGTGTTGCTTCCGCTGGTGCTGATGATGGGTTCACAACTATTTGTTGCTGTTAACAATAATCACGTAATTAATGATATTACTAGCGTTACCAAGCAGGGCCCCACGGGTGGGTCTGCGGGCGAAGGCGGGAGCCCCGGGTTCGATGATTATATTATTAGCTTTTATGATATGGTGGTGAGAAGGGGGTATTATAGGGGGACACTCGCCCTTGCAGGGTATCTTGCTGGCATGCCCTATCTTCCCGTATGCAGCGAGGTAGGCTCTCTGGTGGGTGTTGATGATCTCGAGGGGGAGCTGCGTGGGTGGCTGGTCTCGTATGAGAGGATGGCTAAGGTGCTGGAGAGTAGGCTTGGAGTGCGCGTGCCTCATCCCAGCTACAAGGCGTTGCTCGGGCTCCTAGGCGGTAAATACGCGAGAGAGGCTCATGCGGGCTACGGTCTCTACTGTAACGTTGCGAGGGAGTATGATGGCCTAGTCTATACTGCTAGGCTCCTGTTACAGGATAGACAGGATAGCTGGCGGGCAAGTCTCTACTACTGGTTCTACGCTAACCTGACGGGCCTAGTAGTAGACCTCGCGTTGATCGAGGACGGCGCTAGCTACACGCTGGCGTACAGGATCTCCAGCCAGGTGATCAGCGGAGAGGGATTACAGCACATAATCATGGAGTACAGCGTAAAGCACGGCAACTATAGGGTGCTAGAGGCCCTCCTAAGCCTGCTGAACTGGGACTCGAGGGGTGGAATCCATAAGATTGTAAATAGCTACAAGGACGACCCCGGCAAGCTCATACAGGAACTAGACAATCTAATTAATACCCGCTAGGACCTCAGTGGATTCGAGGGGCCTTGGCGTCCAGGCCTCTCACCCTCTTCGAGCGGTCATGCGCATCCGGGCTCTCCTTCCGGGTTCTCCTGTAAACGGCGTGGGCGCACGCTGCCAGGGACGGGAAGGGACCGGCCTCCCCGGGTTTCACCCTTTACCTCCCGGGGCTTCCATGTGGTCCCCTGTGGTAGGGAGTGTTTTTAGGTGTCTGGGTCTGCTTGGCTCTTCCTGGGCGGATTTGGTTGGGCCTGGTTGCCAGGGCGCGTGTGGGCAGGAAGAATATGCTCTACATACCCAAGAGGATAGCCGAGGCTGCCGGTATAAGGGAGGGTACATTCGTGAGGCTGAGGGTGAAGGGTAACAAGGTGATCATGGAGGTGGTGCCCGACCCCTTCGAGCTAGCGTTGAGGGGCCCCAAGTTCGCCAGGACCAGCTTCGAAGAGCTTGAGAGGGAGTCCGAGGAGATGCAAGATGAACTCCTCGGAGGGCAGGCTTAGGATACTGCTGGACACCACGTACCTGCTACCTATCGTAGGGGTGGATGTAGAGGGTGTAGGGGAGGCACTTAGAGCGCTCGAGAGGCTCTATAGGCTGGGGAGGGCCGAGGTCTACTACACGCCCTTCAACCTACTCGAGATACTAGGCAAGCTCTCGAGGATCAACTACGACCCGGGAAGGGTGAGGCTCGGGCTAGCATCCATTAGAGAAGCCTTCAGGGTAACCCACCCAACACCAGCGGGGTACATGAAGGCCCTGGAGCTACGCAGGAGGGGCTTCAAAGACGCCGTAGACCTCCTACTCTATACGACATCGAAGACGCGGGGGCTAACCTTCCTGACGAGAGACCTGAGTCTCATAAGATTCCTAGAGAAGGCGGGGGAAGACACAGCCAACATATTATACGAGGAGGATTTCACTAGGAAACACGGCTGACCCGATGATACCCACTACACGAAACCAGCCGCCGGGGCACGATTGAACAGCTGGGCCCTCAAGCTGGCTCCGACGCGATGGCCAGCTAGCCAGGGCGCGGGCGGTCACGTACTCCTCTCTCGGCAGCTAGCCGGCTGGACGGCAGCGCCCGTATCTCCTCGTCAGTCCCCCCGGGGTACTCTCGGTCGTCTCCCGGTTGGCGTTGGCCCTGGCTCCTCGATGGAGACCCCCATGGGCTGTGGAGCCGAGTACCCACCTTGCGTCGGGCGGACCCGCGGGTCGCTGGTAGCCGCTCGTGTTGGGGGCGCTAGTGGGCTCTCCTACCCTGCTTTGGGAAGGACTTGAGGGTATCTTGGAAGGTGTAGGTATTTCCGGGAAAAACGGGTGGAAGAGAGATTTTGGTTGTTATTGGTAGTCTGGGAAAAACTTAAAAGTGTAGGAAAGGAGGAGTGTAGTTGGGGCTGGGAGAATGGGTGATGTGGCGTCTCTCTTGGGGGGTGCGCGTAGGGAGGCGTTGAGGAAGAGGCCCTCGGTTGAGCCCCTGATCGTTAGGACCGGCTACTACGTGGGCTCTCTGGGTGAGAGGGAGATTCAGGGTGTAGCGGTTAACGCCCCCTTCGGTAGCGGGAAGACCTTTGGCATAGCGCTCAAGAGCTACCACGACTCCAGGCTCGGCGTCCACCCCGTCGACGGCACCAGGGTTGTGGTTCTGCGTGCGAGGGAGCTCGTGGGCAGGGATGAGTACTTCGATAGGCTCGCAAGGGATTCCAGGAACATAATGTGCGGCGGCCTCCTCCTAAGCGCCCTCAACTATGCCTCGAGGAGGTATGAGAGGTGCACGGCCGAGGGGGACGCCTCGTGCTATACCACCCTAACCAGGGGGGAGGCCGAGGGGATAGCCGCTCTCCTGGATGACACCGGCCTAGCCGGGGGCCTGGGGAGGGGCGTGGGAGTGGAGGCGCTGGCGGAGTTCCTGAGGAGGGCCCAGAAAGACGTGCTGAGAGGCGCTAACATCGCCGTCGTCATAGATGAGGTTGAGGGCTTCCTATCCGAGCTACACCTGAGGGCTGGCGACGTGGTCTACAGCAACCTGGTGGCGATGTCGAAGCTCCACGACCAGGGCGTGTGGGGGGTGAAGCTCGTCATGCTCATCCAGAGTAGGGTCATAGGGGGGGAGTGGGACGAGATGATAGCGAGGATAAGGGAGGGGAGGCCATACGTATCAGAGGAGCTCAGGGGCGTGATAGAGGTCGCCGGCGAGTCCAGCATATACCCGTGCCCCTCTACCGGGGAGAGAATCGACGTCTCGGCCCTCATGGGTAGGGTGAAGCTCACGGCTATGACCTACTACCGCGGGGACGTCTATGTGGACTACGCCAGGCAGGCTCTCAGGAGGATAGCGGCACTCAAGGGAAAGCTGGACCGCCGCATAGTGGAGGCGGCGGAGGACTACGCTGCCCAGTTGAGCGACTACTACGTCGGCGAGGAGGCCTCGAGGCGCCTGGCCTTCCTCGAGGCCATAGCCCCCCGCATAGCCTTCGACTACATGGACGAGCTTATAGAGGATATGCTACTAAGCGGGAAGAGCGACGTGAGGGAGGCGCTGGACATAGCGCTCCACAGGGTCGCGGAGGAGTGGAGCAGATACGATGACATACGGAAGTTCTACTCGAAGCTCGTGATAAAGAGGATCCCGGGCCACCGCAAGCTCTACAAGGGCAGCATCCTGAGCCCATACAAGATGCTAACCCCGAGGGACTACAACGCAATCGTCAAGGGACTCGCGAGGGACCTATACGCGGAGCTAGTGCGCGACACCGCAGGGACGACCTGCGTCTCCGAGCCCCGCAGCGCCCGCTACCACTCCAACTACATAGCCGTGGTCTCATGCCCCCTCCAGGGGGGCATGCTCTCGGGCGTCCTAGTCCTGAGGGCAACGGCGAGCAAGCCCTCGAAGACCCAGAGCACCGAGAAGCTGGCGTCACAGCTGGCGAGGTACATGAGGAGCCTGATAGAGTCGACAACACCCCAGACGACGAGGAGGCAGGGCAAGAACGACAGGTACCACGACGTCATCGGAGTGATGCTGGTGCCCGAGGAGACGCCCAGCACCCTATACCTCAGGCTCGAGAGCGCCTTCGATAACGCCTTGAGATCGCTCAAGCCAGCCCTCAAGGGGCTGGCGAGGAGGCCACCCATAACGGTCGTGCACCAGATCAGGGACGAGGACTTCATAATAATAGCCGAGAAGATAGCTGGGAGAAGCCATAGCCTAAGCCTAATCGACCAGTTCGTGGAGGAGAGATACAAGGATGTAGTAGCTGAGCTCGCGGGCAGGGTCAAGCCCCGCATGCATGGGGGTGCCTAGGGGTGGCGGCCGGGATCCTAAGCGAGGTAGCCGAGAACCTCTCAAGGATAGTCAGCTCACTCAGCGTGAGAAGGAGTACCAGCGGCAGGAGGAAAAAGGAGCTCCTAGCAGAATACATCAAAAGCATGGCGGGCCTATACGAGGAGCACGCCTACCTACCACAGGTCTACCCCGTCTTCGCCGTCAACTTCAGCTACCACCAACCCCGCGTATGGAGAGAGATCGCCAGGAGCCTCGAGGGGCTCAACACCGCCCTCCAGGAGGCCCTCCAGGCCCGGGGGGTCCTCGGGAGAGTGGAACCCGGGACACCCCAAGGATTCATAGTGCTGACGCTCGTGGCCTCCGCACTCCTCTGCGTCGAGGCAGCCCGCGGCTACAAGCCAGAGGCCAGATTCCGCATGGGAGGCGTCACGGTGGGCACCGCCGGGTACTGCAGTATCATGAGGCACGCCCATAGGACCAGCCTCCTCCTCGGATCACACAAATTTGTTGATTATGCCTTGGAGTTTGTGAACGAGGCAATACAGGATTTCGTCGCTAAAACCACGTCTAAGAAATGTAGTGGATGCAAGGACAAGGCAGGACCCATAGGGAGCCTAAGGAGCCTCTGGGCATTCCGCGGCGAGTGCCCGGTTTGCTACGATGCCTTCCGCGCAGAGTTTACCAGCAGAATACTGACGGCCTACCGCGGCTACCTCGCCTCGCTATACGCCTTCAGATGGATGTACAGCAGTGCCGTGCTCTACGGCCACGAGACAAAGGGAGTCATAATGCCGGAGCTCCGGGGCGTCAGGGCCAATTATCCAGCCCTGGCGACGTATCTCGGGAGGCTCATAGCCCAGGCCATCGAGGTGTGGTCCGGTAGGATACCGGACTACAGCGCCTTCGAAGGCCTAGCCCAGGTCATAGTCGAGTACCTTGATCTCTACACTTCCTTCCGTGCTGAGGCCAGCAGGCTCCAGGGCAGCGGCAGGGTGGAGAGCGTCTACAGGCTTGACAGCGTGAGTAGGTGGCACGCCAACGTGCAGGGTATCATACGCGACAACCCGGCGCTCTCACTAATCGTCCCCACGGGCCTAGGCGATGTAGTCGACGACCTAGTGAACTACGCTGTTAACGAGCGCGTCCACGCTATAGCAGCCGCGAACTATGCCCCCGAGGCGTGGGGGGCCTTCCAGTGGTTCAGCGCCGTAGACCTCGAGAGCCTCATAACCAAGAGGATCCTCAGGGCGGGGGCTGGCCAGTGATGGCCGGGCTCAAGGGCCTCTCGGGACTACTAGCCGGGACACTATGCCCCAAGATGAGGCTCAAGTTCTCACGCGCCGTGGATAGGAGGCACTCCGAGGTGAAACGCGAGGCCCTCAGTAGACTGGAGAAGCGCTTAGCCAGCACAGGGCGGAAGCTAGTAGCGGCGGCTGGCGTGCGGACTAGCGAGGCCACGGTGACCCTAAGGCTCGGAGGCAAAACCTACACTGGGAGACCTGATATAATCGCGCTGGTGGAGTCCCGGGGCCGCTACGGCCTAGTCGTGGTGGAGGCGAAGTCCAGCAGGGAAGCGGCGATGAGCGCCCAGACTTTGATCCAGGCCTCCCTCTACGCTATCCCAGCATACCTATGCACCCGCTACACAAAAGGCTGCACGATGAGAGGCCAGGGCGTCATCCTCGAGATAGACGCGAGGCACCGCGACCTAGGGGCTACCCTCAAGGCGGAACTCGACAGAGAAGCGAATCTGGCCACGCTCTCGAGGAGCGGGATCATGGAGTTCCAGGTACTCGTAGCCAGTCCCGAGGGAGTGGAGGATGTAACCGGGGACTCAATCGATGTAATAGAGAGCCTACTCGCAGCACCAATCCACCACGCCCTCAGCAATGACGCCATAGTGCCCGGGCCCTGGTGCAGGTACTGCGAGCACCTCCACAGCGGCACCTGCACGGCGGGCCTCGCCGTTCCCCGCTCATAGGGGGGTGGTACTGGGTGGCGGTTCCAGGAACCAAGCGGCGCCTGGGCTGGGATGCCCTTGTCTACGCTTACCAGCACGTGGTACTCGCCGACCTCGCCGCCATGAGAGGCCTCATTCCCTCTCTAGTAACCCTGGCGCCGGCCCCAACCAGGAACAGGCTGATAGTAGCGAGGCCCCATCGCAGGACCGGCCTCCAGGATCCAGAGCAGCGGCTAAGCCTGGCTGAGGTACTCCAGGCTATAAGGAGGGGCATAGAGCGCTACCACGAGGACCGAGGAAGAGTCACGCGGGCCTCGCCAGAGGAGATCGCTGAGGCCTTCATCGAGCTATTAAGGATGGGCTACATAGTCATACACTACCCCCAGCAAGACCGGGAGGCCAGCCGGGACGCCGGGCAGTCGAGTGACGGCGTCATCAGAGAGGCTGCCCGGCTAGTCAATGAGTACATCAGGAGCAACGTGGATAGTGACCTCGACATAGCCGGCTTCAACTTTAAGTCGTACCACGGGGAGCTGGCGAGGCTAGCGGCTAACGCCTCGCCACTCCCATCCCGTTACGAGGCAGTGGGCTTCCTAGCGCTGCCAGCAGTGTTAGAGCCCCTACCCTCAGGGGCCCAGACCCCCGGCCTACCCGGGGAAGCTAGGCGGTGGCTCCGCAGCCAGTGCCCGAACAAGGATGAGGGTGAAGCCCTCCTCTCAGCCCTAGAGGATGCCCTGGAGAGGGCGGGGTACCAGAGGCTAAACACCTACCAGTACCAAGTCATATCCGAGTACTTCAAAAGGCGTAAGCAGGGCGGCAACCCCCTCGATGCCGTCCTAACAGCCCCCACGGGTGCTGGCAAGACCCTCGCCTTCACGGTGATAGCGCTGCTCGAGATCCTCGCCGCCAAGTGCAGGGGCGAGAAAACCCGCGTGGTCCTAACCTATCCCAGGAAGACCCTAGCGAGGGACCAAGTGGAGGATATTGCTAGGATACTGGCGTTCCTGAACGATAACATAGAGAAGAGGGGCTTACCGCCACGCTACACGGTATTCCTGTGGCTCAGGGACGGGAGCAGCGGCGTCGAGAAGTGCCCCCCAGACGGTAGTGACTGCGTGGAGCTCCCCAGGAAGCCGGAGCCAATCAGGGGCATCACTATACCAGCCAGAGAGGGCTCGCCGTACGCAACCCACTACTACGACAATAGGGCCCGCGCCTACAAGTCTCAACCCAGATGGCTAATAGATGTTAAGGATGATGTAATAATTGAGATCCCCGGGGGCCCCTCAGGATCACCTCTCAGGGTAAAACCTGGGGATGTAGCTGACATAGTAGTGACGAATTACGACATGCTATTCAAGGAGAGCCTGGACATCCTGAGGGGAACCCCCACGCCACTCGGCAGGATCCTCCGCGAAGCCGGTATCGTGGTGCTCGACGAGGCACACATGGTCATGGGCGGAAATCAGTCCATAATGGTTCAAACATACGCCCTCGCCCTCGACGTCGCTGGGAGGAGGCCCGGCATAATACTATCAAGCGCCACCCTACTCGAGAGGAGGCTCCTCGACCCAAGAGCCTCGCCGCTCAACGTTGTCGCACTCGAGGTCAGGCAGGGGCCAAGCCGCAGCGAGGCACTCGAAGCCTTCAGGGGGCTCCTAGGCCTGGAGCCCTCGAGGGACACCGTGTACATCGACTACTACGATACAGCCTCGAGGGGACCCGGCGGCTGGAAGCTCACCCTCTGGACGATCATATACCCCAGCCTGCTCAAGAAGCCCATGACAGCCCTCAACGAGGCAATAGTCTCCGTGCTCCACACGTTAGCAGCGGCCAGGGCCAGATGGGATAACGGGGCTCAGGCCAAGGCGATAGTGTTCATAGAGTACAAGAGTAGCCTCCGCGACGTGGCCTCAGAGCTGACAGAGAGGATAACCCTGGAATCAGGAGACGTATACGATAGGGTACTACTCACAAGACTCTTCGACGAGCACTACTCGAAACTGAGAAGGCTAGTGGAGAAGTTAAGGCCCAACAGCGCCTCCCTCCAGCTACCCCAGGGCGACCGCAGAGAAGCCTACGGGGAGATAGCTGATGGGACACGCAAGCTTGCAGCCCAGAAGGGGATAAAGGATATCGCAGGCATACTCTGGAGCGAATACTTCGAGAGGTTCCACGCTCTTGCACCCTACGCCTCCATTGAGGATCACGCCTTCATACTCAGATGTAGAGTGGGCACCGTCAGGCCGAGCCGTCGCCTAGAGGAGGCGGTCAAGCACATAGTATCCAAGGCTAACAGAGCCCTACCGCCGCCTCCCCTCAGCTGTGATGTGTGGATGGAGCACATGCTACTACACGCAGCGCTAGCCCGGAACCATAGGCCCTGGGAGAGCGGTCAGGCCCTCGAGGACTACTATAGAGAGGTGAGCGCCCTCGGCGGCGCGCTAGGCTTAGACCTCACTAGATTCATACCAGTGGTCACCCACCACGGCGACTACATAGGCGCCCACAGGCACCTCGCCGACAGGCTCCTGGAGGAGGCGAACCCCCTAGTGATACTGGCGACTAGCACCCTAGAGGTGGGCCTCAACATACCCGGCATCGTAGCAACAATACACTACATCCTGCCCCGAGAGCCGGGGAGGATCCTCCAGATGGTCGGGAGGAGCGGCAGGCGCCCCGAGACCATGAGGGTCTCACACGGGGTAGTCATACTACGCCAGAACGCCTGGGAGTCATCCAAGAGGGTGGAGGTACACGCCTTCCGCTACTTCAACGAGATCGCATCGCCCCCCACGCCAAGCCTGAAGGGCGACCCCTACTACCTAGCACGGCTATGCATAACAATGAACCAGACTAGATGCACTATGTTCCACGGCCACGTTGATCGGAGTGTCGGAGACGTGGCAGACTATATTGTCAGGAAAAGATTCGACATCATAGGCGAGACTACCAGGGCGGCACGTGCGATGAGTGCTCTCGTAACCGTGGGATCCTGGTGCTCCCCCAGCCTTAAGAAGAAAATAGACTCCGCTAAGAGATCGCTGGGAGCCCAATATAGGGAGCTGAGCAGCGCCCTTGACGCGATGCATAAGGCATGCAGCGGCACTAACCACGCGGTGATCCTCGCTGCAGCCGAGAATGCGTACACACTAATCCTCGACGCGCTGGTGAGCGGCAGCCTCCAGGCTAGTGCCCAGCGTAGACTCGAGGATTTACTAAGAGAGATCTCCAAGCTACGCGCTAGCATATACTCCCACATTGCCCGCTCGATAGCTCAAGCCCTTGGTGGGCAGTACGATTTGGATGAAATAGTTTCGCGGCTCGTCTACCCGAGGGGCTTCGAGGTGCCCGGCGCTGGCGATCTCGAGTCCCTAGCGGGTAGAGTAATACTGGTGGGGTGAGGTATCATGCCGCTCGATGATGTATTAGGTGATATCCGCGAGATACCCCCGATGCGTCCCATAAGGAAGGGTGGGAGCGTCAGGCTAGTGTACCCCTTCTACATGTACGATAAAGCAGGCGGTGCAGTTGAGAACCAAGCCTACATCGTGGAGCTAGTCGTAGACGCATCCAACCACGAGATAACCTTCAAGAAGGTGGGTATCAAGAAGCATTTCAAGGCTCCAGTTGAGACGCCGGATTTCATTATGGCCCCATCGCTGAGAGCGCTCTACAAGCTTGCGGGTGGAGCCCTATCAGGCCTTCCGAGGGGCTTGTTGTCGTGCCGCGACCCCTTCGTGCACTCCTCGGGATACGCTATGAGGGGCCATCTAGTTGCCGTCATCTTCGATGGCGAGCCGGGTGATGAGCCTACAATCTACCTGGTCGCCGGTACAGCGGAGCTCGTGAAGGGCTCCTGCAGGCAGGGTAATAAGCCCGCCTATAAGGGTTTCAACATCGCAGTCCTCTACGTGGCGGGACCCAGCGACTCCAGCGAACCCAACGGGTGCCCCGCCTCCTTGGCGTCAATCAGTGGTACCCGGAACGTAAGGATAGTTGTGGAGGATCCGGCAGGGAAGATGGGGGGCACTATGGAGCTAGAGAGCGACTCTCTCTACTGTTACCCTGTGTATCCCCCTTACAAGGCGAGGGGTAACAAGTTCTACCCCGCTACAGTTGTGGCAACCATATCACCAGCTGAGCATGTGGGCCTAGGCTATGGAGCCGTGTTCGAGCTACTAGTTGGCACCATATTCGCGAGCACGGGCACCTCGGCGTGGGACCTTCTAAGCGGCGCCAAGGCAGGCTACCCCCAAACGCACTTCATACCTTCACCGGCCCTCCTGTCCTCATCTCCCAGCCAGAGATGGCATAATAGAGCCCTAACGCTGAGGGCCCAGGAGGTCCCGCTACTACGCCTAGAGCTTGGCAAGAGGCGGGGCAGCACTGAGAGCGTCGCTGAGAGGGCCTGCAGAATCGTGAGGGCCCAGATCCTCCGAAGCCTAGGCCCTGAAAGCCCGCTGAGGGCCTCGAGGATCTTCGAGCTAGAGGATGCATACACGGGCCGCATAGTCGTTCCACGGGAAATATTGGAGAAGGTGATAGATAGAATTGAGGGGCTCGGCTTCAAGGGCCAAGTGTGGAGGGATCTCGTGGATGGCCTCAGGGGGATCCTGCAGGAACAGGGGGGTGGTGTAGAGCTATTCCGGTGGACCGGTCAGCGGGACTCAACGTTTGATGTGCACGTTGATCCCAAGCTGGTAGCCAAGGCTCTCGTGAATGAACTAGTAGCGTATCCGCTCCTGAGTCAGGCTCTCAGTGATAAGGATGTCCTAGACGGAGTTTTCCGCAGGGTCGCAGCGGTCCGCTACCGGAGGATAGCCGTCATAGGCGAGCCTGTGGCGGACCTGCTCGTGGGTAGGGCAGGCACGGCGTCCGAGGCGCTCTACGTCCACGCGTGGATGAACTTCACCCCCATAAGACTCCTGGCAACGATGTACTGGGCTCTCTCAAGCATAGCAGGCTCTCCACGGCAGGTGCAGGGCAAGCGGAGGGCCCTACGAGATACGGGTCTCCTCGTACTATCCTGGGGGCTGATGGCGGCTGCCTTCGCGTGGAAGCATGGGGGCAGGAAGCGGGGAGGTGGTAGCCACTGGCGGTCCATCCTGCTCGATAGGCTCTCCAGCAACGTTGGGGCCTTCGCCGTGCTAGCCGGGGCCCACGGGCTGGCGCATATAGCGATGCAGGCGATGGCGGATAGCTTCGGGATCTCGAGGCCCGACCTCTACATGAGGGAACTGGCGAGGCTCTACCTGCACGATCATAACCTACTGAAGGTGAGAGGCCAGCCACGTGGGACGGCGCTATTGATAGATGGGGCCCTCCTGGTCTCGCCCGGACCCTCTCTCACAGGCGATTTGAGCGTGGCAGCAGCCATGGAGGGCTTATACCACGCCGTGGGGAAGCAGGGCTTCATCAACGACATAGACGGCCTCTGCGGCGAGCTGTTGCGCGCGGCGGGCCCCTACGGCGACGGGGTCTGCATAGACGTTTGGAGGCGCTCCACCAGGAGCTACCAGGCAGCGAGCCAGGCGGCGCCTCCGGATCTGAGGAGAGTCTCGGAGTACCTATTAGGCCCCTTCGACCTGGCGGGAAGCGCTATGAGCGAGGCCTACTACCCGCCGCCCGAGACCGCGGTGCGCCTCCTAGAGATGCTCGCGCGGGAGAGGGGGCTCCACGTCGATGAGGTTAAGGCCTACGCCTCACAGCTGGTCAAAGCCAAGCTACCGCTGTGCTATGATGCCTGCGAGATGTGCGTTATGAGCGATGATTGCCCCCTGATCTCGAGCCCTGTCCAGCAGCACCTCGTGAGCAGGTCCGGGGCATACCTGCTATGCCACGCCTCCGGGCGCTGAGGGCCCTCCGGCGTGGAGGGGCTGATCTTTGACGCCCTAAGAAGCGGGGGCGCCCAGCGCGGCTGCTGGTGGGCGTCTTGATCAGAGACTGTAGGCTCCCGAAGCAGAGCGACGACACGGTGAAGATCGTCAGGAGCGTCCACGTGGCAGTCGGCTACTACCCGGCTAGGTTCCCCTACAGGATAGCACTCGGCTTCATGGGCTGGCTCGGGGGGGCTAGTAGGGTCCTCGACCCCTTCGTGGGCTCGGGGGTCGCCTGCACCGCGGCCAGGCTCTGGGGCCACGAGTGCGTCGGGTTCGACATAAACCCCTTCGCGCGGCTACTAGCCAGGGTCTCGAGCAGCACCCTGAGCAGCAGGGACGAGGAGGCTCTCGCCAGGGCCCTCCGCGGGCTCGAGTCCTACAGGGGGCCGGGGTGGAGGCCTAGGTGGGGTAACGTCGAGTACTGGCACCCACCAGTCGTGCTAGAGGCCCTTGAGAGGCTCTGGGGCTACATCCACAGCCTAGGGGACGACCGCGAGCTCTACGTGTGCATACTCAAGGTGGCGCTGGCCAGGGTCTCAAGGCTCTTCAGCTACGCCGACCCCGAGATCCCCAAGCTCTACAGGGGCCGGGGCCTGGAGAAACTCGAGGCCCTCCTCCACGGCAGGCCCCCCAGCGCCATAGAAGACCTGATAGTCGGCCGCCTCCGCGAGCGCGTCTCGAGGATAGTCAGGGCCCTGCGTGAGTACACGCGCCTAAGGCCCCGAGGCCCGGCCCCCCGCCTGGATGAGCTGGACCTCGCACGCGAGCCCCTGCCCCAGGGCCTCGCCGGCGTCGACGCCGTCTTCACCAGCCCCCCATACCTGGCCGCGCACGAGTACACCAGGAGCACGAAGCTCGAGCTCTACTGGCTCGGCTACTCCGACAAGGAGGTGAGGGCCCTGAGGAACAAGGAGATACCCTACGGGCCCGTAGAGCCCTACAGGGTAGAGAGCCCCACCTTCGAGCGCCTGGAAGAGGACATAGCGTCGAGGGCCCCCAGGCTCCTAGCCTTGTATAGGAGGTACTTCTGGGCCCTCGCCAGGGCCTTCGATGAGATAGCGAGGCTGGGCCCACCCATCATAGCGCTCTTCGTGGGCCCCGCAACCATAGCCAGCATCCCGGTGCCGATACACGCCATACTAGCCGAGCACCTATCCACACGGGGCTACACACCGCTATGCCGGAGCGTCAGCGCTATCAGGGCGAGGAAGCTGTTCCGCAGGCGGAACAACAGCAACCCGAACGGGATACAAGAGGAGACACTCATAATCCTCTCGAGGAAGCCATAGCAGAAACCACTCCAGCCCGAGTGCCAACGAGGCCAGCGGCGGGATCCCACGCCATCCCCACAGGGGCTATCCGAAACTCGCTATGCCTGCTAGGGCTATGGTCGAGCCTGCCAGGGCCGCTAGGAGTAGGAAGGCCTTGATCGCGGGGTCGCGGCTCTCCCCGGCCTGGATTGCTGCTAGCTGCTCGATGGGGGCGTTGAGCAGGATCCTGTGGGCGAGCATCGCCGGTAACGCGAGCAGGAGGGGCGACGAGGCCGCGAGGGGCGCCCATAGGGGGCCCGGGGGGGCTAGGAGGCCAGCCAGTAGGAGTGGGGCCTGGTCCTGGCTGCCCCAGGTCCATAGGGTCAGGGCGTGGAACACGTTGAGCGGCGCTGGCTCCGGCTTGAGGGCCAGGGGCTCTAGGCTGGAGGCGACGGGCCCGACGGCGGAGGCCCCCGGGGCGGCGAGCCTCTGGGCGGCCTCCGCTAGGAGCAGCGCGCCCACGAGGAGGGCGAGGAGGGCGGCGAGCCTCCCCGGCTCCTTGAGGCTGCGG
Organism: Acidilobaceae archaeon; assembly: GCA_027080775.1. Classification (GTDB taxonomy): domain Archaea; phylum Thermoproteota; class Thermoprotei_A; order Sulfolobales; family Acidilobaceae; genus Calypsonella; species Calypsonella navitae. Next base: position 47,317 of record JALWPV010000043.1, read on the forward strand.
CGGTGGGCGAGGGGGTAGGCGGCGGCGTACATCACGTAGGTCCAGGGGTGCACGAGGGCTACGAGAGCTGCTAGCACGGGTAGAGCCAGGCTCCCAGGGGGCGCGGCTAGCATGAGGAGGGCGAGGGGGAGTGCTATGCTATTGGCCTGGAACCCCCCTATGATGAAGGTGGCCGCGGTCCTCCCCGACGCCGCCAGGAGCGCCGCCAGGGCCCCGGCGCGGGGCCCCGCTAGCCTGGAGACCGCCACGTAGGATGCAGCCGCTAGGAGCGTGAGGGCCGCGATGGGGTGTATCACGTCGACCAGGATCCTCGGGTCGACGAGCCCCGCCGCCAGGTAGAGGAGGGCCAGGTAGGCGGGCCTTGCCATCCCGGAGTACGCCTCGAGCCCCGCCCTGAGGCCTTGGGAGCGGGCCAGCGAGAGGAAGCCCATGTAGTACCTAGTGTCAACACTGACCCAGGCGCCCCCAGGGTTCACAGTAGGCAGGTGGGGGAGCGCAACGAGGAAAGCGGCGAGGCCAGCGGAGGCAACCACGCTCCAGGGGCACCACCCACACTCGCCCCCAGGGGATCCCAGTCGCCCCACACGGCCCGGCGGGGCCCGGCCCCCCAGTAGGAGGCGCCTGAGGGACTCGTGGATCCCGGGCCTGCCCAGGAGTATGGCTGCGAGGGCCGCGAGGCCCACTATCACCGCTAGGGGGGCGAGCACCCAGGTCAGGGCGGCCCAGAGGAGCCTCTCCCTGACCACGAGGGCCCAGGCCGGGCCCGCCCAGCGGCCGAGGGCGAAGTAGGAGAGCCCCCCGGCGAGGCCGAGGGCTTCCACAAGAGAGGCGGCGAGGGCCGTGGAGGAGGCCACCCAGCCCAGCCCCCGGCCCCTGTAGGCCGCGAGTCCCAGGGCGGCCGCGGGGCTGTAGAGGGCTAGGGCCCAGGGCCTCATGGTTAGAGTGTAGATGGTGTAGCCAGCGAACGCCAGGAGCAGCCCCAGGAGGGCGGGCCCGCCCCGGCGCCTCGAGGCGGCGTAGGCTAGGAGCCCGGCCAGCACTATGAGGTCAAGCTGGGGGAGGCCGAGGAGGGGCTTAGAGTTGACTAGGTACACCACGACCCTCCCACGGGCCACGGGCCCCGGGAGGAGGCCGTAGCTCGCATAGTAGAGCGCGTAGACCCCAAGGGCGCCTGCGGCGAGCCTCGAGGGTAATCCCCGCAGCCTCAACCCCCACTAGCCTGTAGCTGGCACGATGGTGTCACGCTTAAATAGGGAAGCCCACGACTACACTACCGGGCCGTAGGGGGTACGAGCCTTGAGGAACATACTCTTAGGGGCGCTGCTAGCGGCCGTCGTAGTCCTAGCGGTCGCCGCGAGCCTGGGCCACGCGCCGGTAAACGCGGCCAACCCATACGCCGTCGGGGGCACCCTCAAGGCCCCGGAGATGGGCGCCCCACACGCCGGGGGCCACACGGCCCTAGTCGTGGGCCTCGTAGCAGGTGCAGCCGTAGCGGTGGGGGTCTACGTCTCAGCTAAGGTGAGCAGGGAGTAGCCGCTCCCCCACCATATGCTGCACTCAAACGCCTCCCGGAGAGCCATAGGGCCTGTTTTATGTGAGTAGCCCGTACCCGGGGGCTGGGGTCCCCGCTCTTGGGTGACCGGGCTGGCCGTGGTGGTGGCCTGGCCTCTAGGCTCGCTGGCAGAGTCACGGTGGCGATGGCCGTTGCATTCATGGTCATGCTTGTGGGGGCCGCGGTCGCCCTCGCCTTGAGCAGGGAGGACCTGGCCAATAGCATGGCCGAGGTGGCGTACTACTTCCTAGTCATAGCGGTGGTGGCCGCCCTGATCGACGTTGCCTTAGAGGGCCCCGGGGAGGACTCCGGGGAGGCCTAGCCCTTGCTCGTGTAGACTATGAGCCTCGCCCCCGTCTGGGGGTCGTAGCGGTACTCGCTGGGCAGCTCCCGGGCCGCCCGGGTCCAGGAGTGGTACTTGGCGTAGTAGTCTACCAGCTCCTCTAGGGTCTGGTCGGCCCTGGTCACGGTCACGTTCTTGTCCCAACCTATCACGGTTGAGGCTCCCTTCTCGAGCAGCACGCCCGCGAGCTGCTTGGAGCCTGCGAAGCATGTTGCCAGTATGAAGGTTGAGCCCCTCTTTATGGGTACGTACTCTCTGATGTACTCTTGGGTCACGGCTATGTAGGTCTTATTCGGCTCCTCCACGGGCCTGCTGAAGGGTATCCCCTCAACAACAAGCCCCCTCCTCTGGAGGTCGACGTAGAGGTCGCTGCGGTACTTCTGGCCCGTGAAGAAGCCGACGAGCACCCTCAGCTGGCCGGTCTGGGGGTTGTAGATGTTGGCCCAGCCCGTGTGGCCCCTGAATATGATCACGTCGTAGAGCTGGAAGAGCCTGAAGTCCTCCAGGGTGAACCTGGGCCCGGGGATCACTGTGACGGTGCAGTTCAGCCTGTGGAAGACGCCGACTATATGCTCTATGAGCCCCGGGTTGGGGTAGTCCTCGGAGAGCTGGTCCACGACCAACACGCTACAGGGCCCATACAAGCCGCTGGCGCTCGAGAAACCCCTCGCGGCGCCCCTCTCGACCCCCACGCGGTAGAGGGGCAAGCCGACAGCGGCGGCAACGATGGCGGCGAGGACCAGGGCCTCCCAGACCCTCAGCGTCCTGGGGTGCGAGGAGCTCCTCCCGCGGGGCCTCCTGGAGCGCCTAGTCAAGCCGGCAGCACTCCCACCCCTACAGCCCCGCCGGGCTCCACTATTAGCCCTGCCCCACCCCCACCCGGGCGGGGGCGTGGGTTGCTGGATTGCCCCGAGGCCCGCCGCTGGCTCAGGCAGGCCAGCTACACCCTCGAGTCAGCCAGGCTGGACCTCGAGGGCGGCTACTATAGCTGGGCCTGCTTCAAGGCCCACCAGGCGGCCGAGTACGCCCTTAAGGCGCTGCTGAGGGCCTCGGGGCTCGAGTCGTTCGGCCACGACCTCCTAGCCCTCTGGAAGAGGGCCCTAGCCCTCTGCGGGGGCCTCGAGGGGCTGCACGGCTGCGTGGCGCTCCTCAACAAGATGTACATACCGCCCCGCTACCCCGACGCCTGGCCCGGCGAGGCGGCCCCCTACGAGAGCTACACTGAGAGGGACGCCCTCGAATCCATAGAGTGCGCCGAGGCCATCCTGGGAGAGGTTGAGGGGTGCCTCAGGGGTGCGTGTCCCGAGGAGTAGGGTCGAGGAGTGGCTCCGCGTACTAAGCAGGGTGGAGGAGCTAGCCGGGAGGCTGAGGGCTAGGCTGGGCCCCGTGACGCTCGTGCTCCACGGCAGCTACGCGCGGGGGGACTTCAACCTCTGGAGCGACGTCGACGTGATCATAGTGAGCCCCGCCTTCGAGGGCCTCCGGGTCCTAGACCGCTACGACCCCCTACTAGACCTGCTCCCACCCGGCTTCGAGGCGATCCCAATGACCCCCAGAGAGCTCAGGCGGGCCCTCGAGAAGCCGGCGTGGAGGCAGGCCCTAGCCAGGGGCTACATAATAGTGGCGGATGACCTAAGCCTCGAACCCCTACTAAAGAGAGCCGCAGGGCCCCCCAGGAGCCTCCGAGAGCTCAAGAGGAGCCTTCGAGAACTCCTAGCAGGCACTGCATAGACCCTCCATACCCTGGTCTTATAGGCCCCTACCACCCCACAGGGCCTCCGGGGTGTCGCCCGTATTGTGTTGGCTGAGCTCGTCGAGGCGCCCCTTGGGTTCCCCCTGAGGCCCCGGGCCTGGCTGCGGGGCCAGCCAGGCCCCGGCTCCCAGCCTGTCGTCCCCGAGGTCAGGCTTGCCATCCTTAGGATCAGCGAGCTACAGCCCCACGAGATGGTCGAGCCCACCCGGCTGCTAAGGGTTGCGCGGAGCATAGCCTCGAGGGGCGCTATCCTAAGGCCGATCATAGTGGAGGAGGGGAGCCTCACCGTGATAGATGGGCACCACAGGCTCGAGGCCCTAAGGCTCCTAGGCGCACGCTACGCCCCCGTAGTCCTAGCGGCCTACGGCAGGGAGGTCGAAGGCATAAGGGCGCCGAGGAGGATCCTCCGGGCCCCCGCCACCAACGCGGGGGAATCACTCGACTCGGCGGCGCGGAGGCTCGAGCCGCTCCTCGACCCCGGCCCCTCAAGGCTAATCCTACGGGCTGGGAGCGAGACCCTGGAACTGAGGGCCTCAAAGCCCTCGGCGTACAGGGCCCTCGAGAAACTGGCAGGGCAGGCCCCAAGGCTCCCCCGTGCCTGGAGCATCACCGTGGAACCCGAGCCCTTCACGCCAGACGAGGTCCTCAAGGCCGCCCAGGCCAGCGCCAGACTCCCACCCAGATCCACATACCACGTAACACCCCTCAAGAGCCTCCACGCCCCCGTCAGACTCGCCCACCTACTCTAGCGCCACCAGGGGACCCCCAGGCCTTCGGAGCCTGTGGCCCCGGGCTGGAAACCCGGCGGGCCCGCCACATCTTTACGTAGAGTAAAAGATGATGATTTTATGATGACCAAATAGGTTATTGTATTTAATTTAAATTACTTAATTGATTATTACGATAATCTGCTTATTAATGTATTGTAATCTTTATTGCTCAATAAGTAGTAGGCTTCGGCGCCGGATTTTGCAGCGTTATCTCTCATTTTTCTGTCATTACTTATCAATATCGCGTCTACATGCTTAGCTGCCGCTATATAATAAGCGTCGACTGCTCTACAGCCAGTAAGCAATGCTATTTCTGCCGCCTTATCATGAATGAGTTTCTCATCTATCACATTGATGTGTCCGAGTACTATATTTAAAATGTCTAGAACGTTCTTAGGGTCAATTCTCCTCACAAGTACTGCACGGAGCTCCACCTCGAACAGGAAGGGCTCGTAAACCGGTAGGCCAAGGTCGGATAGCCTGTCGAGAACCCCTCTTGCCCTCCTATGCCTCTCCGGATTCCCCGGGAAGAATAGGTAGTAGTCGGCAAAGACACTAGTGTCTACCACGACGGCATGAATGGGTCTCAATTCATTGGCTACCTCCTCTCCTCTGCAAACTCCTCAACCACGTCTCGGTCAACCTTGAACCTGTACTTGCCAGCCTCCTCCCGAAACCCCCTAAAAGTCCTCTTTACCACAACTATCTCGAACTCCTCTCCCTCGCTAAACTCAACGTAATCAATAGGCCTAAATGCCCCCCTCTCATATCTTACCCTAATTATCTTAGACAACCCCTTGCACCCATATCATGTATAGCTTCACGAGCCAATTAGCCTTTTCCTGCAGAGATGTTTCCAGATTATCCTCCCTGATATTCTGTATGGATAATCGTTTGTGGAGAGCGTTCCCAAATTATGGTTTCCGCTGGAAACTTGGTTTATAAGTCTCGGGTCTTCGGAGCCTGTGGCCCCGGGCTGGAAACCCGGCGGGCCCGCCACAAAACATAACAAGCCGTCGCTAACCCCGGGTGAGGGATTAGTTAAACCTGGAAAATCCCAGACCATGGCTGAGGACTCTTCAGCCTTGATAATCACGTGATATAATCCCTACTCGCCCCTGGAATTTTAAGGCATAACTTTTAGCCATGGTATTCGTTTAAAGTCTTCGTCAAATGTGAGAATGGCGTTTATGCCGTAGTGTTTACACGTTAGAGCTATGATTGCGTCTCTGGGTGCTAGTCTATAATTATCCATTGTGTTAACTATTTGACTTGGCTGCGCCCTAATATCTGCTACTACTTTCACATATAGCTCTCTTAGTAGTGAGACAAACTTGCCTAGGCTTTCCTTTGCGAAGGATATGCCTTTGCTTCTAATGAGTCTCCTTAGGTCATAGGCTCTCTTTATACTATACCTGTTCATCGCCTCTCTTCTTATAATGAAATGGAGAACTTCGTCAACGACACCAATACTCGTCATTAAGAGGGGATATTTATCTAGGAGTTCTTCAGCTTCAGAAGCACGAGCGCCCTCGTAGAGTAGCTGGATGAAGACGTTAGAATCTACAAAGACATATTCCCTCATAGGGGCTCCCACTCTGCTTCAGCTAGTAGCTCCTCTATCTCCTCCTCAGAGGCTTTACCTAGTATGCCACGGTACCTTTGCAAAATCTTCTTCCTCTCTTCACCGACCGGGACAAGCACTGCTATTCTCTCCTCGCCCTCTCGAAGGTCGAGAGGCTCCAATGGCTTAAGCACACCCTTCTCGTACCTTACACGTATAACTTTGGACAATCCTAGCTCCCGCCTGGATACTACGTATGTCAGGGCAATTAGCCCTTTTTCTCAAGCTGAGTGTTTCCAGATTATCAGCAATGATATCCAAAGGGATAACCCTTTATGAAGTGTGTTTCCATTTCATGGTTTCCATTGGAAACTTTGTTAATAAGTCTCGGGTCTTCGGAGCCTGTGGCCCCGGGCTGGAAATCCCGGCGGGCCCGCCAATTAAATACCCCCTATATAAGTCTTCCTCTTTCTCTAGAGTGGGAGTGTGGCTCCTGTTTTCAACCAAGAATGTGGTGGCTCTGGCCACGTAGATGATAATCCTGCATGATAATCTCTCTGAGAGTTTATGGAACTACTTTGAGCCATGGTACTCGTCTGAAGTCCTCATCGAAAGTAGCAATTGTGCTTATGCCGTGTTTGAGCGCAGCTACCGCTATTAACGCATCGTTAGGTAGCAGTCCATAGCTTTCTACTAGGCTTAAGAGCTCCTCGACGCTGGTCTCCGGTGTTATCAGGTTGAAGAGCAAGAGCAGAGGCCTTACATCTTCCTCTAGAAGGTTCTTAACCTTCTCATCCTGCTTAGCAATTAGCTCTTTGAGCTTATAGCGGGAGACATCTAATGCAAGTCTCAGATAAACGTAGATAACCTCACCGGCTATTGTCCCTGTTATATACCCACTCCACTCGCCGTTAATCACCTTCTCTACTAGGGCCCTTGCCTTCTCGTCTCCAGCTAGATACTTTATTAGTACATTGGAGTCATAGAGGACCTTCAATCTCTACCTCCTCTAGAACCCTCTCAACATCCTCAGGCCTGACTCGGGGGTTCCTTTTCTTGAGAACCCCGAAGAGTTCTCTTACCGGCTTCTTAATAGATACCAGCAGAACCTCCCCCTCCTCTAAGTCCAAAGGCTCGAGGGGTTTGAGGACTCCATTCTCGTACTTCACACGTATAACCTTAGACATATTCTAACCCCGAGCGTATGGTTAGGGGTCGAGGCAATAAGCCTTTCCTGTAGGCGTGATTATCATCCTTGGAACCCGTTTCCAATTCATGGTTTGCGCCGGAGACTTTGCTTAATACATCCCGGGGCCTTCGGAGCCTACAGCCCTAGCGATAGCTCTGAAGTTTGTAATATTTCATTCATCGATCCTGGGATGGTGCCTGCTCTCGGAAAGCGCTCACCCACGCGGCCTAGCCCCTAGGGTACGGTTCTCCGCTTCAGGGTTCGCCGGGGGCCCTCCCGGGTAGCCTGGGTAGGTACTGCCACCTATGTCCTACCCGGAGGGAGGATCCCACTGGGGGCTCTCCTCTTGGCTGTGGCCGGGGTTAGGGCTTGGAGGTGGGGGCGCTACCGAGTCCTCGTGGAGGGGGCTGGGGGCTTGGAGGTGGAGGAGGTCCCCGTCTACCGGAGCAGTGGGGGGCCCTTGATGAAGGTTCTCCTCAGTAGCGCCTGCATGATGGACTGCCGTTACTGCCCGTTCTCGAGGTACTGCAGGGTCCCCAGGGAGAGGTGGCCCCCGGGCAAGCTCGCCAGGGCCTTCACGGCTGCGTGGCAGATGGGCCTCGTTGGGGGCCTCTTCCTCTCGAGCGGCCTCTACGGCGACCCCGAGAGGGTGGCGGGGGACATGGTCGAGGAGGCCCGGAGGGTCAGGGAGCTGGGCTTCAGGGGCTACATAGCCCTCAGGCTCATGCCCGGCACCCCAAAGTGGCTAGTCCGCGAGGCCCTCGGGGTCGCTGATAGGGTCGGGGTGAACCTCGAGGCCCCCAGCCCCAGCGGGCTAGCGGAGATAGCCCCTAGCAAGGGGAGCTGGAGCCTCGACCTCCTCGGCCCCCTGCTCTACGCAGCCCGGGAGGCCCGCGACCCCAGGAGGGTCTCCACACAGCTGGTCCTCGGGGCGGCGGGCGAGACTGATGAGGAGCACGTTACCCTGGCGGCGAGGCTCCTAGGCGAGGGGGTGGGCGTGATCTACTACAGCCCCTACACCCCCGTGCCGGGCACGCCCCTCGCCAGGAGGAGGCCCCCCACCCCCGCGTGGAGGGCGAGGCTCCTCAGCGAGGCCGTGGCCCTCATGAGGGACTACGGCTACGATCCACGCTGGATACTAGACGCCCTAGACGACCGGGGCATGCTCCCGAGGCCCAGGAGCCCCGGGGAGACCCTCAAAGACGTCATCGCCAGGCTCCACCCCGAGTGGTACCCCGTAGACCCCTCAACCGCTGGCTGGAGCGAGCTAGTCAGGGTGCCCGGGATAGGCCCCAAAGCCGCCTCCAGGATCCTCAGGGCCCGCGAGGCGGCCCGGGGGGCAAGGCTCGACGCCGCGGTGAAAGCCATACTAGGCCCGGCGAGGTATAGGAGGGCCAGGCGCTACCTCCACACCACCCACTAGCCCCCCAGGGGGCCGCTGTCAGGGGTCCTCCTTGAGGAAGCCCCTGACGAGCCCGGCCAGCTCGTCCTGCTTCTGGAGCACGAGGCCGTGGCCAGCGTCACTATAAACCACCAGCCTGGCGTTGGGGATCCTCTCGGCCAGCACCTTCGAGTTCTCCACGGGCAATACGATATCGCGGCCCCCACCCACGACTAGCGTTGGAGCCCTGATCAGGTGGAGCCCGCTGCAGGACTCGAACTTCATGACTGCCTCTAGCTGCCTCCTATAGGCGTGGCCTGGCATGGGGTTCTCGAGGACCCTCCTGGCTATGGCCTCTACCTCGCCCCTGTGGGCCTCGAGCCACTCCCTGGGGAAGAGGGTCTCAATGGTCTTCTCAGCGATGACCTCCGGGGGCGTCGTGGACCTGTCTAGGAGGAGCTGCTCGAGCGCCTCGGGCCTCGGGGGCACGCTGCAGGGGCCGCCGGGCCCAGTCGTGACTAGGACTAGCTTCCTAACCCTCTCCGGGTGGCTTATCGCCATCTCCTGCGCTATCATGCCCCCCATCGAGACGCCGAGCACGCTCGCCCTCTCCAGGCCTAAGTGGTCCATGAGGCCTATAGTGTCGAGCGCCATGCCCTCAATACTATACTCGACGTCGGGCTTATCGCTCCTACCGGCCCCCCGGTTATCGAACACCACAACCATGAAGTCCCTCTGAAGGGCCTCTAGGAAGCGGGGAGGCCACCAGCCGGAGTCAGCTCCGAGCCCCATGATGAGCACGAGAGGCTCGCCGGAGCCCATGACCTCATAGTAGAGCCTGACCCCGTTAACAAGAGCGTAGGGCGAGGCCCCCACCCTCTAAGGAGTGGTCCTTATAGGCGCTAATAATATATTACGGAGCTCGATGTAAAGCGCCGAGGACCCGCGGCGCGAACCCCCTAGGGCGATACCCTAACATAGGGATCCGGCTAGGGAGGAGGGGGCGCTAGCACTTCTCGGGCTTCCTAACAACTATGACTGGGATCGTCGATTTCGCTACTAGCTTCAATGTGACGCTCCCGATTAGCACGTCTACGAGGTAGGAGTGACCCTTGTGGGGTATGAGGACGGCGTCGTAGTCGCCACTGTTCGCAAGCTCTAGTAGCACGCTAGCCGGGTCGCCCTCCGCTATTATATAGTCGATCTCGTCGGCCTCGACGCTCAGGCTCGCTAGGAACTCCCTCATCTTCTCGTCGGCCCTGCGCTTGGCCTCCTCGAGGGCGCCGGGCTCCAGGAAGTCCTCCAGCTCCTTCATCCCGAGTGGTAGGACATAGGCGAAGACCGCCCTCTCGACCCTCGGCAGCAGCCTGAAGCCCCTCTCCACCGCGCATCTCGAGCCGGGGGAGAAGTCCACCGGCACTAGGAGCCTCACCAAGCCCCTGCCACCCCCCGTTACTCGCCGCCTACAGCTCCTGGCGTGGCGACCTTCCTCGCGACTACTCTCTTCTCGACGATCATGAGCCTCTCCGGGCTCTCGCCGTAGAGCCTCATTATCCTAGGCCTCAGCTTGATGTATGTCAGCAGGAAGACCACCTGGAACACTGGGAGGGTCGCCGGGGCTATCGCCACAAGGGGCGAGAAGGCCGTCGCGGCGATTGCTATGGCGGTCCCCTCGTTCTTGCCTATGCTCGGGAACAGGGTGGCCATGGCGTCCCTATAGTTGAAGCCCACCGCCTTGAGGAAGAACGTCATGAACGCCAATGAGACCGTGCCGAAGACCATGGCGGAGTAGAAGACCCCTAGCACCGAGTTCAGGTGGGTTATGATCATCTTGGAGCTGCCGAAGAATATCTCGAATATTATCATGAACATGCCCAGCATTGTGGTGGTGGGGAACGCTGGGCTTATCCTCCTGAACCTCTCCACGCCCAGGCGCCTCACAAGGGCCTCGTGGGTAGCGACCCCCACTACGAGCGGCGCTATTATGACCAGGAGTATCGTCTTGACGAGCACCATTGTAGGCACGCTGACGTGGTAGGCGGAGCCGTAGAACTTAAGGTACAAGGGTATGAGGGGCACGGCCACGAGGAACGAGACGACCACCAGCGCAGTGGCCAGCTCTATGTTGCCGAGCATGAGGCCAACGTAGCCGACGCTCATCGAGGAGCATGGCACAAGCCACGCTATGAAGAGTCCCAGCCTCAGTAGGGGGTTGTCGAGGAACATGTGGCCGAGCAGTATGGCCCAGAGGGGCCCCCAGCCGAAGTTCATCAGGAGGGTTATGGCTAGCGCCTTCCAGTTCCTGAACGCCTTACCCAGGTAGGCGACGTCAAGCATAACCATCATCGGGAATATCATAAGCATTATAGCGGCCATCTCCAATTCCTTGATGAGGGGCTTGTGGAGCGCCACCCACCCAGCCTCGTAGTAGCCGCTAACTAGGCCCGCCGCTATGGCTATGCCAGCGTAGACTGCTAGGAACTCGTCCAGGTGATCCCTCAGCCTCTCCAGCCTACTCCTCTCCCGGGCTACCGCCACCTCCAGCTCCCCGAGGGGGGAGGGCTTGGAGTAGTGGAGGATTTTTAAATCTATATATTATCAATTCTACTTATTTAAAAAATGAATGATTGCTTGAATACAATATTTAACTTCGTCAGTTTTTAAGTATATAAGTTTAAAAATATATTGACCAAACGTTCATATTGACTAGTCAGTAAAAAGAATACCATAATAAATAATAGAAATAAATAATTACCCAAAGAGGTCTGGACGCGCCGGGACCAGCCCCTAAACCCTACCAGATGACGTCGACCTTCAACCTCCTCGCTACATAGGAGAGGTCGGTATCGCCCGTCACAATGGGTGCCCCAAGCCTCCTGGCCAGAGCTATCGTTGTAGCATCCGCCGCCGAGAGCCTTCTACGCTTAAGACTAGGATCTCCCGAAGAGGCGAGAAGCCTATCACTCAGAACCTTCACCTCGGATGCCTCTAACGCTACGTTAGCTTCAAGTGGCTCAACTATGAAGTATGTCTCGACGAACTCTAGCTGTTCTTCTTCGCTTGCGAAGGGTAATCGGCCCCTCCTCCAGTGGCATGCCAGCTCATAGACTATCTAGTTTTACTGAGTCTGACGGCCTCAAGTACATCAAGCGCCTTCTCGGAAGCCCGGCCCATGAGGTCTGCCATGATTGCGTAGGTATCAACCACTACTGCCCTAGCCTCCTCAGCCATCGCTCTTCGGCCTCGTTCAACTCCCTCTCGGCCCTGTCAACGTCAACGTTGAACCTCCTGCCTCGCTCCCTAAGCTCGCTCCAGAGATCCCTAGCCCTCAAGGCCATCCTGCCACCCTCAACTATCCCAGGCGTTCACCCTAATACTCTTGGGGATTACTATGACGCCACGCTTACCAACTCTAACCCCGACTCGGAGCCCGCTCAACAGGTTCACCTGCCGCAGGGTCAGGTAGATTATGTGTTCAGGCGGGTAAGAGGAAGACCCGTTCCTCTAATAGCTCTAGTTCCAGGGAAGAGTCGCTGGCTAGCCCCATGTTTCAGTCGGGTGCAGGCTCGTGGCGGGAGAGGGTGCAGTTGTCGATCGCCTCAGGGCCTCCGAGGCCGGGAGGGTGGCGGAGATACTCAGGGCTCTCCCGGAGTGGTTCACTCCAAACGCCGCTGTGGAGGCGGGGAGGGACGCGGCCTCCATGACGGGCTTCGCCGCGAGGCTGGGGGGCGTTGTGAGGGGCTTCGTGCTGGTCGACGTGAGGGAGTGTTGCGTTGAGATAGCGTGGCTAGCCGTTGAGAGGGGCTTCCAGGGCAGGGGCCTGGGGAGCCTCCTGCTGGAGGCAGCCGAGGACTACGCTTGCAGTAGGGGCAAGCATGTCTTGGCGGTCAAGACCTACGGCGGCATGGACTACGAGCCCTACATGAGGACGCTCCGCTTCTATGGGAGCAGGGGCTTCAAGCTCTACGGGGTCATCGATGAATACAAGCCCTTCGGCGGCCAGCCAGCCGCCATACTCATCAAGCGCCTAGACTGCGGCCAGCCCCCGGGGAGCGCTCGAGGAGCCCCGGAGAGGCCCCGCTCCCAGGCCCCTCAGGCCTGGTTCCCCGGATGGCTCCTCGACCTAAACGGCCTCCTCAGGATCCTCCTCAGGCTCGGGAATAGGAGGGGCGTCTCCTTCATGTACTCCCGGTATCTCTCGCCCCAGTACTCGATGAGCTCGCCCTCCTCAACCCTAGCCAAGGCGACCCACGCCGGGACGAGCGCGGCGGCGACGAGAAGCCCCGCCGGGCTCGCCAGGGTGAGGGCCATCGCCGCCTGGGCAAGCATTACCAGCATGTAGAATGGGTGCCTGCAGAGCCTGTAGGGGCCCTCCGTGTACAGCTCCCCGACGTCCCCCGGGCTATCGTGCCTGGCTGGGTAGGACCTGTGGATGGCGGAGGCCAGGGCTACCGAGGCGTAGAGCATCACTGCCCCCACGGCGCTGAGCGCCGCCCGGGCCAGGCCCCCGAGGGGTAGGCCGCCAGCGTTCCAGGCGGAGGCCGCTGCCACTAGAGCGGTGCCCAGGCCTGCCAGGAGCCTCCTCATCAATACTGACCTAGCCGAGGAGCCTCACCTCCGCCACCTCCACCGCCGCGAGGACAAGGAAGGCCGTGAAGGCGTAGGCCACGAGCCTGGCAGTGCTCCTAAGGGTAGAGTCCCACCTGCACAGGAGGTCCCCGCAGCCCAGCTGGATGTAGTAGGCCTCCACGGCGCCGAGCCATAGGAGTATGTACACCTGGCTCTCGGCCACTCCATAGGCCAGGTGTGCCTTCCCGGAGTAGCCCGCGAGCCACGAGGCCAGAAGCTCCCCCGTGGAGGCGGAGGAGAAAGCGACGGCGAGCGCCCCCAGGGCGGGGTGCAGGACCGCAAGGGTAGCCCCCAGGAAGAAGGAGCCCGTGTTGGCCAGCCAGATACTGGCTACCGCATACAGGGCTCCATGCTCCCTGATGAATGATACGGACTCGACCGGGGAGGCCCTCGAGGACTCGTAGAGGACGAGGCCCACCACAATAGAGACCACGAGGTAGACAAGCTCATACACCACACCCCAGAAGAGCAGCCCTCGAGACACCCTCCCCCGCAACGCCTCCCACACAAGC